>DATNGZ010000078.1:0-26111 GCA_035605695.1 Solirubrobacterales bacterium | reverse complement strand
CTCGACGATGAGCCAGATCGGCTACATGATCATGGGCGTCTCGATCGGCGCCTACAGCGCCGGCATGTTCCACCTGATGACCCACGCCTTCTTCAAGGCGCTGCTCTTCATGGCGGCCGGCTCGATCATCGCCGCGATGGCCAACAACCAGAACATCGACGATATGAAGGGCTTCGGCAAGGCGATGCGCTTCACCTCGATCACGATGCTCTGCGGCGGCCTGGCGCTGGCCGCCTTCCCCGGCACCTCGGGCTTTTTCTCCAAGGACGAGATCCTCGCCTACGCAACGGCGCGCGGCGGCATGTACGAGATCTTCACCGTGCTCGGCTACTTCGGCGCGCTGCTGACCGCGATCTACACCTTCCGCCTGATCTTCCGCGTGCTGCCGGGCAGGCCGTGTGAGGAGGCACAGGAGCTGATCGACACCGGCCACGTCCACCACGCCCATCCCTTCAACCCGGCGACCGGCGAAGAGGAGGACACCGACGTCGGCTTCCCCGGCGCCGATCACCACATCGCCGAGCAGTCCTGGCCGATGCGGGCGGCGATGGGCGTGCTCGCCTTCCTGGCGCTGTTCGCCGGGCTGATCCAGGTGCCCGGGCTCGACGAGGTCGTGACCAAGTTCCTCGACCCGGTCTTCGCCGACTCGCCGCTGGCGGAGATCGTGCCTTCGGTCGGCGCTTCCTGGGCCGGCCTGGCAATCGGGGCGACGATCTCGATCGTCGGCATCGGGATCGCCTACTGGCTCTACATCGCCCGCCCCGAGACCCCGGCGATGCTGATCCGGCGCCTGCGCCCGCTGCACACCTTCCTCGTCAACAAGTGGTATTTCGATGAGGCGATCGAGTTCTTGATCGTGCGCCCGGCGCTTGCGATAGGCCGCTTCGCCAACCGCACCTTCGAGCGCATCGTCGTCGACGGCCTCGTCAACGGCACCGAGGACTTCGTCGGCGGCAGCGGCCGGATCGTCCGGGTGGTGCAGAGCGGCTTCGTCCGCAGCTACGCGTTGCTGCTAATCGTCGGCTTCGCCGGGCTCGCCCTCTACTTCCTCTTGAGCAGCTCATGACCAATTCGCTGCTTTGGACACCGCTCGTCTTCGGCCTCGTCGGCCTTGTCGTGCCGCGCCGCCTCGTGGGCTGGTGGGCGACGCTCGGCGCCGTGGTGACGCTGGGGCTGGCGATCTCGCTGGTCGCGGGATTCGACTCGAGCGCCTCGGGCCTACAGGACACCGTCGACGTCAACTGGATCCCCGGCCTCGGCGTCGACTACAGCCTCGGCATCGACGGGCTCAACGTCTTCTTGTTGCTGCTGACGGCGGTGCTGTGGACGGCCGGCACGGCCTTCGCCGCTTTCCGCGAGCAGGAGCGCCCGCACCTCTTCTTCTTGATGATGCTGCTCGGCGAGACCGCGACCCTGGGCTCGTTCCTGGCCCAGGACCTGCTGCTCTTCGTCCTCTTCTTCGACCTGATGCTGGTTCCGTTCTACTTCCTCTTCGGCGCCTGGGGCAGCGACCGCGAGGGCGGCCCGACGGCGGCCGCGGCGACGCTGAAGATGATCGTCTACACGCTGATCGGCTCACTGCTGATGCTGGTCGCCGCGATCGCCACCGCGATCATCGCCGCCGACGGCGGTCACATCACCTTTTCGATCGCCGAACTGGCCAAGCACCCGATCGGCGAGGGCAGCCAGCACTGGATCTTCTGGTTCTTCGCCGCTGCCTTCCTGGTCAAGATGCCGGCTTTCCTCCTGCACGGCTGGATGCCCGACGCCTACCGAGCGGCGCCGCTGCCGGCGCTGGCCGTCTTCTCGGGAGTGCTGGCCAAGGTCGGCGCCTACGGCTTCCTGCGCGTCGTCCTGCCCCTCTTCCCCGCGGCGACGATCGAATTCCAGGAGGTGATCCTGGTCATCGCCCTGGCCTCGATCCTCTACGGCTCGGTGATGGCCTTCACCCAGACCAACGTGCGGCTCGTCGCCGGCTATTCCTCGGTGGCGCAGCTCGGCTTCATCACCGCCGGAATCTTCGCCCTCTCCGCCGACGGGGCGGACGGAGCGGTGCTGCAGATGGTCAACCACGGCCTGGTAGTCGCGCCGCTGTTCGTGATCATCGCCCTCCTGGTCGAGCGCACCGGCACGGAAGACCTCCGAGAGATGGGCGGCATGGCGATGAAGGCCCCCGTCCTCGCCGCCCTCTTCCTAATAGTCACCCTCGCAACCCTGGCAATGCCCGGCTCAGCCAACTTCATCGGCGAGTTCTACATCCTCAACGGCCTCTTCGACTCGAAGATCGTCTTCGCGATCGTCGCGATCTCTGGGGTGGCAATGAGTGCCTACTACGCCTTGAGGCTCTACCAGCGCACGATGCACAACCGCAAGCCGGACGGCCTTGAGTCGCGTGAGATCGGCTGGCGCGACGGCGTGGTCCTCGCTCCTCTAGTGCTCTGCGTCCTCGGTTTGGCGCTCTACCCGCAGCTGATCCTCAAGCGGACCGACTCCTCGGTCGCCCAGGCGATTGTCGCCGTAGAAGGGCCGTCGAGGGGGCCTGCCAAAACACTCAGCAGGTCGCGCCCGAACCGCCCGTCCACAACCACTTCCGCCCATCGCGAGCGTGCGTTTTGGCAGGCCCCCTCGACGGCCCACCCACGCCAGGAAGCAACGCAGTGAACTTCCACGCCCCCCACATCGACTACGCCGCGCTTTCGCCGGTCCTGGCGCTGACCGTCGGGCTCTGCATCGTCCTGCTCAGCGGCGTCTTCAAGCCGCTGCGCCGCACCGCGCCGGGGCTGACGCTGGTCACTCTCGCGACCACCGCAGGCCTGCTGACCTGGCAGTGGGGCGACGCGACCGACCTGATCTCCGGCTCGCTGCGGCTCGATGACCTGGCGATCTCCATATCGCTGATCGCGATCCTCACCGCCGGCTTCGCCGTGCTGCTCTCGATCCGCGAGCCCGCGGCCGAACAGGTCGGCTTGGGCGAGTACCACGCGCTGCTGCTCGGCTCGGTCCTAGGGATGGTCCTGCTCTCCCAGGCCCAGAACCTGGTCTCCTTCTTCGTCGCGATCGAGACCCTTTCGATCCCGCTCTACATCCTCTGCGCCACCAACATGCGCCGCGAGAAGTCGCTCGAGTCGGGGCTGAAGTACCTGATCGTCGGCTCGCTCGGCTCGGCGACGCTGCTCTACGGGATGTCCTTTCTCTACGGCGGCTCGGGCTCGACCGACTTCGCCGGAATCGCGGCGGGGATCTCGCGCAACGGCCTGCTCGACGACCCGCTGGTCCTGGTCGGGATCGGGATGACCGCGGTCGGCCTCGCCTTCAAGACCTCGGTCGCGCCCTTCCACCAGTGGACGCCCGACGTCTACGAGGGCGCACCGACGCCGATCACCAGCTTCATGGCGGTGGCGACCAAGGCGGCGGCCTTCGCCGTCTTCATACGCTTCTTCGACGTCGCCCTCTTGCCGCAAGCGAACGAGTGGCAGCCGGCGCTGGCCGTCCTCGCCGCGATCTCGATCGCCATCGGCAACGTCGGCGCGCTCGGCCAGAGCTCGCTGAAGCGGCTGCTCGGCTACTCCGGCATCGCCCAGGCCGGCTACATCCTCGGCGGCCTCGTCGTCGCCAGCGAGGCCGGCGTCAACGCGCTGGTCTTCTACCTGGCCGGCTACGCCCTGATGAACCTCGCCGCCTTCTCAGTGGTGGTCGCCCGCGAGCGCGAGACCCCATACGGCGACGACATCCGCTCCGTCCAGGGCCTCGGCCGCGAGCGGCCGCTACTCGCCTGGCCGCTGACGATCTCGATGCTCGGCCTCGCCGGCCTCCCGGCCACGGTCGGCTTCATTGGCAAGCTCTACCTGATCGAGGCGCTGGTCGAAGGCGACTACACCTGGCTGGCGGTCTTCATCGCCGTCGGCACGATGATCTCGCTGGCCTACTACCTGCGGGTGGTGGCGGCGATGTGGATGGGGGCCGAGTCGACCAGTGCCGTTCCGGCGATCTCCGGGGCGTCGCCCGAAGCGGATCCGATTGACCCCGAGGCGGGGCGGCGGATCTACCTCGTAGCGCCGGCCCTGTTGGCTGCCGCCGGGGTCGTCTTCTTCGGGGTCATCCCGGAGCCGCTGGTCAAGTTCGCTGAACACGCCGGCGCCTCGCTCTTCTAGCTCGGCGCTCGCCAATCAGTCCTTCGCCCGCCTTACTATGGCCGGGATGAGACGCCTGACCAGGAAGCTCACGTTCGCCAACGTGATGTCCGTGACCGCGGTCTTCATCGCCCTTGGCGGCACCGCGATCGCGTTTACCCAGCTTCCCAAGGACAGCGTCGGGGCCAAGCAGATCAAGGCCGATGCGGTGCGCTCGGCCGAGGTGAAGGACTTCTCGCTGCAGGCGAGCGACTTTGCCAAGGGCACGCTGCTGAAGGGGGAGAAGGGCGACAAAGGGGACAAGGGAGAGCCGGGGCCCGCGGGCCAGCCCGGCACCCCGGGCACTCCCGGAACACCGGCGACAAGGATCTACGCCTTCGTACGCACCGGAGGGTGCTGTGGCGGGGCGCCGGCTCTCGACCCACCCCAAGTCATCAACGGACACGGGGTCACGGCGGCGAAAGTGGCCGGCACCGGCCAATACGAAGTGACCTTCGACACCAGCCTGCTCCCTGGTGGGAGCGTGCTGAACTGCGTTCCCCTCGTCAGCGAGGGCTCTCAGGACGCGGCCTTCCCGATCGATGGCGAGATTTCCATCGGCCACCCCGGCGGCATCCCCACCAACAAGCTGCTCGTCCTCTTCAGGAATAGCGCGGGAGCCCTGAAAGCGCTCAACAGCGGCGGCGGCTCGGACGGCTTCAGCATCGCCCTCCTTTGCTGAGCTTCCGCCGCTGACTTCGTCCCTTGGGGACGCATGCGGAGTACCAATCGCAAAGTCAGCGATAAGGTCATCAGCATGGGAGATCGACCGGCCGCACTATCGGCCTCGACGATGTGCGAGGCGTTTCAGATCAGCGCTGAAGAGTGGGCTGGGTCCCCGGCGCTGCGGCTGAAGGACTCCGACTACGAGGCGTCGTGGCAGGACTACGCGGAGGCGGTGCGGAGGCGGGCCGCCGGGCTGGCGAAGCTGGGGGTGAAGCGGGGCGACACGGTGGGGTTCATGCTGGTCAACCGGCCCGCGCTGCATCTGACCGATGCGGCGGCGATGCACCTGGGGGCCACCTGCTTCTCGGTTTACAACACCTCTTCTCCGGAGCAAGTCGAGTATGTGGTTCGAGACGCAGGTAACAAGGTGATCGTTACTGAGCAGGCGTTTCTGGAGACGGTGCTGGCCGCACGAGAGGCAATCGACGACCTCGAGCACGTCGTCGTCATCGACGGCGAGGCACCCGCGGGGACGATCTCGATCTCTGAGCTGGAGGAGATGGGCGATCCCGGCTTCGACTTCGAGGCGACCTGGCGCGCAGTGGAGCCGGACGACGTGCTCTGCTTGATCTACACCTCGGGCACCACCGGGCCGCCCAAGGGTGTGCAGCTGACGCACGCCAACATGGTCGCCGTCTGGCGGGCCTGCGACGCGGTCCAGGCGACCAAACCGGGCGGGCGGATGATCTCGTTCCTGCCCAGCGCCCACATCGCCGACCGCTGGGCTGGGCTCTACGCCCAGATGTTCTACGGCAGCTGTGTCTACTGCTGCCCTGACCCGCGCCAGATGGTCGCCTACTCGATCGAGGTCAAGCCGACGGTCTGGGGCGGCGTGCCGCGGATCTGGGAAAAGCTGAAGGCGGCGATCGAGATCGGCATCGCGGCCGAGGCCGACGAGGCGAAACGCGAAGCAACCGTGGCCGCGATTGAGCTCGGCCGCCGCCGCGCTCGCGCCAAGATGGACGGCGGGGCGCCCGCCGAGCTCGAGGCCGAATGGAAGCACGCTGACGAGCAGGTGCTGGCAAGGATCCGCGCGATGCTCGGCCTCGACCAGGTCGAATCGTTCGTGGTCGGGGCGGCGCCGACGCCGCCGGAGGTGCTCGAGTTCTTCCTCGCGCTCGGAATCGAGATCCGCGAGACCTGGGGGATGTCGGAGACGACCGCAATAACGACCCTGAACCCGCCCGGCGGGACGCGGGTCGGGACCGTCGGCCCGCCGATCCCCAACACCGAGGTGAAGCTGGCCGAGGACGGCGAGGTGATGGTGCGCGGCCCGCAGGTGATGCTGGGCTACCGCAACCTGCCCGAGAAGACGGCAGAGGCGCTGACCGATGACGGCTGGCTGCTGACCGGAGACATCGGCGAATTCGACGAGAAGGGGTATCTGCGGATCGTCGATCGCAAGAAGGAGCTGATCATCAACGCGGCGGGCAAGAACATGTCGCCGGCCAACATCGAGGCGAAGCTGAAGGCTGCCTCGACCTTGATCGCGCAGGCGGTGACGATCGGCGACAACCGTCCTTACAACGTCGCCCTGATCGCGCTCGACCCCGAAAGCCTCGCCGCCCGCGGGGCGACGCCGGACGACCCCAGGGTGGCGAAGGAGATCACAGAGGCGGTAGAGGCCGCCAACGCCCGCCTCTCCCGGGTCGAGCAGATTAAGCGCTACAAGCTGCTCTCCGGAGAGTGGCTGCCGGGCGGCGAGGAGCTGACCCCGACGATGAAGCTGAAGCGCCGGCCGATCGAGCGCAAGTACGAAGCCGAGATCGAAGCGCTGTACTCCGCCTGAGCCTCTGTCCATAGGGTCCCGCCATCGGGGTCCTGCTCACAACTGCCGCGATCGTCGTCTCGGTCGCCTTCGGCGTCTGGTCCGAGCATCGCTGGCCGCGGGGCGCGGCCAACGCGGCGCGCCGCTCGCTGACGCTGCTGCTCTACGTCTTCCTGCCGCCGGTGATCTTCTTCAACATCGCCGCGGCCAACATCGACCTCAGCCACGGCGTCGGGCTGGTGCTGGGGATCATCGCCTCCTCGCTCGGCGCCCTGCTCGCCTGGTTCGTCGCGAGCCGCGTGTTGAAGCTGCCCCGCTTCCAGGTCGGCGCGGTCGTCTGCTGCGTGCTCAGCGTCAACACCGGCTACCTCGGCTACCCGCTGGCGGTGGCGCTGCTCGGCCGCGACCAGCTTTCGACCGCGGTCCTCTACGACGTCCTCGTCACCGGTCCCTGCCTGCTGCTCGGCGCCTTCGCCGTCGGCGCGGCTTTCGGCACCAAGGCAGGTGAAACCCCGCGTGAGCGGGTCGGCGCCTTCTTCACCCGCAACCCGCCGCTCTACGCGGCGATCGCCGGCCTGCTGGCGCCGAAGGCCCTGGCGCCCGACGTCCTCGTCGACGTCTCCCAGGCCCTGATCGTGGCGATCCTGCCGATCGGCTTCTTCGCCGTCGGCGCCACCCTGGCCGAGAACGCCGAGCACGGCGAGCTACCGATGCCACCGCCGATGACGAAGCCGGTGGCGCTGGCGATCGGCACCCGCCTCGCCGTCGTCCCGGCCCTGTTGATGCTGCTGGCGGCACCGCTGATCGACCTACCCGCCGCCTACCGGCTCCTTTCCGCAATGCCGTCCGGTCTCAACTCGCTTGTGATCGCCCACGCCTACGGACTCGACATGGAGATCACCGCTGAGGCCGTCACCTGGTCGACTGCGATCGCCGTCGGGGCCGCTCTGCTCTCGCTCCTGTTCTGAGCGCTGGACGAGGCTCAGGTCATAGCCCGGGCGGTGCAGCACGAGCACTTTCGAGGTCCGGCAGTTCAAAGTCGCCGGACTATCCGCGCCCGGGAAGCCGCAGCCGGCCCAAGCCGCGCTGAAGACGAAGCCGGCGCCAACCGCGGCGATTATGCAACGCAGCCAAAATCGGTGCCTGAAGAGCCAGCTTCGATCCTTCCCGATGCTTCCGTCGACCCGGCGCCCGAACCACTTGCCGAATTTGCCTTTGCCGAAAGCCTGGCTCAGCGTCTTGCGCTCCAGATCGCAATCGCTCAGTTCAATCCGCATCTCCTCCTCCAGCACCTCCAGCGCCCGCAGACCGCGAGTGACCAACTCCTCGTTGCGAACGTCGAGAGCCAGGAAGCCGGCCGCGACAAGCGCCCCCAGCAGTCCCAGCCCGACGCCGAAGCCGCTCCAGTCGTGGCCGATCGCCTGGGCATAGCCGACGAGCAGGAGGCCGATGATGATCAGGAAGAAGTTGAAGGCGGTCAGTCGCTGCGAAGCGTGGTACTGAAACCAGCCCCAGGCGTAGTCGAATTCGGTTCGCTCCGTACCGTCCCCAGCGATATTGCGGCCCCCCTCGCCGGCGTTCATTGCGCTCGGCGCGCGATCATGTAACGAGATGTATGGATCACTCAAAAGAATTATGAGCCGGACGCGGTCGGAATCGAGCCGGCCACGTCCCCGGCCTTCGTCACCATGACTGTGCTCATGACCCCTGGACCACGGTGCTATATCGCGAGCCCACTTGGTTTTTCCGAAGCGGGACGTCACTACTACGCCGAGGTCCTTCTGCCTGCCCTCTCCCAGCTGGTCGAGCCGGTCGACCCCTGGGCGCTCGTCAGCGATCAAGAGATCGCCGCTGCCCTGGACGCTGGCACCGAGAAGGAGTTCGCGGCGGAGATCGGGCGCCGCAATAAAGAGGCGCTGGAAAGCTGCCGGCTGCTCGTCGCGGTTCTCGACGGCCAGGAGATCGACTCCGGGACGGCAGCGGAGGTCGGCTACGCCAGCGCCCTCGGCCTCGTCTGCCTCGGCCTTCGCACCGACCACCGCCAGAGCGGCGAGCGGGGCGCCACGGTCAACCTCCAGGTCGAGTCTTTCCTGATCGCATCCGGAGGCGGGATCGCGGACAGCCTCGACGCGCTCATCGCTGACCTTCGCCGGGCAGTCCAGAAAGAGGGCGCCGGGGGTCGCTCCGCGGAGTAAGGCCCACGGGCGCTGTGCTTCGCTTCTATTGCGATGCTTCACCACGTTGGGATTGAGACCGCACCCGCCGACCTGGAGCGTGCGGTCGAGCTCTGGCAGGCTCTGGGCTTCGTCCGGGTCGAGCCTCCCCTGACCTTGGCTGAATTCATCTGGCTGGAACGGGACGGGACCCAGGTCCACCTGATGCCCACCGACTCGCCCACTGTTCCCCCGCGCGGTCACACGGCGGTTGTCGTACCCGACTTCGAGGGCGCCTTGACGGAGCTGCGCGAGCGCGGCTTCGAGGTCGAACGCCGCCACGAACACTGGGGCGCGCCGCGCGCCATCGTGATCGCCCCCGCCGGCTACCGAGTCGAGGTGATGGCGGCCCGGCCCTAGACGGGGCCAACGAAGCTACGCCCTTCGCCCGCGGCCGGCAGGCGTCATGATGGGTAACCATCCGCATAGACCGCTGATCGCAACGGTCTTTTCCGTCCATCGGGCGTGACAGATTTGAGGTGCATGAGCTTTGGGCGCAACAAGCTGGACTCCCTCACCTGAGCCAATGGCATTCGCGGTCAAGGTCCTTGCTGATTCACGGTCGCCGGCGGGCTACCGCCTGACCACGCTCGAGACGACGTTCCCGCGCTTCATCCTCGCCGAGTTCAACACCCATCGGGTCTTCTCTCGCAACTCGGCAAGCTCCCGCGCGATCCCGATCACGAAGCAGCTGCGGCGCGTCCTCGAGCAGCCTTATGTACCGATTGAATTTGGTTCCAATCAGCCCGGCATGCAGGCCGGGCCGGCGCTCACAGGTGAGGCCAAGCTGGCCGCGGAAAGCGAGTGGTTGCGCGCCCGCGACTCCGCCGTGCGGCACGTGCTCGGGCTGGTGAGCAATCCCTCGGAGGTGCCAAGCGACGCCGATCTCCTCGACTATCTCGGCCAGGTCGAAGGCATCATCAAAGCGCGCGAGCAGCGGCCGCAGTGGCTCAACGTGCACAAGCAGGTCGCCAACCGGCTGCTCGAGCCCTTTATGTGGCATACGGTGATCGTGACCGCGTCCGACTGGGACAACTTCTGGAACCTCCGCTGTCACCCCGATGCGCAACCGGAGATCAGGCGCGTCGCGACGATGATGCGCGACGCGGTCGGAGCGTCGTCACCCAGCGATCTCGACTGGGGCGAGTGGCACCTTCCACTGGTCGGTGACTCAGACCGCGAGGAGGCTCACTCGGAGGAGGATCTGATCAAGATCTCGGCCGGGCGCTGCGCCCGCGTCAGTTACTTGACCCATTCCGGCAAGCGCGATCACGAGGCGGACATCGCCCTCCACGACCGCCTGCTCGAGAGCGGCCACATGTCGCCGATGGAGCACCCGGCCCGCCCCTTGGATCCCAGCGATCTCGAGAAAGGCGAGTGGAGCGGCAACTTCCGGGGATGGCAGGCCTACCGAAAGCTAATTCCGAACGAGGGCAACCCGTTGGCGCTTGACGCAGCAGAGAAGGCGACAGCGGGAAACCAGGTCACTCAGGGCTTCGTCGCAGCGGCCTGAGCGGGCGGCTCGACTTCTCGTCTAGACCGAGCCAGAGTCCTTCGGTCCGCCGGGGGGCAGCTCGATCGGCTCTTCGTTTTCGGGACCGAGGTTCGCCGCGGCTTTCTCTCCCGGTGAGGGCCAGGCGATCGCTTCGCCAGTCTCCCAGGCCGGCGGTTTGCCGCCGGGAACTCGGCCGATCAGGAGGAAGGCCAGGTAGATGAACCAGAGCAAGGCGAACTGGAAGAAGATGAAGGAGACGGCGCCGAGGGCCATTCCGAGGGAGCCCCAGAAGCGGGGCAGCAAGCCGACCCGCATCGCGTAGAGGCAGGTGTAGACCATCGCCACGGCGAAGCCGAGTTGGCCGCCGAGGCCGAAGCCGGCCGCGAGCGGGCGCAGCGGCGCTTCGCTGATCGTGTCGTTGGCGATTTCATTGGCGCGGTCGCTGTCTAGGGCGACACCTTTGGCCATTAGGCGCGGGACTTCGTTGGAGACAAAATCCGACGCGGCGTGCAGGGTCGAGATACCACTGAGAATCGCCAGGGCAGCGAGGAAGAGCGGCGCGGCGATGACCACACCGACGAGCTGGCCGCGCATGCGGTCGCTGCGCGAGTTGGCGGCGCGGAAAAGGTAGTAGAGCGGCGCCGCGAGCAGCCCGACCCCGATCGCCTGCAGGATGCTGGAGATCATCTGGGCGGCGGCGTGCTGGTCGACGTCGCGCAGCAGGCCGGAGTCGCCGCTGCCGCTACCGACCCCCTGGGTGGCGACGACGATCGCGGCGATCACGAAGATCACCGAGGCGAGGGTGGCCATGGCCGTCGGCCGCGACCAGCGCTCCTCCCAGTCGAGCTGGGCCCGGCGTGCGCTCATGCCTCAGCCCCGCTCGCGGAAGTAGAACTGGGGCAGCGCGCCCTCGATCACCTCGGCGGTCATCTTCTGCGCCACCTCGAGGTCCCCGGTGCGCACCGCGATGTCGTCGAGCGTGACGATGCCGGCGAGCCTATCCGCATCGACGACCGGGAGCCGCCGCACCCGGTGCTGGACCATCAGCGCCGCGGCCTCCTCGAGCTCCATCGCCGGCTCGCCGCAGATCAGCGGGCGCGAGGCGTGATCGCCGACGGCCGCCTCGGCATCGACGCCGGCGGCGAAGACGCGCAGGGCGAGGTCGCGGTCGGTGACCATCGCCAGCGGCGAGCCACTGGGGTCGACGATCACAACCGAGCCGACGCGGTGATCGCGCATCTGACGGGCAACCGAGATCGCGCTCGCCTCGGGGGCGGCGGTGACGACGCCGGCGGTCATGATCTCGCTCAACTTCACCGCGTCGTACGCTACCTGCGATGCGCAGTGAGCGAGCGACCCCAAGTGGCCTGCGGCCAGCCCCTGTCGTCCCGCTCGAGGCCGGCGGCGGGCCCGAGAACCCGCCCTGCCCTGCCTGCGGCGAGCCGCTCTTCGGCTGGATCGACCAGCGGGCCGGCCTCGCCGGCCCGGTCAGCCGCTGCGAGAGCTGCGGCCTCGGCGTGGTCGGCGAGTCAGGCGGGATCGAGGAGGCCCTCGCCGCCCTCGACCGTTGCAGCGATGGAGACGTTACGCGGATCGCCAACCGGGGCGGCTTCGCGGCCTGGATCGGCGGCGCCGGCTGGGCCGGGCTGCAGCCCGGCGGCCGCTACCTGTTCACAATCGAGTCGGTGCGCCGCCTCGCCGCCAACCGCGATCAGGTCATCAGCAAGGCCCGCTGGTCGCCGGGCGCCGGCGTCACAACGATGTGGCAAACGATCCTCAACGGCTTCACCTTCGGTCGCAACGTAGCCCTTGGAGCCCTGGACCGGGCGAGCGCAATCCCGGCCGAGAAGCCCTGGCAACGACGCCTGGACGCCCTGATCTGCGTAGTCGTCGCCATCCCAGCCCTGCTCGCCGCCGTCCCCCTGGAGCTAACGGCAGCAGCCACGAGGCGCGGCAGCGCAACCTCCTTGCGCTTCGAACTTCTCTAAGCGATTGAGCTAGGACCCATCCCAGTAGGGGTGGAACGTCTTGCACTTTTTGGGCGCCAACCCTGAGGCGTCAGCAGGCGACTCTCCATCCAAAAAGTTAAGTGGAACCCCTACTGGGATGGGTCCGTCTACGAAAGCCCCTCGCGAGCCTCGCGAACCAAAGTCACCGACTCGGGAAAAAGAACGCGAATCGCGTCGCGCACCTGCATCGCCTGCTCATCGGGACTGCCAGAGAGGTCGAGCCGCCCGATCGAGGCGACGGTCATCTCGACCGCCAACTTGATCGCGTTGTCGGCCCAGGCGACGCGCTGGGAGGACTGCATCTGTTCCGAGAGCTCCTCCATCCGGGCGCGGAACTCATCGGGGTCGCCGAAGAGGTTGAAGGGACTGTCCTCCATTGGCCTCACATGAAAGCAGAACACGGCGATGGGACAAAGTCGTGACATTTGGCGCGCCACGCGCGCGTTCCCTCCCCCTAGCGTCGATGCCATGGCCCACGAGCGAGAGGAAGAGCGCGGATCGGCGAGTGTCGAGCAGGCCGGCCTGGTGGCGCTAATCGCGCTGCTGCTGCTCGCCGCGATCGCAGCCGTCGCCGCGGGGGGCAAAGTAGACGCGGGGCGCTCCCTGGCGATGGCAGTCGCAAAGAAGATCGCCTGCGCTCCCCACATCCCCGACGCCTGCCACCACCACCCGCTGGTCCCCGCCTACGGCTGGCCGCTGGCCCGCCTCGCCCGCGCCCTGGCGCCGGCACCCGAGGCCCGGCCCGGCCCCTCCGGCCTCCCCCTGATGCCGGTCGACTTCCGCCGCTGCCGCCGCGAAAGCTGCGCCGTCGCCGCAGGCCCCCACCTCACCGCCTCGGGCCGCCGCACCACCGCCTTCACCGAGCTCTTCGACCGCCGCCGCTCCGACGGCTGGGTCGAGCTGAATTACTGGCTCTACCGCCCCACCCTTGGTTGGGAACGCATAGTCCGCCGCGCCGACCAAGCCCAGATCGACGCGGCCGCCAGCGTCTCCGTCCTGCTCAAAGACGACCCGGCCCTGATCCCGCTCGAGACCCTCCCCGGCCGCAACCACTACGACTTTCCCTCGGGCGAGCGCCCACCGTGGCAGTGGAAGGTCCGCGCTACCTATCCAGGTTGGTCGAGTTGAGCACGCTCCTTGACAAGCGAAGAGTCCGTCCTCAGGCACAAGAGGGGCCAAGTCATTGAAATCAATCCGCGGCAGGCAAGATCGCTTCTTCCGCCTCAGGGTCGGCGAGCAGAGCATCATGTTCGACCTCCTCGATGACGAGCGGGTTCTGCTCGTTCACGCGATTGTCAACCGCCGCGATCTCGAACGCTGGCTCCGACGCCGCTAGGGCGGCACCTGGACTCAGGATTGGCTGACCTCCGGCGACCAGGCCTCACCGGCCTGGGCTCGCTCCCAGCCGACCCAGAGCGCGTTCATCGCGGTCGTGACGACCCGCTCGCGGGGGACCTTCGGGTGCTCGTACCACCACATCGCTAGGCCCTGGAGCACGCCGCGCATCACGATCCAGGCCATTTCGAGGCCCTCCTCGGCCTCAGGCCCGATCACCCTCTCGGCGCCGGGGTCACTGGCGAAAAGGGCCATGATCGCGGCGCGGCTGCTCGCCGCCACTTCCTGGTGCATCGCCTCGATCTTCGGATCGCCGGTGGTGTCGCGGAAGAGCATCCGGCCGGCGAAGGGATGCGCCTCGATGTAGGCGAACCAGGCGTCGAACGAATGGGCAACGCGCTGCCCGGGCGGATCGTCACCGACGAAGTGCGTGCGCCAGACCTGGCGCAGCTCGGCGAAGTGGCGCTCCAGCAGGCACCGATAGAGGTCCTGCTTGGAAGCGAAGTGGTCGTAGACGACCGGCGGAGTCACGCCCGAGCGGCGGGCGATCTCGTCGATCGAGGCGCCCTGGTAGCCACGCTCGGCGAAGAGCCCGGTGGCGGCGTCTTCGATCGTCTCTCGCCGCTGGGCGGCGCTGAGGCGCTTTCTCGGTGTCTGCTTCGCGGCGCTTGACAACCTAATCATCCCTAAGTACGGTCCGACAACTTCCTAGTATTCACTAGGTTAACTTCCATCGCGGCAGGAAGGACAGCATGATCGTCTCAGTGCACATCGTCGATGTCAGCCTCCCACGGATGCTCTCCGCACTGCGACGACGGCCGCGCCCAAATTCTGTTGCGGGCCTGCGCTACGCCGAGACGACGATCACGGCGCGACAGGGGACCAGCGGACTGCCGCTCTACCCCGGGCGTTTCGGCTTGATCGCCGCCTGGGACGATGACGACGCCCTCGACGTTTTCAACCGCAGCGCCGATCCGCTGGCGCGCCTTCTCGTCGCCGGCTGGCACACCCGCCTCGAGCCGCTGCGCGTTTCCGGCGCCTGGCCGGCGATGCCGGGGCTCCCCGAACGGCAGCTTCCCGTCGATGACGACGAGCCGGTCGCGGTGCTGACGCTCGGCCGGCCGCGACTGACGCGTCTGCGGCCATTTCTGCGCAGTGCCGGCCCGGCCGAAGAGGAGGTCGTCGCGGCGCCGGGCCTACTGGCCTCGATCGGCTTTGCCCGCCCGCCGCGCCTTGTCTCCACCTTCTCGCTCTGGGACAGCGCCGCGGCGATGCGCGACTACTCCTACCGTGACGGAGGAACCCACATGGCTGCCGTACGGGCCGACCGCGAGCGCCCCTTCCACCACGAATCCGCCTTCATCCGCTTCCGCCCCTACTGCTCCGAAGGCGAGTGGGAAGGCCGCGACCCACTGGCGGGACTAATCGCATTTGGCGCGAGGCGAGGCTCGGAGGTCGTCAGGCAAGGACGCAGGGAGCCTGAATAGCAGCGCTATTCAGGCGACTGAGGACGCAGCATGGCGGTCTCCGAGGCCGCCTCGTCTTCGGCCTGGCGGATCAGGCCGCGCCAGTCGGTCGTCCTGAAGACGAGCAGCATCGCGGCGAAGCCGAGCACGACCGACCAGGCCGCCATCGCGATCTGGGTCCCGACCGAGAAGGAGAGGACGGCGGAGCGCGACGGGCCCTTCAAGGTCGCCACCAGCAGTGCCTGCTGGGCGCCGGCGCCGCCCGGGGTGAAGGGGATGATGTTGGCGATCGCCTGCACGCTCATCACCAGCATCACGTTGCCGATCGAGCCGCCAATGCCAAACGCCTCGAGGAAGAACCAGAAGGCGCCGAAGCGGCAGAGCCAACCGGCGCCCTGCCAGGCAGCCACCTCGCGCGCGTAGCGACGCGGCTGCCTGAGGATGACCAGGCCCTGTTTGACCCGGTCCCAGAAGCGCCGCACGTGGTGGGCGAGGTAGTAGACCCCGATCACGATCGCCAGCAGCAGCACCGCGGTGACGATCAGCAGCGTCTGCGGGTGGTCGGCCCAGAACGAGATCTCGAAGGCCGGCAAGTTGGGAATCTGCGGCAGCGGCGGCAGCAGTCCCTGGGTGATCGCGTAGGCGAGGACCAGCGCGCCGACGGTCGTGTCAAACACCGTCTGCACGAGGAAAGAGGAGGTGACGGCTGGGTAGGACGAGTTGGGAATCTGGCGCTTGACCAGGAAGACCTTGGTGACGTCGCCGGCGTGGGCCGGAATCACCGCGTTGATCCCCGCCCCAGCGAGGTAGGCGGCGCTCAGGTGGGTGAAGGAGATGCGCTCGCCGGGGTAAGCCGCGTGGAGCACGTTGCGCCAAGCCCAGGCACGGCAGAGCTGCATCGCGAGCAGGAAACCGAGGGCGATCGCGAACGGCGTCCAGCGGATATCCGAGAGGTGCGCGAAGAAGGCCGTGGTCGCGTTGAAGAACGAGTTGAAGCTGGAGCTGAGATCGGCGTACGGCATCGCAGTTACACTAGCCCGCTCGTGTCAGAGGCCGAGACCCAGATCGCCACTGCGAAGGCCCCCCGCGACCCCGCCGACGAGGCGATGTGCGCGCGTGCCCGCGAGCGCTACAGCACCGATCGCAAAAGCCGCTTCCGCCGCCGGCGCAAGCGTCACGCCAAGCTGCCCAACCTGATCATCATCGGCGGCCTCAAGTGCGGCACTACCAGCATCCACCACTACCTCGGCCTGCATCCCGAAATCCAGATGTCGAAGCCGAAGGAGCTCAACTTCTTCGCCGAGGAGCTCAACTGGGACCTCGGCCTCGACTGGTACGCGAGCCGCTTCGATGACCGCTTCAAGGTGCGCGGCGAGTCCTCCCCGCACTACACCAACCTGCCGCGCTTCACCGGGGTCTCCGAGCGCATCCACCAGCACTGTCCCGACGCGCGCCTGCTCTACATGGTGCGCGACCCGATCAAGCGCATCCTTTCCCACTGGGTGCACGCGACCGGCGCCGGCTACGAGACCGGTGATCTGGTCGAGGTCCTCTCCGAGCCCAACTCCTCCTATATGAACCGCTCCAAGTACTGGCTGCAGCTGCAGCCCTATCTGGAGCTGTTCGAGCGCGAGCAGATCGAGGTGATCGCCCAGGAGGAGTTGCAGAGCGAACGCGAGGAGACGATGCGCAAGGCGTTTGCCTTCGCCGGCGTCGACGAGACCTTCAAGTCGGAGCAGTTCGACCGCGAGTGGGAGAAGTCAGGGGCCAAGGAGGGCGACAAATACCAGCTGATGGAGAAGCTGATCAAGCTGCCCGGCTTCCGCTCCTTCGACCGTAACTTCGACCGGCTGCCGGAGCCGTTGCGCTGGCGGGTCGAGAAGCTCGTCCACGACCCCGAGAAGCCGCCAGCGCCGAAGCCGAAGCTGCCCGACGATCTCTTCGAGACCGTGCGCAGCCGCTTCGGCGAGGACGTCGCCGGCCTGCAGAAATTCGCCGGCCGCGAGTTCGCCGGCTGGCACAACTACTCCTGAATCACTGCTGACTTCGTGTTTTGTCTCGCTATGCGGGAATAACGACGAAGTCACCCGAATAGGCTTCGGGTCGATGCAGCGCCTGATCCCCAATCCCGGCAAGGCCACCGTTGAGCAGCAGCTCGACTCCTACCGGCCCTGGGAGCAACCGCGCGAGACACGGCCCTTCGTCGCGACCAACTTCGCCGCCACGGTCGACGGGCGGGCGACGATCGGCGGCGTCTCCGGCCCGATCGGCTCCAAAACCGACACGGCGATGCTGGTCGGGCTGCGCACTCGCTTCGACGCGGTGATGATCGGCGCCGGCACGATGCGGGCCGAGCGCTACGGCCGCGTCGTCGGCGACCAGGAGCAGCGCGAGCGACGCGAGCGAATCGGCCTCCCCCACGACCCGCTGATGGTGATCGTCAGTGGCCGCCTCGACCTGCCCTGGGACGCCCCGCTTTTCACCGCCGCCGGTGGACGAGTGCTGATCTTCACCGCCTCCGAGGCGGAGCCGCCGGAGACGGCGACGAGCCTGCGCGTCGTTCGCCACGAGGGCCAGGTAGACATGGTGGCGGCGCTGCGCCACCTGGGCGAGGAGCGCGGAGTCCGCGCCCTGCTCTGCGAGGGCGGGCCGCACCTGCACGGCCAGCTCTGGGCCGCCGGCCTGGTCGACGAGCTCTTCCTCACCACGGCGCCGCGGATGACCGGCGCCGAGGCGCCGCGCATCATCGAGGCCGGCCCGCTGCCCGAGATAGCGGAGCTAGAGCTGGCCTGGCTCCTGGAGCAAAAGGGCGAGCTCTTCGCCCGCTACCGCAAACCCTCAGGCTGACTTCGCCTTTTACGGCCATATGGCCACTAAAGACGAAGTCACCGGGCTGGCGGTAGCGTTCGGGCGACCAGCGCCCAAAGAGAGGAACAGATGGACTTCACCCCCAGTCCCCAGGTCGAGACCCTGCGCGAGCGCATCCTCGACTTCATCGACGCCGAGATCTACCCGCAGGAGCGGGAGATTATGGAGGCGCTCGACGCCGAGGTCGCCCCGGGCGTCCCCTTCCCAAAGATCCTGGTCGAGATCCGCGAGAAGGCGAGGGGCGAGGGATTGTGGAACCTCTTCATGCCGGAGGAGCGCTTCGGCCCGGGGCTGACCAACTGGGAGTACGGCCTGCTCTGCGAGGAGATGGGCCGCAGCCCGGTGGCGGCGCCGATGGCCTTCAACTGCGCCGCGCCGGACACCGGCAACATGGAGATCCTCGCCGAGCACGGCTCAGATCAGCAAAAGGAAGATTGGCTGGAGCCACTACTAGAGGGACGGATCCGCTCGTGCTTTTCGATGACCGAGCCCGAGGTCTCCGGCTCGGACCCGACCCTGCTGCAGGCGCGGGCTGTGCTCGACGGCGATGAGTGGGTGATCGACGGACACAAGTGGTTTACCTCAGGCGCGGTCGGCGCCGACCTGGCGATCGCGATGGTCGTCACCGACCCCGAGGCCAATCCCTACGCCCGCGCCTCGATGATCTGCGTGCCCACCGACAACCCCGGCTTCAACCTCGTGCGGCCAATCCCGGTAATGGGCCACGACAAGGGGCCCGGCCACTGCGAGATCCGCTACGAAGAATGCCGCGTCCCCGCCGCCAACCTGCTCGGTGCCCAAGGCGGGGGCTTCGTCGTCGCCCAGGACCGCCTCGGCCCCGGCCGCATCCACCACTGCATGCGGGCGATCGGCACCGCCGAGCGGGCGTTGGAGATGATGTGCCGCCGCGCCAACGAGCGCCAGGCCTTCGGCGGCCCGTTGGCCGACAAGCAGTTCGTCCAGGAGGCGATCGCCGCCTCGCGGATGGAGATCGACCAGGCCCGCCTGCTCACTCTCTACGCCGCCTGGAAGATGGACACCGAGGGCAAGCGCGCCGCCCGCCAGGCGATCTCGGCGATCAAGATCGTCGCCGCCAACATCGTCATGAACGTGCTCGACCGCTCGATTCAGGTCCACGGCTCACTGGGCATGACCGACGACACCCCCCTTGCCGCCCTCTGGCGCTTCAGCCGCATGCTGCGCCTTGCCGACGGCCCTGACGAGGTCCACAAGATGGTCCTCGCCCGCCGCGAGCTCAACCGCTGGGCCAAGCGCGCCGAGGCCGAGGCGGCGGGAGAACTCGACCCCAAGCACTCCCGCCGGGCAATATAGGATTATCGTATCTGATAATCTGCTCCGGTGGAAGCCGGCGAGCGAAATCCGCAGTTCATAGCGCTGCTTGAGTCGGCTGCGCACCTGCAGCGGCTGGTGCCTGGAGCGGTCCTGGTAGGTGGGTCAGCGGCCATCCTCTATGCCGACCACCGTGAATCTCGTGACCACGACCACGTCGTCGCCGACCTTGCCGACCGGTTCGAGATGGTGCTTGAAGCGGTTGAGAAAGACGACGGCTGGGCAACCAATCGGGTAACTCCCGGCAAGGTTATTCTCGGCAACCTCGACGGCATCGAAGCCGGGGTCCGACAGATGATGCGGAAGGCTCCTCTCGAGGTCACGACTATTTCCGTGCCTTCTGGCGGGAACGTGACCGTGCCGACGATTGAGGAGACGCTGCGAATTAAGGCGTTCTTGATCGTGCGCCGCAATCAGACGCGTGACTATCTCGACCTTGCGGCTCTGGCCGAGCAGCTTGGCGTCGCCGAGGCAGCGAGCGTGCTTACTCAGATCGACGACTACTACGCGGATCAGCATGAAAGCGGCGATGGCGTGGCATCACAGCTTGCGCGCCAGCTTTCGAGCCCCCAGCCTGCCGACAAGGCGGTTATCGATCAGCTCTCCTCCTATCGTCGCCTGCAAAAACGGTGGAGTGATTGGAACGCCGTAGAGGTGATCCTCGGCGAAGTGGCCGAGCGCATGGCGAGTCAGTGAGCCGCCTGACCTTCCGCAACGTAGAGGTCCCTCCCGGTGATCCCGTCTCGGCCTGGCCGACCGAGGCCATCCAAACCACACTCGAGCGTGGCGGACTTTCGGATTGGCGACAGCTGGCGAGCGCAGCAAGGGCCCACCCTTGGGGCACGGTCGCCCGCCGCATAGAGGAAGTGCTTCGCTACAGCCGTCCTTACGGTGTATCCGAGTTGATGGAAAGGGTCATTGACCGGGCACGAGTCGAAAGGGAACGAGCGGAGCGAGATGCGGTCGCGCAAGAAGTAGGTCGCCTCATAGAGCGATCCGGTCTATCGCGCGCGGACTTCGCGTCTCGGATCGGTACGTCAGCGTCGCGGCTGTCGACCTACGCCACCGGCAAAGTCACTCCATCCGCTGCACTGATGGTGCGCATGCGCACCGAGGCAGAGGCGGCGGGAGAACTCGACCCCAAGCACTCCCGCCGGGCGATCTGACCTATTCGGTGCCGATCACGTCGATGCCGCCGGAGGTAGCGGTGACACCGCTACCGCTTTCGCAGCTGGCTATCGCCGCCAGATAAAGCGAGTGGGTGGTCGCTTTAGCTGGCTGGAAGCTGGCAGCCGGGCCGATGCTGAGGCGCACGGTTAGCGGATCTGTGCTCGTGTCTTGGAATTCTCGGCTCGCAACGAATTCTTTGCTCGTGGGCGCGGTCGGATCGGCCGGATCGACAAGCAGGCCAGCGGTGATTTTCCGCGTGCCGGTGCAGGATTCGGGGATCACGACTTCAATCTGCCCGATGTAGGTGTCATCGCGGCCCGCCGGCTGCGTGTAGGTGCTGGCTGGCAGCGGATACACGGTCAAGGTCGCATCGGGAAGCGCTTTGGTCGAGCTGCCGCGTGCTTCCTGAACGATCCGGCCGAAGGGCATTGTCGCGGCGTCGATCTTGGCCCCAGTCACCGAGCCATCGGCGATCTTCGCCGTCGTGACCGCGTTGTCGTCCAGCTTTTCGCCCTTGATCGCCTTGTCTTTGATCTTGACCGCGGTGATCGCGTTCTTCTTGATCTTCCGCGTGGTCACCGCATTGGCCTTGATCTTCGGCGTCGTCACCGCGTTGGACTTGAGCTGATGCGGACCAACGCTGTGCTTGGGAACCTTGCGCGCAGCGATCGCGCTGGCCCCGCCGACGACGAGAATGAGGGCAAGGGTCGAGACGACGTTGGCGTAGGTCAAGCGCTGACGGATCTGCTTCACGGGGCCTCCTTGAATCGTGAGGACGACAGTCGAGAAAGAATGGCAAAGAGGGCCGGGCTTTCTCCCGGCCTTCGACACTTATTGCTTGGCGATTAGTAAAGAAGCACAAAGAACCCGGCGTCGACCGGTTCGCCAGCTTTTTCCCTTGGGTCGACAAATGCCTGCGTTCCAGCCGGACAAAGAGTGCCTGGAGGCTGCCCGGTGTCGAGCTGAATCGTTACGTCTTTGCCGGCCTCTGAATAGTCGACCGTCGCCACGCCTCCAGCCGGAGCCGGGCTGAGACCGGAAAAGCAATAGAAGCCGGTTGACGTGTGGGTGACGTTTGCCTGGGCGATCCCAATGCTTCCAGCCAGAACCGTGCCGCTGACAGAGATGTTTGCCGAGTGGGTCAGCTTTTCCGCAGTCGGGGCGACGAAGCCGGGGGCGAGCTTCGTTGCTTCCACGGATCCCGCCGCGATCTTTGCATTCGTCACAGCGCCTTTGGAAATCTTTGCCGTCCTGATCGAGTTCTTCTTGATCTTCGACGCGGTCACCGCGTTCTTCTTGATCTTTGCCGTCGTGATCGAGTTGCCCTTGATTTCGTTCGAGCCGATCTTCTTGGCGGCGAAGGCGGTGGCGCCACCGAGGATGAGGAAGACGGCGATCGACGACATCACGTTTGCGTACGTGAGTCGCTTGCTTATGAGCTTCACAAGATCTCCTTGATCGAGGGTGAGGGCCGAGCCAAACCCATGCGAACTGCGCTCAATGTCCCGTTAGGGCACTTGAAGACAGTTCCAAGCTCGCCGAAGCCTGTCAAGCAAATTGATGCCACGCCTGAGGAACGGGCGGATGCCTCGGTGATCGCGACGGAAGGCGGAGGCAAAAGAGAGGGCGGCAAAATTGCCGCCCTCTCTTGATCACAAGTCCGCTCGAGCTAACCGATGGCGTTGACAATGCCGGCGAAAAGACAGCCGCTATTGCCGTAGTTCACGCCAAGGGCAATTCCCTCTGAATTGGCAGTGAGCATCTTGCCTTCGGGGCCAAGTACGAAGCCCTGGTCGATGTAGTGCCCGACGAAAGGCTGCCCACTGGGCGATGCGCTTTCGATGAAGATTCGTTCGTCGGCGGGGGTGGCGGGGTTGAGAAATTTGCCGCCTTCGCCGGTGAAGTCAATGGCTCCGTTTGTCACGGCCCCATTTACCGTCGTCTGCTCGAGGATCCTGGCACGATCGTTGCCACCGTTTTGGTCGCAGACCGCAACCAGTGAAACGGCGCCGTTGGAGGCGATCGTCTGGGAGCCGCCATAGCCGAGACGAATGAAGAAGGGAGTTTGCCCAGCAAGCGTCGCCGCGGTCGTAGCACTCGGCACCGTGCCCAGCGTCGTCAAGTTGATCTTGGCACCTGTGACCGCACCGTTCTTGATCTTCGCGGTGGTGATTGAGTTGCTCTTGATCTTCGACGCGGTGACGGCGTTCTTCTTGATCTTGCCGGTCGTGATCGAGTTGCCCTTGATTTCGTTCGAGCCGATCTTCTTGGCGGCGAAGGCGGTGGCGCCACCGAGGATGAGGAAGACGGCGATTGACGACATCACGTTTGCGTACGTGAGTCGCTTGCTTATGAGCTTCACGAATTCTCCTTCAGTTGAGGCGAGCAGCAGGCTGACGCGGGGGGCGGTGGCCTCTACTCAGATTTCTGAGTAATGCAGGACCTTTTCAAGCCCGGTAAATGCTGTCAAGCAGGCTGGACGGACAGGGCGGGGCTTTTACCCGGCCCTGTCCGTCCGAGACAGATCGGATTAGCAGACGGCGATGATTTCGAAGTCCGCGCGAACCGAGGTTCCCGCATCGTCGTGTATGGCCATCTGGACTTCGGCTCCTGTGACCGTGCTCGAGCGGCGGACTGTCTGGGTCCCCGCGCCCGTGTTGGTGCCCCCCACCACAGCACAGTTGGTCATTGACTGCGGGAATATGACACGCGGGAAACCGATCGCCCCCTCGCCGTTCGCAATGACCCCGGGGCTCGATGCGATGATCGTCGGGGTCGCATCGCCGTAGTTGACCCTGGCGAAGAACCTTCGTGCGTACCCCGAAGCGGCAACACCGCCGAGCGCGTTTGCGTTAGCGGCAGTGGTTGCGTTGGTTGCGTTGGTCGCGTTGGTCGCGTTGGTCGCTTTGGGAACATCGCCCAGGGTCAACTCGTTGACCTTAGCGCCAGTGACGGCATCGTTGGCGATCTTGCTCGTTGTAACGGCGTTGTCCGCAATCTTGGTGGTCGTTACGGCGTTGTCGGCAATCTTGGTGTTGGTGACCGCGCCATCAGCGAGCTTCGAGGCGTCAACCGAAGCGTTCTTGATCTTGGCTCGGCTCACGGCTTCCTTCTTGATCTTGCCCGTGGTGACCGCATTGCCAGCGAGTTCGCTGCTGACGATCTTCTTTGCGGCGAACGCGGTAGCGCCGCCAAGAATGAGGAAGACGGCGATTGACGACATCACGTTTGCGTACGTGAGTCGCTTGCGTATCTGCTTCACGGAATCTCCTTGTTTGATGGACGAGGGGTAAGAGACCCTTCGAGGTCGCTCACCAAGACCCTTCAGGCCGCTAAAGCAGATGTCAAGCGGAATGGACGGGTCTTCAGCCGCGTCGCTCGGCCTGCTCGGCGGCCTCGGCTAGGCGCTCTACGAGGCGGGCGAAGGCTTCAATTCCGGGGTCCACCTTGCCGTATCCGCCGGCTGCGTAGCGAGCGTAGACGCCCTCGAGGATGATCGCCAGCTTCCAGTAGCCGAGGGCGATGAAGAAATCGAGCTGAGCGAGGTCGCGGCCGGAGCGCTCGGCGTAGCGGGCCTTGAGCTGCTCGCGCTTGGGGAAGCCGGGCGCCAGGGTAGCCGGCTGGCCGAGGGCGACCAGCTCCTCCCCGGCCTCGGGCCAGTAGACCATCAGCAGGCCGACGTCGGCGAGCGGGTCGCCGAGGGTGCAGAGCTCCCAATCGACCACGGCCGCCACCTCGCCGCTTGGCGTGAGGATCATGTTGTCGAGCCGGTAGTCGCCGTGGACGATCGTCGCCGGCCCCTGCGCGGGGATGCGCGCCGCGAGGCGCGCGTGAACAGCGTCGATCGCTGGCAGCTCACGCGTCTTCGACTTCTCCCACTGGCCCTGCCAGCGGTGCAGCTGGCGGGCGACGTAGTCCTCCTTGCGGCCAAGCTCGCCGAGACCCGCCGCGTCGGGGTCGACCGCGTGGATCTCGACCAGGGTGTCGACGACGCGCTCGCCAATCGCCTTGCGGTCTGCCTCGTCGGGAAAGGCCTCGGCCTCGGCCAGGCCGCGCAGAATCGGTCCCTCGACGAACTCCATCACGTAGAAGGGCGCGTCGTTGACGCTCTCGTCCTCGCAGAGGCCGACGATTGGCGCCACCGGAACGGGAGTTGGCGCCAGCGCCGAGACAACCCGGTGCTCGCGCCCCATGTCGTGGGCCGAGCCGAGGCGCTTGCCGAGCGGCGGCCGGCGCAGTGCCCAGCGCCCGCTGCCGGCGTCGCGCACGCCGTAGGTCAGGTTCGAGTGCCCGCCCGAGATCCGATCAAAGGAGAGTGGCAACTGGACGCTGGGGACGTGCTCGGCGAACCAGGCTTCGACCCCGCCCCGGTCGATCCCCTCCGGAGCCTCGGCAGTACCGTCGGCCATGCCTGTAGCCTCGTCGCCCATAGCCGCGCAAGCATATTCCCGACGCCGTCTTCGGCTCAGCCCGTCGCTGGCCAACAGGCTGACGATTGGCTTTGCCATTGCCTTTGCCGTGCTCACCGGCCTCGCCGTGGTCGGCGTGGCGCGCTTCCTGCAGCAGCGTCAGGACTTCGAGAACGCCACCGCGCGCTCCTATCAGGTCGAGATCGCCGCTCGCAACCGGCTTGCGGCGGGCAACCATCCAGACGCCGCGCGGACAGCGATCGTCGCCCAGCAGCGCAAGCGCCAGGCCCTGCGCGACGACATCGATGGCGAGACCCGCGACACGGCGCTGCTGGTCGGCGCCGGTCTGATCGCCGGCCTGACCGGCGCCGCACTGCTCTTCAGTGGCCTGATCTCCTCAATGCGCCGGCCGCTCGAGGAGCTGGTCGATGCCTCTGGCCGCCTCGCCGCCGGCGACCTCGAGACGCGGGTCAAAATCGGCGGGCTCTCAGAGACCGCAACGCTCGGCGCCGCCTTCAACGAGATGGCCGCCGAGCTGCAGCGCCGGGCCGGCGAGCGCGACCAGCTGGAAACGATGAAGGACGAGTTCGTGCTCACCGCCTCGCACGAGCTGCGCAGCCCGCTGACCTCGGTCCAGGGCTTCGCCGAGCTGCTGATGCTGGACCGCGACTCGCTCACGCCGCAGCAGGCCGAGACGGTCGAAATCATCCTCGACAACTGCCGCCACCTGGTGCGGCTGCTGAACAACCTGCTCGACCTGGCCCGCTCCGACGTCGGCCGCCTGGCGATCCAGCCGCAGCCGACCGAGGTCGCACCGCTCGTCGAGGACGTCGTGCGTACGATGCGCGCCCAGACCGAGGCGGGGCACCAGTCGCTGCGCGAAGACGTGCCGACCGACCTGCCGCTGATTAGCGTCGAGCCGGACCGGATAAGACAAATACTTGTGAACTTGCTTACGAATGCGCATGAGTACTCGCCCGAAGGTGCGTCCATCGTGGTCGCGGCGCGGCCGGTCGGCGCCGAGGTGGAGATCAGCGTGAGCGACAACGGCGAGGGCATCCCCGAAGACCAGATCGGCCGCATCTTCGACCGCTTCACCCGCGGCGACGCGGGTCTGACCCAGCGGGTCGGCG
>DATNGZ010000077.1:0-99315 GCA_035605695.1 Solirubrobacterales bacterium | reverse complement strand
ATGCCGGTCTGCCCTGTCATTGAACTCGCTCCACTCCTTCCATCCCACCGCAGCAGCGTCCCAGTGCTTGTGCTGCGCCGCGCGGAAGTCGACCGAGTTGATCACCTTGGATCCCATGCTGGCTCTTCCTACCATCCCATTAGCAGTGCACGGGACGCTAGCCGACTCGCTGTCACCAAAGACTCGCAGCGACGATAGCGAAGCGCCGTAATCGGCTCTGCACCGGGAAACACGCGGGCTTCCGAGGAACAGCGAGGAACGCGCCTGACAGGATTCGAACCTGTGACCTTCGGTTTCGTAGACCAGCCAGCCGCCGCTTGCTAGAGCCGTTTGCGGCGTTTCTGTGACTTTTCTGCGACTTGACAGTTGCGGTCGTTTCGACCGAAGGTCAGCAACTCTCCGCGCAGACAACACCTATCATGGGCCCGTGGCATACGAGCGGATCAAGACCGAGCACGCCGGAGCGAAGAACGGTGGCGGCGCATGGATGACTCGCGCCGAGGCAAAGCAGACCGCAAAACACCAACGGCGGCAGGCAGGCCAAGCCGAAGCACAGAGAGAAGAGGGGGATGAGCCCGAGATGGCCGAGCTTCCGGAATCTTGGCGGCGATTCCCGTCGGGCGAGCCGGTCCCCAACTGGGTCGCTGCCCTCGATGAGGCTCGGCGGGGCCGGTAGTGGCTTCGGCGAGCGCGGAAGCGCGCGGTACCATCCGAGCGGTGACAGCGAAGGAAAAACTTCTCCAGCAAGCGCCTCAATGGAACGACGCGCAGGCAACCGCTGCGCTCCGCGTAGTCGAGGCGCACGATGAGCTGGCGTCATACCTCGCTGACAAGGCCCCTTCGGCCGACGGGCACGAGGATCGCTGGGCGACGGCAAACGCCCGCGAGGCAATTCGCGAGGAGCGGTGGTAGCCCGAGGCGAGGTCTGCTGGCTAGAGCTGGCAGAGGAGGGACGCCGGCCGGTTTGTGTGCTGACGCGCAATGAGGCGATCCCGAAACTGCGCAACGTCGTCGTCGCCCTGGTCACCCGCACAATTCGCGGCATCGAGACCGAGGTTCAACTCGGCGCAAACGACGGCATGCCCCGCGAGTGCGCGATCAGTCTCGACAATCTGAGGACCGTGCCGAAAGCACTCCTGGTCGAGCCGATCACGGAGTTGGGCTCCGACAAGATGACCGAGGTCTGTCGAGCCCTTGAGGCTGCGACCGGATGCCACTAACCCTGGCAGGAAAAGCAAGAGGAGTGCCCGGCGGAGGTTCTTCTTCGACCCTTGGTCTTTAGGCCACCTAGCGCCCTCTACAGAGCCGTTTGCGGCGTTCTATGACATTTCCGCGAAATGACGGGTTTGCGATGTTTCGATCGAAGGTCTCTCTCAACCTAATCGGACCGGCTGTTCGCCCCGCTAGGGTCGCGGAATCGATATGGCGGAAGGGAGAGCCAGCGGATGGCGGGTGACATCTGGGCAAAGGTCAACTACGACCTCGTTGAGAAAGACAACAGCGGCACCGGCATAGCTTCTCCCACCTTCGAGCGCAAAGACTGGCTCATGCGCTGGGAAAGGGTCCGACCCATTGTCGACCTCTTCGCCAGCGCCTTCTGGATCTATGCCGTTCTCCAAGTCTTTGTCTTCGACGTCGACCGCGCCGTCCTTGGATTGATTTCCCCAGGGGCTGAAACTCTCGCTAACTATCGGGTGCTGATCTTCCTCGCGCTGCTTGCCGGGGCAGCGTTGGTTGGTCGGCGACTAAAGCCTCAGGCGATCTTGCTCTACGTTCTAATTTTCCCCTTGGTGGTGCTGCTCTGGAAGCTCCCCAAAACTCTGATCAAGACTCGCAGTTGGCTCGCCTTCTTCGCGGTTGCCAACGTGGTCGTTGACCTTCTCGGCAGCTTCCGCTACGTCGCGATTGCCACCGCAGCCTGGATCTTCGCTGCGGTGTTCATCCTCGCTACCGACTTGAATGCGCTTCTAATAGCGAGCATGCTGGCCCTAGTGGCCGTCTTGGTCAGTTCTTTCTGGCGAACTATTCGCTTCTCGATTCGACCAGCTCGGTTTCTGAGCTTTCAGGCAACAACAATCGAGCGCGTAGTGGGGAGTGATCGCATGGAGGGAATAGCCGCGCTAAGTGAGGAGCTAAGGAGCGAAGACATCGAGATCTTTGATTCCGAGCAACAGCAAGCTTTTACGTCGAAGCTTGCCAATGCCGTTCTCATTCATCGAGTTCTCGGTTTCTGGGCCTATCAGCTTGACCAATATCGGCGTAGCTCCTTCGCGGTCCTCCTTAACTTTGTCGGGTACCTCGGTCTCTTTGTGCAAACTCTGGCCACTTTGACGTTGGTGAACTACGCGATATACAAGATAGATAGTGCCGCCTTCACCTACACGAACCCACCATCGCTGATTGATTTCGGCCGTTATGTACTCGCCTCTTTCAGTGGCAGCGAGATCGCCGCTGTCCAGTCTCATAGTGAACTCGCTGGCGCGGTCTCCATTGTCTCGGCCCTAATTGGCATCGTTTTCCTCCTCGGACTGGGCCTGACCCTCCTCGTCTCAATCCGCCAGGGACACCAAGACGAAGCGGCAAAAGAAACAATTGGTCGCATCCACCGCCAAGGCGACATGCTTGAGAACAAGCTCAGAGGCGAGTACGGAGTCTCCATGGAGGAAGCTGTCGAGCGGCTCAAAGAGCTGCGCTATGCCCTTATGGGCCTCATCACCTACTTCTCGCAACAAACGACTCGATACGGTCCCGGCGAGTAGACGAATCGGTGCGAGACAAGCCAGGCACCGACCCGAGCTCCTAGCGGCGGGACCTCAAACGAGAAAGCTCAGGGCGCAGGATGCGAGTGCTTCCGCCAGCGGCAGACTCGATCCCTGGCCCGCGCCGGCGGCCACCGCTACCAGCAGCGGGTGCCAGAGGAGGCTTCAGCCGCAGATCTCAAGGACGCTGGGCTTTACTTTCCCGGCGTCCACAAGCTCTGCAACTTGTCGGAGGAACTCCCCTTCCGAGACATCCAGCCGCTTGGCCCACTCGCTGAGCGAGAGGTAGATGCAGCCACCCCGGACTCGTGTTTCTCGCGGAGTCGCTTCTCGATTTCCAGCGCGATGATCTCTTGGTCCTTGTTCACGGTGCCTTCCTCCTCCAGCTGCATAAGCGGACCACGAAAGGGCCCCCTGTGATCGAGACAGTAGAAGTCGCCTACATCCGCACGACCCTGGGTATCGCTGAGAGCGCGTACGGCCCGGCCATCACAAATCGGGCAGCGAAAATGCGCTTTGCTCTGAAATCGTGCAAGGCCGTTCAGGTACCCGCGCCGAACCGGCATCACCTCGGTGACTTCAACCATCGCTCCAGCCACCGCACAAGCCTAACCCGCATAGACAGCCGGCGCCCGAAAGTTCTCCTAAACGGTGATCCTTGATGCCCCAGGCTATTTACCTAGAGGAGTCTCCGCCCGACAATTCGATGTCGCTTAGATCCAACTGAGCATCCTCTGGGGCTGCCTCTATCAGGCTCATGAGAGTCTCGTCCTTCTCCCAAGGCCAAGTCGGATCACCATGCTCCCGATAGAAGAGGAAGGAACGATCCGCTAGAAAGAGGCGGCGACGATCTTGGTTGTAAGTCAAGACTGGGGGTTGGACCCCAATCTTTACCTGTAGACGGTCGACCCGATCAAGGGCTTGCGTCAAATCACTACCGCGGATCGGGGGATCTGGGTAATTGTTCTGAATCTGTTGCAGCAGATCAGATGAATCAATTCCGTCGATCAGATCCTCTGTCTTGCTTGCGGTGAAAGTGCGCAACAGGTGCTTGTATACAGCCAATCCTTCTTTCATGCGCTTCATGCCTCTAACGAAATCATCGGCAAATGTGCGCGGATTGCTGTTCTAGGAGTCGGCGGGCTAGGTGGCTGGTCAGCGTTGGCGCTGGCCTGTTGCGGAATCGGCGAGATGCTGTTGGTCGATTTCGACACGGTTGAGATCAGCAACCTCAATCGCCAAGTCCTCTACGGAGAGGGCGACGTAGGCAGACCGAAGGCGAAACTAGCTGCCGAACGCCTCCGAACCTTCAACTCCGCGATGCGACTCAAGGTTCTGGAAGAACGGCTCGACAGCGAGGCAGCAGTTGCAGCCGCGATCGACGGCTATGACCTGGTCGTCAACGCTGTTGATTGGCCCGCCCACGACATCGAGGTCTGGGTCAATTCTGCCTGCTTTGCCTCTGGCATCCCCTACATCGCGATGAGCCACTACCCCCCCATTGCCCGGGTCGGCCGCTATATGTGCCGGGAGAAACTGGCTGCTATTCCTGCCAGGAGATCGGCTACAAGCGCTCCTACCCCCTCTATGACGTGGCGGTCAATCAGCAAAGAGCCAAGCCATCGCCGGCCGCGACGCTAGGGGGAGCCTGTGCGCTAATCAGCGGCCAAGTCTCCCTGGACATCATGCATCATCTCACCGGCCTTGCGAAGCCATCGACTCTTGGGGTCAGCCATCTCTACGACCTGCGAACGATGGAGGTCACACAGGAGCCGGTGGTTCCAGAGGAAGAGTGCGCGGTTTGTAGTCCTGCCGGGTAGCTGGTCTTCTACCTACACCCACTCTCAAAGGGAAGGTGAAGGGAAGGAGAGGGCCTGAAATCAGCCTTTTGCTGACTTTCGCTGACCTCCGTTGACCTTTCGCGACAATGAGGGCCGAGCTCGCGCAAACCCGCTTCAGATGCCGGATTCCGCTCTGCGAGCGGGCTGTGACCCAACGCGCCTGACAGGATTCGAACCTGTGACCTTCGGTTTCGTAGACCGACGCTCTATCCAACTGAGCTACAGGCGCGGGATGTGGGCTTGGAATGCCCGGACGGCGATTCTAGGGACTTGGGGACTCGGTTAGGCGGCTTCGGGCTCGGTGGGCTTGTTCAGTCGCACGTGCCACTGGACTACGGCCGTCGCCACTCGCTGGCCGTCGGCGTCGTTTAGCTCTACCTCGCAAGGGAAGACGACCTTGCCCTCGGCGTCGAGGGTGGCCAGGGCGACAGCCGAATCGACGCCGAGCTTGGCACTTGCCTCGATCGGGCCTTTGGCGATCTTTTCGTAGGAGATCTCGGCGCTGCGGGCCAGGGGCGTGACGTCGCCCATGCGCTCGGCGAAGGCACCGACGAAGGCGGCGCCCGATGCGGTCTCGGCTGCAGTGAAGAGGGCGCCGGCGTGCTGGGAGCCGACGTGGTTGGTCAGCTCGGGACGCTCCGGCAGAACGACGAGAGCCTCGCCCTCGCCGACGCTGGTGATCTCAAGGCCGAGGTAGCCCGCGAACGGCACGGCCTGGGTCATTCCCTGGGCGATTGCGTCGAAGTCGGTCATCGGCGCACCCTATCCCGTTCCGGTTGCGCTTTATGCCTCCATACGGTGCATTGAAAGCTCAGCGGCCCTCGAAGGTGGCGTGACCAGGCCCGCCGTGCTCGAGAAAGGTCTTTACCGCGCGCTGCAGGTCCTCCGTGGCGAACAGGTCCCCGGCATCGGTGCGGACCGTCTCGTCCGCCGCCGGTATCCCGCCCTCGCGGAAGCGGCGCAGGACGAGCTTGGTCATCGCGTGCGCCTTGGTCGGCCCCGCCGCCAGCTCGGCTGCGAAGGCGCGCGCCCGCTCGTCGAAGCCCTCGTCGTCAAAGACGCGGTTGACGACGTTCCAGCGCTCCATCTCCTCGGCACTGTAGATCTCACCGGTCATCACGAACTCGCGGGCGCGGCCGCTGCCGGCGCGCTCCGCGAGCCGCTGCGTACCGCCCATCGACGGCGTCAGGCCGACCACTTTCTCGACCAAGCCGAACTTGGCCGAGCGGGCGGCGAGGATCAGGTCGCAGCTGAGCGCGAGCTCGAAGGCCGCGGTCAGGGTCAGCGCGTGGGCGGCAAAGATGACCGGCAGCGGCAGCGCTTCCACCCGCTCGACGACACCGATCAAATCGTCCCAAAGATCGCTTGCTCGCTCGGGCGTCAAACCGTCGAACTCGGCGACGTTGACGCCGCCGGAGACGGCCCTGCCCTCGGCGCGGAACAACAGTGCCCGCGGCGGGTCGCCCTCAACCGCCGCGACCGTCGCCTGCAGCGCCTCGAACATCGCACCGTCGAATAGGTTCAGCGGCGGACTGTCGAGGGTGGCCACGGCCAGTCCCTGCTCACGCTCCAATCGAATCGACATGGGAAAACCCTATGCCAGTTAGGGCACGCGGTGGACCTCGAAGAGGTTCGTGCCCAGCTCCTGCTCGGGAAGGCCCGCCGTGATCGCGATCAGGTCGCCGGAGGCGGCGATGCCCTGTTCGCCGGCTAGCCCGGCGCAGTCATGGAGCAGGGTGCGGATGTCCGTCTCCTGCTCGTGCAAAACCGCCCTGACGCCGAAGAGCAGGTTGAGCCGGCGCACGGTGTCGATCCGCGGTGAGATCGCCAGCACCGGCACGTTGGGGCGGTGGGCGGAGACGAGGCGCGCGGTGCGCCCGCTCGTCGTCGGCACGACAAGAGCCGAGAGACCGAGGCGGTAGACCGCGCCGACGGCGCCCTGGGCGACCGAGTCGGCGACGTCCTGGGTCGCCTGGTCGGTGCGACCGAAGAGCCACTCGCCGTAGGGCAGGTCGGGCTCGGTGGCGCGGGCGATCTGGTCCATCACCCGCACCGACTCGATCGGGTGCTGGCCGACGGCGGTCTCCTCGGAGAGCATCACCGCGTCGGTGCCGTCGTAGATCGCGTTGGCGACGTCGGTCACCTCGGCCCGGGTCGGGCGGCGCGCGATCACCATCGAGGCCAGCATCTGGGTCGCCGTAATCACCGGCTTGGAGCGCTTGCCGGCGGCGCGGATCAGGCGCTTCTGCAGGACCGGTACCTGAGCCAGCGGTACCTCGATCCCGAGGTCTCCGCGGGCAACCATGATCCCGCCGGTCGCGGCGCGGACGATCTCCTCGGCGTTCTCCGCCGCCGCCTGCTTCTCGATCTTGGCGATCAGGGGAATGTCAGAGCCGAGCGCGCGCAGCCGCTCGCTGACTGGCTCGAGGTCGGTGGCCGTGGAGACGAAGGAAACGGCGAGCAGATCGATGCCCTGCTCGACTGCGAACTCGACCCAGCCGAGGTCGCCGGCAGTCGCGGCCGGGGTGACGATTCCGGGCACGTTCATCCCCTTGTGCGAGGAGAGCGTGCCGCCGACCTCGACCTCGCAGTTGATGCCGCCGTCTTCGGGCCCGCGCACGCGCAGGCGGATCGAGCCGTCAGCGAGGTAGACGGGTTCGTCCTGGCGCAGCGAGGTGACGCCCTGCCAGGTGACGGGGATCGTCTCGCGGTCGCCCTCGACCTCCTGCGGGGTCAATTTCACGTGCATTCCGGTCTCCAGCTCGGCGACGTCGTCGCGCAGCTCGCCGATCCGCAACTTCGGTCCGGGCAGGTCGCCGAGCACGGCGACCTCACGCCCGACCTGCTCGGCGGCAGCTCGGATCGCCTCCACCGTGCGCGCGTGGCGGTCGCGGTCGGCGTGGGAAAAGTTGAGGCGCAGGACATCGGCGCCGACCTCGATCAGGCGCGGCAGGATGTCGGCACTCCAGCTCGCCGGCCCGACCGTTGCGATGATCTTTGTCCGCCTGCTCGGCTGCATCGTTATGACTGTAGTGCGTGACGCATCGCACTCCTCGCTTGCCAACGTTTACACCGATCTCTGTGACAATGGGCCAGTGAGCAGCGTCGTCGAGCGTCCTGTCAGCGTCGAGGAACCAGCCTTCCCGGACCTCGTCAGCGAGGCGCCTCCCTCCCCCGCTGGCCCAATCGAGGCAGCTGAGCTTGCCAGCCTCGGCAAACCCCCGATCGTGCCGCTGCCGCGCACGGCGCAGATGCTGCGCTTCAGCCAGCGCCAGATCGAGTACGTCTTCGGCGCCCGGCGACGCATCGGCGAGACCTTTCGCATGCGCACGGCGATGCCCGGCGGCCCGGTCGTCACCAGCCATCCCGACCACGTCCGCTCTCTCTTCACGGCGAGGCCCGAGCAAGCGCCGTCGCTGACCGGTGAGTCACCGCTGCGGCCGATCCTCGGCACCGGCTCGGTCCTCACCTCGCTTGGAGAGCGGCATATGCGCCAGCGCAAACTGCTGCTGCCGCCCTTCCACGGCGAGGCGATCGAGCGCTACACGGAAATGATCAAGGCGGCGACCGAACGCGAGCTCGACCGCTGGCCGCTGAACCGGCCCTTCGCGCTGGCGCCGCGGATGCAGGCAATCACCCTCGACGTGATCATGGCCGGGATCTTCGGCATCGAGGGCAAGCCCGAGCGCGGTACGCCCGAGGACCGGATGCGCTCGACGGTCAAGTACTTGGTCAATGCCTCCACCTCACCGGTCGGCCAGGCCGGGGAACTGCTCGGCATCGGTCGCGAAGACGCCTCCGGCGTGATCAAGCTCGGCGTCGCCCTGCTCGACCGCCCGACCTACGCCGTGATCCGCGCCCGCCGGGCCGACCAGCATCTGGCGGAGCGCCGCGACATTCTCTCCCTGCTGCTGCAGGCTCGGGCGGAGGACGGTGAGGCGATGGACGACAAAGAAGTCCGCGACGAGCTCCTCACCCTGGTTCTCGCCGGCCACGAGACGACCGCCAACACGCTCTCCTGGACCTGGGAGCGGCTCGTGCGCAACCCGGGGGCCCACGAAGCCCTGCGCGAAGCGACCCGCGCCGGCGGCGAAAACGCCAAGGCGCAGATCGAGGCGACGATCATCGAGAGCATGCGCTCGCGCCCGGTGGTCCCGTTCATCGGCCGCCGCGTGACCGTCCCCTGGCGCTTCGGCCCCTACGGCGTTTCCGCCGATACCCCGGTCGGGATGAGCATCCTCCTCGTCCACCACCGCGAGGACCTCTACCCGCAACCTTTCGAGTTCCGCCCCGAGCGCTGGCTCGGCCGCAAACCCGGCACCTACGAGTGGATCCCCTTCGGCGGCGGCATCCGCCGCTGCCTCGGCGCCGCCCTGGCGATGGCCGAGATGCGCGTGGTCCTGGAGGCGACGGCCCGCCGCCTCGACCTAGAGGCCGCCGAGCCCGAGCCCGAGCGCGCCCTGCACCGCAACGTGACGATGATCCCCTCCCGCGGCGCCCGCGTAGTTCTGCGTTCGCGTCGCTAGCCCTCAGAGCCGTTTCACTTACGCAAGAGCAACGCGACGGACGAATCGTACTCGGGGTCAGAAAGAACCTCGAACCCGATGTCTTTGCATACTTTGCTCAGCGCGTCGTGATCGTACTCTCGAATTAGTCCCAGACGAACATCTTTGAATTTTTTCTCGAGGGTAACCGCCTCGTAGGTGGAGATGATGGTCTTTGTTTTCGGAATTGGGCTGAAGCGCAAGTCTTCGATCGCTCTGTAGTGGATCTTGTCGGGGTCGAGCGGCACACCGAGGATCTCAAGTGGGCCGAGATCGAACTCCTTATTCGCTTCCGTCTTCAGCAGCTCTGGATCGGTGTCCTGGTTCTTGCGCACCTCGAGCAGGAGCAAATCTCCCGACCCCATGGCGTTGCTGTAGAGCTGTTCAATGAAGGCTTGGTCTTCGGGCAGATTTCCGAGCGTGTTTCCGATCAGGGAAAGTACGTTGGGAGCTTTCCTGTACTGATAGATCCCCGAGAACTCGGGTAGCGAGGCGAGGTCGGCCAGGATCGCCTTGGCCCTTACTTTTCGCAATCGTTTGACCTTTGTGATGGCGGTCATCGCGTGGGCGATCATGCTCGCGTTGACATCGAACGGGTAGAAGTAAAGGGCGTCTGGATCGAACACTTTTGTGAGCGCCCTGAGCAAAACCACATCCTTACGGCCATCCCCGGGGCCAAGGCTGATCAAGTCGAGTTCATCGGTACCGACGGCCGTCTTGATTTTGTCAGCGAGATCATCGCCCTTTTTCGTAAAGAGGGTCAATGAGTCTCGGTAGTAACCGTAGCTTTGATCGTCGGTCAGGCTCACCCAGTTCTGGTATCCGGAACTAGTGAGATACGCATACACAGTCGGCAGCACTTTGCCACGTTCGATTGTGCGAGCAATCTCTTTTTTGGCGTCCTCTGTCACATACCCGGAACCGATGTAAAGGCTTCCGTCAACTATCGATCCGCTCCAATAGCCCCTGTCTTTCCAGCCAGGTATGTTCTCTTTGATCTGTTTGCGGCGCCTCTCGGCGGCCCGATGCTCAGCCGCCAGCCGTTTGAGGAAACCGTCGCGCTTGGCCTCCCAGCGATCGGTCCCAGGGCCAGTCCGGGTGATTCCGACACTGTCAATAACGCTGGCTAGTTTGGCGAGGGACCCTTTCGTATGTATTTTCTCAACCTGGTAGCCCTCGAATACGGCGCTGAGCTCTTTCCGATCGACATCTTGGGTGGTAAGTAGAAACATGTCTCGGTCGGCCGCCAGAGCTGCGCCGACCTCGACCCAGCAGTAGCTGCTCTCCAGAAAATTGAGCGACAGGACGAAAATGACCAGCTTGGCATCGAGCAGCTCTTTCTTGACCTCGTCATTGACAATCCCCATCCGTATGTCTTTGCCAGGGATCGAGGAGGCAAAGATCGTGTCTTTGCCATGGATCCCGAGACCCGTCTGCAAGAGGTCAACGAATTTGTCGACGAGATCGTGGTCGAGCGAAGAGTGACTGATGAATATCTGAGCCATTAGGGCGACCGAGGGTGCTAGAGACACCCCCGACGTTGCGCGGCAAGCTATAAACCGGTGAGGACGGAACCGGTACGCTGGGGTCTTCCGGGACGAGTGCCCCGAGCGCGGGATAGCGGAGAGGGAGGGATTCGAACCCTCGAGAGAGCTTGCGCCCCCTACTCGCTTAGCAGGCGAGTGCCTTCAGCCACTCGGCCACCTCTCCGGGTATTCGCCTCGATTGTAGGAACTCCCGGGGTACGGTGCAGTTAGTCTCGTGGGCGTGTCCGGCCGCTCGCACGCGGAGTTCGAGCAGATCTTCGAGGAGGTCGAGGCTCCGTTTGCCTTCGTTGACCTGGATGCGATGTGGTCGAACTCGGACGCGATGCTCGAGCGGGCGGATACGAAGCCGGTCCGGGTGGCCAGCAAGTCGCTGCGCTGCCGGGATCTGCTCGAGCGGATCCTGCGCCGCGACGAGCGTTTCGACGGGCTGATGACCTTCACTCTGCCGGAGACGCTCTGGCTTGCCGAGAGCGGCTTCGAGAACCTGCTGCTCGCCTACCCGACCGCCAACACCGGCGCCCTCGGGGAACTGGCGCTGCGCTCGGTCGCCAACCCCGAGGGGGCGCCGATCATGATGGTCGACTGCGCCGAGCACCTCGACGCGATCGAGTCGGTGCTGGGAGCGGGCGCGGCGCCGGTGCGGGTCTGCATCGACCTCGATGCGGGTTGGTGGGGACTCGGCGGGCGGATCAAGGTCGGGCCGAAGCGCTCTCCCGTTCACACGGTTGAGCAAGCTGTCGCCCTGGCCCAGGAGATCGAGCGGCGACCCCAAGTCAACCTGGCTGCGCTGATGTCATACGAGGGCCAGATCGCCGGCGTCGGCGACCAGCCCCCGGGGCGGCGCCTGCGCGGAGCGGCGATCCGGGCAATGCAGCGCCGCTCCGCCGCTGAGCTGGCCCAACGGCGCGGCGCGGTCGTCGCCGCGATCCGCGAGTTCGCCGAGCTGCCGATCGTCAACGGCGGCGGCACCGGCAGCCTCGAGCTGACCGGCGCCGAGGGCGCGGTCACTGAGGTCGCCGCCGGCTCGGGCTTCTACGCCCCCACCCTCTTCGACAGCTACAGCCGCTTCGTGCTCACGCCGGCCGCCGGCTTTGCCCTGCCGATCGTGCGCAAGCCAACGGCCGGCGTGGCCACGGCGCTCGGCGGCGGCTACCTCGCCTCGGGTAGCGGCGACACGGCGCGGCTTCCGTCTCCGTGGCTGCCTGCCGGCCTCGAGCTCGACGAGGAGGAGGGCGCCGGTGAGGTACAGACTCCGCTCAGCGGCGACGCGGCCCGCAACCTGCAGATCGGCGACCGCGTCTACATGCGCCACGCCAAGGCGGGAGAGCTCTGCGAGCGCTTCGACGTCCTCCACCTCATCGAGGGTAAGGAGATCGTCGACGTCGTCCCGACCTACCGCGGCGAGGGACAGACCTTCCTCTAGGGGCCGAGGACGCGCTGGGCGTACTCGTTTCCGAAGACGCGGCTCGGGTCAAGCTCGTCGCGTGCGGCCTGGAAATCGGCCCAGCGCGGGTAGCGCTCGGCCAGGGTCGCCGCGGTCTGGAAGTGGCGCTTGCCCCAGTGGGGGCGACCGCCGTACTCGTTCATGATCGCCTCGACCGCCTCAAAGTAAGGGCGCCACTCCATGCCGCGGTACTGATGGACGGCGATATAGGCGGTGTCGCGCTCGTGCGAGGGACTGAGCAGCGCATCGTCGGCGGCGGTAACCCGCATCTCAATCGGGAAGAAGACCGGGTAGCGGTTTGAGCGCACCCACTCGATCACCCGCCGTGCCGCCTCGGGACCGTGCTCGCGCGGCACCCCGTACTCCATCTCGGTGAAGCGGACGCGGCGCTCGTTGGCGAAGATTCGGTCGCTGCGGTCGGTCGACTTGCTGCCCGAGGCGAGCCAGGCGGCGAGGCGCGAAAACGAGGGAATCCCGCGTGGGAAGAGCTTGCCGGCGGCGGAGATCGCCTCCAGGGCCCAGTTCTCCAGGACGATGTCGTTGAGAAACGCGGCGCCCCGGCCGCGCGGGCGCGGCGGCCCGTCGGTGTGATTGCGCTCCAGGACCAGGGCCGAATCGGCGTAGGGGAAGGTGAACAGCTCGAAGTGGTCATGTTCGTCGGCACGCTGGTTGAAGGAGGCGAAGACCTCCTCGCGCGGGCTGGGGGTGTCGATCCGGTGCAGGGTGAAAGCCGGCACGCAACGCAGCGTCACCGCCGTGATCGCGCCGAGGGCGCCGACCCCCACTCGGGCGGCCTGCAGCAGCCTGGGCTCGCCGGTTCCGTCCAGCTCGCGCACGGAGCCATCGGCGAGCACCATCTCCATCGCCTCGACCTGGGAGGAGATGTTGCGCAGCTTCGCACCCGTACCGTGGGTGCCGGTGGCGATCGCACCGGCGACCGTCTGGCGATCGATGTCGCCAAGGTTCTCCATCGCCAGGCCGAGCCCATGCAGTTCCTCGTTGAGGGCGGCAAGCACCGTGCCACCTCCGACTTTGACCAGGCCGGACGAGCGATCGGCATCGATCACGCCACTGAACGCGCCGGCGTCGATCATCGTGCCGTCGGTGAGCGCCGCCTCGGTGAACGAGTGGCCGCTGCCGGCAACGCTGACCCGGCGCCCGGCCGCCGCCGCGAGACCGATCAACTCGGCCAGCTCCTCGCGGCTACGCGGCCGCAGCCGCTCAACCGGCGTGCAGGTCTGGTCTCCGGCCCAGTTGGACCAGACCCGGTGAGGCTGCCCCTGCTCTATACCGCTTGAAGACATGCTGAGCGAAGAGCCTAGCCCGGCTAGCCCTCGACGGCGGGGACGCCGGGTGGCGAAAGGGCGTGAAACGAGTAGAGGATGGTGCCCAGCAAGAGGGCGATGATCGCCAAGCTCGGCGCCGCGTTGCCGGCAACACTGGCAGCGGCGCCTCCGGCGACCCCCCCGACCACCTCCCCTATCGCCCACGCCATGTTGGAGAGCCCGGCGGCAAACCCCTGGTGTAGGCGACTGGCCTCGGCCAACTCGGAGAGCAGGGTCAATGCCGGCGTAAGACAGATCCCGCCCCCCAGAGAGGTGAGCATCAGCCCGGCCATGACGACCGCCTTGGTGTCGCCAATAGCCACAAGCGCCATCGCCATTGCGCAGATGCTGAGCCCAACCACGAAGGGCAGGCGGCGGCCCGCACGGTCTGAATATCCGCCAGCAAGGGGCGCGAGCACGGCCTCGAGGGCGGCACCGGCGATGAAGCCGCCAGCGATCAGCGCATTGCTGCCGCCCAAATCAGCGATCTGCAACGGCACCAGCACCTCAACCGCACCGAACATCACCGAGGGGATCGCGACGAAGGCCGTCGCGATCAGGATCGGCCGGCTCAAGATGGTGTCGACAACTTCGCGCATGTCCTGGCGCTCGGGCACCTTCGCCTCGGGCAGGCGAGAGGCGACAAAAGCGAGCACCAACGCCACTACAAGCACCAAGCTGAAGACCAATTCGGTACCGACCTCGGCAGCCAGCGCTCCCAGCGCCGGCCCGAACAGGGCACCGGCGACGGCGGTCCCCAGAGCCGTGCCGATAACCGAGCCACGCCGCTCCGACGGCGCCGTGGTGATCAGCCAAGTGAGAGCACCCGACCAGATCAGCGCGCCAGCGGCTCCTTGGGTGAAGCGAGCTGCGTCGAGCAGGAGAAACTCATTCGCGAAGCCGAAGGCGACGCTGGCAACCCCGAGCAGCAAGAGGCCGCCGATCACGGTGCGCCGGGGGCCGGCATGGGCGGCGAGCAAACCAGCCGGCAGGGAGAGAAGCAGGGTGCCGGCAGCGTAGGAGGCGGAGAGGACCCCGGCCTGGGCCTTGCTCAGCCCAAGTTCCGCCACATAGTCGGGCAACAGCGGCGCGATCGCCGAGAAAAAGACGACATCGAAGAAGACCATCGCCGAGGCGAGTACGACCAATCGACGCATTGCAGACAATACAATCATCTAGAGCGATCGCGGTCCTCGGCCGCTGCGTCTAGCATCGGATCGGCGCTTACTCCCCGGAGGGGTGGCAGAGCGGTTGAATGCACCGGTCTTGAAAACCGGCAGACATCGAAAGGTGTCTCGAGGGTTCGAATCCCTCCCCCTCCGCTTTATTCAGGCGCGGGTTCAGTGGAAGGGCGGCCACTGCGGCCGCCCTCCCAGTCCATCGAGCAGCATCAGCGCCGACCGGGGCCCATGCGAAAAGACCCCGTGGCAAACCTGATGCAACAGGAATGCTAAGGCTCCGGAAAATTGCACCAACTGGACGTCGGGTCAGGCAACGACAAGTGCGAGGTTGAAACCGTCGTGGCCCTTGACGCCAACGGTCTGAATCGTCGTCGCCTCGACGCGCGGCTCGGCGGCGATCATCTCGTGCAGACGGCGCTGAGCCGGGATTGTCGGATCGTCGCTGTCGGGATCCGCTAGGCCGCCGAACCGGACGACGTTGTCGCTGATGATCAGGCTGCCGGGGCGGGAGTGATCGAGCGCCCAGGCGAAGTAATCGGGCGTGTGAATCTTGTCGGCGTCGATGAAGGTCAGGTCGAAGGGACCGGCGCCCTCCGCCTCGAGCTGGGGGAGCTGGTCGAGGACAGGTCCGACCCGCAGGTCGACGAGATCGCCCAGCCCGGCGCGGCCTATGTTCTCGCTCGCAACCTCGGCGTTGCGGGGCTCCGCCTCCAGGGTGACGAGACGACCGCCGGCGGGAATCGCGCGTCCCAGCCAGATCGTGCTGTAGCCGCCGAGGCTGCCGAACTCGAGCACCTGCTCGGCGCCGATCGACTTCGCCAGCAGGTAGAGCAGCTTGCCCTGGGCGGGCGAGACTTGGATCTGCGGCAGCCCCGCCTCCTCGCTGGCTCGCAGGGCTGCTTGCAGCACCTCGTCGTGGGGCGCCAACCGGCCGGCCACGTACTCATCGACAGCGGTCCATATCTCGTCTGCCACGGACGAGGTCTATCAGGGAGGCGTGCAGCGGCAGGAAAGCCAGGGCGCTGCCCGAACGTGCGGGGATGGAGACAGCAGCGCGCCGGGCGCGTACGCGTGAGCGCTGGCTGCAGCGGGCCGAGAGGGCCAGCGACGCCTTTGGGCTGGTCTTCGTCCTGGTGATGATCACCTACGTGCTGGCGTCGCTGCTCGAGAATCGGGGCTGGGGCTCCGTTGCGCTCACGCTGGCGACGAGCGCGACCTCAGTGGTAGCCCTGGTCAGCTCGCACGCCCGGCCAAGACTCGTGCGTCTCGCCCTGACGCTCTCAGTGCTGACTGTGGTGCTCGCCGCGGTTGGAGCGGCTTCTGACAATCATCTGTGGCTCAACCTCGCGACGCTGATCCAGGTATCGCTCCTGGCCGTCGCGATGGGGGCGGTCCTGCGGCGGGTCGTGATGGCCCCCGAGGTCGGCTCGCGCACGATCCTCGGCGCGCTCAGCGTCTACGCGGTGCTCGGCATCCTCTTCACCTTTCTCTACGGCGTGATCGACCGGGTCCAGGGCGGGCCGTTCTTCGAAGGCCACCCCAACCCCACCGGCACCGACTTCCTCTTCTTCAGCTACACAACGCTGACCACCACCGGGTATGGCAACCTCGTCCCCGGGGGCCAACCAGGACGGTTGACCTCCGGCCTGGAGATGATGGCCGGCCAGATCTTCCTCGTCACCCTCGTCGCCGGGCTAGTCAGCCTCTGGCGCCCAGGGGAAGCCATTCGGCAACGGCGTCAACGTCGGAGCGGCGAAGGACCGCCTACCGACACCCCACCAGCTTCGCCTGAAGCGAGCTAGTCGGCGAGCTCGACGCGCTCGATCGCCTGGGGCTCGAGCGGCGCGTCGGACGCGTCGGTCTCGGTCCCCTCGATCGCGTCGACGGCATCCATGCCCTCGACGACCTGGCCGAAGACGGTGTGCTTGCCGTCGAGCCAGGGGGCCGACTGGGCGGTAACGATGAAGAACTGCGAACCGTTGGTGTTGGGGCCGGCATTGGCCATCGCCAGCGCCCCCCGCGCCACCTTGTGCTGGTTGAACTCGTCCTCAAAGGTGTAGCCGGGACCGCCGCGACCGGTTCCCTCAGGGCAGCCGCCCTGGATCATGAAGTCGGGGATTACCCGGTGGAAGACGAGCGTGTCGTAGAAGCCGTCGGCGGCGAGTTTGCGGAAGTTCTCGACCGTCTTCGGCGCGTCATCGTCGTGCAGCTCGAGCACGATCGCGCCAGCGCTGGTGTGAAGGGTCGCCTGCGACATCGCCTCAGCCTACCCGGTTACGCGAATGGTGAGCGGTCGCGACACCCCTGGCGCGTAGGGCCAGCGTTCCTCCGAAAGCGAGCAGGCGCGGAGGCGGATACTGGCCGAGCCGCTGACGTAGCGGAAGCGATAGCTGGCGTGAAAGTGGCCGCTGTGATCGCTGCGGGTGACGAGGACCGGGCGCCAGCGCTTTGCCGCCGTCTCGTAGTACTGGATCGCGACCAGCTTGCCGCGACGCGGCATCGGCGCGCCGAGCGTACGCACCCGACCGTTGAAGTGAATCGCCTCACCGGTATGCAGGGCTTGCGGGGACGCCCGCAACTCGATGCCGCCGCGCACCCTCAGCGTCAGCGGGCTGCGGCTCGCACTCTCGAGATGCGCATCACCGGGGAAAGAAACCGCGATCCGGCGCGAGGTGCCGGCCGGGAGCTGCAACTGAAAGCCGCCGTGCTGCCGGGTCACGACCTCGTTGACCCGGGGGTGCGCGAGCGCCCCGCGAGAGGGCCGCGAGACGACCCGCAGGGTGCGGTCGGCAAGGCCGGCGCCATCGGCGCTGAGCAGGCGGCCGCTGAGGTCGCCCGCCGCCCCGAATGGAACGGTCAACTCGGTACCGCTGCGCCCGCGCCAGGCGAGCCGAGCGAAGATCCGTGCCTTACTCCGCATCGCTTGCGCCGGCTCCGCCCGCTTGATCGCGGCCACCGCGCCCGAGGCGACCTTGCGAACCGTCATCTCGGTGCCATCGGAACGGCGAGTTGTCGTCGCCTCGTTGCCGGCGCCGTCAGCGGCGCGGGCGCGAAACACGTAAGTGCCTGGGCCGAGATCGCCCGGCAGGCGCGCGATCAGCTGAGCCGAGTCGGCGGCATCGCGTTGGAATTTCGCCGGCAACTCGGTCCACTGCTGGCTCTCGAGTCGCCGGTAGTCGATCTCTCCACCTACAGGACCCGAATGCGTGTCGGTAATTAGCGCGCGAATCTGCTCGGGAACGCTGCCGGCGCCGGCGGGATCAAAAGCAACACCGGGCGGCACGTCATCGAAGCGCAGCGGCACTGAGACGGCCGAGGACGGCGCCTCGTTGCCGGCCTCGTCGCGCAGCCAGATGCTGAGCGAGAAAAGGCCGGCCCGCGGCACGAAGAGATTCTGCAGCGCACTCAAATTGTGTCCGGGGGCGAACTTGACTCCGCTGTCGTACCCATTGGGCCCTTCGATCCGCCAGGAGGCGCCGCCGATCGCGCTCGCCGCGCCCTGGTCGGGGTCGACCCAAGCGGGATCGAAGTCATTCGTGCGGCGCCAGACCTCGCCGCCAGCAAGGGCCAGGTTGCGAGGATGAGCCGGCGGGTTGTTGTCGACGTAAAAGGCCTGGTCGGGAGTGCAGCCAACGTTGCCGGCGAAATCCGTGACGCAGTGGTGGATGCCGTGCGGGCCATCGCTGAACCGAGTGGTGTCAAGCGGAGCGCTGGCGGAGACACCGAGGCTGCAAGGACGCATTTGCGTCGCCTCCCAAACCCCGCCGATCAGAGCCTTGGCGCAGCCGTACTCAGTCAGGTTCACGCGGGCGCCATCGACCGCCGTTTCGCCGAAGCGGACGCCGCCGCCCGTGTCGCTTCCCCAGAAGCTAACGCCCTGCACGCCGCGGCGCCAACCGCCGGCCGTGACGTCGCCGCCGATCGCCGCCGCCGGCCCGAGATCGTCCTGGACGGTGATGGTGAGGGCGCGTATCGCCGACCAGGAGCCAGGGTCGATGCTGCACCATTTGCTCTCGGCCCTGGCGCAGAGCAAGCGATCCTCCAGTGCGGGCTGGGCCGGATTGAAGCCGGCGACGAACTCGCGCGGAGTGGTGTCTGTGCCGCCAGCCGCGGCGAAGACGTCGAAACCACCGTTCCAGGTGCCAACCCCGATCCGCTGCTCCATACCGTCGTGCAGGGCGTGCCACCAGGTGCCGCGAACCTGGGAGATCCCGGTCCCGGCCGGGGCATCCCAGCGCCAACGGGCGTAGCGGGTGCCGGAGATGGTCGCCTGCCCATCGCGAGTGAAGCTCTTCAGGTGAGCGCCATCGAAGGGGTCCTGGCCGGCTGGCGGAACGCACCAGCCATCGGGGCGGAACTTGGCCCCGCCGGTCGAATCGGCCCAGCTTGCGTCAGCGCCGATGTACCAGCCGCACTGGGCGACCGCGTACTTGCCCGCGGTCGCCTCTTTGGCCGCAAGCAACAGCAATGCAAGCGCCAGCGCCACTCCCATCGCAAGCAACCGCGCCAAACCACCGCGCGTCCCCGACATGAATCCTCCTTTGCTCGACAGCATCTGGAGGGCTAAGGGCGCAGCGGAGAAATCTCTCCCCCCTGTCCGTCGAAACCCGGCTGCCGCTGCCGCGGTGGTGCCTTTGCCAGAATGGCCTCAATGCCACTTCCCACACAGGATCAGATAACCGAGAAGCTGCGCGCCGTGATCGACCCGGAGCTGCGGCGCTCGATCGTCGAGTTGGGCATGGTGCGCTCGATCGAGGTCAAGGACGACGGGCGAGTCGACGTCGTGGTCTCGCTGACCACAGCCGGCTGCCCGATCCGCTCCCACTTCGAAGATGCGGTTGCCAAGCAAGTCTCAGAGCTGGATGGAGTTACCGCGGTCGCGGTCGGCTTCGACGTCCTCTCCGACGAGGAGAAAGGCGCTCTGCAGAAAACGCTAGGCCGCGGCAAGCTGCCGGCCGGCGCCCTGGCCCAGGTGAAAAACGTGATCTGCGTCGCCTCCGGCAAGGGCGGCGTCGGCAAGTCGACGATGACCGCCAACCTAGCCGCAGCGCTGAGCGCCGAAGGCCACCCGTCCGGTGCGCTCGACTGCGACGTCTACGGCTACTCGATCCCGCGCATGCTAGGTGTCAATCGCAAGCCCGAGGTCAACGGCGAGCGCAAGATCCTGCCGCTGGAGGCGGCGGGGGGGGTCAAGGTGATGTCGATCGGCTTCTTCGTCGAGGAGAACTCCGCCGTGGTCTGGCGCGGGCCGATGCTGCACAAGGCGATCCAGCAGTTCCTTGAGGACGTCGCCTGGGGCGAGCTGGAGTACCTGCTGCTCGACCTTCCCCCCGGGACCGGCGACGTCTCGATGACGCTCGCCCAACTGCTTCCCCAGGCCAAGTTCTTGATCGTCACCACGCCGCAGCCGGCGGCGCAGACGGTCGCTAAGCGCGGCGCCGAGATGGCGCTCAAGTTTGACCTCGAGCTGCTCGGCGCGATCGAGAACATGTCGGGCTTCACGACTCCCAACGGCGATCGCTTCACGATCTTCGGCGAGGGCGGCGGCCAGCTGCTCGCCGACGAACTCGACATCCCGCTGCTCGGCAAGGTCCCGCTCTCCGAGGCACTGCGCGAACACGCCGACGCCGGCACGCCGCTGGTTACCGCCGAGCCCGACTCGCCCGCCTCGCAGGCGATCCGGCAAGCGGCTCGCGGCATCGTCGCCACGACCCCGCAGGAGCTGCCGGTCCTGCAGGCGGTGCCGGCAATGGCCGAAGCGCCGCCGGTCGGCGGTATCCCGCTTCCCGTCGTTCAGGGGTAGAAAACGGGCGGCCCGCTGGGGCCGCCCGTCTAAAGCTGGCTGAGCCGAGCTGGCAGCCTCAGGCCGCGCTCTTGCTCTTGTAGTAGTTCGCGTTGATCTCGGCGTATTTGGCCCACTCGGCCGGAAGCTGGTCCTCGGCAAAGCAGGCGTCAACGGGGCATGCCTCGACGCAAGCGTCGCAGTCGATGCACTCGTCCGGGTCGATGTAGAGCATCTCGACCGAGTCGTAGTCGGGCTCGTCGGGCGTCGGGTGGATGCAGTCGACGGGACAGACCTCGACACACGAGTTGTCCTTGGTGCCGATGCACGGCTCGGCGATGACGTAGGTCATTCGAGACTTTCTCCTGGGTCGTCTTTTCGGTGCGCGGCGGGAGGCTTGGCCTCCACCAAAGCGCGGACGCACATTTTAGGGGTTGGGCGGCGGCAACGTGCTCGACAGCCGAAATTCGGCAAGGTCGATCTCATCGCGGCTCCCTGGCCGAAGGCCCTGAAGCACCATCACTAGCATCGGCCTCGATGCTGCTGCTGACCGGGGCCACTGGAAGCGTTGGATCGCGATTGCTGCCGCTGCTGCTCGAGAGCGGCGAGGACGTGCGCTGCCTGGTCCGTGAGCCGCGCCGCCTGGGCCCGCGCCGGGTCGACGTGCAGATCGCCCTCGGCGACCTCGGCGAGATGTCGGATCCCTACTTGGTGCGCCAGGCGCTGCGAGGTGTCGACACGGTGATCCACCTGGCGGCGACGATTCGCGACCAGCCGCCGCGCCGGATCGAGGAGCTCAACGGGCTGGCCACGGTGCGGCTGCTGCGCGCCGCCGAGCGCAGCGGCGTCGAGCGCTTCGTCTTCTTCAGCGCCCTCAACGCCTCGGCCGCGCAGCGCACCCGCTTCTTCCGTGCCAAGTGGCTGGCCGAGCAGGCGGTCGATTCCTCTTCGCTGCAGACGACGATCTTCGCTCCCTCGATCGTCTATGACCACTCAGACCCCTGGATAACCCTGCTGCGCCGCTTCTCCTTCCTGCCGGTGCTGCCGGTCTCGGGAGACGGCCGAGCTCGCTTCGAGCCGATCTGGGCTCAGGACGCGGCTCGCTGCGTCGTCGCTGCCCTCAGGCAGGGTGACCGCGATCGCTATGAGCTCGCCGGCCCCGAGGTGCTCAGCTATGACGACATGTCCGATCTGGTCAGCCGCATTGCCGGGCGCCCTCGCGCGCTCGTCCACATGCCGCTGCCGCTGATCCGCGCCAGCCTGATCGCGGCCCGCTCCATCGTCGGCGAGGCCGTGTTTGCTACCTGGGAGGAGGCGGAGCTGATGGAGGTTCCGATGGTCAGCGAGCGTGGCACGGCCGATGCCGAGGCGCTTGGAGTCGAGCCGAGGAGGATGATCGATGTCCTGGATGATTCTTAGGCGGTCCGCGGCCCTGGCGCTCGCCGTAGTCACGATCGCGGCTGCGGGGCAGGCCTCGGCGCTGACGCTGGTCCCGCCCAAGCCGAACGTCCTCTTCGGCATCAGTGACAAGGGCTCGACCCAGGAGTTCAACGAATTCACCGAACTGATGGCGAAGCATCCGGCCCTGCTGGAGACCTTCCATCCCTGGGGCAACAGCCTCAACCAGGCCTATGAACGCTGGCGCGAAACCTCGACCAGGCCGGTCCTGGCGATCTCGACCGCTGACGACCAGAACCTGACCGAGCTGATTACGCCGGAGCAGATCGCGCTCGGGGCGGGCGACGACTACCTGTTGCAGCTCAACGACTTCTTCGCCAAACGCGGCCTGCCCGCCTACGTCAGGCCCCTCGGCGAGCCCAACCGCTGCCTCAACGCCTGGTCGGCGGTCAACTGCGACGGCAGCCAGAAGGGCGGCGAACACACGACCGGCTGGTACAAGCAGGCCTTCCGCCGCATCGTCGCGATCGTCCGCGGCGGCCAGACCCTGGAAGGGATCAACGCGACCCTGGCCGGAATCGGGTTGCCGCCGCTGAACCGGACCAAGGGCCCGAACCCGACGGTTCTAGCCGCGGCCCCGGTGAGCATCATCTGGAGCCCCCTGCCGGGAGGATCGCCGCGGGTGAAGGGCAATTTCCCAGGCAACTACTGGCCGGGGAGTCGCTGGGTCGACTGGGTCGGGACCGACTTCTACTCCGAATATCCGGTCTGGGAAGACCTCAACCGCTTCTACATCGGCAAACAGTGGAAGGGCAAGCCGGTCGCGATCACCGAGTGGGCCGTCTCCGGCAAAGACGATCCCCGCTTCGTCAAAGAACTGATCGCCTGGACCGTGAAACATCCCCGCGTCCGCATGCTCGTCTACTACCTCGGCTTCGGCCCCGGCGCAAACCCCTATGACCTAGGCCTCTACCCGCGCACGACAAACACCCTGCGCCTGAAGATTCGTCGCCCAAGCTTCCTCCAATACGCCGAATACAACGCCGGCCTGTTGCCGCCGCTCCCCCCACCGCCGCCAAAAACCGCCAAGGCTTCGTAGCGCCCGCGTCACTGGGGTCGACGGGACTCAAAGTGGTCTATATCTCTACTTTGAGTCCCGTCGGCGCGGATTTGTCTGAGCTAGTATGGCCTTGATTGTCTGGGCTAGACGCTGGGGTTCTCTTTCGACCTGCTCCCATGTACAACGGGAAACACGCCAGCCGGCCAGTTGCAGGAGCTGCTCTCGCTGACGATCGTTCTGAAAGGCAGAATCGGTGTCGTGAAAGCGGCGACTATCGGCCTCGACGATTAGCCCCGCGTCGCGCCAGAGGAAGTCCGGCTTGAGCCGCCGGCCGCCGGCGCTCAGGGAAACATTGACCTCGGGCGTCGGAAGCTCGCCATGTCGGCACATGCCAAGGAACATGCGCTCCAATTCGCTACGAGTCCTCCTTGTCTCGGGATGAAGCTCGTCGAGGATGAGGCGAAGGCGCGCAACCCCGCGGCGACCACGACTGCGCCGAAGTAGGGCGCGAAGGGCGGATAGATCGACGTTTCGCAGCACCTCAGCCTCAGCAAGCGCCTTCCTCAGCTGCCACATCGGGATGACTGCTGCCAAGTCGAGCAGCGTCCGCTCCACGGTCGTACAGGGAATTCGACGCAAGGTCGTCCAATCGCTCGCGGGCAACGAGTAGCGATGCGCATCTATGCCCGGCGGATGTCTGCCCCGACGATTAGGCGCAGTCACATCGACTGAACCACGATCGACATCCCGTATGCCCCACAAGACAGCTGCAGAGCGATGCGACAGGACCGCGTCGGGACCTCCGGCCAGAACGGCCGCCATCCAACGTCCTTCCCGCGTGAGCTGCGAGTAGCCCACCGCATAGACGCCCTCATGAACCCGGTGTAGGCGACCGCCCCTTGCTCGCTGATAGACGGCGCTCCTAGAGATACCCAGCTCGCGTAGCTGCCCAAGTGTCACAAGCCCGTGCTGGTAATCGGCAATGCGGGCAATCTCACCGTCGACTCCCGATCGACGGGACTTAAAGTGGTCTATATCTCTACTTTGAGTCCCGTCGGCGGTGGGGGTGGGGGGCACTGGTGGAGCGTGGCGGAGTTGGGTGCGCGGGTGGTGCGCGGAAGCTCGTGAGCGTCGCGCGGATTCGTGTCGTAATACGCGAGAGGCCCGGCTGTTGCCGGGCCTCTCGTCAAAGTCACTCGCCTGTTGAGGCGAGGATACGCCTGGGCGGCGTCGTTTACATCATGCCACCCATATCTGGCATACCGCCGGGCATTCCGCCGCCGCCAGCGCCTTCCTTCTCGGGCGGCTCGGCGATGATCGCCTCGGTGACGAGGATGTTCTTCGCGATCGAGGCTGCGTTCTCGAGCGCCGACCGGGTGACCTTGGTCGGGTCGATCACGCCGGCTGCGATCAGGTCGCCGTACTCGCCGGTTGCCGCGTTGAGGCCTTCGCCGGCCTTCAGCTCGCGGACCTTGTTGACCACGACCGAGCCCTCCTCGCCGGAGTTCTCGGCGATCTGGCGGACCGGCTCCTCGAGCGCCCGGTGGACAATCCGTGCTCCGGTCGCCTCGTCGGGGTCGGAGAGCTTGTCCGGATCGAGATCGGCCTGGGCATTGAGCAGGGCAACGCCACCACCCGGCACGACGCCCTCCTCGAGCGCGGCGCGGGTCGCCTGCAGCGCGTCCTCGACGCGGTGCTTCTTCTCCTTCATCTCGGTCTCGGTGGCAGCGCCGACCTTGACCACGGCGACACCGCCGGCCAGCTTGGCGAGGCGCTCCTGGAGCTTCTCACGATCGAAATCGGAGTCGGTGTTCTCGACCTCGTTTTTGATCTGCTTGATCCGGCCTTTGATGTCGTCACCCTCGCCGGCGCCGTCGATGATCGTCGTCGTGTCCTTGGAGATGACGACGCGGCGGGCTTTACCGAGCTGGGTGAGCTGGGTGTTCTCGAGTTTGAGGCCCATCTCCTCGGTGATCACCTCGCCGCCGGTGAGGATCGCGATGTCCTCCAACATCCGCTTGCGGCGATCGCCGAAACCGGGTGCCTTGACCGCGACGCCGGTGAAGGTGCCGCGGAGCTTGTTGACGACGAGCGTCGCGAGGCACTCGCCCTCGACGTCCTCGGCAATGATCATCAGCGGCTTGCCGCCCTGCATCACCTGCTCGAGAATCGGCAGGATGTCGCGCACGGAGCCGATTTTCTGGTTGGCGATGAGGATGTAGGGATCCTCCAGTACCGCCTCCATGCGGTCCTGGTCGGTGACCATGTACGGCGAGATGTAGCCCTTGTCGAACTGCATCCCCTCGGTGAACTCCAGCTCCATGCCGAAGGTCTGGCCTTCCTCGACGTTGACGACGCCGTCCTTACCGACCTTCTCGATCGCGTCGGCAATCACGTTGCCGATCTCGTCGTCGCCGGCGGAGATGGCGGCGACGCGGGCGATCTGCTCCTTGCCCGCAACCTCCTTGGACTGCTTCTCACGCAGGGTCTCGACCACATCTTCGACAGCGGCCTCGATCCCGCGGCGCAGGGCCAGCGGGTTGGCGCCGGCGGCGACGTTCTTGAGGCCCTGGCGGACGATGATCTGGGCCAACAGCGTCGCCGTCGTCGTACCATCACCGGCGACGTCGTTGGTCGCCGTGGCGACCTCGCGGACAAGCTGTGCGCCCTGGTTCTCAAAGACGTCCTCGACCTCGACCTCGCGGGCGATGGTGACGCCGTCGTTGGTGATCGTCGGCGCGCCGAACTTCTTGTCGAGCACGACGTAGCGACCCTTCGGGCCGAGGGTGACCTTGACCGCGTCGGCAACTGCGTCGACACCGGCCTGCAGGGCCCCCCGTGCTTCCTCGCTGAACTTCAGCTCCTTATGAGCCATCTGTTTTCAGTCCTCCTTGGTTCATCTAAGTCCTGGTTGGCGAACGGTCAGCCGAGCTTGGCGAGGACATCTGACTCGCGCAAAACGAGCAGCTCCTCATCCTCGACGGTGACCTCGGTGCCGCCGTATTTGGAGTAGAGGACCTCGTCGCCCTCGCCCACGTCGAGCGGGCGGCGGGTTCCGTCCTCATTGATCGCACCGTCACCGACGGCGACGACCTTGCCCTTTTGGGGCTTCTCCTTAGCGGTGTCGGGAAGGACGATGCCGCTGGCAGTCGTCTCCTCCTCCTCGATCGGCTTCACGATCAGCCGGTCCCCGAGGGGCTTCAGCTTCATCCGTATACCTCCATTTGTGGGTCAGGGGTGGGTCAGAAGTTCAAGACTGTTTGGCACTCTTCAGGTGAGAGTGCCAAGGCACGAAAAGATAGCGAGTCAAGCGACTGTAGGGGCCGATGGGCCTAAAACGGGTCTATATGTCCCGTTTTAGGCCCATCGGCGGGCTGTTCAGCCGTTGGCGAGGAGCTTGCAGCCGAGGAGCTTCGCGATTCCCTCGCCGCCGCGGGCCATCACCCAGTCGTGGTTCCACTCGAAAATCGGGCGTGCGACTGGTGCCAGCAGGTTCATCCAGGCCTTGCTGGTCGCCACGTTCCACTCGTAGAGCACCGCAGTGATGCCGTCTTGCTCGTAGAAGCGCCAGCGGCCGACCCCGCTCAGCTCGCCGACGGCGTCCGCCTCAAGTAGCTGCAAGTGCTCGACCCGGGTCGTTGTCACCTTGAACTCGACCCTGTAAGGGAGCAGGCTCTTCCAGACCAGCCGCGAGACCGTGCCGATGCCGTTCTCCTCACCGCCCCGCACTTCCTCGGCCTCCTCGACCCCCCGCCACCATTGCGGCCAGCGGGCCTGGTCGTAGACCGCCTCCCAAACCGGCTCGCGCGGCGACTCCAACAGCCAGGTGGTGAGGAACTCGTAGTTAGCCATCGGGCCTGGACACGGACGCGAAGGCCTCCGCGATCAATTGTGGTGCGGGGTCTCTCCGTTGCCGAAATGCGCCCCCGGCGGCTCGACAATCTGCGAGAAGCGGATCACGGTGACGGTTTCGTCGGGGGCCACGGGGCGGCCGTAGATCTGTTCGAGGAACTTGATCTCGTCCTCGAGCCGGCGAAACTCAGGGTTGTCGTGCTCGATGTCGCGCGGCGAGAGCTCGGAGATCCGCTTCACCTCGACGTCGTCGATCACCGCGGTGAAGATCTTCTCGCGCGGGCTGTGGCGAAAGCCGACCGTGATCCAGACGACCTGACCGCGCTCGTACTTGTTGCTCTTGTCGCCGAGCCGGATCGTCGCCGTCTTGCGGCCGCGCTTGAGCTGGTCGACGAAAATCGGCGAGTAGAAGTTGAGTACGTAGATGCCGCCCCTCATGCGGAAGCGAGCGTATCTGACCCAGGCAGAGGGCGGTCCCCGGCCAGGCAAAACCGGATCCAGCCTCGGTTTGAAGAACTTGCCTGTTTGTCTATGGAGCCGGCTCAAGCGGATCTTTACCCTGGACATTTGTTCGATCCGATGTGTAGAGCCCAGGGAAACGGGTCGATGGGAGGGAGATGCAACGAGCGACGATCCACCGCGGGAGATCCGTGGCCGTGTTTGCGGCCGCCGTGGTCGCCGTGCTGCTTGCCTTCGGGGGCGTAGCCCAGGCCGCAAGCTGCGACGGCAAGCACGCCACGATCGTCGGCACGGCCGGCAACGACGTGATCGTCGGCAAGAAGGCAAGCGACGTGATCTACGGCGGCGGTGGCAACGATCGCATCAGCGGCGGCCCGAACGGAAACGACACGATCTGCGGAGGCCCGGGCGACGACAAACTTCAAGGCGGCCGTGGCTTCGACAACCTTAACGGCGAAGCTGGCGATGACCGGCTCGCTGGAGACACGGGCTCCGACCACCTCGATGGTGGCGGGGGCAATGACGACCTCAGCGGCGCCGAGGGCAAGGACAGCCTGGTGGGCGGCGCCGGCGACGACGACCTTCTGGGCGCCAAGGGCCCAGACACCTTGATCGGGGCGGGGGGAAATGACTTTCTCAACGGCGACAAGGGCAGCGACCAGGAGGACGGCGGGGGCGGCGACGACAGGCTCTCCGGCGACAAGGGCAACGATGAGATCGACGGTGGGCCCGGCAGCGACCAGATCGACGGTGGCCCAGGCGATGACCCCAAGCTTGACGGTGGCGCCGGCAACGACTTCGTCTTCGGGGGCGCGGGCAGCGACAGCGCCACCGGCGGTGAGGGAGACGGCGATGTCGTTCGCGGCGACAGCGGCGAAGACATGCTCGACGGCGGACCGGGCAGCCTGGACATCGTCTCTTACGCGAGCGCAACTCGCAGCGGCGTCATCATCGACCTCTCCTCTGGACGCTCCAAAGGAGATGGCCACGACGCCCTACAGGGATTCGAGGACGTGGTCGGCTCACCCCAAGGCGACCAGATCTTCGGCGACGGCGACGTCAACCGACTCGACGGCGGAGTCGGCGACGACGACCTCGACGGCGCCGGTGGCCCCGACGAAGCCTTTGGCGGTGCGGGGACCGACGAGTGCGACGGCTTCGCAACCGAGCACTCCTGCGGCGTAGAAGCCAATCCGCCCGGCAGCGGCACCTTCGTGATCCTCAACCAAGGCCTCGACGGCGCCAGCCTGATCGTGCAGGGTGACGCGCGCGCAAATGACGTGCACGTTTCCTTCAACGCTGGCTGGGTCGTCTCCGACAGCAGCGGCGTCTATCCCGGCGACGGCTGCTCCCTCGTCGGCGGTAACACGGTCGTCAATTGTCCAACGAGCGTGGCTACCGGTCTGGTGGTGCTTACGGGCGGCCTCGGCAACGACACGATCGCCGTCGACGACAGCGTCCCGGCCGGCGAGAGGGTACGGGCCAACGGCAACGCCGGCTCCGACACGCTCAGCGGCGGTCTCGGCGACGACGTGCTGGAAGCCGGCGAGAACTACAACAGCCCCGATAACGGCAACGACACCCTGATCGGCAACGCCGGCAGCGACGTCCTCTACGCCGACCCTGGGTCCGACCAGCTGGCCGGGGGGCCCGGGAACGACTTGCTTGTCTCCTCCGTAGCGGTTTGCCAGGGCCACACGTACAACGGTGGGCCAGGCGACGATACGGTCTCCTACGGGCGCTCCAACGCGGACCTGACGGTCGAACTAGGCGGTACCGGCGGTCCGGCCGGCTGCGGTTCTCCGGACCGCGTCTTCGGCGATAACGAGAGCCTCGAGGGCTCGGATGGTCCCGACGTACTGATCGGTGACAACAGCGCCAACAGCATGATGGGACACCTCGGTGCCGACACCTTCATCGCTAAGGGCGGTGACGACACAATCGACGCGGTTGACGGCCAACGGGACCGTTCGATCCGGTGCGGTGGGGGCGACGATGAGGTCGGCAAGGATCGCTCCGATCCCGATCCAGCCGGCTGCTGATCCCAGCTAGAAGATGTAGTTGCGCAGCTTCTCCGGCGCGAGCACGGTGACGCGCCCGCGGCCGGGACGGACAACCCCGGCGCGGTCGAGATCGGCGAGGAAGCGGCTGACGCTCTCGCGCGAGGTTCCCGCCAGCTGCGCCAGGTCGGCCTGGTTCATCCGGATCGTCACCTCGGCGCCTTCGCCGTTGCGCGGCGACTCCTCGGCGACGAGCTGTGAAAGGACGCCAGCGACGCGGCTTGGCACGGTCTGGAAGGACTGGCGTGAGATCCGCTCGTTAGCGCTGCGCAGGCGCCGCACCAGCGCCGCGATCAGCTTCACCGTGATCTCTGGATGGCGGGCGAGCAACGCCCGCACCTCGCCCGCCGGCAGGGCGAGCAGCTCGCCGTCGGTCAGTGCTTCGACGCTGGCCGAGCGCACCTCGCCATCAAGCATCGCCAGCTCGCCGAAGATGTCGCCGTGGCCAAGCGTGGCCAGGGTGATCGCGCGGCCGTCGGAGTGCTCCCTGGTGACCCGGAAGCTGCCATCGCGGACGATGTAGCAGGCGTCGGAGTGGTCGCCCTCGTGAAAGACGCGGGTCGCGGCGGGAAAGGAACGAGCGACGGCAACGCGCGAAAAACGCTCCAGCTCGCCTTCCTCGAGGTCGGCGAAGAGCGGCACGCTGCGCAGCAGCGCTACCGGGCCCTGCCCCTCCTGGCCGTGTCCCATTGCCCGATTATCGCAATGCGTTCTGGTAGGCGTAAAAAGAGGGCTTGGGCACGCCGTTGTACTGCATCAGTCCCCAGGCGGCGCTTTGCGGGCTCCAGGGTTCGTCAAGCAGGGTGAACCAACCGAGACCGGCCACGTAGTTGGTCTGATCGGCGATCTGGTAGGCGGCATTCAGCCGCAGCGCCTGTTCCTTGCGTGAGACGAAAAATCCGCTGAACAGAGGAATCGGCTTGTCCGAGACGATCGTCCACTCGGAGAGCCAGAGGCGGGGCACCTTACGCCCCCCCTTGCGATACACGGTCTGTATTTCGTGGTACAGGGTGTCGATGTCGTTGAAGCCGCGGAAATTGCCCAGCGGCTTGTCATGCAGGCGCGGGAAGCGAGCGTCAAACGGATTGTGGCCCCAGAGGTCCATCCGCGGCGGTCGCCCGTTCTTCAGCTTCATCCAATCGAGGAACTGTGGCGGGGGAATCGTCCCGCCGTTAAGGGTCATTCCACCGATCACGACATTGCCCTTACTTGCCTGCTTCAGAGCGACATAGGAACTGTCCAGCAATTCGGCATAGCGACGGGGGCCCTCCGGCTGTCCTCGCCTCATCGGCTGGAAACTTTCCCCACGACTCGGCTCACCCCAGATCATCCACATGCGAATGCTGGGATAGCGCTTACTGGCGGCAAAGGCGAAGTCGGCGTACCACTCGGGCTTCTTTGGCGCCCAGAAGGGAACGCGGTGGCCGCTCGCCCAGGTTGGAGAGTGCTGGATCAGCGCGGCTGGGCGAATTCCGCTTGCCACCGCTGCTTGAACGATCGGGTCGATATCGCTCCAATCGTAGGCCGGATCATTGGGGTTTCGCGGTTCGGCCGGCCGCTTCGGGGCCACTTCATCCCAGTGGATCTGGAACTGGTAGACGTCGACCCCGAGCGCTTTGTAGGTGGGAAACGCGGAACAGGGGGCGGTGGGAGTTGGGCAAGCAACACTTTCGACCGGCAGTTCGGCGGGGCCCCAAATCGCCTTCAGCATGTGGGCCTGCACCGGCGCCACGATCGCGAGTGCTGCCACAGTGCCGATTAGAACCGCTCCCGCTAGTTGACGCTTAAGTCTCATTTCATCCGTTCATTCAACGTTCGACGGCTCAACTCCCGCAGGCCGATATCTTGAGGATTCAACTCAAGCGAGGCCCGATAGTACGCATGGGCCCGGCGGTCATCGCCGGCCCGCACTTCAAGGTCACCCAACAGCCCCAACGTGGCGAAGTTGCGCGGCTCCTGCTCCAGCGCCTCTCGCAGTGCCGCTCGTGCACCCGCCCTATTCCCCTGCGTCTCCAACGCTGACGCCTCTAGGTATAGCGGCGTGACCGAGACAGGATTGAGCCGCTCCGCAATGCGCGCGGAGTCGAGCGCCGCCTGCGGCGAGCTCAGCGCCTCCACCCGCGCCTTTCGCGCATACAAATCCGAGAAGAAGAGGAGGGTGACGCTCGCAAGGGCCGCGCCGAGGACGAAGACGACCGCAAGACGACCGATGCGAGACCCTCCACCACGCGTTTGCTGCTCCCTGATCGCGCCGGTGCCGCCGCTCGCCGCGAGTCCAAGGGCCAGCACAGCGAGACCGAACAGACCGGGTAGCAGCCAGAGCCAATCGACAAACGACTGCACTATGACGGTCGCTGCCGCCGCCGCCAGACCAGCAATCCAGACACGCTCGGAAACCGTCCCGATCCGAGCTTGACGCGCAATCGCTATGCCGGCGCAGATCAGCCAGATCGCAAAGAGGGCGAAGCCGATCAACCCCGTGTCCGCGAGCAGCAGCAGCGGGGCGCTGTGGGGATCGCTCAAGTTCCTGTCGGTGTGGCGATCGCGGTAGTAGGCGAACCTGTAACTGCCCTCGCCGGCGCCGGCGAGGGGATGCTTGAGGAACTGCTCCCAGGCGATCGAATACAGGTCGTAGCGCTGGCCGCCGACTGTGCCGAGCCTGAGGCCGTTGGCACTGGTTGTTTCGGCTTCGAGGTCGGTGAATTCGTCCACCTTGTCGCTGGCATAGGAGACCGGGTTGCCGACCTTGGCAATCGCGACCGCCCCACCGGCCAACGCCAAGGCGAGCAGCCCCGCGATGGCCAGCTGTCGCACCCGAATCCTGGCGGAGACATCCGCCCGCAGGCCGTTGTCGAGCACGGAAAACAGTAGTCCGGCGAGGAAAGTGCAGCCGCTCAGCACCAGGAGGGCCACCGCGGCGCCGTGAATATCGGCCTCAGTCGCGTTGCCGAGACCGCCATCGAAGGCATGGAAGGGGCCCAGCAGTGCCCCGGAGGCAAGCGCGACTCCGGCGAGCGCCGCGGCGCACAGCCAGGCGCGTCGGACCCGGTCGGAGCCGATGAGGAGCGATACACAGCCGCCGGCGACCAAGCCGAGCAGCACCCCACGTGACTGGGTGAGGAAAGCGAGGCCGAGCATGAGCACCGTCGCCGCCAGGGCGCTGGCGCGAAGGCCGGACTGCACACCGCGCCTGGCCGCGACACCGATCAGCGGCCAGACCGCGAACGCGAACAGGGCGGCGGTGCCGTTGCGGTAGCCCACGGGCTCGTTGAGCCGTCCGGCGAGGAAGAGGTCCTCGGCACCACCCAGCAGCATCCGCACCAGGGTGATCCCGGCGACCGTGGCGGCGCCGATCACCAGCCACGAACCGAGCCGCGCCCGGACGGCGCCGCGCCAGGGAACTCCTACCGCAAGGGTGAAGATGGCGGCAAAGAGGATGGTCCGCGCGGCACCTTCCCAAGCCTGAGCAGCGCTTTCTGACCAGGCGGCCGAGAGGCAGGCGAAGGCGGCGAGGACCCAGATCGCGAGGACCGCGGCCAGCAGCGGGCCGCGGCGGGGAAGTGAAATGGCCCCGGCAAGCGTCAGGGACGCCAGCATGGCCAGGCAGAGGATCGTCAGCGGCGCCCAGTAGCGCAGGTCGAAGGCGCCGTCCCACCACAGCGAACCGAGCAACAGCACCCCAACCAACACGACTGGGATCACCGCCACCAGCTCACTTGCGCTCGATGCGCCTAAGATGACCCCCGGATGGTCAGACGCATAGCCCTGATTTGTGCCTTCTCGCTGCTTCCCCTGCTCGCTCATTCGCTGGCAGCATATGCAGCGCCGGGAGATCCAGCAGCCGGGAGCCCGTCGGGCTCCGTGTACGAGCTGCCCTTCGAAAAAGCACGCGCCGAAGCCGCGCCCAAGGTCAGCGGCGGCACCGAAGGTCCCACCAGCACTCCTGGCACGGTTGGTGAAGAAGACGAAGGCAGCGGCTCCTACTACCGCTCGGAGAACAACTTCGGCTCATCTTCAGAGGTCCCTGGCACGGAGGCCCCGTCCAGCGAGTCAGCCGGCCGTGGCGAGGCCGCTGGGCAGGGTGATTCGAGTCAAGGGGGCTCAGGTCAGAGCGGCGAGACAGGCTCCCCGGGCGACCGCAGCGTGACCGGCACGACAGCCAGCGCCCAGATTGCCGACACGGGCAACACCTCTACCGGCGCGAGCATCGCGCTGCTTGTCGGAATCGGGATCGTCGCGGCCGGGATCGGAGTCTTCGCCGCCCGCGGGAAACGGCTCAAGGCGCAGTAGCCGCAGCCCAGGCAAGCAGCTCGCGAACGCAGCGCTCGCCGGCGTCACCAGCTCCGTAAAGACTCTGATCGGGCGCGCTATCGAGGCTGCGGCCAAGCAGCTCCCCCAGCGCCGCGACGGCGAGCTCGGCGTCTAGACCGACCAAGCGGTTCCAGCCGCTTGCGACCGTCTCGACCCACTCGGTCTGCTCACGCAGGGTGAGACAAGGCACTGCAGCCAGATACGCCTCCTTCTGCAGGCCACCCGAATCGGTCAGAACTGCCCGGGCACGTCGCATCAGGCAGGTGAAATCGAGATAGCCGAGCGGCTCGCTCAGCATGATCCTCGGGTTCGACTCGAGCCGCGCCAGCAGCCCGTTCTCAGCGAGGGCCAGCCGCGTGCGCGGATGAGCGGGAAAGACAAGTGGCCCGTGAAGATCGGCGGCGGCAATCAGTACGTCCGTAGCGCGCCGCAGAGCGCCAACGTCACCGACGTTTCCGGCGCGGTGCAGGGTGGCGACCAAATAGCCGGCGGGCTGGAGGGCGAAGCGCTCGAGGACATCCGAGCGCCGCTCGGCGATCGGGCCGAACTCGAGAGCGATGTCCGCCATCACATCGCCCACCAGGCGAGCCCGATCGCCCAGCCCCTCGGCCCGTAGGTTGTCGACGGCAACCGCGGTCGAACAGAGCAGCAGGTCCGAGGCTCGATCGGCGATGAGGCGGTTCACCTCCTCCGGCATCGAGCGATCGAAGGAGCGCATTCCGGCCTCGACGTGGACGATGGGAATCGACAGCTGGGCAGCGACGAGGGTGGCGGCGAGGGTGGCGTTGGTGTCTCCGTAAACCAGAACCACGTCGGGAGACTCAGCAAGGGCCAGCGGCTCCAACCGCTTCATCGTCGCCGCGGTCTGCTCGGCATGGCTGCCGGAACCAACCGCGAGGTCGTGATCTGGCCACGGCAGACCAAGCTCCTCAAAGAAGACGGCCGAGAGCTGGCGATCGTAGTGCTGCCCCGAATGCACAAGGATCTCCGTCGCCTGCTCGCGCAGATGACGGGAGACTGCCGCTGCCTTGACGAACTGCGGCCGGTTTCCAACGACAGTGAGGACCCTCATCGAAAAGCCGACCAGATCACTGACCCGCCGTGCATTTACGGCCGAGCGGCGCTCGGCGCCCCCAATGCCACCGAGACCCCGCCGGCCTCAAGCGACAGCTGAAGGGCCTCCAAGACGCGCACGACGCGCACCCCGCTGGCACCATCGCTGTGCGGCCGGCTGCCCTCGCGGGCGCACTCGACGAAGTGCTCGAGCTCAAGCCACAGGGGCTCATCTGCGACGATCGCCGGGCTGCGCGCGCCACCGGATCGTGTGACGTAGGCGTCTCTGGAATCCACGTCCTGGTCGAAGCCCTTGTCGAAGACCGTGAGCTTGCGCTCCGTCGCCATGTCGTCGAACACCGCCATCCGCTGCGAGCCGACCACGGTAAGCCGCCGCTCCTTGTGGGGATCCAGCCAGGACAAGTGCATATGGGCGACCATCCCCGAGGGAAACCGGAGGTGGCCGAAGACGACGTCCTCCACCCCCTCGCGAACGTAGCTCTCACCATGGGCGCTGACCTCAAGCGGGAGTTCCCTGGTCAGATTCAAGAACGTGGAGACGTCGTGGGCGCCGAGACTCCAGAGCGCGTTCTCGTCGGCCCGGAGCTTGCCGAGATTGAGCCGCTGGGAGTAGATGTAATGGAGCTCGCCCAGCTCGCCGGTGGCAATCAGCTCCCGCAGAGCCTCCACCCCTGGGTGAAACTCGAGCAGATGGCCGACCATCAGAACCACCCCACGCTCCTCGGCGAGGGCCGCGACCCGTTCGGCATCAGCAGCGCTCTGGGCCAGCGGCTTCTCGACGAAACAGTGCTTACCGGCTTCGATTGCGCGCTCGGCCATCGCCGCGTGGGTAGGCACCGGGGTGGCAATCGCCACCGCATCGAGGCTCTCGTCGGCGAGCAATTCCTCGAAGTCCTGCGAAAAACGCGCATCGGGAAATAGCGACGAAGCACGCTCGCGACAGGCGACATCCGTATCGCAGCACCACAGCAGCTCGCAAGCCGGGATGCGAGCGAGGTTGCGGGCGACGTTGGACCCCCAGTAGCCCACCCCGGCGAGCCCGATGGCTACCCGACGGCGCCCTTTCAGCAAGGCCACAATCCGATCGCCTCTAGCGCGGCGATCCCAGGCCCACTGCGAAAAGCAAGGGCAGGGCAGTGATCGCCATCGCAACCCCGACGTAGGCGACCGACCGGCCGCTGCGGGGATTTGAGGCGTCCCCCTCGAGACGCTGCCAGGCCAGGATGGCGGGTAGGGCGAGTGTCTCCAGCAAGACAAGAAGATCGCGACCGTAGGAGTGCGACCGCACGTAGGCAAGGTCGAGCGCGACCTTGTCGGGAAGCAGTCGATCGCGGTAGTAGGCATCCGGGTCCTGGTGCAAGCTGAGCATCCGGGCCTCCACCCCCGCGTAGCGGAGCTGGGTCGGACCGGTTATTCCGGGCGCAACGGCCAGTATCTCCCTGTAGTCCTGTTCGTGGAGCTCTACGAACTCCTCGAGCTCCGGCCGTGGTCCAACGAAGCTCATCTCCCCACGCAAGACATTCCACAGCTGGGGCAGCTCATCGAGCCGCGTGGTGCGCAGGAATCTGCCGACAGGGGTGATTCGCTCGTCTGCCGCACTGGCGATGGCGTTACCGGGTAGATCGATCCGCATGGTGCGGAACTTCAGCATCACGAAGGAATCGCCCTTGTAGCCGATCCTGGCGGCGCGGAAGATGGTCGGACCCGGAGAATCGAGCAGCACGGCTACCCAGATCAGTAGGGCAACGGGCAGCGCAAAAGGAACGATCAAAAGAACGGCGAGGAGATCGAATGCGCGCTTACCAACCAGCTTTTTCCGCAAGACAGCGCCTCGGACTTTTCGCGAACGATTGAGCAGCATCGGATGCCCGTCCAGAACTCAGGCGTGCTTACGATAATCGATAGGGTCTAAATAAGTACCCAAGCATTGGAGACGCGATGAACTGGCAGGTGCCTCTGTGCCGACCAACTTTCCGGGACGAGGATTTGGAGGCGTTGCTCGACGCATATCGTTCGGGCTGGTTGACGATGGGCCCACGCACTGCCGAACTCGAGCAGGCATTTTGCGAGTACACGGGTGTGCGCCACGCGGTTCCCGTCAGCAGTTGCAGCGCCGCCTTGCACCTGGCCTGCCTCGCCGCTGAACTTGGCCCCGGCGATGAGGTCATCGTCCCGGCGCTGACCTTCACCTCAACGGTTAGCGCGATCACCCACGTCGGCGCCACCCCCCGCTTCGCGGATATAGCCGGACCGGAGCAACCTTGGCTCTCCGTCGCCAGCGTCGAAGAAGCGATCGGCGAGCGCACCAGGGCAATCCTCACAATGGCCTACGGCGGGCATCTGGGCGAAACCGCTGAGATCGCTCGACTCGCCGGCGAAAGGGGGCTAATCCTGATCGAGGACGCCGCCCACGCGGCAGGATCGCGGCTAGGCGGGCGCCACGCCGGCAGCTTCGGCCTAGCGGGAGCGCTTAGCTTCTCGGCCAGTAAGAACCTGGGCATCGGCGAGGGCGGCATGCTGATCACCAGCGACAGCGAGCTCGCCACCCGAGTGGCCCGACAAAGCTGGCATGGGCTCGGTTCTCAGGCCTGGACCCGTCACCAGCAGGCAGCGCCTCAGTACGAGCTCGGAGCATCGGGGTTCAACTACCGATTCGATGATCCGCGGGCCGCACTTCTGCTCAGCTGCCTGAAGCGACTCGATGAGGACAACGGCCTTCGCCAGACCATCGATGCTGCCTACCGAGAGGCCTTCCTTGAGCTGGAGACCCTCGAGCCGACCGCTGCCCCACCGTCAGAAGAACCCTCCAGCTACTGCCTCTTCACGGCAACGCTCGACCCGTCCATCGACCGCGATGCATTCCGCAAATCGTTGGCCGCGCGGGGTGTCCAGACAAGCGTCCACTACCCCCTGCTTCACAAGAGTGGGCTCCATGCCCAACCCGGAGTCCAGCTTGCCAACAGCGAGGACTACGCGAACCGCTGCGTCACCCTGCCGCTGTTCCCCCAGATGGAGCAATGGCAGATAGAGCTGGTCACCAGCGCGATTTGGGATTTGCTCGGGGACCCGGTCCGAGTCCGTACCGCGGCCTAGCCGACCATGACAGCGGCGGAGAGCGGCTCGCAAAGAGATCGAGAGGCCGCCCGCCTGACGCAGACCTACCGGGGGTACGCCGAGAGCGCTCGCAAGCGCCAGGGCTGGTCGGCCACCAACCGGGGGAACATCGCGATTCGCCAGGAGCTACTCGGCGCCGTTCTCGAGCTTGCCGAGGAGCCGCTCAAGCGAGGCGGGAAGATCCTCGACGTCGGCTGCGGCTCGGGCTGGCTTTTGTCCGAGCTCGCGGCACGCGGTGTCGAGCAGCGGCTCCTGCACGGCGTCGATCTAATCGAGTCACGCCTCGCAGGGGCAAGGCTGCGGCTGTCCAATGCGGATATCCGCTTTGCCGACGCCCGTTCGCTGCCGTTCGAGGACGGACAGTTCGAATTGATCGCCCTGCTCACCTCGCTCTCGTCCATGCCCGGCGACGATGCCGTTGTGCGCGCGCTGGGTGAGGCGACCCGCGTGTGCTCACCGACCGGGATCGTCCTCTGCTACGAGCCTCGACTACCCAACCCCTTCAACCGATCGACCGTGACAATTTCCGCCGATGAGCTGGCGGAAACGCTCGGTCCGGCTTCGAGCACTCGAACCCTTACTGGGTTCCCACCGATTTCCCGACGGCTCGGTCCGCTCACCGACCGCCTCTACCCAGCGCTGGCGGCCCTCGCACCGACGCACCGGATCACGGCGCATGAACCAGGAGCCTTTCGGAAATCACGTGGATGACGATGTCGGGCATCTCCAACTCGATTGCCTCCAGCGGAAGGTCTGGGGTCCAGAGGAATACAAAGCGGCTGAAGTGCTCGGCCAGCCACTGGATCAGAGATAGGCAACAGGCGTCACCGAGGAGGACCGCCCGGGGAAGCTCCGGGTTGCCGGCGATCTCATAGAGGTGCGGTGCCCTCCCGGGGGTCACCTCGAGGTGCTCCGGGGCAGGCATCCGCACCGAGCGCAACCCCGAAAGAGAGGCGACCTTGATCTCCTCGTCCCACTCACTGTCCTCGGTTTCGACCGACACCCACTCGCCGGCGGCGAGCGCAAACTTCGGCTTCTCGGCGAGATCACCGCGAAACCCCTCTCGGTAGACGAAGTCCGTCTCGTCATATGGAAGCGGATCGCCCAGGGCTATCACCCGCTTGCGCGCCTCCCTCATCAGCTCGCGATAGGCGAAAAACGCGCCCCAATCACTCCAGGTGCTGGCAGTTCGGGAGAATGCCTCCCCGCCATCGCGGCTCTCGCGGAGCGTCGGCAAGAGGTCAAGGATCTCGCCGTCGCTCTTCCCCCGAAGGGCCCGATTCACCTGCTCTGTGGGGGAGTGCGGGTCAAGTACAAGCCCGTCGGGCAGAAGCTCTTCATAGAGACGCTCCTTCATCGGCGCGATCGCGAAGAGATATGGGATTCCGAGCTCGCGCAGGGATCGGTGGCGCTTTGCCACCATTTCCGCCCGCTGCTCGACCTGCTCCGCTGAGAGCAACGGCCCGCCGCCGAGCTGGTCACGCGTGAGATTGGCGTCGTCACGCAGGAACAGCCAGTCGCGCCGGCCCACCAGGGCCGCGGCGCCAGGATCTGGCGGCGGCTCCTGCTCCGGGACAAAGGGAGCCTGGAAGTCGGCGGCGTCCTCGGGGATGAAGGTGGTCTGGCTCCAGATGCCACCGGCAGTGCGCGCGACGGTTTCGAATTGCTCGACGGCAAGCACCGGGAGCCCGCCAGGGCCAGCGGTGACCCGGATCGTGTGCGACCGCTCGTCGCCCAGTTCCTGCGGGAGCGCGACGTCGAAGCCATAGCGACCCTCGCCCATTCCCGCCGCCGCGAGCACCTGGCGCTCGACGTCGGCGACTCCCGAGGCGACCCCACGACCGTCGACCAGGACCTCCACCTCGACCGCCTCATCGGGGTGCTCAGGGTCCCACGCCCAACCGATCGCCCGCCCGTCGACTACTGACTCGAGGCGCCCCTCTACCTTGCCGTTCACCGCTGGATCGTACGTTCGCGCCCGAAGCGCCGCGTGTGCTCTTGGGAGAAGACGAGGTACTCGGAGACCGAGGCCCGACCGATCGAGTAGCGCGCCGCGGTCTGAAGCGCGGCAGCCTGGAGGGAGTGCACATGGTCGCGGTCGCCAACGAGACCCGAGAGGACCTCAAACGCCTCATTCACGTCGCTGGTATTGACGGCGAGCGCGTTGACCCCGTCCTCGACGAACTCCCAGACGCCGCCAAGTCGGGGCACGACCGCGGTGGCGCCGCACGCCATCGCCTCCAGGGCGGTGCGGCCAAACGCCTGGTACATCGACATGTCGAGGAAGACGTCGGTGCGGCGCAGCAACTCGGCGACCTGCGGCCGCGTCAGCACACCCCGGTGGCCCTCGAGCCGGGTGGCGGAGCCGGTCAGACCGGCCAACTCCTCGCCACTGCAACCGAAAGTGACCAGCTCCACCTGATCTCCGCAGCGTTGCTGCAGCGCCTCGAGAACCGCCAGCGTGGCGCTCGGCTGGCGGCGCGGGGTACGCGGGCGCACCATCGCCGCGATTCGCAGTGGCCCGGCCTCTCGTGAGGCCTCACCGGGCTTAAACAGCCTCTCATCGATGCTGGGCTCAACTTTGGCGACGTGGCGATCGTGGCGATCGCCGACGATGTTGCAGAGCCAGTGCGACTTTGCGAAGAGGAGAGAGTCGGGAACGGCTTGATAGGAGGCAATCGCCTCCTTGAAGTCCTCCGAGCCCGGCGCGGTGAAGAAGGGCTCGTAGTCCTGGACGTAGTAGGCCGGGAGGAAGTTGTCCCGCCTCGACCGCAGGTCGGCGAGCATCGCCACTGACTTGTAGTGCGTCGCCGAGATCACATCGGCGGCCCCCGTCTTGGCCGCGAGCTCGTCGAGATCGGAGAAGGTCTCGAAGACCTCATCGTCCTCGTAGGCAGCGGCGACGCGCGGCAACGACGCGTCCGGGATCAGGATGCGGGCCGGCACCCCCAGCTCTCGCAGGCCGACCACCTCCTGGTAGACGGAGTGCGCGCCCCCCGATCCGCCGCTGCTGAACCCCGGCAGGATGAAGGCAACCTCGAGCGGGTCCTCACGGGCGACATCGAGGGCAGCCGCCAGCATTGCCGGGCTCGAGATCGCATCGCCGACGGCTTCGCGAAGCGGACTCAGTGACGTATCAGCCTCCATTTCGCCGACCAGCGCTTCGATCTCCTCGGCGCCGTGCTTGCGGAGGAAGACCTGGTAGTTGCGCTGGGCGATCGGCTTGCGGGCCTCCGGGGTGAACGATTTCGACTTGGCATGGAAGACGTACGCGTCGTCTGCCACCGCCAGCTCGAATCCGGCCTGCGCCGCCCGATAGCTGAAGTCGTTCTCCTCGCAGTAGCCGCTGGCGAAGTTCTCCTCATCGAAGTAGCCGATCCGCTCGAAGACCGCTCGTTTGACGACGTAACAGAAGCCGTTGATGAAGGGCAACCGCGGCCTCTCCCGCGGCGAGAGTCGCTCGAGCACCTTGCTGATTCCGTCCTCGGTCAAAAAGGGCGGCAGCGGGTTGGTTGCCCACCCGCCGCTGTCGCGGAGATCGGGCAACGACTGATGGCTTGCGGCGTTGGAGAGTGGTCCGAGGATCCCGATCCTCTCGTCCGACTCCCCGCAGGCGATGAGGCGCTCCAACCAGCCGAAGGTGACGATGGTGTCGCTGTTGAGAACCACGACATAGTCGCCGTTTGCCTCCCGCATGCCGAGGTTCGCTGCGATCGTGTATCCGTGTGGCGGCAAGTCGTTGTGGATCAGGGTCAACTCCGGGTTGATCGCCGCCGCTTCCTCCAAGTAGGCCGTCGTCTCGGCGTCGCTGCCGTCGTTGACAACGATCAGCCGGAACGGGTGACTGCCCTTGTGGACCAGCGACCAGAGGCAGCGGCGGACGTCCTCGAGCGCGTTATGGACGCATACGACGACGTCGACGGTTGGACCCTCGATCGTGCAATCCTCACCGCGCCCGCGCAGCACGCGTCGGCGATCGCAGGGCGAGGGCAGCGCCAGCGGATCGACGCCCCGATCGGAGAGGGGCTCGTACTCGGCCGCGAAACATCGCGACCCGTCGCGCTCGACCAAAGGCGGTACGTGCTGCACCTTCCCCATTTCGGCCAGCGTGCTCTCGTGCAGGACAGCCAACTGAGCCAGCCTGCGCTCGACCGCGGAACGCTCTGCATGAGCGACTTCGGCCTCCACTCGCGCCCTCCCGATTGCCGCTTGCAGGCTGGCAAGCTGGCCGTTGAGTCGCTGCATGTCCAGCTCCCGCACCTCGAGCAGCTCGCGAAGCTCGGCGGCGGCGTGATGCCCGGTAGCTGCCTGTGCCCTGACTTCGTCGATCGTCCGTTCGAGGCTTTCGCGTCCATCCTCGAAGTCGGCAACCATCCGCGCGCGAGCTAGATCGGTCTCTTTGAGCCGCCGCTCGAGCTCGGCGGCCCGCGCCTCGGCGGCCGCCAGCTCACCCGCCTGGGCCTCGAGCTGCCGCTCGAGCTCGGTCGAGCGCTCGGCGTCGCGCAGCCTGCTTTCCTCGGCGGCTTCAGTGTCCTCGCGGGCGATGCGGACCCGCTTGCGTTCGCTGGCCAGCTCGTCTTCGAGCGCGATCTCCCGCTTGTCCGCCGCATCCCCTTGACGCGTCAAGCGGCTGACTCGGCGATCGGCGTCTTCAAGTTCATCGCGGATCGCGTTGAGGGCGCTGATATTGGCTTTCTGCGCGTCCCGAGCTGCCTTCCGCGATGCCTTCGCCTCCTCGGCTCGTGCCTGGCGCTCCTCGGCCAGCTCAGCACGCGCCTTGTCCTTCTCTTCGTTCGCCCTGTCCTTTTCTAGGGTCGCTTTGACCCTTCTCAACTCAACGTCGATCCGGGCCCGCTCCACCGCCGCCACCCTGTCGATCAGGAAAGGGGGCTTTGCCGTGGCCGCCAGGAGCTTCCTCGCCGGAGGCCGATCATCCAGCACCGCTTTGACGGCTAGGACGCCGAGGCCATGCTCGCCGCCGACCTCAAACAGCTTCCAGCCCTGGCTGCTCTCTTCGAGAAAGTCCTCGACCGCGCCGCGCACGCCGCTGTGCGATGCCGCCGGCTTCGTCGCGTTCGCGAGGTGAGCGTTGATCCCATCGTCGACGAGCTCGTCGAAATCGGGGTGGATACCGCGATACTCGAAGGGTCGGCGTTTGTCGGCGGGGATATTTGTCGGGTCGTAGTAGAGGTCCCGTCGCGCATAGGGCCAACTCATGTCGTGAACGGCCACCACAGGAGGGCTCTCCCCCGCCTCCAGCGCCCGACGCTCGAGCCACCGCAACTCGTTCAGAACGGTGTGCCAGTTGTGATCGCCGTCGATCAGGGCGAATTCGACGTTCTCAAGCGTCGGCAGAACTTCGAGGCTCAGCGCATCGTGGAAAACGAAGTCATCGGGGTACTCCCCCCGCAGCGCATCGACGTCGAAATTCGGCTTCGGGTCGATCGCGTGCAGGACGGCCCCATGCGATTGGGCGTATTCGAGCAGCGCTCGGGTCGTCCCGCCCTTGTCGGAACCGATCTCGAGGATTCGGTCAGGGCGAAGCGAAGCGATCAGCGGCTGCAGCAGCGCCTCCCAGAAGGCGAGCATCGACGGGCCGGGACGACGCTCGGGCTGCTGACTCGGGCCGGCCACGAGCGCCTAGCCGGATTGCTCGAGGTCGGTCTCGAACAATCCGGATCCGCTTTCGAGCGCAGGGGGATCTTCTGCCGCCGAGCCGGAGGAGGGCAACGCCCTCTCCGCCGCGGCCCGCGCGGACTCCAGATGACCGGGCGACGAGTGGCGGCGAAAGGTGGTCGCACGGGCGATGGCGCCGATGCGGCGGGCAAGTCGGGCGCGCCTTGTCGAACTCGCCCTGGCGAGATGATCGGCGATCTCATCGATTCGAGCTCCCGCCGCACGCAGTTCGACCTGCATTCCGTCGATCCGCGCGCGGAGCCGGTTGCGGTCCTCCTTGACCGCGTCCAGGGCGTCTTCGCTGTGCGCCAGCCGGCCCTGCGCCAGCCGCTCTCTCTCGCCCAGCTCGGTTAGCTGGCGCTCGCTGTCCTCCAGCTGACTGCGCAGCTCGGAAACCCGCTCGCCCAGCTGCACCACAGAATCGCCTTCGGTCCGCAGCTCCTCGGCAGTGTGCTCGAGCCGGACCTGGGCCTCGACCAGCGCCCGCCGCTCACCGGCCCGCTCGCTCTCCAGCTGATCGAGCCGGACGCTTCGCGAGGCCAGGTCTTCATCGAGCCGGCTCAAGCGCCATTCCAGCGCCTCCTTTTGGGCGCGGTACTCGGCCACTTGAGTAACCAGCGTCGCGCTCTCCGCCCCGGCTGCCGGCTCCCCGACCGGCGCGGGCGTGGGCTGCGCTCCCTCGTCCTCGGGGGCAAGGTTGGGCGCCTCCGGGTCGACGGCCGCTAGTTGCCGCTTGATCGCGGTGAGCTCCACCGTCGTCTCCACTCTTGCCGACTCCGTTCGCCGCGCCTGCTCGCCAAGAAAGCGCGACGAGCCCAGGTCTGCCAATACCGGGGCAATCCCGTGCCGCTCGGCGATCAGCCGCGCTTCGGCGAGGACCCCGAGGCCTTGAAATCCGGGGACCTCAAGAAATGTCCACTCAAGATCACTTTGCGCGACCAAGTCATCGATTGCGGTCAGCACCCCGGAGCGAGGCAGGAAGTCCCTCACCGCGCAGAACGGGGTCAGCCTCAGCCCGTCGGGCTGGGGATCGCGCCGGCCGGGAACGAGGCCCAGGTCAGAGTGCCCATGGAGCTGGCCCGGCGGAATCGTCGAGGGGTCGTAGTAGCCGTCGCGACGGCCGAATGGCCATTGTACGTTGTGGACGGCGATCAAAGGCGCGGAGCGTTCGTCGCGCTCCGCCGCCCGCAAGAGCATCGTCAAGGACGAGTGCACCGCGTGATAGTTCGGGTCCCCATCGAGCAGGGCGAGGTCGACGGCGCCGATCTCCGCGAGTGCAGCAACCGCCCGTTCGGGGTGGAGAACGAGCTGCTCCCCCGCCTTAGCAACGAAATCCGGATCGAGGCGAAGCGCCGGATCGACGGCGTGAAGGACCGCGTCGCGCGAACTCACAGCCTCGAGGACCCGCCTTGTGAGGCGTCCATCGGCAGAGCCGATCTCGACTATCGTCCGAGGTTCCAGCACCTCGATCAGCGGCGCGATAACTGGGGCAAACAGCCTGTGCATCGGCCGAGTCTAAGCAGTTTCCGGCGGCCCGGCCGGAGCTGCCGGGCGGTGTCCAGTCAGGTGCTGGTAGCGGCCGGGCTTACGTTCCGCCAGGCCCCGCTCGAGCCGCACCTGGGTGAAACCGGCCCGTCGCAGCTCGCGCCTCGCGGCGGCGCCTGAGATCAGCCGAACCTTCGAGCGCGTCCCCCCGCGCCTGGCCAGACGCAGGACGGGCTCGGCGAGCGCCGAGGGGAGCTGGTGAACAAGCGGCAGACCGGTGAATGGATCGACCGGAGAGCCGAGGGTTGGATTGCGCACCACCAATTTCCCCCCCCGGCGCGAGATCCGCAGCGCATGGCACAGAGCCCGGCTTCGATCGGATCGCTCCGTCACATAGCAGAGGGAGTTATTGAGCACGACGAGGTCGAACGCGGCATCGGCCAGCGGCGTCTCCTCGATCCAGCCCCGCCTGAACGACGCCCCGAGACCGAGGCTTCTGGCGACCTTGGTGGCAACCTCGATTCGATCCTGATTTGGATCCAGGCCGGTCACCCGGGCGCCGAGATTGGCGAAGTACAGGCTGATTGCTCCAAACCCGCAGCCGAGGTCGGCCACGTCAAGGCCCTCGATCGAGTCGCTGCCGATCAGGCCGAGCAGCAGCTCGGCTCGCTGCGGCGCCAGGGTTGAGTTCGTGTCCAGCGTTCGCAGGCCCGCCTCGTCATCGATTGCCTGGCCGTGAGCGCGGTAGTACTCGATGATCTCGCCGCGCAGGGCTCGGCATATCGGGGTGAAGTCTCGGTAGCGCTGCACGCGGCGCATGATCGCCGATCCCAACCCCGGACCCCATCGATATCGTCGAATCGATGCGAGTCCTGTGGCCCACGGTGGTTGTCCCGTTGCTTGATGCCCTGAGGCCGTCGACGATCGTCGAGTTTGGTGACGACGCCCGGTTCACCGCGATGCTGGAGGCGGCTGCGGCCGTGTTCGAAGGCAGCGTCGAGCAGCGCGGAGATTCCCTGCCTGGCGATCTCAGCGCCGCTGAGCTCGCCCTAATCCACGGCGAGCCAAACTGGTACTCGGTCACGGACCGTCTCGACCAACTCGCCGCGATGTCGGGTAACAGCGACGCGCCTTTCCCGGTGACCCTCGTCCACGGCATCGATTGGCCGACCGGGCGACGCGACGCATACCCGAACCCCAGCGCGATCCCGATCGATGCCCGCCAGCCCCACCGCGGCGCGGACGGGATGGAGCGTGCGCTCGATCGCCACGACCTCCGCAACGGGGTGCTGACCGCCGTCGAGGACTTCCTCGATCGCTACGAGGGCGACGCGGTCGATGCGATCCACGTCCCAGGCCTGGGCGGTGTCGCGATCTTGGTCTCGCAGAGACGCCTCAAAGGCAAGGGCTCGAGGCCGTTGGCCCAGTTGATCGCCGGCTGGCGCCTCAGCCCTCTGGTCCTCGAGCAGATCGCGACGATCGAGGGCGAGCGTGTGCGCACCGCCGAGGAGCTGAATCGGCTGCAGGCGGAGCTCGACGCCGCCCGCGCTGGCCAGGCAATTCAGAGTGCCGCCGCCGAGGATGCGCGGCGGGGCCAACTCGAGAAGCTCGCCGCCAGAAACGCCAAGCTCACAGAAGAGCTCGCTCGCCAAGAGGCCCGGGCGGTCGCCCTGGCGGGTGAAGCCCCCAGCTACGAGCCCGCATCGGCGCCGGGCCTCCAACTGCGCGACGTCAACGCACCCCAACCCCTCGGGGATCCCTCGCAGCCGCTGCCACTCGATCGCAAGGGGATCTTGCTCGGAGTGGGCGCGCCCGCTCAAAACGGCGCCGAGCCCCTGCACGCGATCGTCAGCGTCGGCAGCGAGGCGGAGCGACTTCGTCGCTGTATCTGGTCGCTTCTGGCCAGGTGCGATCGGCCCCTGCGGCTGACCCTGGTAGTCGGCGCGGAGATCGACGCCCACCTGCATGAGCTGATCGACGCCCTTTCGGTGGCGGAGCCGTTGATTCAAGTCACCCGCGATAAGCCCGACGACGACATCTCGGAGTGGAGGCTGCGGGTCACGGAGCCAGTCACCTTCTCTCACCAGGCCGTTCAACACCTTCTCACCGCCGCTGGAGAGGCTGCGCATCCAGTCGGTGCGCTCGCCTTCGAGACTCTTGGCGCGCCCCCCTGGGCCGGCCCAGACGCACTCGCCCTCCTGCTCGCGGGAGAGCGGCGTGATCAAGCCGGCCTCCTCGCTGCCGCGCCCTGCACTGCGACCCGTCCGGGCATCGTCGCCGCTGCCCCAGGCGCGATCGCGCTGGATGCGGTGGTCTCCGGTTCGCGCGCCGGAAATGAGACCACGGTCTCAGCGATCCTCGATCAGCTCGGCGATGCGCTCGGCGGCGAGCGGGAGCTCCGCGCAGCACTGCGGCTGCGACTCGAGAATCCGCTCGCGATTGCCTACGTCCTTCCCGGCCTGCCGGAGGGAGGATCGGGTGGGACCCACTCGATCTTTCAGGAGGCGCTGGCGTTGGATTCCCTCGGCGCGCGGGTGCGGGTCCTGGTCTCCCAAGAGTTCGCCGGGCGCGCCGAGGGTCTTTATCCCGAGGCCGACGGGTTGGTCCGCCCCTACTCCTCCGCGGAGACGCTCGGCGCGGCGCTGGAGGGCTTCAACGTCGTGATCGCGACCGAGGCGCCATCGACCCGCTTGGTCGCGGAGCACGTAGGGCGCAACGCCGGCGTGGTCGGCGCCTATTACGTCCAGGACTACGAGCCGCTCTTCTCGCCCGATCGCAGCCCCAGCGCCGACACGGCGCTCCTCTCCTACCGCCGCGCCGAGGGACTGTTGCTGTTCGCGAAGACCAATTGGATCGGCAACGTGGTCGGCTCTGCGCACGCAGTTCCCGTAGCCAAGGTCAGTCCCAGCCTCGACCGCAGTGTCTTCAACGCATCCGGCCGTGAGAACGAGCGGTCGCTGGTCCGGGTGGCGGCGATGATCCGTCCGCGGACGCCGCGGCGGCGCGCGGCGGAGACGCTGTCGGCGCTCACCCGCCTGAAGAACGAGCTGGGCCAGCGGATCGAGTGCCTGGCCTTCGGTTGCAGCAGCGAGGAGTTCGAGGCGCTTCCGGGCGGGGAGGGAGTCGAGTGCCTCGAGCTCCTCTCGCGCGAGAAGGTCGCCCGGCTACTGCGGCGCTGCGATCTCTTCCTCGACTTGTCCTCCTACCAGGCGTTCGGCCGCACCGGCCTCGAGGCGATGGCGTGTGGGTGCGTGCCGCTGCTGCCCGCCGTCGGCGGCGTGGCCGAGTACGCGGTGGCGAGCTGGAACGCGCTGCTGGTCGACACGGAGGACGAGGACATGGTCACGGCCGCTGCGATGTCGTTGATCGAGGACGCCGACCGCCTCGAGCGCCTCCGTCGCAATGGCCTGCAAACCGCGGAATCGTTCTCACCCGTGCGCGCGGCGAGCAGTCAGTACGCGTGCTTCGCGGCAAGGCGCGCCGCGATCGAACCGAGCTAGGGCGTCGGCGGTGCGTCGCCTCGGCGCCGCAGCGCCGCGCCGATCAGGCGATCCCGCCAGAGGGACCCCCCGGACACCCAGTTGTTCGGGTGCGTGAGGCAGAGAATCGGCGTCTCGCGATCGCGGAGCAGCCGATAGGGGTCGAGATCGTCGCTCCAGCCACCGTCGGCGCTGCTGCGATCGGTCAGCCAGGCGGCGAGCCGGTGGCGGCGCATTGCGTCATTCGCGTCGTACTCGATGCCGAAGTCCGACCACTCCTGGTCACGCAGCAGTACCCCGTTACGCACAGTCGGGACCCGCGTGTCGCCATGCGCCGCGACGCTTCGGATTGGTCCGAAGCGTTCGCTGAAGATGGTGATCTCCTCGCGGAGTCGGTCACGAGCAGCCTCAATCCCCTCGACGGATTCGGTCACTTCCGGGGACCCAGATCGCAGCACCTCGCGAGAAAGGGTCTCGTAGTGCAGCCCGATCTCCCCGCCGCGGCGCTTCAACTCCTCGATCACGGCTTGATTAGCGGTGCGCCAACGGAAGTACCAGGTGGAACGCAGGCCCAGCTCGACCTCGACATCGGACATCATCAGCGCCGACCCCGGATGCTGATCGACGTCGTGGCGCAGGATCAGGATCGGCCCCCGCTCCGATCGCACCCCGCCGTCGAAGAAGTCCTCCAGCGTCACCGCTTGGTAGCCGGCTCCCAGTGACGCCTTGAGGAGCCTGCCGTACTCCGGCCACCTGGCCCGGGAGAAGGTGCGGGAGAGGCGCCGTCGAGACCGAGCCGGGCTAGACTGGCTCCCCTCGCTCGCCTCCACGGCGATGATCATAGAGCCGGGCTGAGGTCCGGCCGCGCTCATCTCTCGGTATGTCTGACCCTCGCACCTACGAGCAGCTCTTCGATTCCCGTTTGAGGCGGGATGCCGGCCACTCCGAAGAGCGGGTGGTGACGCTGGAACAGAGGATCTCCGAGCTCACCGCGGAGCTTGAGCGCCGCGACAGCGAGTTCGCCCGCGCCCGCGCCGAACTTGCTGAGGAACGGCGAGCCGGGGAGGCCCTGAACCGCCGGGTCGAGACGATGGCGGCGCGGCAGCGCGTCTTCGAGGAAAAGCTGCGCGGCGCGACGAGCGAGCGAGATGCGGCGCTGCGTGCGGTCGATCGCCAGGCCGAGACCCTGAACAAGCTTCAGACCCAGGCCGAGGATCTGACTGAGCTTCAGTCACTGGCCGAGTCCCGGCTCGCCGCTGAGAGGGATCGACAGCTCGCAGACAAGGCGGGCCGGGCCGAAGCGCTGGCGGGCGAGTACGCGTCCCGGGTGCGCGAGCTGGAGCAGCTGGTCTCGGCCCTCGCCGGTGGCCTCTCACAAACGAGAGCCGATATCGATCGGGCGGCGACGTCGAAGGCGTGGCGCTGGGGACACAGCACGACCAAGGCGCTGCGCCGGCTCACCCTGCAGAAAAACAAGACGGAGGGGGCGCTGGCGAGAGCGCTCAACCGGATCGAGCAAATCGAAGCAGCACGCGGGGGACTGCCAGCCGTGGACGTGACTTCGGTGCCCCAGGAGGTTGAAGCTGCGCTCGAGCTCGACGAACGCAACGAGGAGCAGCGGGCCGCGGCGCGTGAGTGGTTCGCGGCCGAGGTCCGTCAGCGACTTGGCCCGACACCGGAGCTATCGAACTGGCCGGCGATCTCGATTGTGGTGCCGACCCGCAACGGGCTCGGGCACGTCGAACGCCTGCTGGCGGGCCTGCAGGAGCGCACGGACTACCCGGACTTCGAGCTGATTGTCGTCGACAACGCCTCCGATGACGAAACCCTCGACTTCCTCGATCGACTCAGGGCGGGGTTCCCGATCGCGGTGATCGCCAACTCGGAGCCGGCCTCGTTCTCCGACTCCAACGCTCAAGGCGCTGCGAGCGCGGCGCATGACCTGATCCTCTTCCTCAACAACGACATCGAGCCGTTCGAGCGAGGCTGGCTGCGAGAGCTGGTGGCCGCCCACCGGCGGGAGGGCGTCGTCGCAACCGGTGCCACCCTGCTGCGATCGATCGCGGCCAACGACGCGGCAACCCGAGACCGAACCGTCCAGCACCGGTCGATCAAGTTCCGCGCCGCGGCCGACGGGGTGCGGGCGTTCAACCACGGTGACTGGGAGGACCTCTTCGACGCCGGCTTCGGAACCGAGGACCGCGCCCCTGCGGTCACCGCCGCCTGCATGTTGGTCGATAAAGACCGATTCAACGCAGTTGGAGGGTTCACCAACGGCTACAGATTCGGCACCGAGGATGTCGACCTGGGCCTGAAGCTGACGATGGGCGGCGGCCATGCAGTCGCGAGCGGCCGCTCGATCCTCTACCACCGCGAGTCGGCGACCCAGGACGACGAGGGCGGAGACTTCAAGCGCAACAACCGGGTCGCCAATCGCAGGCTCTTCCTCGAGCGTTGGGGCGCACAGGTACGACGGAACTACCGCCTCGGACGCCTTCGCGGCGATCCATTTTGGACCGATGGAAGCGGCCCCCACGTGGCGATTACGGTCACCAGCCTCGACCCGGGTGACGGCTGGGGAGACTGGTACACCGCGCACGAGCTCGGCGATGCTCTCACCGAGCTGGGATGGCGGGTGACCTACGTCGAGCGAAGGGGGGACGCCTGGTACGAGCTGCCCGCTGACCTGGACTACCTGCTGGCGCTGATGGACCCGTTCGACCTGCGCCGCGTGCCGCCGCAGGTGACGACGATCATCTGGGTTCGGAACTGGACGGAGCGGTGGCTGCAGCGGCCGTGGTTCGAGCGCGCCGACGTAATCCTCGCCTCCTCGGGGCCCTCGCAAGAGCTGATCGAGGAGGCGACCGGCCGCCAGGTGACGCGCTTCCCGCTGGCGACCAACCCGAGGCGCTTCACGCCGCAGCCGCCGGATCCCTCCCGCGATGCCGACTACGTCTTCACCGGCAACCACTGGGGTAAGGACCGTGAGATCCAAGCTGGTCTGGCGCCTCGCCGGAAGGAGCAGCTCGACATCTATGGCAGGGGCTGGGACAAGGTGAAGGGGCTGACGGCGCACAGCCGGGGACCCGTTCCATATCAAGAGCTACCGGCGATCTACTCCTCCGCGAAGCTGGTACTCGACGACACGGCCGGACCGACCCTCCCCTACGGCGCGCTCAACACCCGCGTCTTCGACGCCCTTGCCGCTGGCACCCTGCCGCTGACCAACTGTGAGGTGGGTGCCCGCGAGCTGTTCGGCGAGGACTTTCCCGTCTGGACATCGGCCGAGAGCCTGCGCGAGCAGCTCGACGGGCTGCTGGCCGACGACGCCCGCCGAGTCGAGCTCGCGGAGCGCTTTCGCGGCGAGGTGCTGCGCCACCACACCTATGCTCACCGCGCCCAACGACTCGCCGAGGTCCTGGTCGAGTACGAGGAACGACCTTCCTTTTGCCTGAAGATCGGCGCGCCGACCTGGGAGGAGGCGGAGCGATGGGGCGACCTCCACTTCGCCAGGGCCCTCGAACGCGAGCTGCGCGGGCGCGGGCACCGCTGCCTGATCCAGGTGCTGGAGGAGTGGGAGAACGACGAGGGACTGACCTACGACGTGGCCCTGGTGATTAAAGGCCTGAGCCGGCATTTCCCGAAACCGGGTCAGTTCAACGTGCTCTGGATAATCAGCCACCCCGCCGAGGTGACCGGCGAGGAGTGCGACGGCTATGACCTCGTCTGCGTCGCCTCCGAGAGCTTCGCGGCGGTTCTCGAGCAAAAGACCAAAGTCCCGGTCGTGGTGCTCGAGCAGGCGACCGACCCAAGCGTCTTCTTCCCAGATCCGTCCCCTCAATACGAACACGACCTCGTCTACGTAGCCAACTCACGGAACGTACTGCGGCCGATCATGAGAGACCTCCTCCCAACCGATCGCGACCTGGCGATCTACGGCGGCAACTGGGACGGCCTGATCGACACCAAGCACGTCGTCGCCGAGTACGTTCCAAACGACGAGCTGCGAAAGGTCTACTCGTCAGCCAAGATCGTCCTCTGCGACCACTGGGACGACATGCGTGAACACGGATTTATTTCGAACCGCATCTACGATGCGTTGGCCTGCGGAGCGACGATCGTGAGCGACGACGTGACCGGCCTCAGCGAGCGCTTCGGCGATGCCGTTCTGACATACAGCGACGCCGAGGAGTTGGCTAAGCACCTCGACGAAAGACTTGCCGCTGAGAGAAAGTCCGGGGCCGCTGTACCGGTGGCCAGCTTCAGCGAGCGGGTCGATCAGCTGCTCGCCGCGATCGCCAGCGTTCCTTCTAGGATCACGGCATGAGCCTCGACGCCTTCCTTCAAAATCTCTCGTTCAACCTGCTGGATCCCGAAGCGCAGGTTGGCGCCGACGGCAGATTCCATCTGACTCGCCCCGACGGGACCGTTGCCACCCTGCTCGATGCAGACGACTTTGTCCTCGAGTGGGCCAACACCAATCTCCCACCGGGACAGGCCTCGAGCAAGGCGTCGCTCGAAGCGGTTGCGGACATGCCAAAGATGTCCACGCTTGCCATCGGCGCGATCATCAACAGCGCCGTCAGCCACATGCCGGAGGGACAAGCCTTCGTCAATGTCGGTGTCTGGCACGGGTATTCGTACCTTGCCGGCCTGCATGGGAACGAGGAGAAGCCGGCCACCGGAATCGACAACTTCTCCCAGTTCGGCGGGCCCAAGGACGAGTTTCTCGCACGGTTCGAAGCCCAGTCATCCCCTCGACACTCGTTCGTCGAGTCCGACTACCGCGACTTCTTTCGCGACTTCTCCGATCCGATCGGGGTGTACATCTACGACGGTGAGCACACCTACGAGAACCAGGCCGAAGGGCTGCGGGTGGCCGAGTCACTGATGGCGGATGGATGCATCGTCATTGTCGACGACACAAACTGGCGCCAGCCGCGCAAGGCAACCTACGACTTCATTGCCCAGAGTTCGCGGGATTACTCGGTGTTGCTCGATGTTCGAACCAGTGGCCAGCATCCAACCCTTTGGAATGGGACCCTGGTTCTTCGTGCCGACTCCAATGGGGACGCGAAGACCATCTCGTCCATTCCAAGCCCCAAGCTGCCGACCTCCGAGGAGCCGCCCGAACACCGTGGGACCACGGTGAGTGCATTGATCGGGCCCGGCGAGCCCTCGGCGAAAGATCGTACGCAGAGAGCCCTCCGGACCCAGAGCCACTCCGAGATCGAAATTTTGACCTTCGGCGGAGAAGACGATGCGGCCGAGGGGGCGGATCACCGCTCCACCGCCGCGGATGCCTTTGCGGCAAGCACAGGCGATTACGTGGTGTTGCTCAACGCCGGTGCCGAACCGGGGGCGACGGCGATCGAGCGCGAGCTGGAGACCATCAACGACCCAGGGGCTGGAAAACCGTATGACTGGCGAAACCAGCGTGGCCAGCTCCGATCCTGACGGTACCGAGCCCGCCAATTCCCCCGAGCCCTCCAGTCAGAGCTGGGAATCAACGCGTTACTCCCCGGCTTACCCGGGCGCCTTCCTCCCCGACGGATCCGACCCTCCGGACTCCGGACGATCGGTCCTGACGACTCAGGCCGAGGTCCTCACGGAACTCGACCTTCCCCCCCTGCAGGCCTTCGCCGTTGGAGCCGGGGTCACCGATCCCGAGGCCGAGCGGGCGGTTCGCTTTCAGCCCCACTCGGATCCACCCAGCTGCCCAGCCACCTTTTGCACCCGAATCGACGGCGGAGCCGTCTGGACCCCCGGTTTCATCGCCTTTGCTCCCCTGGGCCACTACCTGGCCGACTCGGTGAGAACCCCTCGGTTGATGACCAACCTGGGGCTGCCGCTAGAGGACAGCGGGACGATCGGCCCGTTGCCCTCTCCCATTTACTCGCCGGAGACCGCGATCCTGATCGGCAACCTGCAGGCGCAGAACTATTTTCACTGGCTGTTCGAGAGCGTCGCCCGCCTTGGTGTATTGGCTTTAGCTGATCTTGGGGTCGACCTGAGCGATGCGAAGTACATCGTTCCCGAGCTGAGCGGTGCCCAAGTGGAATCGCTGCTGCGCGCCGGCATTCGCGATGACCAACTGTTGAACCTCACGGACCAATTCGTTCAATTCTCCCGCCTGTACGTTCCGTCCCGGGGACTGGAGCGCATCTACCGGTTCAGCCGTGCCGGGGTCGCGTATCTACGAAGCCTCGGGCCCGAAGGCAAACCGGAGCGACGTCTCTACCTGACGCGGAGACACTCAGGCCGGCGGAGGATCGAAAACGAGTCAGAGGTCGTCGAAATGCTGTCCAGCCACGGCTTCGACGCGGTCGCGGCCGAGACGCTCAGCTTCGACCGGCAAATCGAGCTTTTTTCTCAGGCGCGGGCGCTCGTGGCGCCACACGGCGCCGGGCTGGCGAACATAGCCTTCATGCCTCCAGCAGGCGCGGTGCTGGAGGTACAACCCGAAAACCTTGACTATGCCGGCAGCGCCATGTACCGCTCACTTGCCGCGGTCGCGGAACAACGCTATGGAGTCCTCGTCGGCAAAGGTGCGGCAAGGGACTCGATCCAGGTCGACATTGGCCTGCTCGAGAGTCTCGTGCGAGAACTCATGTGATGCTCCCGCCAGCCGCAGAAGCAAGGGATCTATATGAGGATCTACGGCCCGGCTCCGAGCTGCTCGTCGTTGCATTTGCCGGCCTGGCTGAAGAGATGGGTATTCCGGCCTTTGAGTTCATGAAGCTGCTTTCCACTCTTGAGGTTCAGTGCATTCTGGTTCGAGATAGCCGCAGGATCTGGTACCAACGCGGAGTTTCGGGAGCGGGCCAAAGCGTGGACGCGGTTGCCGATCACCTTGCCGAGCGAATTGCCGCGCTCAGCCCGCGCAGGGTGACCTTTATCGGTAGCTCGGCCGGCGGCTACGCGGCGATCCTCTTCTCGTCGATCGTTCCGGCCCACAAGGTAGTCGCGTTCGCGCCCCAGACTTTCATCGACCCCGATCAGCGCGCCGCGCACGGCGATACACGGTGGGCTCCCGCCACGGCCGCCCTGCGGGAAGCCGGTGGCCCAGAGATGCGTTATGCGGACCTGCTCCCGCTGCTCGAGCGGCTACCCGGCGACAGACCGTCGATCGATGTCCACTATTCCAATCAGTCTGATCTGGACATCCTCCACGCGGTGCGACTGGCGGCTGTCCCCGGCGTCGAACTGATACCCCATCCCTCTCCGGGCCACAACGTGCCGGCATATCTGAAGCGACGGGAGCACCTTCCCGTGCTGATTGCAGACAGCCTTGAACTGCCCCCAGCAGGCGCTTAGGCGATCGGGACCAGACTGACGCGATCGCGTTCAAGTCGCTCGAGCATCGCCGAATACAACCGATCTCTGCGGCGGCGCTCGACAGCGGACACGCCCCTGCCCCATCGTCCGACGTTGGCCTCCTCGACAGGCATCTCAGATGCGAACGCCGATCGCATCGCCGGCGAATCGGGCAAGGCGAGCCACTCGATCAGCTCCGAGTAAGTCTGGTCACGCCTCCGAATGGCGAGATCTTCGAGCTGAACAACGTGTGCAGTGTCGGCCGGCAAATGCTCAAGCGCCGCTGAACATTTCCGTGTCCGGTCCTCCCACCAGGCCAGCCCGCTGTCAAAGCTCTCGGTCCATCCCAGGCTCGCCAGCGACGCCGCCACGTCTCGGCCATCACGAACACACACCACAAGCCGCATGCGAGGAAATATCTGAAGTAGCGGCGGCGCAAACAACACATTACGGGGCGATGCCTCAACCCAGGTCAGCTTTCCCTCGCCGGATGGGACTCGGTCGAGCACAGCCCGCATAAAGAGCCTCGATGCGCGGATCGGGTTCGCCCCGAACTCCTCTGTGAAGCTGAACAGCGCGTCGCGCAGCTCCCCACGTGACATGATCCTGTCGAGGCCCCCCCGCGAGGGATCTGGTGGATTGTGCAGCTGGACGAACCAGCGACTCCACATCGTGCTGACGAACCTCGTCATCGATGCATGGTCTTCCCACAGCGCCGGAAGCCCGTCCGCGTCGGTATGAAACCTCGCCTCGAACGGGACCTCTCCGACGACGGGATGGTGGCCAAGCAGGTGGGCGAGGGCCGTGGTTCCGCTGCGGCCAGTTCCGCCGATCAGGATCGGCGACGGCAGACGCCGCGGCATCTTCGCAGCGGTGGCCATGGGCAATCGGCGAAGCCTAGAGGGCTGGTAGTTTTGCCACGAGCAGGATCATAGCCCGACCCGATGGACTCCCTCCGCCAAAATAGTGCCGACTCCGGGCACGTCATGACTCTCTACGGGCAGAGCATGACACGAGCCGGAAGCATCTTTGCGATCGGCATAGCCGCGATCGTCCCGTTCGGCGTCGTCAGCCTCGCCGTCACCACCAGGTACCTCTCCCCCTCGGAGTTCGGCCAGTTGACGGTATTGTTCACAGTCGCCTCGATATTGACGGTACTCTGCGGTCTGGGGTTCTTCCAGGGGACCTTTATGTCGACCTACGGCATCTCCGACGATGGCGAGGATGGCGGCGCCGATGGAGACAGCGGTCCACTCATGGGGACGGTCGCCTTCGAGACGCCCCAGGCGTCCAGTGACGAGAGGCGGCGTCTCCTCGGTACCGGGCTCCTGATCGTGATGGCGATGAGCACCGTGCTCTGTGGGATTGTCGCGGTGCTCGGCGGACTGGGGGTGGGAATGCTGTTTGACCATCGCTGGACCTCGGCCGTGCAGTGGATGGCGGCGTCCGCCTGGACTGGAGCGATCTGGCGCATGTTGAGTCAGATTCCCCGGATGGAGCGGCGAGCCGCTCGCTGGACGTCTCTGCAGTTCGTGCGGCCGGCGTTGGTACTGGCCGGGACAATCGTGGTCCTGGCCATGGGCCTGGGCATAAACGGAGTACTCGCCGCGACTGCCGGCGGGACCCTACTCGCCGTCCTTTTTGCTTACTTCATGTCGCGACAGTGCTTCAGATTTGCGCCAAAGCGCAGCGATGTCACGATGTTGTGGGAGAAGGGAAGGCCGTGGGTGCCCCTGACCTTCGCGGTGTTGGTACAAGCGAACGTCAGCATTCTCCTACTGGGAATACTCGCGACCCCGGCGAGCGTCGGACTCTTTCAGGCAGCAAACCGTATCGCGCAACTTCCGTCATTCTTCGCCGACGGCTTTCTCACAGCCTGGCCGGCGATGGAGATGAGCCCAATTAGCATTGCCGCCAAGGAGCGCAAGGGTCGCCAGGACTACCACGCATCCGTTTTCACCCTCTTTTGTCTCTCCGGCTTGATCCTGTTGGTCGCAGTTAGCCTGCTCTCCGACGCCCTGATCCAAATCGCTGCCCCGTCTTATGGGTCCGCGGCCCCGCTGATTCCGGTCGTCGCGGCCGCGTACGGAGCCCAGGCAGTGTTTCGTGGTCTCTACCGTGCCACCACCTTTCCCTTGCGTCGATACTGGTTCACCCTTCTGCAACTCATATGGATGATTCCCTACGCCGCCAGCGCAGCTCTGCTGGTCTCAATTAACCCTAGCTACGGCGTTGCCATCGCGCAGGTAGTGGCCGGGGCCGTCGTCTCTGTCTGGTTTGTCCTGCTCGATAGGCGTGCGGCAGAACCAACGCCGTTTCAATGGTCGCACCTTGGCTACTCACTGCTGATCGGCTGCGCCTGCGTTATCTCGGTGCAGATGATTCCTGCGTCCACCGCCTTGCACGCCGTCCTCTCGGTCGTGGCACTGCTCGTGTTCCCCGCCCTCTTGCTCGCCTTCCGGACCGTGCCACGGGCACAACTCGGAACAGTGTTGTCGATCCTGCGGTCCCTCATCCCGCACCGTGAATCACGCGCGGAGGTGGTCCGGCGATATCGCATGCTCGATCCAAACGAGCGGGAAGCAGTCCGCCTGATCGTGCGCGAGGAACGCGACACAGGCGATGCGGCAGTGCAGGCGGGCGTCAGTGAAGCCTTGATTTCAGCGCGATTTATCCGTGGCCTGAGGCGGTTCGCGGACGCGGGCGACCCCACCCCGATGGATCACCTGATCGCCGGCTACATCCTGCACCCCGGCACGACGCTGGAGCGGGACACGATTGGCCGGCACCTGCAGGCACTTGGAGTCGACCCGCTGCAGCTCCACATCCTCGACAGCGCGATGGGACGATGTCGAGCCTTGAAGCCCGCCGGCCGATCGGGCTTGGCCCTCGGACGGCAAGTCGACCTAGGGCCGGCCTGATGACGACGGCAGCCACTGCCCCATGCCCGATCTGCGGCACGGCGGAGCGAGTTGAGGCTTTGGGCCGCCCCGCCGCGCTTTGCCCGGGCTGCGGAGCCCTGGAGCGTCATCGTGCCCTGGGCCGCACCTGTGAGCAGCTCTTGCGTGAGGGCAACGGTCGGCATTGCCTGGAGGCGGGGCCCGCAACCTCCCGCGTCTTCGGCGACTTTCTGCGGGAGAGAGGGTGGGCTTATCAGTCGATGGATCGCTGGCGAACCGGTAACCCACACGACCCCCGATCGGTCGGATTCGTCGATCACGAGGCGGATCTCTGTGATCTGTCGATCTTCGCCGAGGCTGAGTTCGACCTCTTTATCGCCCAGCACGTAATCGAGGAGATCGAGGACTATCGGCGTGCCCTCGGCGAGATCGCGCGGATATTGGCGCCCGGCGGCAAGGCGCTGCTCGAGATCCCCTTCGACCCGTCGAGCGGGGAGTCGCGACGACACCCACCCGATCACTTCGGCAACGTCTGGGCGTTCGGAGCGGATCTGCTCGACGAGCTTGGGGAGCTCTTTGGTGAAGTCAAAGCAGTGGCGCTTGAGGAGGGCGACTACCGCGGCAAGCTGTTGGTTTGCACGGCCGAGGAAGGCGAGGGTCCGATCGACCTTGGCACAAGGGACGCCCACGCCCCGTCAGTCACCGAGAACGGCCAACCCGGAGACGATGGCTGGTGGAGCGGTCGCAAGGCGCCTGCGCACGCGATCGAGGGATACGCGTCGTGGCCGAGCGTGGAGCCCGGGGGAAAGCTCGATCTGCACGTCAGCACCCGCCCCGCCGCCCGCTACAGGATCACCGTTCACCGGCTTGGTTGGTATGGCGGTGCCGGCGGCCGCACGGTGGCCGAGTACCCGCAAACCGGTGACCTCCAGGGCCTCGCGCGGGAGATCCCGGAGGCGGGCCCAGGGCCTTCGATCGCCTCATGCGGGTGGCCCGTGACCGACACCATCCCGATCCCGAGCGATTGGGCGAGCGGGCAGTACCTCGCAAAGCTCACTCTGACCGAGGGTGAGCTCGCGGGCCAGATCGCCTTCGTTCCCTTCGTCGTCAGGGAGTCGCTCGACCGGCGCGCCGACATCCTCGTCCAAATGCCGGTGAGCACCGCCCAGGCCTACAACAACTGGGGCGGCAAGAGCCTCTACCCATCGAACAGCAGCGATGAGACGCCAGCGGTAAAGGTGACCTTCGATCGGCCCTTCCCGCCCTGGCACGAGGCCAACCTCAACGCCCGCTGGCCATTCATCTGGGATGTCCAGTTGATCCGCTTCCTCGAGCGCGAGGGATACGACGTCGTCTATACGACCGACCTCGATACCGATCGAGATCCTTGGCGACTGCTCGGCCACCCGCTGCTGATGACATCCGGCCACGACGAGTACTGGAGCGCGGCGATGCGCGATGCGTTCGACGCCGTCTACGAGAGCGGAGCCAGCCTCGCCTGCATGGGCGCCAACACCTGTTACTGGCAGGCCCGCTACGAGGACGGCGGGCGCACGATGGTCGAGCACCGGCGCCGCGAGGCTGACCCCGAGACCGAGCTCTCGCTGAAGACCGAGCGCTTCCGCGACCTCGACCCGCCCCGGCCGGAGTGCCTGCTCTGGGGCATCCAGTACCAGGACGGGCTGACCTTGCCGCGCAAGCCTCCCAGGCACTACGAGCTGACGGAGTCCTGCCTCGGCGATCCGTGGCTCGAGGGAACCGGCTTCGACCATCCCGCCACCCTCGAGGGCCTCGTCGGCTATGAGTGGGACGCGCTGCAAGCCGGGATGGAGCCCGACGACGCGACCGTCTTCTTCCACTACGAGAACGACCTCTCCGACGCGGACGCCGTGCGCCACCGTACCCCGGCGGGGGGGATCGTCTTCGCGGCCGGCTCGCTCCAGTTCAGTTGGGGCCTCGACGACTGGGCGCATTCCGGCCTGGCGGACGAGCGGCTGCAGCGCTTCATGAAGAACGCCCTGGACGAGATGATCGGCGTAGGCCGCGATGCCACTCTGGCTCTTGGCGCAAAGATGACGAAGGCGGGCTCTCGCTGATCCAGGCCGCGCCTGGGACCCGTCGCCGGCGCATAGAATCGGAGCAGTGGCGGCTCCGATCGATTTCGTTGAGACCAGCCGTGCCGTCGCCGATCGACTGCACGATTACCGGTCGCGGGTGAACCGGCTGGTGGCACCCGATGACGCGATGTTCAGCGGTGACCTCGAGGGCTACCTGAGCGTCAGCGACTCGGCAATCGCCCAGATCGGCCACACGATGACGATCTGCGGGCGTACCTCCTTCGGCCGGATACTCGATCTGCCATCTGGTCACGGCAGGGTCATGAGGGGCCTGCACGCGGCGTTCCCCGATGCCGAGCTGACCGCCTGCGATCTCGACCGCGGCGGCGTCGACTTCTGCGCGACGCAGTTCGGCGCGGTGCCGGTCTACTCGGACCCCGACCCGGCGAGGATCCCGCTGGACGGGGATTTCGACCTGATCTGGGTCGGCTCCCTGCTGACCCACCTGGACGCAGGTCGGTGCCGGGAGTTCCTCGACCTCTTCCGCACCCACCTCAGCGAGGGCGGGCTGCTGCTCTTCTCCTCGCACGGCCGCAACGCGGTGAAGCGCTGGCCGAAAGACGACGAGCGCGCCCAGGCGATCGCCGAAGACTTCCAGCGCAAGGGGTTCGGCTACAGGGATCACCACGGAGTCCAGGGCTATGGGACCTCAGCCTTTACGGCTGCCTGGATCACCGAGACGCTTGCCACATGGACCGACCTGATGATTCTCGCCTACGTAGAGCGCGGGCTCGCCGACCACCAGGACCTGATCGCTGTGCTCAAGATGGATGTCCACCATCGACAGGGAGACCTGCTGCTCGTCTGAGCAATGCAGTCCCTCTGACCCCAGATTGCATTACGGTGCTCCCGTGGGCCGTACAGTGGTCAACGAGTTCTTCGTCCCGGAGGAGGGTGTCTCCCTCGCGGATTACTTGGAGCGGGGTGAAAAGACCCCTGTCCACCACCTGATCCGATACAAATGGGCAAGAGCGGTTCTGGCTGAGCAGGGCACCGGTGTGAAGAGGCTTTTGGACGTCGCCTGCGGCGCGGGCTACGGCAGCCACATGCTCGCCACGGCGTGCCCTGACATCGAGGTGGTCGGCGGTGACTATGACCCCGCGGCGGTCAGCTTCGCCACAGGTAACTACTCGGCCCCGAACCTGTCCTTCGTCAAGGCCGACGTCACCCTCTGGAGTGAGTCCCTCGGCGATGAGACGTTCGACTGCATCCTCTCCTTCGACACGATCGAGCACATCGAGCACCGCGAGGTGATGATGCAGAATCTCGTCGAGCACCTGGCCCCGGAGGGGATGCTGCTGCTCTCCACTCCGGTCAAGTCGCAGAACGTCCTCAACCCCGGCTGGGAGCATCACAAGATCGAATTCTCCAAACGGGCGCTCTATGACTTCCTGCGCCGCTACTTCGAGGAGATCCTGGCGCCCGACCTCGGCACCCTTCCCTGCACCGACGTGTTCGATGAGATCAACGGTGAGACAATCGTCTACTCCTTGAAGATGAATCCCGTCGTCTGCCGGCGACCCCTCCGAGTCCTCTACGGCGAGTAGACGTCAGCCAGCTTCCCCTGCTCCCGGTCCCAGCCGGTCTCCGCGGCGAGGCGGCTCACAGCCTCGCGGAAAGTCACCTGAGCCCCTGGCTCGAGCATCGCGCGGATCGCGGCGGCGACCCCAACCGGATCGCGAGAATCGGCGACTAGGCCCAATCCGTTCTCGCGCACCTGCGCGGCCAGCACCGGAACCTCGCTCGAGAGCACTGGCAGTCCAGCCGCGACGTACTCGTAGAGCTTGTTCGGCAAGGTCATCCGGTAGCTGAGGCAGGCGGGCTCGATCAGGGCCAGACCGAGGTCCGCGTCAGCGAGCACGCTTGCCGCCTGGTCAGGGCGGACGGGATCGATGACTTCGAGGCGATCGGCGACGCTGAGCTCGACGGCGAGAGCGTTGAGGTCCTGACGGTACCCCCAGGCCTCAGGCCCGACGAAGCGCATTCGCAGCTCGGGGATCAGGGCGAGCGCCCGCAGCGCCGTGGCCAAACCCCGGTTGCGGGTCAGCGCCCCGAAGTAAACGGCAAGCGGGGGATTCCCTGGGCGCGCGCCGGGCTTGGGATCAGCCCGCCAGGCCGGCACGTTGCGAACTAGCCGCGGGCGCTCGATCCGGTAGCGGCGAGCCAGAACCGCGGCGTAACCAGGGCTGGTCGTGATTACCTCGTCGGCGACGCGGACGAAGAGAGCCTCGCAGAGGAGCAACCAACCGCGCGGCTCCGGGCGCAGGTTCCGGTCCGGCCAGAGCTCATGCGAGTCATAGATCAGCCGGGCACCGGTGAGCCACTTGCCCAAAATCCCGATCCAGGCGGTGTTGTAGTCGTTGGCGTGAATCAAATCAGGCTCGATCCTGCGCACCAGCCTGATCCCACGGCGGTAGAAATCGGCTGTCGCCATCAGCCGCCGCATCCGGGCAGCGGACGAGGCCAACGATGACCCACGCCGGCCGGCCGCGGACGAACTTAGGCTCGAAGAAGAGGCGCTGGTCGAATTCCCGCGACTCACGCCGAGGCGACGAAGCGTCCGACGGAGTCCGGAACCAGGCTCGAGCCAAACCACTCTGACGCCATCAACCAGCTCGGCGCCGCGGCGGCGGGTCGCGCTGGTGGCGACCCCGACGATCGTCACCTTGAACCCGATCGAGTCCAGTAGCCGGGCCTCCCTGAGCACCCGCGCGTCATGGCTGACCCCGTTGCGGACGAGCACGACGGCGGAGCCGGGAGCGGCCTCCGCGCCATCGAGGCCAGCGTAGGCAGCGGTGAGACGCGCCGCCTCCGCCGACCACTCGAACGGGCTCGGCAGGGCCGGACGCGGCCCGTTCATGGCCGTTCGCAGGGCGCTCGCTATCGCGAGCTCGTCAGTTGGGTCGGCCAGAACCGCGGCTGGCTGGCTGGCGAGCGTGCGCCGCAGCTCCGGCAGATCGCTCGCCACAACCGGCACGCCGGCCGCCAGGTACTCGAATACCTTGTTCGGCAGCGCCAGCCGGTGGTTCTCGCAGGTGTCTTCGAGCAGCGACACACCGACGCTTGCCTGGCGCGCGTGAGCGAGGATCTGGCCGACTGCGACCGGCGGGCGGAAGTGGACGCGATCGCCGATACCCAGGCCGGCCGCTATCTCCCCCAGCCGCGCGGCGTAGAGCGGGTCGGCCCCAAGGAAGAGCAGGTTGACCTCCGCCGGCATCCTCGCCGTCGACCTGACGAGCGTCTCGCAGCCACGATCGAGCGCGGCCGCTCCGAGGTGCAGCACCAGCTCGGCATCCACCGCAAGACCGAGGTCGGCCCGCAGGTCACCGCAGTTGAAGTCGGCATCGTAGGCGCGTGGGTCGGGGAAGTTCCGCACGACGACCGGGCGACGCCGCAAGCGGTATCGCTGCTCCAGCCGTTCGGCTATCCCCTCCGAGACGGTGACCACAAGGTCGCTGCGAGGGACGAAGAGGCGCTCCAGGGCCGCAACCAGGGCGGCCCAGGCACGCTCTCTATATGGAACACCGACGGCGTACTCGTGTGAGTCGTAGACCAGCATCGCACCCGTGGCGCGGGCGCCAAACCAGCCTGGCGCCAACATCGCCGAGTCATGCGCGTGGATCGCGTCCGGCCGCAGGCGGCACAACGCCGCCACGAAAGCCGAGAAGAAGACGAGCCGGTAGAGAATTGCGGGAAGGCTCCTGCGCACCCAGGCCGGCGGCGTGACTGAGAGCACAGCGAAGCCGTCGAGCTCGCCGTCGAGCTCGCCCCGTGCTCGGGGCAGATGCAAGACCGTGACCTCGTGCCCGCTCTCCGCCAGCGCCCGCGCCGCCCGCCGCACTCGCGAGTCGTGCTCGACCGACTTGTGCAGCAACATCGCGATCCGCATTCAGCGGCCCAGGATAGAGGCACGAGGGACAGGGGTTGCAGGCGCCACGGCGTGCTCGCGGCTGCGGTTTACTTCGACCCATGCGAGTCACCCTCTTGACCCAGTACTACCCGCCAGAGGTGGGAGCCCCCCAGGCGAGAATCGCGGCGCTGGCAGAGGGACTCGCTGGACGGGGTATCGATGTCTCCGTTCACACCTGCTTCCCGCACTATCCAGCCGGCGAGATCATGGCCCCGTATCGAAATCGCCTCGTCAGCAAGGAGCGGGATCGAGGCGCCCTCTTGGTGAGGAGCGCCGTTTATCCCGCCGCCAACCGAGGCTTCGCGCGGCGGCTCGCGGGCCACGTCTCCTTTGCCGCCTCGGCGTTGGCCACCGCTCGGTCGACCGGCCCTGCCGATGTCGTCGTCGTCGAGACCCCGCCCCTGTTCCTGGCGGGAGCCGCGGTTCCCTACGCGCGACTGAAGCGCGCGCGGCTGGTGCTGAACGTCGCCGATCTGTGGCCTGACTCGGCAATCGAACTCGGTGCCCTGGACTCTGCCACGGCGATCCGCGGCGCGCGGGCTGTCGAGCGGGGCGCCTACCGGGCGGCTGCCTCAATCGCCTGCCCGACCGAGGGCATCGTGGCGACCCTGGAACAGCGCCCCGAGTCAGCCGGCAAAGCGGTTTTGATGAGGCCGGCAGTGGATCTGGAGAGGTTCGACCCGAGCGCGGGGGCGGCCGCGGAGGATCGCCCGATGCGCGTGCTTTACGCCGGCACGGTGGGGATGGCTCACGGGCTCGAAACGCTGCTCGACGCGGCCGCCAAGATCGAGCGGAACGCCACAGCGCCCCGGATCGAGGCGCTGATTGCCGGCGACGGGGCCGAGGCGCCGCAACTCCGCGCCCGGCTGGCCAACGGCGGCCCAGGCAACGTGCGGATGTTGGGCGCCGTGCCGGGCGAGGACATTCCCGGCCTCTACGCCAACAGCGACGTCGCGGTCGTGATGCTGCGCGACCGGCCGATCTTCCACGGCGCCCTGCCGACCAAGATGCTGGAGGCGATGGCTGCCGGGCGGCCGGTGCTGTTGTCGGCGCGGGGCGAGGCGGCGCGCCTGATCGAGGCGCAGGGAGCGGGCATCGTGGTCGAGCCGGAGAACCCGAGCGCTCTGGCAGCGGCGCTTACCGAACTAGCGTCCGATCCGGCTCGCCGCGCCCGCCTCGGTGCGGCCGGCCGCCAACTAGTCGAGCGAGAGTTCGGGCGCGACACCTGGCTCGACCGCTGGCACGACCTACTCAGCGACTAGCGAGGGTCAGCTTGCGGGGACCGCGGCTGAAGCCTGCTCCGAGCAGGACGTCCTCCTGGCCTGAGCCGATAATCGGCTCGCCGTCAAGTTTCTCGATCGCCAGTTTGGGCAGGCGGCCGGCGGCGACGGCCTCGGCGAGGGCGTTGATTGCTGCGGCGAGCTCCTCATCGCTGAGCTCGATCAGGCGGACGATGCCGCGGCCACCTCGCTCGACGTAGACGACCGGGGCGCCGTCGCGCATCAGGACGTGGGCGCCGGGGGCGCGGGCGGGGCGGCGACCGTTGGGGGGTTTCGGCCAGGGCAGCGAGCCGCCGTAGGGATTGGCCGGGTCGGTGGCGGCGAGGAGCAGGAAGGAACCGTCCTCGAAAGGGAGCGAGCGCAGGCGCTCGACCGCGCCGGGCAAGGCGAACTGGGCGCCGCCGAGGCCCTCGACGAAGTAGCCGCGGCGGGCGGTGCCGAGCAACTCGAGGTTGCCGAGCTCGGCGTAGAGGCTGGCAAAGCCGCCGGGTACGCCCTCGGCGAGAACTGTCTCGCGGGTGACGATGCCGTAGCGCTCCAGCATCAGCTCGGCCTGGGCGCGCAGGCGGGGGCCGCTGGCGGGGGCGTTCTCGAACAGCGGCGCGGTCAGCGACCAACGTCCCTGCACGGCGGCGCCGGTCGCGCGGCGGCGGGCAAAGCGGCGGCCGCGCTGTTCGCTCGGCGGCGCACCGCGCAGCCTCGGCGCCCGCAGCGGCGAGAAGGCGTCGTTGGTCACCTCGCCGGCCCAGGCGAGATCCCAGAGCGCGGCGTGCAGCTCCTCCAGCGGGTGATCGAGGTCGGCGAGCAGGTCGAGCCAGAAGTCGGGTCCGGCGGCGAGGCGCTCGCGGATCGCGTCGTGGACCTCGCCCTCGGGCCGCTCCAGCTTCGCGTTGGCCGGCGGCGGGCCGGCGAGGCGGACGTCGTCGCGGAAGTAAAGAGCGAGGCGACCGTCGCTGCGGCCGCGGGCGCCGGCACCGATCCAGACCACCTCGCCGCTGGTGCAGAGTTCGTCGAGCCAGGTCGGCGAGTAGGCGCCCAACCGTCGCGGCAGCACGTCGCCCTCCCAGACCTTGGGGGTCAGCGCCACTCCCTGCAGCGGCACCAGCGCCTCGCGCAAGCGGTCGGGGCCGGCGCCGGCGGCACGGTGGGCGTCGACGTTCTGCCAGCTCGGCAGGAAGCGGGCAAAGCGGTCGCGTCCCGCGGGCTCGACTTCGCGCCGCAGGTGGGCGAGGCTGGCGCGCCGCACCCTCCGCAGCACGTCGGCGTCGCACCACTCACGCTCGCGGCCACCGGGCAGCAGCTCACCGCGGACGAGTGTGCCTTCGCGCTCCAGTTCGCGCAGCGCCGGTGTTGGGTCGACCCCGTAGCGGGCGGTTAGCTGCGCAGTCGGGAAGGGACCGTGGGTGCGGGTATAGCGGCGCACCAGCGCTCGCATTGCGTCGGGGTGGTCCTCGAGGAAGGTCTCGGGCAGGCCGGCCGGGGGCGGCACGCCGAGCGCGTCGCGGTAGAGCCCGGCGTCCTCGCCGGCGATGTAGCGCTGCTCGCCGTTGACGCGGACCAGGGCGACGCGTCGCTCGCCGACCAGCTTCTCCAGCATCGAGGCGGCCGAGTAGCCCTCCACCACGCGCTCGTCGCACTCCTCCGCCGTGAGGTCGCCGACGTTGCGCAGCACCTGCTGCAGCGCGTCGCGGTCGCCGGCGAGGCCCGCCTCGGTGCGGTGCTGGAGCTGCGCCTCGACCTCTTCCAGCGCACCAGGGTCGATCAGCTCGCGCAGCTCCTCCTGGCCGAGCAGCTCGCGCAGCAGGTCGCGGTCGAGGGCCAGGGCCGCCGCCCGCCGCTCGGCGTTCGGCGTGTCCCCCTCGTACATGTAGGTGGCGACGTAGTCGAAGAGCAGCGAGGAAGCGAAGGGCGAGGCGGTCGGGGTCTCGACCTCGACCAGGCTGAGCTTGCGCGACTGCAGGTCACGCAGCAGCTCGGCCAGCGAGGGCAGGTCGAGCACGTCGCGCAGGACCTCGCGGTAGGTCTCGAGGACGACCGGGAAGCGGGGGAAGTCGCGCGCCACCTCGAGCAGGCTCTGCGCCTTGAGGCGCTGCTGCCAGAGCGGCGTGCGCTTACCCGGGTAGGCGCGCGGGATCAACAGCGAGCGGGCGGCGTTCTCGCGGAAGTGCGAACCGAACAGGGCCGAGCCGGAGAGCTCGCCGACGACCAGGTCCTCGATCTCGTCGGGCTCGATCAGGACGAGATCGGCCGGGGGAGGCTCGTCAGCGTCTGGGAGGTGGATGACGATGCCGTCGTCGGACCAGATCGCGTCGGCCTCGAGCTCGCGCTCGGCGCGGATCTTGGCCGAGAGCGCCAGGCCCCAGGCGGCGTGGACGCGGCCGCCGTAGGGCGAGAGGATGCAGAGACGCCAATCGCCGATCTCATCGCGGAAGCGCTCGACCACGATCGTCTCGTCGGAGGGCACGACGCGGGTCGCCGTCTGCTGCTCGCGCAGGTAGGCGACGAGGTTCTCGGCGGCACGGCGGTCGAGGTCGTACTCGGTGGCCAGATCGGCCGGCTCGCGCGAAACCGCCTCGCGGGCAAAGGCGCCGATCGCCTTGCCCAGCTCGGCGGGGCGGCCGATGCCGTCGCCCTTCCAGAAAGGGACGGCGCCGGGGACGCCCGGCGCCGGGGTGACGATGACGCGGTCGCGGGTGATCTCCTCGATCCGCCAGGTTGTGGCGCCGAGCAGGAAGGTCTGGCCCGGCCGGGCCTCGTAGACCATCTCCTCGTCGAGCTCGCCGACCCTGCGGCCGTCGTGCAGATGGACGCCGTAGAGGCCGCGGTCGGGGATCGTGCCGGCGTTGGTGACGACCAGCGAGCGGGCGCCTTTGCGACCGTGCATCGTGCCCTTGGTGCGGTCCCAGACGATCCGCGGCCGCAACTCGGCGAAGCGGTCGGAGGGGTAGCGTCCGTCGAGCATGTCGAGCACGTTCTCGAGCTGCTCGCGGGAGAGCTCGTGGAAGGGCTCCGATGCGGTGACGAGGCGCTCGACCTCATCGACGTCCCACTCGTCCAGGGCCGCCATCGCGACCAGCTGCTGGGCGAGCACGTCGAGCGGGTTCTGCGGGATCACCGTCTCCTCGATCGCCCCTTCGCGCATCCGCTTGGCGACAACGGCGCACTCGAGCAGGTCGGCGCGGAACTTGGGGAAGATGCGGCCGCGGGACACATCGCCCACCGAGTGGCCGGCGCGGCCGACCCGCTGCAGGCCGCGGCTGACCGACTTCGGCGACTCGACCTGGATCACGAGGTCGACGGCGCCCATGTCGATGCCGAGCTCCAGGGAGGACGTCGCGACCAGGCAGGGGAGCTGGCCGGACTTGAGCATCTCCTCTACTACCGTGCGCTCCTCGTGGCTCAGGGAGCCGTGGTGGGCTCGGGCTATCTCCTCGATTGCGCCTGGGCCGGCGGGTCCTGTCACAGCAGGGGACCCACCACCCCTTCCGGTCGCTAAAGCGTCCTCAGGGGTGGTCCCCCCTTCTGTGCCACCCCCCGGCAGAGTCGCATTGCCGGCGTGCTCGGTGGCCGGGAGCTCCTGCTCGGGAGCGTCTACGTTCAGCTCGTTCAAGCGCTTAGCTAGGCGCTCGGAAGCTCTTCGATTGTTGACGAAGATGATCGTTGACGTGTGTTCCCTCACAAGCTTCAAGAGCTCGGGGTAGATCGCGGGCCAGATTGAGCGGACGTGGACCAGGGGCTCCCCCTCGGGGGGGTTGCCGTCGGAGCTTGGGTAGGAAGCTGCTCCGGGATCCGCCATGTCCTCGACCGGGACGACGATCTCGAGGTCGAGCTCCTTGGCCACTCCGGCATCGACGACCTTGCACTCGCGCTTCGGACCCACCAGGAACCGAGCTATCCGCTCCAGGGGGCGCTGCGTTGCGGACAACCCGATCCGCTGAAGGGAGTCGAGGGAGGGGTCTCCAGAGCCTCCCCGCTTTTGCTCTGGAGACCCCTCCCTCGACTCCCTCACGAAATATTCGAGCCGCTCCAACGTCAGCGCCAAATGGGAGCCGCGCTTCGACTGGGCAACCGCGTGGATCTCATCGACGATCACCGCCTCGGTGGAGTGAAAGATCTCTCGAACCCCCGAGGAGAGCATCAGGTAGAGCGACTCGGGAGTCGTGATCAAGATGTCGGGCGGTTTTTTCTGCATCGCCCGCCGCTCTTTCTGCGGGGTGTCGCCGGTGCGCAGCCCCACCGAGATGTCGGCCCCGATCCCCCGCAGCGGCGCGCGCAGGTTGCGCTCGATGTCGTAGGAGAGCGCCTTCAGCGGCGAGACGTAGACCAGGCGCACCCCTTTGCCGAGCTCTGGCTCCCGCGAGAGCTTGTCGATGCCCCAGAGAAAGCTGGCCAGCGTCTTGCCGGAGCCGGTCGGAGCGCAGATCAGCGCGTTGGCCCCGCTGGAGATCGCCTCCCAGCCCCCCGCCTGCGCCGGTGTCGGCCCCTCGAAGGAGGCCTCGAACCAGCGCCGCACAGAGGCGCTGAAGGGCGCTAGTGGGTCAGATGCCACAGTCGTTTTCGCCTCGATGGCCAACCCATTGATCTTACGCCTGTGCCACCAGCCATCGGTAGTTTTGCCCGGGTGCGAACCTGGCGCGCCTTTTCTCGCTTGATTGACGGCTCCGGCCACATCGCCGCCTGGGGTCTCGGCCTCTCCGTCGCCCAAGCTCTCACCCTGGTGCCGATCGCCCTGCTCGTCCGCGCTGCATTCGATGAGGCGATCCCCTCTGGCAACTCGGGCCAGCTGATCGCGCTCGGAGCCGGCATCCTCGCTCTGTACCTGCTCAGCCTGGGACTCGGCCTGCTCGGCCGCTACGCGGTGCTAAGGGTGACCAAGCCCGCCGTCGCCCGGGTGCGCTCGGAGCTGATCGACCACGTTGTCTGGTTGCCCAGTTCTTTTTACGACTCGACCGACACCGGCCGCCTGCACTCACTAATCGTCCAGGACACTGAGCGCCTCGACACGATGGCGAAATACCTGCTGGCGGTGGTCATTCCATCGCTCGGCACGGCGGCGATCCTGCTCGCTTCTTTGGTCGTAATCCAGCCTGTGCTTCTCGCCGTACTGCTCGTGACGATCCCGTTGCTCTACGGGCTCGCACGCCTGCTGCGCGGGACGATGCAGAGACGAGTCCGTGCCTGGCAGGAAGCCTCCGACATATTTAGCGCGTCCGTCCTCGCCACGCTGCGATCGGCGGCGCTGATCAAGGTGAAGACGGCTGAGGGACAGGCGATCGCGGAGGGAAAGGCGAAGGCCGCGGAACTGGCAGCGGCGGGACAGCAGATCGGCTGGGTCCAGCAGGCGTACGGCCTGATCCAGGTTGCGATCGGCGGTGTGGCCGGGGTGATCGTATTGATCGGCGGCGGCCTCGCCGTCCTACATGACTCGATCTCGATCGGCGACCTGATCGCCTTCATGGCCGTTCTGGCGCTTGCCCGCGGCCAGCTCAACTGGGTGGTGGCAACACTGCCCGACATCCTCAACGGTTTTGCCGCAGTTGAGCGCATCGACGAGGTGCTGGCCCGTACAGAACCAGAGCCCTACAGCGGCAAGCGGCCGATTGAGCTCCGGGGCGCGCTCACCTGGGACGGCGTGACCTTCGGCTACTTGGAGGACGAGCCACCCGTGCTCGATGCGGTTTCGCTGAGCGTCGAGGCCGGCGAGACGCTGGCCATCCTGGGACCTACCGGAGCGGGCAAGACGACCCTGATCGCGCTGCTCTTGGGCCTCTATAAGCCCTGGTCGGGGAGGATTCTGGTTGACGGCGAGCCGCTTGAGCAGCTTGACGTGCACCAGCTTCGTAGCCAGGCCGGCGCCCTGCTCCAAGAGGGCGCGGCGATGCGCGGCACGATCGCAGCCAACATCACCTTCGGCCGGCCGAAGGTCCCCATGCCGGAGGTAGAACGCGCGGCCGCGCTGGCCGCGGCCAGCGAGTTCATCCACGGTCTTCCCGACCGCTACGAGACCGAGATCGGCGATGACGGGGTGCGGCTCTCAGCCGGCCAGCGGCAGCGGATCGCGCTGGCTCGAGCGCTGCTTGGGTCGCCGCCGTTGCTGATGCTGGACGAGCCGACCAGCCACCTCGATCCCGAGACCGCCGAGCTCGTGCTCGACAACCTGATCGGCATCGAACCGCAGCCAACCCTGCTGCTCGTCACCCACGACCCGCTGGTTGCGCAGCGTGCCGATCGACTGGTGGAAGTTCGCGGTGGGCGGCTGGAAAGCCCGGCCGCAAGCCTGCTGGATGGGCCGCGATGAGCGGCGCGCGAGCCGCGTGGATGCCTTCACCGACGCAGCTGCTCCTGCTGCGGGCAAGCCTCTGGAGCGAAGAGCCAGCGTTCTCGGCCTGGACCGAATGGCGCCAGCTGCAACCAGACCTCGACACGATCGACGAGGGCTCCTACCGCCTGCTCCCACTCCTCTACCGAAATCTCGCGCCGCAGCTCGCTGCGGACCCAGACGCTGGGAGACTAAAGGGCGTCTACCGTCGCAGCTGGGCCGGCAACCAACTCGGGTTGAGGCTGGGGCGAAAAGCGATTAAGGCGCTTGCCGATGCCGGCGTAGAGACCTTGGCGCTGAAGGGAGCGGCCTTGATCAGCGTCGCCTACATGGACCCGGGGGCGCGGCCGTTGGGCGATGTCGACCTCGCGGTTGCGCCAGGGCAGGTGGGCAAGGCCGTGCAGGCGTTGCGTCGGGCGGGGCTTGCGGCGAGCGCAGATGACCCGGAGCGCCTCTTGACGGTGCGCCACTCGCTCCCTTTTCGCGACCCCAACGGCCAAGAGGTTGATCTGCACCGGGGCTTGCTCTGGCGGGCTGGGCTTGACGAGGAGTTCTGGCGGGGGTCGATCGTGGCGGAGGTCGCCGGCGCCCGGGTCCGTGTCCTCAACCCGGCCGACCAGCTCTTGCACGTCTGCGCACACGGCGCCGCCTGGAACCCTGTCCACCCCCTCCGCTGGGCCGCCGACGCCTTCAAGGTGATCGCGGTCGGCGGCGAGCAGCTTGACTGGGAGCGCCTGGTAGCAATGGCACGGCGCGGGCGCCTCACGGTGCCCTTTGCCGACTCTCTCAACTTCCTGGCCGAGGACCTGGAGGCAGCGGTGCCGAAGGCAGCGGTGCGGACGCTCGCCCAAACACCGGTAAGCCGCGGCGAGCGGCGCGCGCACCAGGCGCTCGCCCAGGCCCCCTCGTCGCGGCGCTCCCTGGCAATGCTCGCTTGGTTCCGGGAGCGGCACCGCGCTCAGGCGGCGCTCGACGGCACGAAGCCCGGATTCACCGGCTTCGTCCGCTACATGCAGGGCTTCTGGGGGCTCGAGCGGCCCTCGCAGGTTCCCGCCTACGCGGCCCGGCGGCTGCTGCGGCGGCGGCCCTGAGCCCTCAGCGAGGCTGGCCCCCGGCGAACTTGACGTATTCGAACCAGGACTTCTTCGGCACGAAACCTTCGCCAAAGAGTCCGGTGCCATCACAGAAGTTGCAGGCACCAGGCTGGTCGTCAACCGAGAACCAGTAGATCTGCTTCAGCTTCCATTTGACCTGGTTCTGCTTGAACAGTTTGAAAGCACCCTTCAGCTGCGTCGCCTGGCCCGCGGGACCCTTGGCGAATCCATCGTGGCCGGCATGGGGCTGAGAGCTCCAGCCAATCTCGGTAATCCAGAGACCCTTACCGGCATCGTGATTGAGCTTCAAGATCGCGCGGAATTCTTCGATGTCGGGAATCAGCTTCTGGTAGCGGCTGGTGTAGGGATGGAGGGCCACGCCGCTGAACTTCGACTTGATCCCGGGCGTTGTTTTGTATAGCTGGTCGAGGAAATCGGTCGCGAAATAAGCCTGCGGAGGTTTCACTTTCAGGTTCGCCTCGTTGGGTAGCGCAAACATTCCACCGAGGATCAGCTTCGCCGCTGGGTCGACGCTTTTGATTGCGCCGTAGGAGATATTGACCAGCTTGCCGTAGTCCGCCGGATTCGGACGCACGACGAAGTACTTGAAGTTCTGCTCGTTCCAGATCTGCCAAGTGCGGACCGGCTGTTCGGGCAGCCCCGGGTTGGCTGCCCAGAAGCCCCCACCGGAGCCATAGCGTTCAACAACTAGTTTGAGGAAGTCGGTCCAGGCACTCCGTTGAGATCCACTCTTGACAGGCAGCGTCCTGGGCGCGGTCGATGTTCCGTGCGAGCCAGGAACTATCGCCGACGCCACCGCCCATGAGGGTGCTCCGTAAACAAAGGGCAGCACCGCTATGCCGGCCTGCGTGGCCCCACTGATCAGCGGATCGACGCTTGACCAGTCGGGAGCACCGTCCTTGACCTTCTCGACCGCGCTCCAACCGATCGGGACGCGAACGCTGTCCACCCCTCCGGCCTTCAGCCGCTGAAACTGTTCAAAGCTGGGAGTCGCCTGCGGGGATACCCCCCAGAAGTTTCCCGGTAGCGCGGCCGCCGGAGACGCCGCAACCGCGGCGTAGACGAAGACGATCGCCACGGACACCGTCCAGGCACGCACTTTCCCAATCGGGCGCTTCCGACCTGGCAACACGGGGTTAGCTCGCCTTCGGCGAGGCGGCAGGCGTCGGTCCGCGCCGCTGGCGCCGCTGCCTGATCATCACGGCCCCGACCGAAACCGCGGCGAGAATCGCGATTGCGATCAGGATCGGAACCAGAGGCGAGGAGCTGCTGCCGCTGGTGGAATGAGAGGAAGGCGCCCCAACAGCGTTCTGGCCGCCGTGCTGCACCGGGGCCTTGGACCCGTTGTTGGCGCTGCCCCCTGGGCTACCCTGCCCCGTGCCGCCTCCGTTACCGGTCGCGGGCACCCCACCTTCCTTTGAAGATGATCCATTTTCAGCAGATTCGTCCGTTTCGCTATCCGAAGGCGGATTGCCGGCCTTGTCGGTCGGCGCCGATGCCCCTCCATTGTCCGCAGCTTTGGCAACCGGCGAATGTTTGTGGGGGGTCGACGGATTTCCGCCTTCCGCGTTAGGAATGGATTCGGTGTACTGCACGCAGCTCGAGCTCACGCATTCGGCCTGAGCGAAAACGGGAAAGCAAGCCAATGCCAGCAGAGCAATCACTGACATCGAAACAAACAGAGCCCGGCCGCGAGCTGGGCCTGGGCGATGGCGCTTCCCGAAGTTCATGGCGGGCAAGACTAGACCAAACGGCGGCGTTGATCGCCCCAGTCGCATTGATCGGCGGCTTGGCCCTGGCTGGCGGTGGCTTTGATGTGAGCAGCCGTCACATTGCAGGCCTTGCTGCATGGCTGGTTGTAGTCGCGCTGCTGGTCTTTGGCGCGGGATCGGCCGTGAAGCCAGAGCGACCCCTGTACTGGGCAGGCGGACTGATCGTCTGTCTGTCGCTGCTGTGTGCAATCTCATCCCTTTGGTCGGGTTCAGTCGAGCTCAGCGTGATTGAGGCGGACCGCATCATGGTCTATCTCGGGTTCTTCCTTGCTGCATTCCTAATCGCCCAAACCGATGAAAGGCGCCAACGTTTCGCTGAAGGTCTAGCAATTGCTGCTGCGCTGGTCGCCCTACTGGGGCTCAGTGGGCGGTTGCTACCGCATGTACTAAATGTTGCAAATACGATTGGCAGCGGGCCGCGGCTCAGTTACCCCCTCGGCTACTGGAACGCGAACGGGGCGGTGTTCGGCATCGGGGTCGCGCTGCTGCTTTGGACCAGCCGCCGGGCTGTGTCGGGCGTCCTGCGCTGGCTCTCGGTCGCGGCGATTCCCGTCTGCCTGCTCGCCCTCTACTTCACCTACTCGCGGGGTGGGTTGCTTTCCATCGTAGTCGCGAGCGGCTGCCTGATCGCCCTCTCCCGGGACCGGCTCTGGCTCTTCGCGACGTTGGCAATTGGTGCGATCGGAGCCCTGCCCGCGGTACTGGCCGTACAGGCGCGACACAGCCTTGCCGACAATCTCTCCCACCAGACCCAGGCGGCGGTCGACCAGGGCGTAACCGTGCTGCTGATCCTGCTCGCCGGCATCGCCCTCTCGCTGCTGCTCTTCGCGGCCCTGCGCTGGGAGGAGCGGCGCGAGGGCACTCTGAGCGGGCGGGCGGTTGCGATTTCCCGCAATCCAAGGGTCCTGAAAGGAATTGCACTTGCGGGCGCCGTGATTGTCCTGGCCGCGGTGGTGGCGGTCGGCGGCCGCGCCTGGGATCAGTTCTCCAGCCCCGACATTCAATTCGAAACCAGCAATCCACAAGAACACTTCGCCGATCTCTCCGGCGCCGGGCGCCACGAGTTCTACAAGGTGGCGATCGAAGCCTCCGGCGAAAAGCCGATCCTCGGCCATGGCGCCGGGACCTACCAGTTTTCTTGGGATCAGCTGCGCACGATTGAACTGCCGGTCCACGATGCGCACTCCCTCTACCTCGAGGCGTTCGCCGAGCTGGGCGTCATCGGTGGACTGCTCGTACTCGGCCTGATTGGCACGTTGCTCTGGTGCGCCTTCTCCGCCAGGCGCGCCGCGGCAGAGCCACAACGCGACCGCTACGCGGCCCTGCTGGCCGTGATGCTCGCCTTTGCGGTCGGTGCCGCTTTTGACTGGTTCTGGGAGATCGCCGGGCTCGGCGCGTTCTTCTTCCTCGCCGGCGGCATCGTGGTCGCCGCACGCTGCGGCCAGATCGCCGCCGATCCGCGCCGCCAGGAGAACACGAAAGCGGACAGCCGACGTTTCGCCCTGACCGTCACCGCTGTGATCTTGGCCTGGGTCTCGGCGATTGCGCTGGTCGGACCGTTGCTGGTCGAACACGAGCTTGACTCCAGCCGGGCCGCGGCAGCCAGGGAAGACTTCAGCTCCGCCATCGATCACGCCAGCACGGCCCGCTCGATTGAGCCCTGGGCCGCGTCGCCCTACGTCCAGCTTGGCCTGCTCGCCGAACGCGAAGGGAACTATCCCGCCGCAGTCGAACACTTCAGCCACGCGATCGAACGCGAGGACCGAAATTGGCGGTGGTACTACCTGCGCTCCCTGGTCGAGCACGAGGGCGGCGAAAGCGCTGCCGCTGAAGCCGATCTGAACCGGGCGCGCCAACTCAACCCACAGGCGGCATGCCTGACCGGGGAATGGACCTGCTGATGGACGCCAAAGCGACCGGCACAGCGCCAAGCGAGGCCGCGACGCCGGCGGCGCCCGAGACGGCGCCCCGCGCCCCGACCGAGATGGCGAACCGGCTTGGTCTCACCGGATCCAGTGGCTCGCGCCGCCGCGGGGCCCTGCTGCGGCGCCTGCTCGTCGCCGGCGACTGGATGGCGATCTTCGCCGCACTCTGCGTCGCCACCGCCCTCACCTCCACCACCGACGTCGGCAAGCTCTTCTGGGCCGCGCTCTTCACGCCCGCCTGGCTGCTGGTCCTGAAGCTGCACGGGCTCTACGACAACGATCACCGTCGCATCCGCCACAGCACGCTCGACGAGCTGCCCTCGCTGATTTCCGCCAGCGCCCTCGGCACGATCGTGCTCGACGGCCTGCTGTGGCTCAGCCCCGTCGGACCCCTCTCGGCAAAGAGCGCGATCATCGTCGGGATCGGCGCAGTGCTCGCCTGCTTCGTCGCCCGGGGGGTGCTGCGCTTCGTCTGGCAACGCCTGACTGGGGTCGCAATCGGCATCGTCATCGGCCCGGCCACGCTGGCCGACGCCGTCACGCGGCGGATCGCCACCCACCCAGAGGCACGCCTGCGGCTGGTCGGCTACCTCTCCGAGCCACGTGATAAGGACCGCCGCGCCTCGCTTCCCCGGCTGGGCTCGGTGGAGGAGATATCCAGGGTGGCGAGAGAACACAACGTCGAGCGCGTCGTCGTCGCCGAGCAGGAGATGGGCCAGCGCGACGCTGAGCACCTGATCGGAGAGTGCAAGGCGGCCGGCCTCGGTCTCACCTTCCTGCCCAAGCACTACGGGCTACTGGGACCGGGGATCGAGCTCAACCGGCTCGCCGAGCTGCCGGTACTCGACTTCCGCTTCTCCGACCCGCCGCGTTCGACTCTGGCGCTTAAGCGGGGCCTGGACGTACTCGTCTCGGGCCTGATGCTGGCGATCCTCTCACCGCTGCTGGTCCTGATTGCGCTGCTGATCGTGATCGACTCCGGCGCGCCCGTCTTCTTCCGCCAGAAACGGGCGGGCAAGGACGGGATCCCGTTCACGATGCTGAAGTTCCGCACCATGGTCGCCGACGCCGAGGAGCGCCTGGCCGAATTGGTCGACCTCGAGAAGCTCGACGAGCCCGCTTTCAAGATCGTCGACGATCCGCGGATCACCCGCGCCGGAAAGTTCTTGCGGCGGACCAGCCTCGACGAGCTGCCGCAGCTGATCAACGTTCTCAGGGGTGATATGTCGCTGGTCGGGCCCCGCCCCGAGGAGGAGGCCGTGGTCGCCCTCTACGACGAGCGCCAGCGGGTCCGACTGGAGATCAAGCCCGGCTTGACCGGGCCGATGCAGGTCTATGGCCGTGGCGACCTCACCTTCGAGGAGCGACTGGCGATGGAGCGCGACTACCTCGACAACCTCTCGGTCGCCGGCGACCTGGCGATCCTCTTGCGCACCCCGCGGGCGATCGTCCGCGGCGACGGCGCCTACTAGAGAATCCAGCGATGCCGAGTCAGCTCGACCTCGAGGTCGTCATCGTCAGCCATGGCGCCGAAGCGCTGCTGCGGCGCTGCCTGCGCTCGCTGGAGGAGCATCCAGCGAGCGGGAAGATGCGAGTGACCGTGGTCGACAGCGGCAGCACCGACTCGACTCCCGACATGGTCGGACGCGAGTTCCCGGCGGTGCGGCTGATCCGCCGCGAAAACATTGGCTTCTCTGCCGCCAACAACGTCGTCCTGCGCGAGGACGAGGCAGCGGCCGTACTGCTGCTCAACCCCGACACCGAGGTCTACGCCGGCACGCTCGACGCCGCCCTGGCAAGGCTGCGCTCGGAGGAGCGGATAGGCATGGTCGGCTGCAAGCTGGTCACCGAGTCGGGTGAGCTCGACCACGCCTGCAAGCGCTCCTTCCCCACTCCGCTCAGCGCCCTCGCCCACTTCACCGGTGTAGGCCGAGGCGACGACGCCTCGGGCTCTCTGAGCCAGTACCGGGCAACCCATCTGGGCGACGACGACCCCGGCGAGGTCGACGCCGTCAACGGCGCCTTCATGCTCTGCCGGGCCGAGGCGGTGCGCGAGGTCGGCCTGCTCGACGAGGGCTACTGGCTCTACATGGAGGACCTCGACTGGTGCCGGCGCTTCTGGCAGGCGGGCTGGAAGGTCTTCTACGAGCCGGCGGGAGTGGCACTGCACGTCAAGGGCGGCTCCAGCGGCAAGCGGCGGGCGCCCAAACAGGAGATCGCCTTCCACCGCGGCATGGGCCGCTTCTACCGACGCTTCGACGCCGCCGAGCACAACCCGCTCCTCAACGCGGCGGTCTACACCGGGATTGGCGCCAAGCTGGCGACCAGCCTCGCGATCACAGCCGCCAAGGGCATCAACCGGCAACACCCCTGAGGACGGGTTCAGTGCGGACCTTCTGGTGGCGTCGTTGTCGCCGCCCATTGAGGAGCCGCCCGACAAGGGTATGGCGAACGAACAGCGGGTAGGTGAGCAGCGAGAAGGCCAACGCGCCCCCGGCAACCAGGGCAAACTGGGGTGCCGCTCCCAACGCCGTGGTGCCGAACAGGGCGACGAGCAGAACCACCGCGGGCATGTGGGAAAGGTAGATCCAGTAAGAGGCGTCGGCTAGGTAACGAAGCGCCGGCCAGGGCCGATTCAGATACCGGTCGGCCAGGCCGATCAGCCCAAGCAAGCTGGACCAGGTGGCGATCGCGTAGATCAGCAGCCCGGCGGCGTGCAAACCTGCTCCCGAACTGCGGTCCGCCGCGATGTGCTGTGCGAAGAGGATCGCCGCAGGCAGAGTTGCCGCGAGCGCACAGGCCGTCCAACGCCAGGCGTTGCGACTCGCGTTGGCGATCAGGCCGCGATGGGCGCTCAGCACAGCTCCAAAGACGAAGAACAACGCGTAGTAGGCGAGCACGGAGGGCACAGGTACGAAGCTGCTGCTCGGCTCAGCGGTCCAGGTTGGTGCCGACCAGAGGGCAAGCGCGGTGGGAACCGCGAGCAGCACGACTCCGGCTGGTGAAAATACGACCAAACGTCGCAAGCGCTCTCCGACCGCCCGCACGAGGACCGGGTTGACGATGTAGACAGCGACGGCGACGGAGTCAACGATCAGCAAATACCAGAGGAACCAGAGAAAGCTCGGCTCGAGGCTGAGCGGCATGCCGCTCGGTGCGTCGCGCCCGGGGGCGAGCACAATCCCCGTCGCCCGCGCGACAAACACGGTTAGGGGCACCAGCGTTATCAGCGCGAGGACCAAGGGGACAAGGATCCGCAGGCTGCGGTTGCGGATCGTCCTGAGCACGCCCCTGCGACCGAGCAGGAAAGCGAGGAAGAACCCCGACATCGCGAAAAAGAGCGGCAGGCGAAAGACGTGCACCAACCAGTAGAGCGCGGTCGCCCACGCGCCGTCGTAACCGTTGAGCGCCAAGAGACCCGCAGCATGGACCGGGACGAGCAGGAACATGGTCGAGGCGCGGAGCGCGTCCATCGAGTGGATCCGCTCGCTCGTGCCCGTGCTCATCGCGGCAAGGCTACCCCGCGATCGAGGTCCGCTTCTAGAACGGGAGCGTCTCGCCGACTTCGGCGAGGGTCGGCGCGGTCTTGTCGCGCTCGGAGAGCAGTGGCTCGGCGACCGGCCACTCGACCCCGACGCCCGGGTCATCCCAGGCAATGCCGGACTCGGTGGCGGGGTCGTAGGTGCTGGAGCAGAGGTAGGTGACGTCGGCGACATCGCTGAGCACGGCGAAGCCGTGGCCGAAGCCGACCGGGATGAAGAGCTGGCGGTGGGCCTCGTCGTCGAGCTCGTAGCCCTCCCACTGGCCGTAGGTGGACGAGTCGCGGCGCAGGTCGACGGCGACGTCGAAGATCTTGCCGCGCGGGCAGCGAACCAGCTTCGCCTGGCCGGGCTCGGTCTGGAAGTGCAGCCCGCGCAGCGTGCCCTTGGCGGAGCGCGAGTGGTTGTGCTGGTCGAACTCGACATCGACCCCGTGCTCGGCCCAGAGGTCGCGGCGGTAGGTCTCGACCATGAAGCCCCGCTCGTCGCCGTGGACGGCCGGCTCGAGCAGGACCGTCCCGGCGAGCTTGGTCGGCAAACGCCGCAGCACTAGCCGAGCGCCCGTCCGTAGTGCTTTTCGTAGTACTCGCGGTACTCGCCGGAGCGGATCGGCCCCCACCAGTCCTCGTTGTCGCGATACCACTGAACGGTGCGCTCGAGACCGTCGGCAAAGCGCACCTCGGCCTCCCAGCCGAGCTGCTCGCGAATCTTGTCGCTGCCCAGTGAGTAGCGGCGATCGTGGCCGGGGCGGTCCTTGATGTACTCGATCAGGGATTCGTCGCCGCCGGTCAGCTCGATCACGCGCTTGACCACCTCGATGTTCTCGCACTCGTCGGGCCCACCGACGTTGTAGGCCTCGCCGGGGCGGCCCTTCTCCAGCACGGTGTGAATACCGCGGCAGAAGTCCTCGACGTAGAGCCAGTTGCGCACCTGGCGACCGTCGCCGTAGATCGGCAGCGAGTCGCCGTGGATCGCGTTTAGGACCATCAGCGGGATCAGCTTCTCGGGGTACTGGCGCGGGCCGTAGTTGTTTGATCCGCGGCAGATCACCGCCTCCAAGCCGAAGGTGTAGAAGTGAGCGGAGACGAGCAGGTCGCCCGCTGCCTTAGTCGCCGAGTAGGGCGAGGAAGGGTCGAGCGGCGAAGTCTCGGTGAAGGAGCCAGACTCGATCGAGCCGTAGACCTCGTCGGTGGAGACCTGAAGGTAGCGCTCAACACCCAGCTCCCGGGCCGCCTCGAGCAGGATCCCGGTCCCGATCAGGTGAGTGCGGGCAAAGGCCTCCTGGTCCTCGATCGAACGGTCGACGTGGGACTCAGCGGCGAAGTTGACGACCGCGTCGCAACCCTCCATCGCTTCACGAACAACGTCGGGATCCTCGATCGCGCCGACAACCAGCTCCGTCCCCTCGGGCAGGTTCTCGCGGCGCCCGGCGTAGGTGAGCTTGTCGAGGACGCGGACATCGTGCTGGTCGCCGACCAGGCGAACATAGGTGGACCCGATGAAACCGGCGGCGCCGGTGACTAGGAGCTTCATACGGCTGCCTCCCGCTCGGTGGCGCGTTGGGATAGATACGCGGCGAGACCGTCGCGCCACGAAGGCAGCTCGATCGCGTGTTGGCGCTGGCTGGTCAGGGCCGAATAGGCCGGACGCGGTGCGGGACGGCCGAGCATGTCGGTCGTCGCTGAGAGCACTCGGCACTCGACCTCAGCCTGCTCGAAGATCTCTCGAGCGAAGTCATACCAAGAGCAGGCGCCAGCCGCGGCCATGTGGTGGATGCCGAACTCGATCCCCTCGATCAGGCGGACGATGCCGTAGGCAAGGTGCCAGGTGTAGGTCGGCGAACCGACCTGGTCGCGCACGACAAGCACCTCGTTCTGGGTCGAGGCGAGGCGCAGCATCGTCTCGACGAAGTTGGAGCCACCGATGCCGAAGAGCCAGGAGGAGCGAACGATGAAGTGGCGCTTGTTGGCGACCGCGGTCGCCTCCTCGCCGGCCAGCTTCGTGCGGCCGTAGGCGGAGAGCGGCGCGGTCTGGTCGGTTTCGACGTAGGGCGCGCCCTTGGCGCCATCGAAGACGTAGTCGCTGGAGACGTAGACAACGGAAGAGCCGACCGCGGCGGCCGCGGCGGCGACGTGCCCGGCGGCCGTGCCATTGATGGTCAGCGCCGCATCCTCGGACTCCTCCGCCCCATCGACGTCGGTCCAAGCGGCGCAGTTGATCACCACGTCGGGCCGCTCGAGCTCGAACTTTGACGTGACGATCGCCCCCTCGGCGACGTCGAGCTCGGTGTGCCCGAAGCCAACCACGTCATGGCCGGCGTTGCCGGCAGCGAGCACGACGTCGCGGCCGAGCATGCCGCCGGCGCCTGTGACGAGAACCTTCATCTAGTTAGCAACGATCTTCACTTCGAGGTCTTCCACGAGCCCCACTGAGCAGATGGGCGGCTCCACGAACACTTCTCAGATGATCTTGATCTCTGACTTGTCGCCGACCAGCATCCGCAGCGTCTTTGGCATGCCGTCGCTGCGGGTGAGCTTGACTTCGCGGCCGAGCAGGCTCGCCTCCATGCGGGTGCCGAGGTCCTCGACGATCGAGCCGGCGAGGATGATTGAGTGCTCGACTTCGGAGCGACGCACGCAAACGTCGTCGCCGATCGAGGTGTAGGGGCCGACGTAGGCGTCCTCGATGCGGGCGCCGGCGCCGATCACCGCTGGGCCGCGGACGACCGAGCCCTTGATCACGGCACCTGGCTCGACGACGACGCGGCCCTCGATCTTCGACGCCTCGTCGACCTCGCCCTCGATCTTGGTTTCGATCTCCTCCAGCACGAGCCGGTTGGCCTCGAGCATGTCGGCGAGCTGGCCGGTGTCCTTCCACCAGCCGCTGACGACCTCGGACTTAACGGTCTTGCCCTCTTCGATCAGGCTCTGGATCGCCTCGGTGATCTCTAGCTCGCCGCGCCAGGAGGGCTCGAGGGCACGGGCGGCCTCGAAGATCGGCGGGGAGAAGAGGTAGACGCCGACGAGGGCGAGGTTGGAAGGCGGGTCTTTGGGCTTCTCGACCAGGCGCACGATCCGCTCCCCGTCCAACTCGGCAACGCCGTAGGACTGCGGGTCATCGACCGGCGTCAGCAGGATCAGCGCGTCGGGTTCCTCAGCGCGGAAGGTGGAGACGAGGCCGCGCAGGCCGTCCGCGAGCAGGTTGTCGCCGAGGTACATGACGAAGGGCGAGCCGCCGATGAACTCCTCCGCGGTGAGCACGGCGTGGGCGAGGCCGGCGGGTTTGTCCTGGACGATGTAGGTGATCTTGGCGCCGAAAGCAGAGCCGTCGCCGGCCGCCTCGCGGATCTCGTCGCCGGTCTCCGGGGCGATGATGATCCCGATCTCGGTGACGCCGGCATCGACCAGCGCCTCAATCCCGTAAAAGAGCACGGGCTTGTTGGCGACGGGAACCAGCTGCTTCGCCGAGGTGTGGGTGATCGGGCGCAGTCGCGTCCCGGCCCCACCGGAGAGGATCAGGCCTTTGAGGTCTTGCATGAGCAGGGCGCCTAGGCTATCGATGGTTTGGAGCTGAGAGAGGCGACATCGCAGACGGGGACAACTCGACCAAACCCGGTCCTGGCAGTCCCGCGCTCGGTCGACCTTGCGGGCCTGATTGGCTTCGTTTTCGACCACTTGGAGGAGATCGGGCTCGCGGTCCTGCTCTTGGCCGCGTTCTTCCCGGCCTCGCCGCCGACGATCTCGGCGCTGAGCAACACCGAATACACCAACCTGTGGTCGCTGAGGCTGGGACCGGCCAATCCGTTTGAGCTGGCGATGGCGGTCCTCGCCGTCGCCTGGGCGATTCGCCTGCTCGCCGTGCGCCCGAAGACGACCAACTTCGACCGGCCGCTGGCGATACTCGTGCTCAGCCTGATCGCCCTGCAGGTGCTGGCCCTGGCCGGCAGCCTCGGCGAAATTCGCTACATGACAGCCGACCTGGAGAGAGTCGCGATGCTCGGCGCCGGGTACCTGATAGTCACCCGCTGCGTCCGCGACGCCAAGGGGCTGCGGCGGTTCACGCTCCTCCTGGCGGGTCTGATCGTGTTGCGCGCCCTGCAGCTGCTCATCACCTACGGCCTCACCGGCGAGACGGGCTTCACCACCATCCTCAGCCGGCCCGCCCTCCTGATCACCGAGGACGGTCTGCTGCTGATGCTGCCGGTGGCGTTGGCCTGGGGTGCGCTCGTCGACGGTCGCCTCACCCTTCAAGGCTCGATTTTCGCCATCGCCGGTACGGCGGCTGTTTTCGTCGTCAACCTGCTTTCGCTGCGACGCGGCGCCGTCCTGATGATCGGCGCCGCGGTTGTCGTGCGATCACTCGGGATCGGCGCGCGCCGTCTCCTGCTGAGCGGCGGCGCGCTGCTGCTGATCGCCACGGTTGCGGTCGCCCTCGGCCCCGGTCGGCCGCTGTTCAACCAAGCGCGATACACGCTCACCTCGAGCCTGCTCCACACCAACGATGCCTCAAGCAGTCAGCGCAAAGCCGAGTTGCAGAACTTCGACCGCAACGTCAACGGCGCCCAGTGGATCACCGGACGGGGAATTGGGGTCCTCTGGCGCTCGGAAATCCGTTCGCCGGTGGATATCGCCGCCTTCGGCAGCGATGAGAACGCGCTGACTCGGCTTGGCTGGCACGTCTACGGCCTCGACTGGGTCTACAAGTTCGGCCTACTCGGCCTTGGCCTGATCCTGGCTACGTCAGCGGTGGTCGGGCGCCGCATCTTCCGCTCTTACCGCGCCAGCGGCGGCGCGGGCCGCTGGCTGACCTACTCGCTCGCCGTCTGCGCGCCACCGTTCCTGCTACTCGCCTTCACCAACCCGCGCGTTGCGCTGATGGCCGGGGTGACGATCGGACTCCTCTCGCGCTGCTGCGACTTCAACCCGCCGGGCGCAACCCGCGGGGAGAGCGTCGCCTAGACTGCCGCGCTATGTCAAACCGCGAAAAGGGGGGTCAGTGGGCCCGGTCTTGATTACGGGCGCGTGCGGGTTCGTCGGGCGCAATCTCGTTCGCAGCCTCCTCGCAGACTTCGAGGAGCTGTGGCTGGTCGATGACCTCTCGACCGGGACCCATCCCGACACCTGGCTGCCGCAGATACTCCCCGGCGCCGAAGGCTCGGGGGAGCGGCCGCGGGTGTACGTTGCGGGGTCCCAGACGGTCCGCTTTTTCGAGGCAGACGTGATCTCCCTGCTCGGCCCGTCGATCGGGATCGGAACGGCGCTCGCAAGCGATCAGGTCGAGTGGCCGAGCTTCGCTGAGGCGTACCACCTGGCCTCGATCGTCGGCGGCCGCAAGAAGATCGAGGAAGAGCCGCTGGTCGTCGGCCTCGATCTTGCGATCGACAGTGTCTTCTTCATGTGGGCTTCGAAGAGCGGCGCGATCTCGCGCCTGCTCTACGCCAGCTCCAGCGCCGCCTACCCGATCGACCTGCAGGAGGAGGAGGGCTCGGTTCCGCTGCGCGAGTCCTACATCGACATCCCCAATGCCAAGATCGGCATGCCCGACATGACCTACGGCTGGAGCAAGCTCACCGGGGAGTTCCTCACCCACCTCTTCGCCCAGCGCCACGGCGTTCCCGCCTGCTGCGTGCGGCCGTTCTCCGGCTACGGCGAGGAACAGGACACGACCTATCCGGTGCCGGCAATCGGGGCGCGGGCGGCGGCTCGCGAGGATCCGTTGGTCGTCTGGGGCTCCGGCCAGCAGAGCCGCGACTTCGTCCACATCGACGACTGCATCGTCGCGATGCGGCGGGCGCTGGAGCTGATCGAGGACGGCTCGGGGATCAACATCGGCAGCGGCAAGGCGACGAGTTTCCTCGAAGTCGCGAGCACCTACGCGCGACTCGCGGGCTACGAGCCCGAAGTGAAGGGAACCGGCGAGGGCCCCGTTGGCGTCCACGCCCGCTACGCCGATGTCGAGACCGCTCGCGCCCGCCTTGGCTGGGAGCCAACGATTTCGCTGGATCAGGGCCTCGGGCGAGTTCTCGCGGCGCAGGAAAGCCGGCTCCAGGCAACCGCTGGCAGCGCCTAGCCCCCGTCGCCAATGAAGATCCTGCTCGTCTGCCTGGCCGATTTCCGCGCGCCGGGAGCCCGCCAAACGCTGCGGCTCGCCGATGCCCTGACCGCTGCTGGGCAGCAGTGCATGGTGATGATCGAGGGCGACCCCGCCACCGTCCGCTTCGCCACCGATCGTCACTCCGAGGTCGAGGTTCACGACTACGGCTTTACGGGTCCGATGGTCAATCGCCGCACCCGCGCCCTGGTCGAGCGCTTGGGACCGGATCTGGTCCACTGCTACGAGCCGCGCACCGCGCCGCTCTCCGCCTCCCTTCAGCTCGCTAAGCGCGCCTCGGCGGCGCTCTGCGTGCGCTTCGCCGACGACGACGAGTCGCTGGCCAAGGAGGCGGGCGGATCGGGGCTGCGCGGGCGGTTGGGCCGCCCCGCGATGCTGGCCGCCGGAACGCTTTTTCCGAGGCGCTGGCCGTACAAGCACCCCCTCCTCTACCGCAGGATGGTGGCCAGGGCGAGTGGATTCGATGCGATCGTCCCCACCCTCGCCGAGGCGGTGGGCGAGCGCTACGGGATCGAGTGCGAGAGCATCCTGCCGACGATTCCGCGCGAGGATCCGCCGCGGCCGGCGGCGGGCCTGCGCAAGCGCCTCGGACTACCCGAGACCGGGCCGCTGATCCTCTACACCGGCAGCGTCTACCGCGCCCAATACCCAGATCTCGATGTGCTTCTGCACGCCTTTGCGCGGGTCGCCGAGACCGATGCCGGCGCCCACCTGGTCCACACCGGCAGGATCGCCCCACGCTATGAGCTGGACCAGCTGCGGGCGATCACCGGCAGCGGCGCCAAGCGGACGCATTTTCTCGGCTTCCTCGAGGACCCTGGCGATGTCCAAGCGCTGATGGCGGAGGCGGCCGTCCTCGTCCAGCCAGGCGCCCCCACCGATTTCAACCGGCTGCGCCTGCCGGCAAAGGTTCATGACTACCTGCTTTCCGAGCGGCCAACCGTCACCTTCCGGGTCGGCTTTGGCGAACTGCTCCACGACCGTGAGGACGCGGTCCTGACGAACACCGGTGAGCCAAGCGAGCTCGCCGGCGCGATCGAGTGGGTGCTGACCGACCGTGATCGCGCCGAGCAGATCGGCCGTCGCGGCAGAGCGCGCGCACTCGAGCTATTCGACCCCGAAGCGATTGCCGCTCAGACGATCGCCTACTACGAGCGCGCCCTGGCGCGAAGGCGCTGATCAGACGACGATGAGCCCGGCGGGAGCGATGCCGACCCCGTCGAGCTCGGCCCCCAGCGCAGCCACCTCGGAGCGGCGTACGGCGCCCGGACTGGCGACGATCGCGTAGGCATCCGCTTGCTCGAGCTCGGCAAGGAGCCCCGAGCTGCCTGGTGGTTCGGTGACGCGCACCTCAGTGCCTTGCCCAAGGGAGCCCGAAAGCTTCGCTGCCGCATCAACCGTCACGCTCCCACAGGGGAGCAGGAGGAGGAGGGAGGGCAGCTGCCCATTGCCGATCGCTCGCAGGCGCTCCCTGGCATGTTCCGGCGAGGGAATACCGCCAGACGACCTCAGATCGGTCAGGAGCTTGATGCCGAGCGCGGCCTCGACACCCTCAGCAGTGCGCAGGCGGCCACCCAGCAGCGAGATAAGGAGCGCCAGGGCAAGGCCGGCGATCACGCCGGCGACGCCACCGATCGCGGCCGCGCGTGGCCTCGATACCGTGGCTTCTTCGAAGCTTTTGGGCGCACGGTGAATCGCGTAGTCAATGCTCAGGGTCGCCCGCAGGGCCTGCGTTCTCGCGAGCAGATCGGCGATCGCCCGCTGGGTGGCCGGTTCATTGCGAACGCTCGCACGGGCAAGGCTTTTTTGCAGCCCGCGTTCACCGCGGATCAGGACACCGTTGACGTAATGAAGGCGAGCTTCGTGAACCGCCTTCATCCAATTCAGAAGCAGGGCTCGCGCTGCCGTTTCGGAGTCGGCGCTCGCGATCAGGGCTATCGGTGGATTCGGCCCCCCGTCGGGTGGCTGCGACAGTCCCAGGTGGTCGATTAGGTAGTCGTAATCATGGCCCGTCGAGGATTCGAGGCGGGAGACGATTCCCGCGCCAAGAAAGTCCGCGGCCTGGGGCCCGTCCGGGGTAGTGATTCCGATATCCGTAACCGAGTCATTTGTTCCCAGCGCCTGTGCGGTGACCCAAACCCGGTACTTGCTTTCATCTTCTGAGGCCGAAGTCAGATAGCCGATGGCCAGGCCGAGAATGGCCAGCCCAACCACCAACCAGGCATAGGCCCTGAGCGCCGCGAGTCCCTCGCGCGCCGCCGCGATTCCGGTAAGCGTCCCCCCTTGCTCAAGCACGGCCGCATCCTATTGGCGATTTCAGAAGACAGGCCCCGTCGCCCTAGACTGCCGAACTCGATGAAGGTCCTCGTCAACTCCTTGGCCCTGCCCAGCTGCCGGCAGGGCGGCTCCGGCTTTTGCACAGCGGCCCTGATCGACGGGCTCTCGCGGGCCGAGGACATCGAGTGCGTCACGCTTGCATCGCAGACGGTTGCGGCTGAGCTCGAGGAACTCGCCCCGGCCGCCGAAGTCGCGATCGCCCCAAGCCATACCCAGTCGGCGCCGGCCAAGGTGTTGAATCAGGCCGTCGCCGCCCGCAAGCCCTGGGCGCTTGATCTGGGCTTCGCTGGCCCGGCGCCGGTCGCGGACCTGGTCCACTGGCCGATCGCCTTCATGAACGGGCCCACCGCGGAGCGCAAAGGCCCTTGGGTGCTGTCGATACACGATGTCCAGCACGAGTTTTTCCCCGAGTTCTTCTCGCGCCGCGATCGGCTGCTGCGCCGGCTTCGCTGGCGTCCCTCGGCTCAAGCGGCAGACCACATCATCACGATCTCCGAGTTCAGCCGGCGGACGATCTGCGAGCGCTTCGATCTACCCAGGGAGAAGGTCTCCACCGTTCCCCTGGCCGCGCGCAACACCCTCGTGGCCGATCCGGGTGGGATCGAGTTGCCGGCAGGCCTCGGCAAAGACGAGGAGCCCTGGGTCGTCTATCCGGCATCGCCACTGCCGGCCAAGAACCACGAGCGGCTGCTCGAGGGCCTTGCGCTGCATCGCGAGCGCTCTGGCAACGACCTACACCTGGTCCTGATCGGCCCCACGCAACACTCGTGGGCAGCGGTCGAAGGGGCGATTACCCGGCTCGGCCTCGAGCAGCGGGTGCTGCGGCTCGGCCATGTGAGCGAGGAGATGCTCTCATCGCTCTACGCCCGTTCAACCGGCCTGATCTTCCCCTCTCTCTTCGAGGGCTTCGGGATGCCGGTGGTGGAGGCGATGGGCGCAGGCTGCCCGATCGCCGTGTCCGATGCGGGCAGCCTGCCTGAGGTCACCGCTGGAGTCGGTCGCAGCTTCTCGCCCTACGCGGTCGAGGAGATCGCCGACTCCCTGGGATGGCTGGTCGGCCTCGATCAAGCCGAGCGCTCGCGTCAAGTCGCGGCAGGGCTCAAAAAAGCCGCGGAGTTCTCGGTCGAGCGCATGGTCGACGAAACGCGCGCCGTCTACGAGGGCCTGCTCTGAGCCGTCTCGCGACTTAGGGCTCGGAGCCCGCGGGCTCCGCGAAGACTCCGAGGCCACGCAGGCCGGACGCGCCCCAGGCGAAGCTGATCGCGGCGATCGCGATCGTCAGCACGATCAAGGCGACGTTGTGAGGGGATGCGGCCAAGAGCGCAAGCGCTATCGCCGCCGGCGTACCGGCCAGCATCACCGCCATCGCCCTCGACGAGCCCAGGGCGAACCAGAGCAGAGCCGCCGCGCCGAACACGGTCTGGGCCGCGGTGGCAATCGCGGGGCCGTTGAATCCCAGAGCTGGGACGAGGGCGAGGTCCAGGCCGATGTTGATCGCGACCGAGGCGATCGAGACCTTTGCCAGCAACCTGGTACGTCGTCCGGCGACGAAGGTCGGCAAAACCGCGAAGTAGCCAGCCAGGTAAATGGCGCCCGCAAGCAGGATCGTCATCGGGACCGCAGCCTGCTCGAAATCCTCGCCAAAGACCTTTGGCAGGGCAAAGATGGCGACCACCGCGAGCGCCGGCACGACCGCGCTCCAGAGGCGAGTGACGGTGAGCGTGCGGTCCATCGGTAGCTGGCTGAGAAGGTCTTCGCCGGCGACTTCGGAGCGTGCGTGGCGGGGCAGGGCGGCCACGGCCCACATCGAGCCGAGCTGCACCACGAAGGTGAACACCTGGTAGGCGAGGGAGTAGATGCCGACGTCCTCATGGGACCTGAACGCGTTGAGCACGTAGATGTCGGCCCAGGCGACTCCGTAGGCGCAAATGCTGACGATCCCCATCGCGCCGACGGCTTTCATCACGGTGCTGACGAGATGGTCGGGAGAATCGTCCGTGCGACCGCAGAGAGCCTCGGGGGTCATGAAGAGGAAGGCCGCAACGCAGGTCGCTGCAGCCGCGAAGGCGAGCAGCCCCTCCGACGTGCGCACGGTGAGCGTCGCGACGGCGCCCGCGATCAGGAGCACCACCAGACCGGTAAGGCGCTCCATCGTCTGCAGGCTGGCGATGCCCTTCATCCGCCCCTCGGTCTGCAGGACACCGTAGGCACCCTGCAGGCCGACCAGCGCCACCGAGTAGAGCACCAGGGCCAGCAGCGAGGCGGGTGAGTCCGACATGATCAGCACCGCCAGTGGAAGCGCGACGACGAGCGCGGCCAGGGTCGCCAGCGAGGCGACGATCGCCGCCGGGCGAAAGGCCGCGGCGACTGACTTGCTTTCGGCGCCAAGGACCGGCACGGCAAGGAACGGCCACGACCCGGCCACCTGGGAGACCCCCAGCGTCAGGGCGAGGAACAACGAGAGCTCGCCGTAGCCGCTGGGCCCAAGGGAGCGGGCGAGAACTGCGGTCAGGGCGAGGTAGGAAAGGGAGCGGGCGAGATAGCCAACCCACAGCCAGCCCACATCGACGTGAAGTCTTCGCGACACGTACGATCCTATCTCTCCCGTAACTGCTTCCGCCGGCTCCGCGAATTGGCGGTACATCTTCCGATGCTCAACCGACTCAAGAACCGGCCCAGAATCTTCGGCGTTTTCAGCCTCAGTTACGTTCGCCGACAGGAGCGGCTGCTGTCCGAAGTATTCAACTCCGAGCAAGCGCTGGCGGGCTTTCGCAGTGGCGGCCAGCTGCCCGCCGGATACGGCAAGGGCTTCGACGAGCGGGTGGTGGAGTTTCCCTGGCTTCTCTCCTGCGCGCTCGACGGCAAGGTGCTCGACGCCGGCTCGACGCTGAACCACTCGCACGTGCTCGACGCCGTGCAGCCCGGCATCGCCGCCCTGACGATCGTCACGCTTGCGCCCGAGCCGCGCGCCTTCCCCGAGCGGGGCGTCTCCTACGTTTTCGCCGACCTCCGCTCCCTGCCGTTCGTCGACTCTTCGTTCGACACGGCTGTCTCGATCTCGACGCTCGAGCACGTGGGCATGGACAACTCTCTATACGCGACCGCTGCCAAGGAGCGCGCCGCGGACCCTGATCAAGAGCTCAAGAAAGCTCTGGACGAGATCCGGCGGGTCACAGCAGACAGCGGGCGGCTGCTGATCACGGTTCCCTACGGCGTGCCCGAAGACCTCGGCTGGCTGCGGCAATTCGACGCAGCCGGAATCGACCGCTTGATCAAGCTCTCGGGGGCGCAGTCCAGCGAGGTAACGATCTTTCGCTACGACGCCGGGGGCTGGCAGCACAGCACCTTCGAGCAGGCCGCCGATGCCAGCTACCACATGATCGACAGGGAGCGGCCGGCAGCCGCGGCGGACGGGGCAGCGGCCGCGCGGGCGGTGGCCTGTCTGGACCTTCGACTTCCCGGCCCGAGCTGAAGCCCACCGTCTACATCCCCAACCTCAACGGGGGAGAGATGCTGGCGCTTACCCTGGAAAGCCTGGCAGCCACGGACGCGGTCCAGGTGGCCGTCGTCGACAACGGCTCCGAAGACGATTCCGTGGCGATGCTGGGGACCCGCTTCCCAGAGGTGGAGCTGATTGCGCTGCCCCAGAACATCGGCTTTGGCAGAGCGCTCAACCTCGCGGTGGACCGCGTGCCGGGCGACCCTTTGATCTTCCTCAACAATGACGTCGAGTGCGAACCCGGCTTCCTCGAGGCGCTGTTGGCGGCGCAAGGGGAGGGCGTTGCCTCGGTCGCCGGCGTGCTGGTCCAGCGCGACGCACCCGATCTGATCGACTCGGCCGGCGTCACGGTCGAGGGCGACACGCTGATGGCCTTCGACTATCTGCACGGCGAGAGCGTCGAGGGCCTGCGCTCGGCGCCGGCGCCGCTCGGCCCGACCGGCGGCGCGGCGCTGTACCGGCGCGACGCGTTCACCTCCGTCGGCGGCTTCGACGAGCGGATCTTCGTCTACTACGAGGACGTCGACCTGGCCCTGCGGATGCGCGCGGCGGGGCATGAGTGCGTGCTGGCGCCAGATGCGCGGGCGCTTCACGCCTTCTCCGCCACGCTCGGCAGCCGCAGCGGGGCGAAGTTCGAGATGACCGGCTGGAGCCGCGGCTACCTGATGCGGCGCTACGGCGTAACGCGGAGTTCGGGAAGAGCCGTCCGCGCGCTCTTCTGCGAGGCGGCGATCTGCGCCGGCCAACTGGCTCGCGCCCGCACCGGACGGGGGCTCAGAGGGCGGGTCAGGGGCTTTCGCGCAGCCCGCGGGCTACCTCGTCGCCAGCTGCCCGAGAGCAGCCTGCTGATCGATTTGACCGTGGCTGAGCGCCTGCGCATGCGGGCCGGCCGCAACCGCTAGCGATGGCGGTCCAGCTGCCTCGCTGGCAATCGGCGACGCTGGCCTTCGCGCTCTACCTGCTCCTCTCCGCAGTCCTCGTGGGCCACGGCGCGCTCGCCCATTTTGGCTCGGCCACGATCGGCTACGGGCCCGATCCTCCCGTCTTCACTTGGGACCTCAAATGGTGGCCTCAGGCAATCGCCGACGGGCTCGACCCGCTGCACTCGGCCGTCGTCTACGCCCCGCAAGGGTTCAACACGACGCTGATGACGTCGATCGCGGGCCCGAGCCTGGTGATGGCGCCGGTCACCCAGACCTTCGGCCCACTTGCCTCCTACAACGCGCTCGCGATCCTGATCCCCGCGCTCAACGCCTGGGCTGCCTTTCTCCTCTGCCGGCAGGTGGGGGGCTCGAGCTGGGCGGCGCTCGCCGGTGGCTACGCCTTCGGCTTCTCGACCTATGTGCTCGGCCAGTCCCTCGGACACCCCAACCTCTCACTGGTGGCGATGGCGCCGCTCGCCGTCTACCTCGTCCTGCGCCGGCGGAACAAGTCGATCGGCACGATCGCCTTCGTCGCCTGCCTGACGATCGTCCTCGCCTTCCAGTTCCTCACCTCCACAGAGGTGTTTCTGACGATGACGATGATGGGCGTCGCGGTGTACGGGCTCGCGCTCCTGATCCTGCCGGCGCAGAGGGCGAGCCTGCTCCCCCTCGCCGCACCGATTGCCGGCGCCTACGTCGCGGCCGGCCTGCTGGTCTCGCCCTTCCTGCTCGCGGCGGTGACCGCCCATCTCGACCTCACCCACATCGATCCGGTTCGCTACTCGGCCGACCCGCTCAACCTGGTGATCCCCACCCGGATCACGATCGGCGGCGAGACCCTCGCCGGCATCGGGGACCGGTTCACCGGCAACCTCTCCGAGAACGGCACCTACCTCGGCCTCCCCCTGTTGCTCGTGCTCGGCCTCTTCGGCTGGCAACGGCGCCGCGATCGCATCACGCTGTTCCTCCTCGCCGCCTTCGGGATCGCCCTGATCGGCGCGCTCGGCCCGCGACTCAACCTGCTCGGCTCGCCTACCTCGCTGCGCCTGCCCTGGGCTCCGTTCCTCCACCTGCCGTACTTCAAGTACGTGCTACCCGAGCGGCTCATCGTCTTCGCCTGGCTGGCGCTTGCGGTGATTCTGACGCTCTGGCTCTCGACGCCGAGTCGGTGGCCGGCGGCAAAGTGGGCGCTGGCCGCAGTCGGCCTCGCCCTCCTGCTTCCGAACCCGGGCGCCACCGATCCCAGCCCGCCGCACTACGGCGCGGCGATCTGGGCCTCACGGCGACCGCTGCCGGGATTCTTCGCCGGTGGCGACAGCCCCCAGTTCAGGGGTCGTCCCAACCTCCTCGTACTGCCCTACAACGAGGCCGGTGAAGGCGACAGCGTCTACTGGCAGGCGAGCGCCGGCATGGCGTACGCGATGCCTGGTGGGTACCTGACGGGAACGATTCCCGAGGACTTTGCCTGCTGGCCGATCGTCGGCCAGCTGAGAGCGGAGGACTACAGCCCCGCCAACCGCGAAGGGCTGCTCGATTTCCTCGCCGCCAAGCAGGTCGACGCGGTGGTCGCTCCAACAGCGGTCGCCCGGCGGGCGGCGCCGCTGCTGGCCGCCCTGCCGGGACCGCCGCATCGCTCGGGGGGTGTACTCGTCTACGAGGTTCCGCCGATGCGCGACAGGATGCTTCCCGAGCCCTGCCGGGCAGTGGAAGGGGAAAACTAGGACGAGGCGATCGGGGCGCCCGCGCGCAGGCGAGCGAGGTCCGCATCTACCATCAGCTTGACCAGCTCGTCGAAGCCGGTTTTTGGCACCCAGCCAAGCTGATCGCGGGCCTTCGAGGGATCCGCGATCAAGAGGTCAACCTCGGCCGGGCGCATGAAAGCGGGATCCTGCTGCACGTACTCGGCTGGGTCGAGGCCAACTTGCTCGAAGGCGATGTTGACCAGATCGCTAACCGAGTTATCCCGGCCACTGCCGATGACGAAGTCTTCGGGCTCATCCTGCTGCAGCATCATCCACATCGCTTCGACGTAGTCGGGGGCATAGCCCCAGTCGCGGCGGGCGTCGAGGTTGCCCAGGCGAAGCTCCGAGGCGAGGCCAAGCTTGATCGCCGCGGCGGCGTGGGTGACCTTGCGGGTGACGAACTCCAGGCCACGGCGCGGACTCTCGTGGTTGAAGAGAATGCCAGAGCTGGCGAACAGCCCGTAGCTCTCGCGGTAGTTGACGGTGATGAAGTGCCCGTAGACCTTGGCCACCCCATAGGGGCTGCGGGGGTAGTAGGGCGTCAGCTCGTGCTGCGGCGTTTCGCGGACCTTGCCGAACATCTCGCTCGAGGAGGCCTGGTAGAAGCGGGCCTCCGGGCAAACTTCGCGCATCGCCTCCAGCATCCGGGCCACGCCGACGCCGGTGAACTCCGCCGTAAGCGTCGGCTGATTCCAGGAAGCCGCGACAAACGACATCGCCGCCAGGTTGTAGATCTCGTCTGGCTCGCTTTCCCTCATCACGTCGACCAGCGAGCGCTGGTCGAGCAGATCACCGGTGTGCAGCGAAATCCGGTCGCGTATTCCCTGCAGGCGATCGTGGTTCTCGCTCGAGAGTCGCCGTACCAGGCCATGCACCTCGTAGCCCTTCTCGAGCAGGAGCTCGGCCAGATAGCTGCCATCCTGACCCGTGATTCCGGTTATGAGTGCCCGTCGCGCCATCTCCGGGAAGGTTATCGGCGATGCCACCCGGAGGATCGGCGTCAACCCCGCGCAGGTGCCGGGAGGCATCCAATATCGTGCGCTCGCCGGCGGCAGGGACAGCGCGGCGGGGAATCGCTTGGAACCACCCAGACATCTATCCAAGGCTCGCGAAGCTCGGTGGCTCCCGTGGGCGATCCTGGCGTTGCTCCTGCTTGCCTCCGCAGCCTTCGTCTTCTGGGCAGGGCGAGGCACGGTCTGGCGCGGGGACGACTGGGACCTCCTTCTCAACCGGGGCGGGTTCACTCCTGATGTCTTCCTCACGCCCCACAACGAACACCTCTCGGCGCTGCTCGTCGTCGCTTTTAAGGCGGTCCCGGAACTCTTCGGACCCCACTACGGAGCCCTCCGCCTAGTCCTCGTCCTGCTTGATGTGGCGGTAGTAGCCCTCTTCTTCGTCTTCGCCCGCGAACGGGTCGGCGACTGGCTGGCACTGCTCGTCACCGCCCCCCTCCTGCTCCTTGGCGGCGGCTCGGACAACCTGCTCTGGCCGACCCAGATCGGCGTTGTCATCTCCTTGGCCTGCGGGCTCGCGGTCCTTGTTCTGCTCGACCGCTCACGCCTTGCCGCCAAGCTCGGCGCCTGCGCCCTGCTCACCGCCTCGATCTGGTCCTCGAGCGACGGCCTCTTCTTCCTCGCCGCCGCAATCATCTGGTTGGGCTTCTCGCGTGAGCGATGGCGCGACCTCTGGATCGTCGCCATCCCGGCGATCACCTACGTGGCCTGGTACTCCGGCTACGGGTCGTCCGAGTTCACCGCCGCGAACCTCAGGGCGACGCCACAGTTCGTCCTTGACTCGGCCGCCGGAGGGCTGAGTGCCCTGACCGGCATCCGCCCCGAGATCGGGCACGCAAAAGCGATCGGGGCAATCGGGGCGGTCCTCGGCCTCGTGGCGATCATCGCGCTGGCGTTGAAGATCAAGCCGCGCCTCTCCCCACGGCTGGGCGCGATCGTCTCCCTGCCGCTGGTTTCCTGGGTGATCATCGCCCTTGGCCGCGCCGACGACGGCGACCCCTTCGCCAGCCGCTACGTCTACGCCAGTGCCCTGTTCATCCTGATGGCCGTGCTCGAGGTCGTCCGCGGTGAGTACGTCCAGCGGGTGCTGAGCGGCTGGCGGATCGCCGTCCTGGCGCTTGCGATCGGCGTCTCGATGCTGTTCAGCGCCAAGATCCTGGTTGAGAAGGGGAACGACTGGCGGACGGTCTCCGAATACATCAGCGGCCGCATCGCGGCGGTCGAAGTGACCCGGAGGACGGTCGACGCCAACCTGCCGCTGGAACCGTTGCAGGACATGGGCCACACGACCACCGGCTGGTATTTCAACGCGATGGAAAGGCTTGGCGGCTCGCCGATCGGTCAGACCGAGATAGCCAACCTTGGCGATCACGGCCGCAGCGCGGCTGATCAGGTTCTCTCTCTGGCGGCGCCCGCCCAGTTCGTGCCGCTGCCGGAAGGCGTCAAGCCAAGCGGCGGCCCGCCGGCCCTCGAAGCCGGATCCCCACAGCTATCAGCCGAGGGCTCCTGCCTGCGCGCCCCCCCTCGATCGCCGATCAGTGTTGATATCGCCCCGCGCGGAATTTTGATCTTTCCCGCCCATAGCGGCAAGGCCGCCGTGCGGCTGCGCCGCTTTGCCTCCAACTACGCGGAGGCTCCCAGCTTCACGCTCGTGCGCCCGACGCTGCTCGTGATCGCCTCCGACCACGAGCAGGCGCCCTGGCACGGGCGGATCTCGGGTGGGCGTGGGGTGAGGGTCTGCGGGGCTTCTGCAACCGCAGACCTGCGCCGCGGACCGGTCCGGCCGCTCAGCGGCGATCAGGGCTGCACCCCGGCGAGTATCGAGGAATCCGAATGCCGCTTCAAGCGCTACTAGCTCGACGTTTTCGGCTCCAGGAACAACCAACCACCGACCTGCCCGGTCTGCTCGAAGTCCCGAGATATGTAACGAACCAGCGGCGTATCGGGCAGCGGTGAGCCGTGCAGCCAGGCATCCGCGGCGGCGTCGTTGCGGATCGCGCAGGGCCTGGGAGTGGAGCGCAGCTGGTTGACGATCCGCTGCTGCCCAACATCGTCGAGGACGACGAGCCAGGCGCCGGGCGCGCTGGGCTTGGGAGGGTCGATGCCAGACCAGAGATAGAGGCTGTCGACGTTGGGCTGGCCGATGAACATCGTGCAGCGATGCGCTTTCAGCATCGCGACCAGCTGGCCGTATTCTTCGACCTGACCGGGCGAAGGGTGGATCAGGCTCGCGCCGGAGAAGGGAAGAGCCGGCTGGTCGTGGTAAAGGACCGCGCCACTCGTCGCCGGACGGGCGATCGATTTGAGCGCGAGGCTTCCAGCCAGCGCCAAGATGACGACGGCCGAGACCAGGGCAAAGCCTTCAAGCGCCCGCCCGCCCCGCGCCTCGCTCCAAGCCCGCAGCAAGCCGACGCCATCGGCGAGGCAGATCGCCCCGACGGCGACGAAGGAGACCGCCGCGATCCCGACCTGGCTGCCGGCGACGGGGTAGACCTGAAGCGTCTCCATCAGGGCGAGGGAAGGCAGCGCAACCCGCAGGAAGCGTCGGTACGGCGGCTCCAGGTTGCCGGCCGGCGTCACCGCCGCGACCCACACGAGCACCAGCGGCAAGGCCTCTTGGTTTCCCGCTGGCGCCAACGAGAAAGGCGCTGCGCGGGCCACCGTAAGCCAGATCACGAACCCGGCCAGGCAGCGCAGCAGCCCGGGCCAGAAGGGCGACTCGCCCGTCCGCCCCGAGCGAACGAGCACAACGATCGCTGCCGCGGCGACCGCGGCGATGCCCCAGTCGACAGCCGCCGCCGGCGAAGTAAAGGGGATTGTGAAGACGTCGCCGATCTTTACTCCCTGCACAATGGCGCCGTCATAGAGGCCGGACACCGTGGCGCCGGTAACCAGCAAAGCGCCGACGATCACGATGCCGGCGGCCGCGAAACCGGCGATCGCACACCCCAGCCAGCGGAGCATCCCCCCGTCAGATTCGCCCCGCTGCGGTCGCTGCAGCCGCGCCGCAACGAGCAGGGCGATCGTGGCGAGCAGCTCCAGCGCGATCAGGTCGCGGATCCAATCGGCGCGCAGTTCGCGCGCCATCAGCGCGGTCGGCAGCAA
>DATNGZ010000076.1:0-32265 GCA_035605695.1 Solirubrobacterales bacterium | reverse complement strand
AGCTCCACTACGGGATCCGCGAGCACGAGGCGGCGGCGATCTCGAATGGCCTCTCGCTCTCGAAGCTGCGTCCGCTGTGGTCGACCTACCTCACCTTCTCCGACTACGCGCGGCCGGCGATCAGGCTCTCGGCGCTGATGGAGCTGCCGGTGATCCACCTCTTCACCCATGACTCGATCGGCCTCGGCGAGGACGGCCCGACCCACCAGCCGGTCGAGCAGCTCGCCTCGCTGCGGGCGATTCCCGGGCTCGACGTGATCCGCCCGGCCGACGCCAACGAGGTCGCCGAGGCCTGGCGGGCGGCGATCGACCGCCACCACCAGCCGGTCGCCCTGATTCTCACCCGCCAGAACGTGCCGGTCTTCGACCGCTCGAAGTACGGCTCGGCCGCCGGGCTGCACCGTGGCGCCTACGTTCTTGCCGATCCCGAGGGCGACGACCCCGAGCTGATCCTGATCGCCACCGGCAGCGAGGTGGCGCTGGCACTTGCTGCACACGAGGAGCTGCAGGGCGAGGGCGTTCGCACGCGTGTTGTGAGCATGCCCTGCTGCGAGCTCTTCGACCGCCAGGACGAGCAGTACCGCGAGCAGGTCCTGCCGCCAGGCGTCACCGCGCGGATCTCGATCGAGGAGGCCTCGACGCTGGGCTGGGATCGCTACGTTGGGTCTGGCGGTGTCAAGGTCGGAATGCACACCTTCGGCACCTCGGCGCCGTTGAAGGACGTTCAAACCAAGTTCGGTTTCACCCCCGACAAGGTGGCCGAAGCCGCAAAGGAGCTGCTCTCATGAAGCCGACCGCGAAGCTGCACGACATTGGCCAGAGCCTCTGGCTCGACAACATCACCCGCACGATGCTGGCCGACGGCACCCTGCAGGGCTACATCGAGGAGCTCTCGGTGACCGGCCTCACCTCCAACCCGACGATCTTCGACAAGGCGATCTCCGGCGGCGATGCCTATGACGAGCAGATCGCCGAGCTGAGCGCCAGCGCCGTGACTGAGGAGGGAATCGGCGCCACCCCGACCGAGCGGATCTTCTTCGAGTTGGCCCTTGCCGACCTGCGCGACGCGACCAACCTCTTCAAAGGCGCCCACGAGCGCACCGCCGGCGTCGACGGCTACTGCTCGCTCGAGGTTTCGCCGCTGATCGCCGACGACGCCGAGGCGACGATCGAGGAGGCCGCCGCCCTGCACGCAAAGGCGGAGCGCGACAACCTCTTCATCAAGATCCCGGGCACAGAGGCCGGCCTCACGGCGATCGAGGAGTCGATCTTCGCCGGCATCCCGATCAACGTCACGCTGCTGTTCGACGCGGAGCAATACCTCGCCGCGGCCGACGCCTACATGAAGGGGATCGAGCGTCGGATAGAGGCTGGCCTCAGCGCCGACATCGCCTCCGTCGCCTCGATTTTCATGAGCCGCTGGGACGTCGCCGTCGCAGGCGAAGTGCCCGACGAGCTGCACAACCGCCTCGGCCTGGCGATCGGCTTCCAGGCCTACCGCGCCTACCGCGAGCTACTCGACTCGCAGCGGGTGCAGCGTCTGATGAACGAGGGCGCTCGGCCGCAGCGTCTGCTCTGGGCCAGCACCGGAACCAAGGACCCCGACGCCTCCGACACCCTCTACATCGAGGGCTTCGCCTCGCCCTTCACGGTCAACACGATGCCCGAGCCGACCCTGCACGCCTTTGCCGATCACGGCGAGGTCGGCGCGCTGGTTCCCGTCAATGGCGGCGACTGCGATCAGGTGCTGGCGCAGTTCGGCGATGCCGGCATCGACGTCGACGCGCTTGCCAAGCGGCTGCAGGAGGAGGGCAAGGAGGCCTTCGCGAAGTCGTGGGACGAGATGCTGAAGACGATCGAGTCGCAGGCTGGGACGCGCGCGTGAGCGAAGCGCCGGCGCTGCGCCGGCAGCCCGCCTGGGCGGCACTCGAGCAGCACTTCGCCCAGATCGAGGGGCAGCACCTGCGTGACCTCTTCGCCGCCGATGCGGCGCGCGGCGAGCGCCTCGTCGCCGACGGCGCCGGCCTCCACCTCGACTTCTCCAAGAACCGGATCACCGACGAGACGCTGATGCTGCTCGGCCAGCTGGCCGAGGAGTGCGGCGTCGAGCAGCGGCGCGAGGCGATGTTCGCCGGCGAGCACATCAACGTCTCCGAGGACCGCGCCGTGTTGCACGTGGCGCTGCGGATGCCGCGCGGGCGCTCGCTGATTGTCGACGGGGTCGACGTGGTCAAAGAGGTGCACGAGACGCTCGACCGCATGGCCGCCTTCGCCGAGCGCGTCCGCTCGGGCGAGTGGAAAGGCCACACCGGTAAGCCGATCCGCAACGTCGTTAACGTCGGCATCGGCGGCTCCGACCTCGGCCCGGTGATGGCCTACGAGGCGCTGCGCCACTACGCCCGGCGCGAGATGACCTTCCGTTTCGTCTCCAACGTCGACGGCACCGACTTCGCCGAGTCGACCCGCGATCTCGATCCCGAGGAGACCCTCTTCGTCATCTCCTCGAAGACCTTCACCACGCTGGAGACGATGACCAACGCCCGCACCGCCCGCGAGTGGTCGCTGGCTGGCCTCGGCGGTGACGAGGCCGCGGTCGCCAAGCACTTCGTCGCTGTTTCGACCAACGCAGACGAGGTCTCGAAATTCGGCATCGATACCGAGAACATGTTCGGCTTCTGGGAGTGGGTGGGCGGCCGCTACTCGATGGACTCGGCGATCGGCCTCTCGACCATGCTGGCGATCGGGCCGGCTCGCTTCGAGGAGATGTTGGCCGGCTTCCACGCGATGGACGAGCACTTCCGCGAGGCGCCGCTGGCCGCGAACTTGCCAGCGCTGATGGGGCTGCTGAGCGTCTGGTACGGCGATTTCTTCGGCGCCCAGACGTGCGGCGTCTTCCCCTACGACCAGTACCTGCACCGCTTCCCGGCTTATTTGCAGCAGTTGACGATGGAGTCCAACGGCAAGCACGTCACTTTGGATGGCGCCCGCGTCGACTACGACACCGGGGCGATTTTCTGGGGTGAGCCGGGGACCAACGGCCAGCACTCCTTCTACCAGCTGATCCACCAGGGCACGCGGCTTATTCCCTGCGACTTCATCGGCTTCTTCCACTCCAACAACCCGCTCGGCCGTCACCACGACCTGCTGATGTCAAACGTCTTCGCCCAGAGCGAGGCGCTCGCCTTCGGCAAGACGGCGGAGCAGGTACGCGCCGAGGGCACGACGGGGAACGTCGTCCCGCACCGGGTGATGGAGGGCAACCGCCCCTCCAACACGATCCTCGCCGAGCGGCTCGACCCCCACACCCTCGGCACCCTGGTCGCCCTCTACGAGCACAGCGTCTTCACCCAGGGGGCGATCTGGGGGATCGACTCCTTCGACCAGTGGGGGGTCGAGCTGGGCAAGGCCCTTGCCGTGGCGATCATCCCCGAGCTCGAGGCCGACGAGGAGCCGAAGCTGGGCCACGACAGCTCAACCAACGCGCTGATCCACCGTTACCGCGGCGCCCGCCGCGGGGAGTAGGCTCGACCAGATGCCCTCGCTCGACGCGCTCCCGCTGGCGGCGTCGGCGTCCAATCTGCTCGCCGCGCGTGAGCAGATGGCGTTCACGCTGGGCTTCCACATCGTCCTCTCCTGTATCGGCGTCGCTCTGCCGGCGACGATCCTCGTCGCCAACTACATCGGGCTCAAACGCGAAGACGCCGACGCGATGGAGCTGGCCCGCCGCTGGTCGAAGGCGATGGCGGTCACCTTTGCCGTCGGCGCCGTCACCGGCACCGTGCTCAGCTTCGAGTTCGGGCTGCTCTGGCCGCAGTTCGAGCACCGCTTCGGCTCCGTGTTCGGGATCGCCTTCGCGATCGAGGGGATCTTCTTCTTCCTCGAGGCGATCTTCCTGGCGATCTACATCTACGGCTGGAAGCGGCTCGGCGACTGGGCGCACTTCTGGGCCGGGGTGCCGATGGTCATCACCGGTATCGGCGGTGCCTTCTCGGTCGTCGCTGCCAATTCCTGGATGAACCAGCCGCAGGGCTTCACCCTCGACGCCGCCGGCAAAGTCGTCGACGTCGAGCCGCTGAAGGTTCTGTTCAACCCGGCGACCGGTTACGAGGTGCCGCACATGATCCTCGCCGCTTACATGGTGGTCGGCTTCCTCGTCGCCTCGATCTACGCGGTCGGGATGCTGAAGGGCAGACGTGACCGCCTGCACCGGCTCGGCCTGCTGATCCCGCTGACGATCGCCTGCATCGTCACCCCGATCCAGCTCTTCGTCGGCGATACCGCCGCCCGCTCCGTCGCCGATCACCAGCCGGCCAAGTTCGCCGGCATGGAGTGCATCGAGGAGACCGGCACCCACCAGACCGAGTACGTCGGCGGCATCTGCACCTCGGATGGGGTCAAGGGCGCGATCCCGATCCCCGACCTCGACTCCTTCCTGGTCGGCTTCAGCGCCGACACCAAGGTGATCGGCCTCGAGGACATCCCCGTCGATCAGCGACCGCCCGCGAACACGATGCTGCACCTCGCCTTCGACGCGATGGTCGGGATCGGCACCGCCCTGCTCGCGCTCGGCCTCTGGCTCGCCTTCGTCTGGTGGCGACGGCGGGAGATCCCGCAGACGCCCTGGTTCCTGCGCGCGGTGGCGGTCTCCGGCGCCGGCGCCGTGCTGGCGCTCTGGTGCGGCTGGATCGTCACCGAGGTCGGCCGCCAGCCCTGGATCGTGCAGGGCTATATGCGCACCTCCGAAGCGGTGACAGAGGCGAAGGGGATCTGGTTCAGCTTCGCCCTAGTGCTGCTGCTCTACGCCGCGCTCGGCACGACCGCGATCCTCGTCCTGCGCGCCATGTCGCGCCGCTGGCGCGAGGGCGCCGCCGACCCCGAGGGCACCCCCTACGCTCCGCAAAAGGAGGGCCGATGGGCCTAGAACGTGTCGATATGTCACGTTTGAGGCCCGCCGGCGGGAGGTTGACGCGGTGACGCGGGCCGATTTGTGTGCCGTGATTCTCTGGGTCGGGGCGACCTTCTACGCGCTCTTTGGCGGGGCGGACTTCGGCGGCGGCTTCTGGGATCTGGTCGCCGGCGGAGCCGAGCGGGGCGAGCGGCCGCGGGCGTTGATCCAGCGTTCGCTGACACCGGTCTGGGAGGCCAACCACGTCTGGTTGATCTTCATCCTCGTCATCCTCTGGACCGCCTTCCCACCCGCCTTCAGCGCCGTGATGACGACCCTCTACGTGCCGATCGCCCTGGCCGCGGTCGGGATCGTCCTGCGCGGCGCCGGCTTCGCCTTCCGCAAGTCGATCGAGGGCCTCTCGGGCCGCCGTGCAGCCGGCGCCAGCTTCGCGATCTCCTCTCTGCTCACCCCCTTCTTCATGGGCGCGGCGGTCGGCGCGATCGCCGCCGGCAACGTGCCCGGCGACGGCAACGGTGCTCCCTTCTCGAGCTGGCTGGCGCCGCTGCCGCTGCTGACCGGGGCGATGTTTGTCGCCAGCGGCGCCTACCTCTCCGCCGTCTTCCTGATTGGCGACGCCCGCCGTTCCGGCGAAGCGGACATGCAGCGCTACTTCGCCCGCCGCGCCTTGATCGCGGCCGGAGTCGCCGGCATCGCCGCGGCCTTCGGCTTGGTCGAGCTCCACGCCGAAGCCCGCTACATCTTCGACCGCCTCATTGACGAGGGCCTGCCCCTCGTGGTTCTCTCGGCGCTCTGCGGGATCGGCGTCCTCGCGCTGCTCCTCTCGGCAGCCCGCCGCCCGATCGCCACGTCGTCCCACCTCCTGCGCCCGCTCTCCGCCGGCGCCGTGATCGCGGTGATCTGGGGCTGGGGCGTGGCCCAGTTCCCCTACCTGATCCCAACCTCGCTGAAGATCGCCCAGTCGGCGGCGCCCCCGGACACCCTCTCGAGCGTGATCGTCGTCTTCATCGCCGCCGCGATCCTCGTCCTGCCTGCCCTCGGCCTGCTCTACTGGCTCTCGCAGAAGGAGCTGTTGAGTGAGTGAGGCAGGCGCGATCCGCGCCGTCCTCTTCGATATCGACGGGACGCTGCTGGTTACGGGGGGCGCCGGCGGCGTCGCCTGGCAGCGCGCCTTCGAGGAATTGCACGGAGTCGAGGCCGACATCGCCGAGCACACCGACGCTGGCATGACCGATCCCGAGATCGCGTCGATCATCTTCCGCGAGGTGATCGGCCGCGAGGGCAGCCAGGCAGAGCGCTCGAAGGCGATCGGCTGTTACCTCAAGCACCTGCCCGATGCCGTCGCCGAGTCCGCCGGCTACCGGGTCATGCCGGGGATCGAGGCGCTGCTGCCGAGGTTGATCGAGGAGGGCGTCCTGCTCGGTCTCGTCACCGGCAACGTCGAGGCAGCCGCCCACGTCAAGCTCGCTCGCGCCCGCCTCAACCGCTTCTTCTCCTTCGGCGGTTACGGCTCCGATTCAGCCGATCGCACGGAGGTGACGAAGACCGCGCTGCGCCGGGGCGAGGTCGTTTCCGGCGGCGCCCTCGCCGATCGCGCCTGCATCGCCATCGGTGACACGCCGCGTGACGTCAAGGCGGGCCACGGCGCCGGCATCGCCGTGGTCGGCGTCGCCACCGGCAGCTACAGCGTCGCGGCGCTGCGAGCAGCCGGCGCCGACTGGGCGTTGGACTCGGTCGAGCACGGTTTTCCGGCCTGACCGCCCTTATTCACATCTTTGGCAATAAAGCTTGTTGGGCGCGGCGTCCCTGCATAGCCTGAACGATCGCTCTCGGGGTGTTGGAACGGATTCCCGAGGCCATGGCAAGGGGACGTGTGACTCTTCAGGGACGCAGGGGATTGGCAGCGCTGCTTGCCTTCTTCGGGCTTCTCGCGATCACCGTCCCGGCTGTTTCCCAGGCCGCCGAATTCGAAATCGTGCCCGGCAGCTTCACCGCCAGGATGCTCGACGCCGAAGGCCATCCGGAGAACCGCGCGGGCTCCCATCCCGATCGGCTCCAGGTTGACTTCGCGCTGCATTCCGAAGGCACCTCGGCGAGGGACTTCGTCTTCGAGCTCCCCGCGGGCTTCAGTGGCAACCCGGACGCCGTGGAGGAGTGCCCTCGCGAGCTCTTCGAAGCCGGCAAAGAAGACTGCCCGCCGCAGAGCCAGGTCGGGACCTTCCGGTTCACGTTTGCGGATGGGGGGGAGGTTGAACTGCCGGCCTTTCAGCTTGAGCCTGCTCCCGGTGAATTTCTCGCCTTCGGTTCGAAAGCCGTCCTCCAGACTCCGCTGAAGACGGAACTGCGCCCCAGCGATTTCGGCATCACGATGAGGGCGAACGATCTGCCCGAACAGGCCGTGACCGAAGGTCACATGGAACTCTGGGGAGTGCCGGCAGATCACCAGGTTGGGACCACGATTCCGCGCCGGGCGATGCTGACGACGCCGAGCCGGTGCGGCCCGCTCATCTTCACCTTTCGCACCCGCTCCTGGCTTGAAGGGGCGCCATGGTTGAGCGCGAGTACCGACACCGGAGCGCCGCTTGAAGGTTGCGCGGATCTCTCCTTCGAACCGGCGCTCGCGCTGCGGCTCGGCAATCCGGTTGCCGATTCCCCCACCGGTCTGCAGATGGAAATGATCGCCCCCGAAGAACGCGACGCCGGTGAGCTGGCCGATGCCCTGGTCGAGGATGCGACGATCGAACTGCCCGAAGGGCTGACCGTTTCACCCTCGGGCGCGGTGGGACTCGCGTCTTGCAGCGACGCTCAGCTCGACCTGGAAAGCAAGGCTGACGCGCACTGCCCCTCCGGATCACGGGTCGGCACGGTGGAAATTGCCTCGGCAGCGTTGAAAGATCCGCTCAGCGGGCTCGTCTACCTCGGCCAGGAACGACCGTCGGAACGGTTTCGGTTTTTCGTTGTCGCGCCGGGACCGGGGGTGGTCGTCAAGTTCGTCGGCGTTCTGCACGCCGATCCGGTCACCGGTCGATTCTCCGCGACCCTGTCAGACCTTCCCCAGCTGTCCTTCCGTCGCATCAGCCTCAACTTCGACGGTGGGCCCGGGGCCTTGCTCGCCTCGCCCCTGCGCTGTGGCCCGGCGGGAGCCACCGCCAGGTTCGCGCCCTACGGTGGCGGAGCTACGGTCGAGTCGCGCTCCTCGGTGGCAATCGCGGCCAAGATTCCTGGCTCGCTCTGCCCTGGCCCGGCGCCGTTTGCGCCGCGTCTGCTGACACACAGCTCGAGGACCGAGATCGGCCGTGCCGCCTCGCTATCGGTGAGTCTGCTTCGCCAGGACGGCGAAGCCTCTCCACGACGGTTCGCGCTGATGCTGCCGGCGGGCCTGAGCGCCGCCCTGGGGAGCATCAAAGCCTGCGCGGACCCTGACATGGTGGCAGGAACCTGCCCTGCCACCAGTCGGATCGGCGGAGTGCTCGCCGCGGTGGGGTCGGGACCGAACCCGGTGCCGCTGCGTGGGGACGCGTACCTCACCGGTCCCTACCGGCGAGCGCCGTTCGGCATGCTGCTCCAGCTTGACGCGGCCATCGGCCCCCTGGATCTCGGCACCATCGCGTTTCGCGCCACCGCGAGCGTGAGCGGGCGGACCGGGCGGGTCATCGTCTCCACGGACAGCCTCCCCGAGCAGATCGAAGGCGTTCCGATCAGATTCCAGACGATCGCCCTCAGCATGGACAGGCCCGGGTTTATCCGCAACCCGAGCTCCTGTCGCCCGACGGCAGTCGACGCCACGATCGAAGCGAGCGATGGCGCTCTGGCGACGGTGAGGAGCCCGCTGCCATTGAGCGGCTGTCACCGCCTCGGGTTTCGGCCCCGCTTCCACCTCGCCCTCGAAGGGGCGGGGGCGATACACCGGCACGACCATCCGGGTTTGCGGGTTTCGACCCGCCTGCGGCCGGGGGATACGGGCCTGCGGGCGATGAAGATGACCCTCCCGTCCGGGTTGGGGTTTGACCTCGCCTCGTTGCGAGCGATCTGCTCGCGCCCGGATTCGGCGCTGGGGGCCTGCCCGCCCGAGGCCCGGGTGGGCACCGCCGTGGTGCGGACGTCGCTGCTGAGCAAACCGTTGGTGGGCGGCGTCTACGTCGTCCAGCCCGAGGGCGACGGGCCGCCGGCCCTCGGTATCGGCCTCGCGGCGAAGGGGGTGCACGTGCAGATCACCGGCCGCACCGAAAACCGCGCTGGGCATTTCGTCACCGTGCTCACCGGCCTCCCCGACATGCGGTTTTCGACCTTCACGATGCGGATGACGGGGGGCGCTGACGGGGTGTTCTCGCTCAAGTCCGACCTCTGCCGGCACGGCAGGCGGCTCGGGCTGGCGTCGACCCTCGCCGCCACCGGCCAGGACGGCGCCCGGCGTGCGCTGCGGGTTCCGATCAAGACCAAAGCACGCTGTCGATGAGGCAATCGCGCAATCGCCTAAAGAGGCCGTGGTCTTCGGGTCTGCTGGAGAAAATCGCCGGCTTCGTAACGCGGCGTTCCCGCCTCGTCATCGCGATCTGGATCGTGGCGGTGGCCGCGCTGGCGGTGGAGGGGCGCGACCTCGACAGCAAGCTCACCATCCACCCGCCCTTCATCGATGGCACGGCGAGCAAACGGGCCCACGAAATCTCCCTGCACGAGTTCGGCGGTGACAACGCGCTGGTCGTGATGCTGCGCGGCCCGCGGGCGGCCGTCGAAAGCCAGGGCCGCGACCTTGCGAGTCGCCTCGACGCGATGCCTCGCACGTTGGCGATCTCGCCTTGGGCTCGCGGCGCGACGATCGACGGCCTGCGGCCCTCCCCCCGGGTCGCGGCGATCGTCGTGCGAATCGAAAGCGATGCGGCAAAAGGGGTGGTGGGCCTGCTGCCGCCGGTGCGGCGGCTGGCGGACAGGCGCATATCGAGCCCGGTCCACGTGAGCATGGCCGGCTTTCCGGTCGTAGTCGACTCGCTGCGCAAGGCCGGCAACGACGCGACCAAGGTCGGCGAGCTGATCGCCGTGCCGGTGCTGCTGATCGTCCTCCTGCTGGTGTTCAGATCGGTGCTTGCCGCGCTGATGCCGGTGATCGTCGGCGGCGCCGTAGTCGCCGCCACCCGCGGCGTTCTCAGCCTTCTGCTCAACCTGGTCCAGATCGACCTCTTCGCGCTGGCCGTGGTGGGAATGCTGGGGCTGGCGCTGGGAGTCGACTACTCGTTGCTGGTGGTCTCGCGGTTCAGGGAGGAGTTCGATGGCGGCGACGTCGCCGAAGCCGTGCGAAGAACCGTGACTGCGACGGCCCGCTCGGTCGTGCCGGCGGGAGGCGGCCTCGTTCTCGCGATGGTGATGGCCTCGCTGGTTCTTCCCGGTGCGATCGTGCAGTCGATCGGCATCGCCGTGGTGACGGCGACCATCCTCAGCGTTGTCTCGGCGATCTGCGTCGTGCCGGCCCTGCTGAGCGTGTTCGGCGGCCGGCTGGATCGCTGGTCACTGCCAAAGCGGGAGAGCTCACAGGTGGCGCCGTTGCGCTGGTCCCGGCGCCTGGCGGCTCATCGTGGCGCGGTTGTCTCGATTGTGATCGGTTTGGTCCTGCTGGCGAGCTGGGCGTTCACCCTCGACTCGGAGGCGACGGGCACCGGTCTGCTGCCGCCGGGTGATGCGGGCCGTCAAGAACTGGAAGACGTCGAATCGAACCTCGGCCCGGGCTGGATCGCGCCAATGGAAGTCGTGGTCAACGGCAGGGGGCATCCGGTTACCTCTTCCCAGCGGCTGCAGGCGCTGGCGGCATTTCAGCACCAAGTGGAACGCGATCCCGGTGTCCAGACGATGGCCGGCCTGGCGCGGCTCAACGCAGGCGCCAAGAAGCTCGTCGGCATCGAAGGGGAACTGGGCCGGCAGGAACGTGGCTTGGAACGACTTGGATCGGGGATCACCCGGATCCGGGCCGGGGCGGTCCTCAACAGCAACGGACTGCACAAAGCCGCCGAGGGTTCTAGGGGCCTCGATGCGGGCCTGGGCGCGGCAAACGCCGGCGCGGGCATCCTCGCCGACGCGCTGGGAAAGACGAGCGCCGGCTCGAGCCGGCTGAGCAACGGGCTGCAACGCGCCGACGAGGGCAGCGGTCGCCTCGCCCAGGGCACGACCAAGGCCAGCACCGGCGCCGGACGCCTGGCCGACGCGCTCGATCGCGCCGGCGAAAAGACCGAAGAAGCCGCGGGCAGCGCTCAGCTGCTGAGGAACGCGATGCACGCCGGGGACGAAAGGTTGGAAGAACTGCGCCCGCCGCTGCACTCGACCGAAGAGCGCCTCGCCGCCGCCTGGCAGGCCCTGCAGCGAATGACGACGGGGCGGACAGATCCCGAATACGCCGCCGTGCAGGGCGCGCTTGAAGAAGCGGAGCTCCACCTCACCGGCAAGGACGTGCGCAGCGGAGAACAGCCCGATCCCTCCTATGCTGGGATCGGCTCCGGTGTCGACCGCGCCGAAGGCCAGTTCGGGGTCGGCCTGTACCTGGCTTCGAGGATGGACAAGAACAATCACCAGGCGAGCGTCGGCATCAGGAAGCTCGCCGATGCCTCGGAGCGTCTGGACGACGGCCTGCAGCGACTGGCCAAAGGCAGCCGTCAGGTGTCCAACGGCGTTGGGGCGCTCGCGCGCGGCGGAGGACAGCTCTCACCGGCGATGCAACGGCTGGATCAGGGCGCCAAGCGCCTCGCCGGAGGCCTCGGCCTGCTTGAAACGGGCGCCGGGCGCCTGGCAGACGGTCTCGGCGCCGGCGCCGAGAAGTCCAAGCTTCTCACCACCGCTTTGGACCGGGTCAACCGCGGCCTGAAACAGTCCGGCGGCGGCGATTCCGGGTTGGGCCGGCTCAAGCGAAAGTCGCCGGGCCTTTTTCGCTCCGCCTATTTCATAATGGCCGGCCTCGACGGAAGCCGACCGGAGCAGCGCGGTCAGCTGGCTTCCCTGATCAATCTCGACCGCGGCGGCATGAACGCGCGGATGCTGGTGATCCCCACCGATCCGCCGACCAGCGATCGGGCCCGGGAAACCAAGGACCGTCTCGAAGCCGATGCCGAAGGCTTGGCGCGCAGGACCGGCACCGAGGTGGTGGTGGGCGGGGTCGCGCCGAGCGAGATCGACGTCAACGACTCGATTCGCGGACAGGCGCCGCTGATGCGGATCGTGCTCTCGCTGGTCAGCCTGATCATCCTGATCCCGGTGATGCGCTCGCTAACGATTCCGATCTTCGCCGCGCTGATCAATCTGATCACGGTCAGCGCCAGCTTTGGGCTGCTTTCGCTGCTGTTCGACGGTTCGCTGCTCGGCGGTCCGGGATTCGTCGACGCCAGCGTGATCCCGGGGACGATGATGGTGATGTTCGGTCTCGCGATCGACTACGAGGTGTTCGTCTTCGCCCGGATCCGCGAGGAGTACCTGCGCACCGGCTCGACCGATGCCGCGATCAAGGGTGGCCTCGATCGGACCGCCCACGTCGTCACCGGAGCGGCGATCATCATGATCTCGGTCTTCCTCGCCTTCTCGGTCTCGGAGTTCGTGACGGTTCGTAACTTCGGCGTGGCCCAGGCCATCGCCGTCTTCATCGATGCGTTCCTGGTCCGGCTTATCGTCGTGCCGGCCGTGATGGGCTGGCTGGGGGAGTGGTGCTGGTGGATGCCACGGTGGCCGACCGCACGCTCTCGCGCACGTCCGGGCTGAGGCTGAAGCGCGCCGCGGGTCGGCCCGAGGTCTCGCCGTCGCTGACGCCGGGCCGCGCCCGAATCACGCCGAATGTCTCCAACGCCTCGAGGTGTCGGCGCAGGGTCTGGTAGCTGGCGGGACTGTGCGCCGCCAGCTCCGAAGCGGTCGCCTCGCTGACCTGGCTGAGCGCGCGGAGGATCTGCAACCGCACCGGGTCGGCGACCACGTCCAACCAGTGCGAACGTCGCCGTACCCCTGATTGCACTGCCACTGATGCGCCCATCGCCCAAAAAAAGCTAGCCCGTTTATGGTCGATTCAGGAGTAGCTCCGGTTAAGGCATATCACTACGCATCACTACGGGCGCGTTTCTCAGCCGAGCGTGCAGCGAGCCTGGTAAATCGAGAGGAATCCGCTCTCGAAACCGCGACGGGCCATGCGCAGATAGAGGCGCCAGACGCGCAGCCGTTCGGGGCCAGCGAGGCGCACCGCGTCGTCGAGGTTCTGGTCGAGCCGCTGCGCCCAGTGGCGCAATGTCTCGGCGTAATCGTCGCCGAACTCCTCGACGTGGCGGGTGACGAAGCCGGCCCGCTCGAGCGCCAGCAGCACGCGCGAGAGATGCAGCGGTTCGGCATCGGGGAAGACGTAGCGCTCCGAGAACGGTCCGGCCTCGGGGTCGCTGTGGCGGAGGCGAGCGATGCCGTGGTTGAGCAGGCGCCCACCCGGCTCGAGCAGGCCGGCCAGGGTGCGGGCGTAGACGTCGATCTGGGCCTCGCCAACGTGCTCGACCATGCCGATGCTGGCGATCGCGTCGAAGCGCTCGCCGGCCAGGTCGCGGTAATCCATCACCCGGATCTCGACCCGGTCGGCGACGCCGGCCGCCTCGGCCCGTTCGCGGGCGCGTTCGGCCTGCGGCGGGGAGAGGGTGATGCCGACGACGCTGGCACCGTGGCGGGTCGCCGCCCAGAGCGGGAAGCTGCCCCAGCCGCAGCCGACGTCGAGCACGCGGTCGCCCTCTTTCAGCGCCAGCTTGCGGGCGACCATCTCGAGCTTCTCCTCCTGCGCGGCCTCCAACGTCTCGGCCCCGCGCGAGAAGACCGCGCAGCTGTAGGTCATCGAGTCGTCGAGGAAGAGCGAGAAGAACTCATTGGAGACGTCGTAGTGGTGGCGCACCGCCTCGGCGTCGCGCTCCTTGCTGTGGCGGGCGCCGCTGGGCCGCAGCTCCGCCGCCGGCCGCTTCGGCGGCCGATTCAGCCCGGCGGCCTGCAGCGCGCCGAGCAGTAGCCGCGCCTTGTCGCCGCCCTCGAGCGGCGGCGGCTGCCAGTTGTCGAGCAGCTCGATCACATCGTCGATGTCGCTGACCTCGATCGCGCCGCTGACGTAAGCGCGGCCGAGGCCGAGCTGGCCCGGCGCCAGCAGCGCGTGCGCGGCGGCGCTCGGCGATCGCACGTAGAAGGTCGGTCCGCCGCCGTTGCTCGCCGGCAGCCGCGTCCCGTCCCAGAACTCGACCGCGAAGGGTCGCTCGGGGATGCGCGCTTCGATCTCGCGGCGCAGGGGAGCGGTCCTGGCAAACGGCATCGGGACGGACCTTATCGACGCCGCGCGGTGACCGGAAGCGGGCTTTTATGTTTTTCGGGTCGCCGGTCCGTATGATCGGCCCACTTGATGGAAGCAGCGGGACCACTCCCATCCGATATCCAGCCGGTCGCCAACGAGACGCGCGACCGGATCATCACCGGCCTCGTCACCCTGATCCCCTTCGTCGCGCTCGGCCTCGCGGCCTGGCAGGTCTGGGGCAAGGCCCTGCACTGGAGCGACGTCTTCCTCTTTCTCGGCATGTACTTCTTCACCGGACTGGGGATCACGGTCGGGTTTCACCGCCACCTCACCCATCGCAGCTTCAAGGCGAAGACCTGGCTGCACGGTCTGCTGGCGATCCTCGGCTCGGCCGCGATCGAGGGCCCGGTGATCTCCTGGGTCTCCGATCACCGCAAGCACCACGCCTTCTCCGACGAAGTGGGGGACCCGCACAGCCCCCACGTCGATCACGGCCACGGCTGGTCCGGCGCCATGCGCGGCCTCTTCCACGCCCACATGGGCTGGCTCTTCATCCACACCCAGCGCGGCAACAAGGAGCGCTTCGCCCCGGACCTGATCAAGGACCCGGTGATCAACTGGGTCGATCGCACCTTCCTCTACTGGGCGATCGGTGGTCTCCTCCTGCCTTTCGCGCTGGGCTGGGTGATCGGCGGCACTCTCTTCGCCGCCTTCACCGGCCTGCTCTGGGGCGGCCTCGTCCGCGTCTTCGTCCTGCACCACTTCACCTACAGCATCAACTCGCTCTGCCACGTCTTCGGCAAGCGCGACTTCGAGACCACTGATGAGTCGCGCAACCTCGCCCTAATCGCGATCCCTACCCTCGGCGAGGCCTGGCACAACAACCACCACGCCTTCCCCACCTCCGCCACCCACGGCCTCGGCCGCTGGCAGCTCGACGTTTCGGCGATCGTGATCGATTTGCTGGAGAAGGCGGGCCTGGTCTGGGACGTTGTGCGCCCGACGCCCGAGCGCCTCGCCGCCAAGGCCGCCCCTTAGGGCGATTCGGCCGACTCGTACCAGTCGACCCAGCTGTTGCAGACCTGGCTGAGCGCCGCGACGCGGTGCGGCTTGGCCTGGACCGCGACCAGCTCGCCGAGGTTGGCCTTGCCCGTGTAGCCGCTGAGGCCCTGCAGGGTGCTCGCGTCTGCGGCGGAGATCGTGAAGCGGATCGGTTTGCCGTTGCTCTCGATCCTGCCCGCCGGCCAGAACTGGCCCTCGTTGGCGAGGCTGATCGTGTTGGGGCGCTGGCCGTCAAGCGCCGCCGGCAGCGACTCGCGCAGGCCGGGCGCCGAGAGGGTGAGATCAAAGGGGGAGAAGTACTGCAGCGAGAGCAGCCAGCGCCCCGCCGGCAGCCGCATCGATTGCGCCGCACTGTCACCGGTTTCGAGTGTCGCCGCGGGGCTCCAGCGCCCCTTGCCGCCGACGACGGCGGCGGGGAAGAGCCCGGCCCGGCCCGGGTTCGCGGTGAGTATTCGGATCTCCGGCGAGGCGCAATTGGCGTGCGCCGCCGGTTCGGTCCCCTCCAGCAGCACGTGCCGATCTTCGGGCACCGGTCCGGTCCGCTTCCAGAGGATGTAGGAGGCGGTGGAGGCGACCCGCTTGAATCCCGGCGGCGCTTCGCTGTTCCAGGCGGCGCGCCCGGTGATCACGTAGGGGAAGCGCTCGAGCGTGCCGTGCGAGAAGGAGTCGAAGTCGATCGGGCTGTAGGCGTCGCCGGTGTCGAAGGGCTTTTCCGGGCTGGGGGAGACGTCGGCATCGGGAAACTCGACCAGCGGCACATGGGTGTCGGCGCCCTGCAGCTCGTAGGCCGCGTAGCGGTCCTGGCCGGCGTAGAGCACCGGTTCCCCGCGCAGGATCGGCAGGAAGTCCCGCAGCTCCGACCCGTGCCCAGTCGGCCCGACGGGCGCATCGCGCAACACCAACAGGCTCGAATAAATCGCCCCCCCAACGAAGGCGATAGCCAGCACCCCCCAAGCCACCCGCAACACCCCACCTGATGTCGTACTTCTTTCCGCTATGGGGTCAGAAATACGACCGCTCTCTGGCAAGTTCGCTTTGGTCGTATTTGTCTCCGCTACCCGGACAGAACTACGACCGCTGCGGGGGCTTAGCTCGGCGAGGAGGGGGCGGATCGCTATCAGCATCGCCAGGGGGGCGGCGATCATCAGCGCCTTGGCCTGGGAGTACTCGCCGCTGCCGGCGACGGCGGCGATGTAGAGGACGGTGCAGGCGGCGAGCGCGATCGGCACGGCGAGCTGGCGCCGGCGCAGCCACCAGGCGGCGCCGAGGATCACCGCAAGCGCGGCGATCGCCGTGGCAAGGCCGGTCAGTTGAGCGCCCCCCGCTGCGTTGAGGCGGTAGCTCGACGCGGGCCAAACGCCAAGCGTCTCGACCGGCGAGACCGGGCCGTAGGTGTTCGTCCCCGCCACCCGGTTGAAACCGTGGACGAATGCGTAGGGGCCGACCACGGTCAGCACCGCGAGGGCCACGAGGACGACGATCGTCAGCGCGACGGCCGGTTGCCGGACCGCCTTCAGCAGCGCTCGCGGTCGCAGCGCGCGCCGGAGCGCCGGCACGGTTGCGCCCCAAAGCACGACGATCGCGACCGGCCAGGCGAGCCCGGCGAAGCTGTAGGAGAAGAAAATCCCGCCCACCAGCGCCAGCGGGACGAGCGCCGTCAGCGCTCCTGTCAGGCCGGCAGTGCCCCAGCCGCCGGCGTTTTCACTTCGCCGGCGATCGAGATCATGGAGGTAGACGGCGAAGGCGAGCACGAAGAGCGCCTCGGCGGTCTCCTTGAAGGCGCCCTGGGCGAAGTAGGAGGCGCCGAGATAGGGGATCGCGACCAGCGTCGCGGCGAGCACCCGGCGCCCGCGGCCGAGGTCCTCGAGTGCCGCCAGCGCGGTCAGCGCCGTGAGGAGGCCAATCGCGAAGATCTCGCCGACGAAGGCCTGGCCGAGGCCGATCCCGGGCAGCGCGGCAACCGCGTCGGCCAACGCGTGCGGGCCCAACGGGTAGCCGACTTCGGGCGCCGGCCCGAGGCCGCTGCGCAGCCACTCCGCCCAGGCCAGGTGCAGGCCGAGGTCGTTGTTGAAGCCGACCCCAATGATCCCCCAGCGCCCGCTCACCGCGAACGGGATCGAGAGAACCAGGGTGACGATGAGCGCGACCGGCAGGCCCTCGCGCAGCACGGAGCCGTCGCCGTCGCCGCGCCGCGGCTGCCACCGCAGCAGCAACGCCGCCGCCACGACCAGTGCCAGCAAACCGAGGGTCGCCGTGGTCGCGTGCCCCGGCGCCCGCGCGAGGAAGCCGGTGACCGTGAGCACGGCGCCGAAGCCGACGGCAGGTCCCAGCCAGACGCGCGAGCTGTCCCCGCCCGCGAGGCCGAGGATGGCGCGTCCCACCAGCATCGAGGCGGCGCAGATCAGCGCCGCCGAGGCATAGGTCCCGATCATCAGGGGCGGAAACTATGGCAGTGAGGCGGCGAACGCCGCCCCGGCTCAATACTTCTCGGCCGCCCGCTCCAGCGTCTCGCGCAGGTTCTCGCCGCGCAGCGGCAGCCCGTGACCCGCGCAGACAGTCGCCGGCTCGAGTGCTGCAAGCTTGCGAACCGACTGCTTCGATTTGATGTGGTCCCAGGCCCAGGCGGGATGGGGGACGCTTGCCTCGCCCGCCGGCAGCGGCCGTCCCAACCGCACGGCCGAGTCGATCAGGTAGATCGTGTCGCTGACAATCGCCAGGCGGTCGCTCTCGCGCCAGAGTCCGATCAGTCCAGGCGCGTGGCCGGGGAAGTGCACGATCCGGAAGCCCGCGACCTCGTCACCCTCGGAAACGGTCCCAGCGATCTTCACCGCACCGCCGTCCCAGCGCTTCAACAAGGTTGGGTAGATCCACCGCACCGGCGCGAACGGAAGCTGCGAGAGGTCCATGTAGGGAGTGATCGAGGCATCGCTTTCGGCGTCGGCGACATCGTCGGGATGGCAGAAGACGGGGACTCCCATCGAAGGCGCGGTTCCCCTGTGGTCAGCGTGTGCGTGTCCCAGTACGACCCGCTTCACTCCACCCAGTTGTGCCCCGGCCGCCTTCGCCGCTTTGACCATCGCCTTGGTCCCGGCGTCGAATTGGATCACGCCTCCCTCGTCCTCGAGGAAGTAGATGTTCATTCCCTTGCGCGCGTCGCCGCGCAGCAGCCAGACCCCGTCAGCGACCTTCTCCATGATGAGATCAGCCTAATGCCAAGCATCTGGAAAGCCGGGATGTTGGTCCTGATCGTCTGTCTCGCCGCTTCGATGGCGATCGCGATCTACCGCCTCGCCACTACGCCGCAGGAAATCCTCGGCGACGGCTTCCGGGGCCTGCCTGTTCACGCCCAGCCGCGGCGTTAGTATCAGCCTCGTTCAGCGACCGAGTCTCGAGGAGGCGGCGTGTTCACTCGCATCGTGGTTGGAACCGACGGGTCCGATACCGCCGCCGAGGCGGTCCGCCAGGCCGTGGACCTGGCCAAACTGGCGGGCGCTCAGCTCAGCATCGTCAGCGCTTACGAGCCGCTGCCCAAACGCAAGGTGGAGGAAGAGAAGCAGGCCGCTCCATCGGACGTGCAGTACGAGATCGGCCCGCGCGAGGACGTCAACCTAGTGCTTGACGCCGCCGCTGCCGCGGCTCGCAAAGAGGGCATCGAGGTGCAGACTCACCCGGTCCAAGGCGAACCCGCCGAGGCGATCCTCAACGTCGCCGAAGAGACCAAAGCGGACCTGATCGTGGTCGGCAACAAGGGCATGACGGGAGCACGGCGCTTTCTCCTCGGCAGCGTTCCCAACAACGTTTCGCACCACGCTCCCTGCAGCGTGATAATCGTCCGCACCACCTAGGCTGAAGGCTCCGTAGCTTTCGCGGCGTCGATCAGGCCGGCGCCCTGGCGCGTCGCCGGCAGGCCGAGGTCGCGGGCGGTCTGGCGCAGCCGTTGGGTAATCGCGGCGACTTTGCCCTTCTTCTTCGCCTTCGGGTCGATCGTGGCGCTGGAGAGGACCATCGCGGCAACGCCGGAGACGTGGGCCGCCGCCATCGAGGTGCCGACGTAGTCGCTCGGCTCGGCGAAGTGACGGGCGCTGCCTTCCTTCAGCGTCACCTGATAGATCGGGCCTGAGAAGACCGATGGGCAGCCGACGATCGGAAAGCCGCCGCCGGGGGCGATCACATCGACCCCTTCGCCGGCCAGCGAGTAGCTGCCGAGGCAGCCCCCCTCGGTGCTGCCACCGACTCCGATCACGTGCGGGCCGGTAGCGGGCGGAGCGACGCAGGCCTCCGAGCCGATATTGCCGATTGAGGCGACCGCGATCACGCCGCGGCGGTAGGCCTGCCGCAACGCTTCGTCGACCCCCGGCACTTCCCGGTCGCAGCCGAAGTTGAAGCTCATGTTGATCACGTTGGCGCCGTTTGAGATCGCGAAGCGGATCCCCTTGGCGATGTCGTCGGCGCGCCCGCGGCCGTGCTTGTCGAGCACTCGCACCGGCATCAGCTTCGCCCGGAAGGCGAGCCCGGTCAGCCCGATGCCGTTGTTGGTCTTCTCGGCGATTGTTCCGGCCACGTGGGTCCCGTGGCCGTTTTCATCCAAGGGCAGGGGGTCGTTATCGACGAAGTCATAACCCTTGACGAACTGTCCTGAGCTGAAGTCGGGGCTGCGGCGGAAGTTCGTTCCCTTCGCCCGGTAGGCGACGCCGGTGTCGAGCACGGCGACGGTGATGCCCTCGGCCCCGGGGTGGCCCACTTCTTCCAGGTGCTTCCAGGCGCCGACCGCGTCGATGCCGCCGGGGGAGAGCGGCAGCAGCGGCGTCGCCTCCCCCGTCCAGGGCAGGAAGTTCCACTGCTTCAAGACCCAGCCGCCGGGTGGCCCCGGCGGGCCGGTGATCGGGCCGGGATCGTTGGGGATCGTCGCTACCGGTTCTTCGACCGGGGCCGAGGCGGTGGCGATGTAGTTCGGCACCGCGTACTCGACCCGAGGGCTGGCGCGCAGCGCCGCCGCGGCTTCGCGCACCCCGACCCGCGGCGCCAGCGCGACCGCGCGCGCCGCCGGGGCGCCGGCAAACTTGACCAGGAGCTGGTTGGAGGCGAAGCCGTGCGATGCCCCAATGCCGGCCGTCGCCCCGGCGGACGTCGGGATCAAGCAGAGGGCCGCGACCAGGGTCGCGGCAGCGGTCAAAAGGCGTCGGTTCATCTGGGTTCTGCGCACGCAAATCCCTGCATCGGCGAGCAACTCCCTAACACCTGCCCACCGACGAAGTTGTAGTGACACATACTCCCGTATGCATGCCCAACGAGGTCCCCACGCCAGCCCACGAGCAGATCATGGCCCTGGCGCTCGAGCGCGCCCGCGAGGCCGAGCGTCACGGCGACGTGCCGATCGGCGCCGTGATCGCCCGCGACGGCGAGCCCCTCGCCGCAGCCGGCAACGAGCGCGAGCTGCGCGCCGACCCCACCGCCCACGCCGAGATCCTCGCGATCCGCGCTGCCGCCGAGGTGCTCGGTGGCTGGCGGTTGCCGGGCACGGCCCTCTACGTCACGCTCGAGCCCTGCGCGATGTGCGCCGGCGCGGTTGTTCTCGCCCGCATCCCGACGGTCATCTACGGCGCCCCCGATCCCAAGGCCGGCGCCGCCGGCAGCGTCCTCGACGTCCTCGCCGAGCCTGCCCTTAACCACCGCCCGCAGGTCATCGGCGGCGTGCTCGAAACCGAGTGCGCCTCGCTGCTGACCGGCTTTTTCGCCGCGCGCCGTTGATTTTTGGCCCGAGAGGGGGAGAACTTTGCTGCTCAAGTCCTTAATAGGACTATGCGACCAGCAATCGCACCTCAGCCTAGTGCTGCACCACGCGCCTTCGGTGCTACACTTCGTTCCATGCCCACCAGCAAGCCCCGCTACACCCTCACTGACACAGGTGACCTGAGCGAGCTGCTCGACGCCGCGCAGCAGCGCTGGCCCGAGGTAACCGATCGCAAGGCTCTCTTGCTGCGGCTGGCGGCGGTCGGTGGCGAATCCATTTCCGGCGCTGCGGCGGAGCGGCGGGCCGCAGTCGTGGAGACCGCGGGCGCGCTCAGCGGTGTCTACGAGCCCGGCGAGCTCGAGCGCCTGCGGGAGGACTGGCCAGCATGATCATCCTCGATGCGAGCGTCTTGATCGGGCATCTGGATGGCAACGATCTTCATCACGAGCGAGCTCGCACCTTGCTCGAAGAGAGTGGCGCCTCTCCGCTGGGAGCGAGTCCAATCAGCCTGGCGGAGACGCTCGTCGCGCCGGCGCGGACGGGACAACTGGAGGCCGCACGCGACGCACTCGAGCGAATTGGAATTGCCGAGCTGGAGTTCCGTGCCGATGCTCCGGCACGGCTTGCGCGGCTTCGCGCTGACACCGGGCGCAAGCTGCCCGACTGCTGCGTACTGCTGGCTGCCCAGGACCACGAGGGAACGGTTGCCAGCTTCGATATGGACCTGCTCAAGGCAGCTCGAACCCTCGGGCTCGCGGTCGCCTGAAAGCGGAGAGGGTGGGATTCGAACCCACGAGGCGGGTTAACCCCGCCCACGCGATTTCCAATCGCGCTCCTTAAGCCGCTCGGACACCTCTCCGTGGGTCCAGGAAGGGTATTGCCTTCGACTTCCTTACAGGTGCAACGCGTTGCGGCTCCAGGGGATGAACAACGTGTTGCACCCTATGCGACCGCAGCGGCCCCGGCGGTTTCCGGGACGGGCACGGGCAGTGGCAGCACGATCGCGTCGCGCTCGTCGGTCGGGGTCGCTGGCCGGTGGCCGCGCAGGCGCTCGTGACTGCAGACGACGTAGCACCACTCCATCAGTCGCATGCGCGATGCGTCGTCGATCTCGGTGATCGTCGCGCCGACCAGGTAGTGGCCGTCTGCCTCGCGGCAGGAGCGCACCTCTACCTGGGCCGCGACCTCGTGCGGCTCGCCCGTCGCGTCCGCGAGCTGAAGCAGGACCGCGGGTGTGGCGCCAACCGCCAGCGGCGCCTCCAACACCAGCCCGACGCCGGCGGCGCTAGCGTCGATCAGGCGGCCGGGGACGTGGCCGTCCTCGGAGAAGCACTGGGCGGGAGCGTCACCCTCGAAGCGGTAGATCAGCCGTCGCTGCTGGCGCCGGCCGACGGCGAGCAGGGTGCGACCGATCCGGCGCAGCTCGATCAGGCCAAGTAGCGGCACGATCACGGCTGCTACGCCGGGCAGATCGGGCAGCGGCCCGATCCCGGCCAGGTCGAGCAGCCGCAACACGGTCCCCGCGCCGACGACCAGCGCGCAGAGTGCCACCAGGTGCAGCTTGCGCATCGCGTCGAGCCCGCCGCCGCCGGTGCCCTGCTTCGGCGTCACCTTGAAGGCGGTGTGGCCCGGGCGGAAGGCGCAGCGCAGCGCCCGCGTGTAGATCTCCATCGTCAGTAGCTCGTAGTGGGCGGTCTCGCCGATCTTCATGTAGCCGCGGGCGAGTGCGGACCCGGCGCCGAGATTGAGCGTCACGTAGGGCAGCCAGAGTGCGGCAAGCGCGACGACGCTGATCTTCATCGGCAACTCGCCGGTCCACAGCACCAGGCCCAGCGTCGCCAGCAGCAGCAGCCGCATCGGTGGCGCCAGGTAGGCGGCGAGGCTGGCGAAGTAGGAGAGACGCTGCAGCGGGCGCAGCTCGCGGGCGCGCAGGGGGGACTCGGGCAGGGTGAAGACGGCGAGGTTGCCCCGCGCCCAGCGGTCGCGCTGCAGCAAATAGCTGTCGAGGTCATGCGGGGCGAGCCCCTGTACCAGCACCTCGTCGTGGTAGCGGCTCTTCCAGCCGCCCCGCAGCAGGCGGATCGTCGTGTGGAAATCCTCGGCGATCGTCTCGGTGGCGACGCCGCCGATCTCGAGCAACGCTCGGCGGCGGATCAGTGCCGCCGAGCCGCACCAGTAGGCGGCGCCGTGGCGATCCTTGCCGGGGCAGACGACGCGGTAAAAGAGCGACTGCTCGTGGCGGCCGACAACGTAGTGCTGGACCGAGTCGTGGTTGAAGAAGTCATGCGGGCTCTGGACCAGGGCCATACGTTCGTCGTCGAAGTAGCCGACCATCGCGTCGACCGCATCGGGCATTGGCACGTGGTCGGCGTCGAGCATCAACACCAGCTCCCCCTCAGTGCGGGAGAGAGCCGCGTTGATGTTGCCGGCCTTGGCGTGGGAATTGTCGGGCCGAGTCAGGTAGCGCGCGCCGGCCAGCTTCGCCAGCTCCTCCATCTCCGGCCGCCGCCCGTCGTCGAGCAGGTAGGTGGTGTGCGGGTAGGTCAGGGCGCGGCAGCCCGCCAGGGTCGCCGAGACCACCTCGGTCGGCTCGTCGTAGGTGCAGACGTAGACATCGACAGGGCGCCCTGGCGTCGCCGGGGGGCGCACCGCGGGCGGGCGCGACCAGGAGAACCAGGCCAGCGTGCCGAGTGCCCAGAGCCCGTAGATCTCGGTCACCAGCAGCATCGTGAAGGCAACTGGGCTGGCCCCTTGGCCGCTCCAGCCGATCCGCCAGGTGAGGTAGCCGCCGCCCCAGAGCAGCGCGACGATCGCCAGCGAGCGCAGCAGCTGTGGATGGCGGTCGAAGAACCGCCCGAGCTGGGTCTGCTCGTTGGCTTGCACGCGGATTCATCGGCCGGCACGCCGGCCTCCTTGAGCCTCGACAGGCCACCCGCACCGCGCCACCGCCGCCCAGCCGTAAAATCAGCCGCGACTGAATCCCGGAGGGGTGCCGGAGTGGTTGAACGGGGCAGTCTCGAAAACTGTTGGCGTCGCAAGGCGCTCGTGGGTTCGAATCCCACCCCCTCCGCTATCTGACGCGTCTTCTATCCCGGGTTGCAGCATCCGAAATAAACGCGCTTATCTAGCCTGAAAAGGCGTTTTTTGCAGGCATTTTTCAAGGAAGCTTGACAAAAGAAACACGACTATCTACTCTCTCTCCGAATCGGTAAACACCGTTATCCACCAGGACCAACGGCAGACCGCTTCGCACCACAGGGACAAACCGAGCCTCGAGGAAGCCGCTAAGGGAAGCGGCGGGCAGAGGGGCTCACGGGACAAGGAGAGAGATCCAGATGTTCTCGACGCTACGCAACCGCTTCGGCATCCCGGGAGTCATCTCGGTCATCGCCTTGGTCTTCGCAATGTTTGGCGGCGCTTATGCCGCCTCCAATTCTTCGGGCGGGGGCAAGGCCACCGCGAGCGCCAAGGCCAAGAAGGGTCCGAGGGGCCCCAAGGGCGCGACTGGACCCGCTGGGCCGGCTGGTCCTGCAGGCCCCACCGGAGCCAAGGGTGACGCAGGCGCACCTGGCGCCAACGGAACGAACGGCGCGCCGGGAACTCCGGGCGCGGCCGGTAAAAGCGTGACCAGCGAACAATTCGAAGGCACGGATGAACCGAGTGAAGCCGAATGCGAAGAAGCTGGCGGCGTCGAATTCAAATCGGCCAGCCCGACGACCTACGCCTGTAACGGGATGAACGGAGCAAATGGCTCGCCCTGGACCGCTGGCGGAACTCTTCCGGTTGGCTCGACCGAGACTGGGACATGGAGCTTTTCCTCCACACCGGCCGGGACAACTGAACTCGCGAGCCACGTCGAAGTGGTGCCGATCTCTTTCCCGATTCCGCTGAGCGCCCCGATCACCGACGCGAGTCACGCTATATACGTGCCCGAAGGGAACAGCACCACACCCCACTGCAGTGCCGCTCCCATCAATGGAACCGTGGGAGACCCAAAGGCGGAGAGCGGCTACCTCTGCGTCTACGGCGCCGTAATAGCCGGTGAACCTGCTCCTACATCTGCGATCTCATTCAGCAGCCCATTCTTTGCGCCGGAAGCCGATTCCGCAGGAAAGTCTGGCACCACCATCTCTTTCAAAATCAGCGGCGAAAGCATTGGCGTCGGAACTTGGGCAGTAACTGGTTAGACCTCACGGACCGTCCGACCAGATTATCCCCAAAACAACACCCGACGATTTCGAGAGCCATATGAAGAGGAGCCAAATGACACTCGACGCGAAGGCACATACCATCAGCGGAAACCAGAACTTGATTCGCCTCGCGCTTTCCGTTTTCGCGCTGACGATTGTCTGCCTCTCTTTTCTTCATGACGCGGCTCTCGCCCGCACGACCCGCGCCTACGAGAGCTCTTTCGGCTCCTTCTCGGGGAATGCACACGACCCACAGGCGCTTGCCGTCGATCAATCCAGCGGTGACGTCTACGTCAGCAGCGCATTGGGAGGACAGCCCCGGGTCTTCCGATTCACCGAAGCCGGCGTCCCGAAAGATTTCGCGGCTGGTGTCGATGCCGGGAGCAATGTCCTAACCGGCTTCACCAGTCAAGGTCTCTTCAAATCAGCCAAAGTCGCAGTCGACAGTTCCAATGGCCCTCTCGACGGCGCGATCTACGTCACCAATGCGAAGTCGACGGACGCCGTCGAGGGAGACGTGGTGAGGGTGTTCGCCAGTAGCGGCGCAAGCCTCGGCACGATCAGCGGAGCTGGCACCCCCGAGGGCCACTTCAGTAACAACGTCTGCGGAGTTGCGGTCGATCCTTCAAGTGGGGCGCTCTACGTTTCCGAAACAAATCCCAGCTCAGGAACAGGCCTTGGTCACGTCTGGCGCTTCGCGCCGGCCTCCCCCTCTGGTTCGATCGACGACTCCGACTACACCCTTTCCGGGATCAGCGTACGCGGTCCATGTGATCTCGCCGCCGATTCCGGCGATCTCTACGTTGTGGACGAAGGGAGCACAGACTCTTCCCTTTCTCTCCACCATTACTCATCCTCCTCCTTCACCACCGACTTCGACAATTCATCGCAGCCGACCTCGATCGAACTCGTGGGTAGTCCCACCGCCATCGCGGTAGACCCCCAAAACGGTGACCTCTACGTCGATGAGGGCAACAGGGTCGCCGTCTTTGACTCCGCCGGCACCCCCATCTACACCTTCGGCGCCGCCGCCTATTTCGGAGTCAATTCTCGAGCCATCGCGATCAAGGGCGCGGCGTCCGGGGCTGCGGCAAGGGCCTACGTTGCCGACCCTCAGCCGGGTAGCCAAGAGGTTGACGTCTTCGGCTCCCTGACCCAGGCCCCCACGTTCACCCACCCCGAGATTGCCAGCTTCGGCCCCGACGGCAGCTCGGGCTCATCCTTTTCCAACCAGGGCCTAAGCGGACTCGTCTTCAGCAATGCCACACGTCGCCTCTATGCCGTTGATGGAGAAGGTGGGACGCCGGGAATCTACGGCTTCGATGCCTCTGCCCCGCCGGCCTATTCGCTGCTCAGCGGCTTTGAGCCACTTCCGATAGCGCCAAGCAGCGGATTGGAATCATCGCTGGCCGTCGACGACACGGCGTTGAGCTCTTCCGGCAACCTCTATCTGGCCTCAGGCGCTACCGATCTCCTCTACGGCTGGGACGCAAGCGGATCACCGCTAGGGGGTGCCTTCCCAATCGATCCGGCGACAAACCCCGGTCCCCCCGGTGGCTCGCCGAAAAACCTCTGCGGCGCTGGTGTCGATTCCACCGGCGACGTTTGGGTAGCGAACAGCTCGACCAAACGGATCCTTAAGTACAGCTCCGCCGGCGCTGCTTTGCCGGGAACGATCGACACCTCGGCCCAGGGCGCTCCCTGTCAACTCGTCTTCGATACCAACGACGACCTCTACGTCAGCATCAGCGGCAGCGGCGAAGCACAAACCAGCGGCGTCTGGCGCTACACCGCGGCAAGCGGTTACACCGCGGCCACGCGCATCACTGCCGCCCCGACGGACGAACCTTCCACAAACCTCGCTGTCGATTCTTCAAACCACCACCTCTACGTGAAGAAGTACAGCAACAGCAACAGCACCGGGTGGGTCGATGAGTACGACGCGGCCGGCAACCTGCTCGACGAGTTCGCCACCGGCAGCTCCTACCCATTCGGACTGGCCCTCGATGCCACGAGCCACGACGTCTACCTCGCTGAGCGGGACGCCCGCAAGGTCCGCGTTCTCGGCCCGGGTGTGCTCTTGCCCGAAGCAACCACCCGCCCAGCCAGCGTCGCCACCAACACCGCCGCGACCCTCAACGGCCTCGTCAACGACCAGGGCCTCGCCCTCTCAGACTGCCATTTCGAGTACGTCTCCCTCGCGGCCTTCCGCCTCAGCGGCTTTACCGACCTCTCCTCCGGTGGCAGCGTCCCCTGCAATCCCGCCGCGGGCTCGATCCCACTCGACCTCGACGACCACCAGGTCAGTGCCACCGCCACCGGCCTCAGCGAGAACACCCAGTACCGCTTCCGCTTGAGCGCCGCCAATGCCAACGGCACCGACAGGACTGCCGAGGTGGCCTTCTCAAGCGCCGGCCGGCCACTGGTGGGGACCACCGGCTCCCCCGTTCGCACGGCCACCACCGCCCGCCTCGAAGGGCGGGTCGTCCCATCTCGCACTGCTACCACTTACCACTTCGAGTACGGCAGCGAAGGGCCCTGCGAGGCCAACCCCTGCGAAGCGACCGAGGCTCACGCGGCCGGCTCGGGCGACGAAGTCGAGCTCGTCTCCCAGCAGGTTGAAGGCCTGCAACCCGACACCACCTACCACTACCGCGTGATCGCCGACAACGGCAATCCCGCCGGCCTTGGCATCGGCGCCGACATGACCGTCACGACCCGCGGCTCAGATGCCCCTCTTACCCACGGCCACTTCCCCGGTCCTCCCGGCTCCGATCGCGCCTATGAGCAGGTCAGCATCGCCGACAGCGGTGGCAATCCGGCCACTGTCGCCACCGCCGTCTCCGATAATGGCGACCGCGCCTTTTACCGGGTCAGCGGCGGCACCCCGATCTCCAATACCGGGAGCTTTGTCAGCCCGCTGTATGCGGAACGGGTGGAAACAGCCGTCCATCAGGGCAGCTGGCATTCGCAGGAAATCGGCCCGCCGCGCGACCAGCTTGCCGGGAATATCTGGATAGGCCCCTCCGGCCGAGTCGACCTCTCCGATCAGATCCTTGTCAACACCGACAGCGTCGCCGACGGCGCCGCGATCTGGCGCCTGCGCCCGGGTCAGCCCGCGGCCAAGATCTTCGAGCCCGAAAGCCATGGTGGGGTTGGGTACACCGTCTCGGAAGACGCTTCGCGAGTGATCGTGTCCAGCCAAAAATCGTTGGATCCAGCCCACCCGGCGACAGCTCAAAACATGTATGACGTCACCTTGGGCGTCCCCCACATCGTCGGCCTGTTGCCCGACGGCTCGGTTCCGGCCTGCAGTATCAGTGGAGTCAGCCTTTCCGCTGATGGCTCACTTGCCTTCTTCGGAGGCTGCGGAGGCAACCTCTACCTGCGCGAAATCGACACCGAGCAGACCAAGCTGATCGGCCCCGGTGGCTTCATCAGGTCGGTTCCCGGTGCGGCCTTTTTCTCCACCACTAAAAGCCTCGAAGCCGGTGACGGCGGCGGCAGTGACATCTACCGCTATGAGATCGGCAGCGAAGCGACAAGTTGCGTCACCTGTGTTGTTTCAGGCCTCAATGCCGACGTTGGCGAAAACGCCGTCGCCGCTGACGGCTCGCGAGTGTACTTTAAAACCTCCGCAGCCCTTCTTCCCGGCGCCGCCACCCCCGGCGTCTACCGGGTCAGGGTCGCCGATGGAGATCTCGCCTACGTGGGGCCGGGCTCGGGCGTCATCATCGGCGAGGATCCGAGTCAGGGCGAGGCGATCACGCCGACCGGCTCAGCTCTCGTCTTCGCCTCGAGCAACGCGGGACTAAACGCGATTGGGGGCCAGCAGAACGCTGGCACCCTGCAGTACTACCGCTATGACGACCGCGATCGCTCGTTGACCTGCCTCTCCTGTCCGCAGGACGGCAGTGCTCCGCTCACCTCAGTTGAACGCAGCCTGCTCTCGCCAGGGGGGGACCTAGAAGTCGGCGCCAACGGCACGGCGATCTCCGCCGACGGAGGGACTTTCGCCTTCGCCACCTTCACGCCCCTGCTCGGCGGCGATCAGAACACCTTCCGGCCCGGCCAGGCACCAGAGGTCGGCGCCGACGTCTATGAGTGGCGCGACGGGCGGCTTTTGCTCGTCACCGACGGGCTCACCGACTGGCCGGTCAATAGCCGGCCCTATGTCAGCGCGATGACCCCGAGCGGCAACGACATCTTCTTTATCGCCGCCACCCAGTACACCCAGGACGCGCTGGACGGCTACAGCCGTGTCTATGACGCCCGCATCGGTGGCGGCTTCGAATTCCCGGCGCCGCCCAAGCCCTGCCCGCTGGAGGTCTGCCAGGGCACGCCGAAGGGCGCGCCCGAAGAACAGGCACCTGGCAGTGGCACCTTCGCCGGACCTGGCAACGCCCAGCCGCGCGGTCACCACAAGAAGAAGAAGCAAAGGAAGCACGCCAAAAAGAAGAGCCACAAAAAGCAAAGCCGACACGCCAAGCACGACCGGAGGGCCCAACGATGAAGCTCAGAGGAATTGCACTGCTCACCTCGCTTTGCGCCCTGGGCCTGATCGCAGCCGCGCCGGCCAGCGCCGATGTGTTCTGGAACCTCGACCTGCACCACAACGAGACCAATTTCGCCCCCGGCGGAACTGGGCAGTACTGGGTCGACCTCAGCAACGTCGGCGACAGCGATAGCTCGGGGCCGATCACGCTGAAAGTGACCCTGCCCAAAGGCATCACCCGTAACGCGGTGCGTGGCATCGTTAACCCGGGGCAAACAATTCCGGCCTGGAGCTGCCCTGGCTCCGTGGGTGACACTTCCTTCACCTGCACTCTCGCAAAATCTATTCCTGGCCACGCCGGCAACACGCACACTAAAGATGTGTTTGAAACAGCACTCCTTCTCTCGGTCAAAGTCGCCGCAAACGCCGGAGGGGAACCGACCGCCTCCGCCAAAGTCGAAGGTGGCGGAGCAGCAGTCGTGGCAACGACCAAAGAGCAGACCCCAATCAACTCCGAGCCGGCGCCCTTCGGCGTATTCCCTGCCAGCTTTGCGCCGGACTTCTTCACTGCCGACGGGGTGACGACCGAACGCGAAGCCGGCGCCCATCCCGATCTGCTCACCACTCCCTTCGACTTCAATACGGTCATCTTGCCCGCGGTTGACTTCCTGGAAGGGAAGGCTCCGGCCGGAAATATCCGCGACCTGCACGTCGACGCCCCTCCGGGCTTCATCGGCAACCCGAGCGCGGTCGGCGAATGCACCCAGGCCGAGTTCACCTACAACGAATGCCCGCGCTCGAGCCAGGTCGGGTTCATTGACGTTGACCTAATCCCGATCTCCACGCCGACTCAGCGCTACTTTCCGACCCGACCGAGTGTCTACAACCTCTCCCACCCCCGTGGGGTGGTCACAGACCTGGCCTTCTCCGTCGTCGGCAACCCGGTCCACATCAAAGCGACACTCGACCCCGCCAACCGCTACGCGATCACGACCGAAGTGCCGCAGATCAACGAGACGCTGCCGCCCTTCGACCAGAAGCTGACTCTTTGGGGTATTCCCGCTGATCCGAGCCATGATTCCGAGCGTTGTCTTGCCGCAGCAGAAGAGGAATGCCCCACCGACTTCGAGCAAAAACCCTTCCTTTCTCTACCCTCCCAATGTGAATCAGACAATGTCTGGCGTCTGCACCACTACGACTCCTGGCAGAACCCCGGCGATTTCAGCGGCCCCGAGATCGACTACACGATGCCGGAGAAGATGACCCGCTGCGACAAGCCCCGCTTCGAACCCGACGTCGAAATCGAACCGACCGGCAAGCAGGCAAACACGCCGACCGGCCTCGACGTTCACGTCAAGATCGCCCAGAACGAAAACGCCAACGCCCTGGCTACGCCGCCGGTCAAGCGCTTCACGGTGCGCCTGCCCGAAGGGATGAGTTTCTCGCCATCGTTTGCCGATGGGCTGAAGAGCTGCGCCCTGGCTCAGATGAGGCTGGGGACCAACGATCCGGTGCAGTGCCCCGATGCCTCGCGGATCGGCGAAGTGACGCTGCACTCTCCCCTGGTGCCAAAACCAGCGGAAGGCTCGATGTACCTGGCTGCTCAGGGGGATAACCCCTTCGGCTCGCTCTTTGGCCTCTACCTAGTCCTCCACGACACCGAAGAACGCGGCGTCCTGATCAAGATTCCGGGTCGCATCGACGTCGATCCTGTCACCGGCCAGATCACGACCACCTTCGCGGACGCGCCGCAGTTTCCCTTCGACGATCTGACCCTGAAGTTCCGCTCGGGGCCGAGGGCGCCGCTCGTCTCCCCGCCCACCTGCGGCACTCAGCGGATCGGCATCGAAGTCGCCTCCTACGCCCAACCGCAGACTCCGGTCGATGCCTCCAATACCTACCAGGTGACCGAAGGACCGAACGGCACCCCATGCCCGCCGGATTCAGCCCGGAGGAGCTTCACGCCGAAGTTCTCGGGCGGCACCCTGAACCCGGTTGCAGGGACTTACTCTCCGTTCCTCTTCCGCCTTTCGCGTGAAGACAACGAACAGGAACTGAGCCAGGTCACGAGCATCCTGCCTCCGGGCCTGGTGGCGAAGATCGCCGGCATCCCCTTCTGCCCCGATCAGGCGATTGCCTCGATCTCGACGGTTGAGGGCACCGGGATCAACGAGCTCAACGATCCCGCCTGCCCCGCTGCAAGCCAGATCGGCTCGGTAAGCGCGGGACTGGGTGCGGGACCGGGTCCCAACTACTTCGGCGGCAAGGTCTACCTAGCCGGCCCCTACAAAGGCGCGCCGCTCAGCCTCGCGATCGTCGCCCCCGGTATCGCCGGCCCGATTGATCTCGGCAACGTCGTGGTCAGGGCCGCCCTCTACGTCGATCCCGACTCCACCCAGGTCAAGGCCGTCTCAGACCCCTTCCCGACGATCCTGCACGGCGTGATCTTGCGAGCGAGGGATATCCGCCTGCGAATCGATAGGCCCCAGACCACGATCAACCCGACCAACTGCTCACCGATGAGCGTGAACGGCCTGATCACAGGAGTCGGCGGCAACCTGCTCTCAACCGCAGATGACTCGCTCTTCAGCGCCTCCTCTCCCTTCCAGGTCGGCA
>DATNGZ010000075.1:0-8046 GCA_035605695.1 Solirubrobacterales bacterium | reverse complement strand
CCGCTCGCTCGAGCTGACCCGCCCGGAAAGTCACGGGCCGGCGCGCGAGGCGCTGGCCGCGATCGCCCTGCCCGAGGACGCCCGCGCCGAGACTCTCTCCCCGGGCCGCTTCGCGGAGCTCGCCGCCAGATTGGCGGATGGGGGAGTGTGGGGCCGGTGCGAGTGCAGGCGCCGGCCAAGCTCAACCTCTGCCTCTTCCTCGGCCCGCGGCGCGAGGACGGGCTGCACGAGCTCTGCTCGCTGTTCGAGCCGCTGGCGCTGGCCGACCTGATCACGCTTCCGACATTGACCACACCAGGGGGGGGTCAAAGTCGGAAGGGCGTCGAGCTCGACGAAGTCGTCTGCCCCGAAGTCGAGGGAGAGAACCTGGCCGCGAGGGCGCTCGCCGCCCTGCGCGAGCGTGGCTGGCGCCGCCCGCCGCTGCGGGTCGAGATCGAGAAGCGCATCCCGGTCGCCGCCGGACTCGGCGGCGGCAGCGCCGACGCGGCGGCGATCCTCCGCCTTGCCGCTGGAGAGGTTGCGGGCCTGGACGAGATCGCACTAGGGCTGGGCGCCGATGTGCCCTCGCAGCTGAGGCCGGCACTCGTCCTCGTACGTGGCGCGGGAGAGAGAGTCGAGCGATTGCCGGAGCCGGCGTCGCACGCCGTCGTTCTCCTGCCAGGCGGAGGAGGGCTCGCCACCGCTGCGGTCTTTGCCGAGGCGGATCGGCTCGGTCTCGGCCGCACAACGGAGGAGCTCGACGAGCTGGCGGGGGCTCTGCGCGCGGCGGCAGGCGCCGGCGCCTCACCGCTCGCCTTTCCCGAGCTGCTCGTCAATGACCTCGAGCCGGCCGCTCGCTCGCTGCGGCCGGATATCGGCGAGGCGCTCGACGCGCTGCGGGCCGCCGGCGCCTCTCACGCTCTGCTCACCGGCTCGGGACCAACCGCCTTCGGCCTCTTTCCCAGCCTGGCCACCGCCCGTGCCGCGGCGGCGAACCTCGACCGCGACGACGCGATCGTCTGCGAGGCGGGGAGGGCACCGTGAAGCTGCCGGGCGAGGGAGGGGGAGGAGGCAACCGCAAACGCCTGCTGATCGCGATCGTCGTCGCGGCGGTGGCGGGCGGTTACTACCTGATCAGCCGCGAGCTCGGCAGCCTCGACCTGCAGAACCTGCTGGAAGACGTTTCCAACACGCTGGGGGCCTGGACCTACCTCCTGGTCGGCGTCTTCGCCTTCGCCGAGACCGGCGCCTTCGTCGGCCTCGTCGTTCCCGGCGAGACCGTGATGCTGCTCGGCGGCGCCGTCGCCGGCCAGGGCGCGATCGACATCTACCTGCTGATCGCGATCGCCTGGTTCTCCGCCTGGGCCGGCGACACCACTAGCTTCTTCATCGGCCGCCGCCTCGGCCGCGAGTTTGTGCTCAAGCACGGACCGCGCTTCGGGATCGGTCACGAGCGCTTCGAAAAGGTCGAGGACTACTTCTCCCGCCACGGTGGCAAGACGATCTTCATCGGCCGCTTCATCAGCCTCGTTCGCGCCTTCGCCCCGTTCATCGCCGGCAGCTCGGGCATGCGCTACCGCGCCTTCGTCCCGTACAGCATCCTCGGCACCGGCCTTTGGGCCAGCGCCCACATCCTGGTCGGCTACTTCTTCTCGCGCAGCATCGAGAGCGCCGCCGAGTACGCGGGCCGCGGCGCCTTCGTGCTGGCGACGACGATCGTCGTCATCGCCAGCATCGTCTTCCTCGTCCGCCACTTCCGGGTCGAGGGAAACCGGCGCGCCACGGTCGTCTGGATGGAGGGTCACGCGGCAACTCGCTGGATCGTTGTCCTCACCCGGCGCTTCCGCCCCCAGCTCCAGTTCCTCTGGGAGCGGGTGACGCCGGGCGGCACCTTCGGCCTCGAGTTCACCTCGCTGATGGCAATCCTCGCCGTCTCGACCTTCGTCCTCGTCGCCTACACCGTGATCGTTAACGGCGAACCCGGGCCGACCCCGGGGGACACGACAGCGATCGAACTGGCCGAACGGCTGCAGGCGCGCTGGCTTACCGGCTTCTTCAAGGTCTTCACCCACCTCGGCTCCTCTGCCTTCACCGGCCTGATCGCGATCGTCGCCGCGGCGCTGCTGGCCGCCCGCCGCCGCTGGGCGGAGTTCGGCGTCCTCCTCGCCGGAGCCGCGCTGATCTTCATCGGCGTGCACGAGATCAAGGACGCGGTCGACCGGCCGCGACCCGGCGGCGGCTTGATCGATGCCTCCGGCTCCTCCTTCCCCAGCGCCCATGCCGCCTACTCGACCTTCTACGTCTGGCTGGCGGTGACGATCGTGATGCGGCTGCGGGTCGGAATGGCGCGCGGCGCCGCGGTGATCGCGGCGGGCATCGTGCTGACCGCCTTGGTCGGCCTCTCGCGCGTCTACCTCAGCGTTCACTACCTCAGCGACGTCAGCGCCGGCTGGGCGCTGGGGGCTGCCTGCTTCTCGCTTTGCGCCGCGGTCGCGCTGGTCATCACCACGATTCGCCAGAATGAGCCACGTGTTGCCGCTGGCCCTGCAGAAGATCGAGAATGAGTACCTGCTGTTCGGCGCCGCCGGGCTGGTCAGCCTGGTCGCTTTTGTCGGTCTGATCCTGGTCCCGGCGGTCAGCTCCTACGGGCGCATCTGGGAGAAGGCCGCGGCCGGCTTCGTCTCACTCTTCGTCCTCGCTGCCCTAGTCCTGGTCGGCGTCGTCGTCGGCCTCGTCGTTGTCTACTACTACAACGACATCCTCAATCTGCTCAAATGAGCCGAGTTCGCCGATTTCGACGGCGGCTCGCCGCCGGAATGCCGCCGCCAGCCTGCACCGTGCAAGCGCCCAGGTAGCGTTGCTACCTGGCCCTCACCCGTCACACCCTGGCTTGGCCTCCGACGCCGAACCACTCGCCGAAATCACCTCGCTCGGCTCATTTGAGCACCGGCCCCGATAATTGCTCCATGACAGCGGTTTCGAAAAAGACCGAACCTCTCGACGCGCTCTCTGAGGCGGTCGAGTCGGGTGCCGGGCTGCCCGCCGTTGCCCGCGCCGCGGCAAAAGTGCTCGACGCCAGCGTTGCCCTGATCGATCGCTCCAGCGCCGTGCTGGCGGTGGCCGGGGCCTCGCCTGATCAGGAGAAGAAGCTGCTCGCCGGGGGAGAGGAGGTGACCCGGGTCGAGCTGCGGGTCGCCGACAGCGCGGTCGGGGAGCTGCGCTACCGCAGCGCCTCCCCGCCGGAGCCGATGATCACCCGCATGGTGACGACGCTGCTGGCGCTGGAGCTGGAGCGCTCGCGCTCGCCTGAGTGGGAGAGCGAGGAGGTGGCGGGGGTTTTCGTCGCCGCCGTTCTCGCCCGCGAGGTCACCGACCGTGGCGACATCCTCGCCCGCGGCGCCGAGCTCGGCGCCGCGCTGGAGCAGGGAGCCGGGGTGCTGATCCTGCACGTGGCGCCGCGTGCGGCGCAGAGTGGCGAGTGGCGGGCGCGGGTAATGACCCTGACCCAGCGGGCGCTGCGCTCGCTGGCACAGGGCTCTCTGGCGAGCGCCGGTGGGGATGAGGCGGCCGAGATTGCCGTGATCGTTCCCGCCGAGGACGACGCCCGGCTCGAGCGGGCCGCCGCCGGCCTGGCGCGTGAGCTCGAAGACAGCCTCTCCGGTTTTCACCTGACGATCGGCCGCAGCCGCCACGCTGCCGACCCGGTCGACCTCTACCGCGCCGGCAACGAGGCGCGGCTGGCGGTCAACGTCGGCGAGGCCGAGGATCGCCCGCTGCTCGCCTTCGAGGACACCGGCTCCTACCGCCTGCTGCTGCCGGCGATGAGCGAGGACCCGCGTGAGCTCGAACGCTTCTACGCCGAGACGATCGCGCCGCTCTCCGCCTACGACGAGCAGTACGAGACCGGGCTGGTGATGACGGTCGAGGCCTACCTCGACAACGACGGCAACGTCGCCGCCACAGCCAAACAGCTTTTCACCCACCGCCACACGATCCGCTACCGGCTGGAGCGGGTCAAAGAGCTCTGCGGCCACGACGTCTCCGCCACCGAGGGTCGCGAGAAGCTCGGCCTCGGCCTCAAAACCATGCGCGTCCTCGGCATCGCCTCACCAAAGGGCCCGGCGATGGAGCCCGGCTCCGAAGCCGGCCAAGTGCCGCGGTCCTCGGACGAGTAGGCCTCGAAGGTTCCGGGGGAAGGACTCGAACCCTCTCTTCTTGGACCAAAACCAAGCGTGCTGGCCGATTACACCACCCCGGACCGGGCTCCGAGACTAGCGCCACAGTCGACGGGTTGATTGCGTCCGTGGGCACGCTTAGGGTCTTCTTATGGAGATGAATGCGGTGCAGATGGATCCGGAGGTTCGCGCGGGACTGCAGCGGAGCTGGAAGGCGCTGATGACCGTGGGGATCCTGGCGATCCTGATCGGCTGCGTGGCGATCGTCGTGCCCGCCGCCGCTGCGGTCGGGACGGCGATCTTCATTGGGTGGATCCTCGTGATTGCCGGTGCCTTCCTGGTCGCCGGCGCGTTCATGGCGCACTCGATCGGCAGCGTGATCCTGCGCTTGGTCTGGGCGCTGCTGACCGTGATCGTCGGCCTCTGGCTGATCGTCGAACCGCACAACGGCACCCTCACCCTGACCCTCGTCCTCGGTATCTACTTCCTCTTCATGGGATTGACCCGGATCGCTGTCGCCTTTGCCGGCCGCGGCCAGCAGGGCGCCGGCCTGGTCGGCCTCAGCGGCATCTGCGGTCTGCTGATCGGCATCCTCGTCCTCGCCAAGTTCCCCAGCTCGGCCGATTGGGCAATCGGCCTCCTGGTCGGCATAGACCTGATCTTCGCCGGCTGGACGCTTACGTCGGTGGCTCTGGTCGGCAGGGATCTCGCTCGCGGAACCTAATGTGCCGAGGGGTCGTGTGCCCCTCCCCCAGAGGCCGTTGCGCAGCAAATCGTTCGAGGCAGTTTGGGACGTGGTCGCCAAGCCTCTGTGAGAGGGGCACACGACCCCTCTTCGCCACTACGATCCTGGGGTGAGTTCGCCACTCGTCCTGGTCATGGCGGCCGGTGAAGGAACGCGCATGCGTTCCAGCCTGCCGAAGATGCTCCATCCCGTCTGTGGGCGGCCGATGGTCGCCTGGCCGATTGAAGCTGCTCGGGAAGCTACGGGCGCAGAGTGGATCGTGGCGATCGACTCGCCTAAGCAGAACAGCGTTCCAGGCCTTCCCGACAAGGTTCGGATCGTCACTCAGCCCGAGCCCGACGGCACGGGCGGTGCGGTGCGGGCGGCTTTGCCGCTGATCGAGGAAGCAGAGACCGTGCTCGTGCTCTCTGGCGACGTGCCGCTGCTTTCGGCCGAGACGATCTCCGGGCTGCTCGAGTCCCACGCTGCCTCCGGCGGCGCCGCGACGATGTTGACGATCGAACTTGACCAGCCAGGCTCCTACGGTCGCGTCGTCCGCACCGACTCCGGTGAGGTCGAGCGCGTGGTCGAGGCCAAGGCCGCCGGCGACGCCACTGCTGAGCAGTTGGCGATCCGCGAGATCAATGCCGGCACCTATGTCTTCCAGGCCGGCCCCCTCGCCAAAGCTCTCGCCGGGCTCTCCAACGACAACGCACAGGGCGAGTACTACCTGCCCGATGTCCTTCCGGCCTTGCGCGAGGCCGGTCACGTGGTTAGCGCCCACCTCGCCGATGATTTCGCGGTGACGATGGGAGTCAACAACCGCGCCGATCTGGCCGCGGTCGAGGCCGAGGCGCGCCGCCGCATCCTCGAGGCCCACATGCTTGCAGGCGTCACCGTCGTCGACCCCCGCTCGACTTGGGTCGACGTCGGCGTCCAAATCGCCACCGACGTGCGGCTTGAGCCCGGCACCAGCCTGCGCGGCCTGACTGAGGTCGGCGCCGGTTCCACGATCGGGCCGATGAGCACGCTGACCGACAGCAGGGTCGGCGAGAACGTCGCCGTGCCGCACTCCTACCTGGTCGAATGCGACGTTCGCGACGGCGCCCTGGTCGGTCCCTTCGCCTACCTTCGCCCCGGCGCCGTGCTCGAGCAGGGCGCCAAGGCGGGCACCTTCGTCGAGATCAAGAACTCGCGGATCGGCGAGGGGGCGAAGGTCCCGCACCTCGCTTACATCGGCGACGCCGAGGTCGGCGCCGGAAGCAATCTGGGTGCTGGCACGATCACCGCTAATTACGACGGTTTCCGCAAGAACCGGACTACGATCGGTGAGAAGGTGCGGATTGGCGTTGACACGATGCTGATCGCACCTGTAGAAGTCGGCGACGGCGCCTACACTGGCGCCGGTGCAGTGATCAAGAGCGACGTGCCCGAGGGCGCGCTCGCGGTGAGTCAGAACGAGCAACGAGACATCGAGGGCTACGCCGAGCGCAAGGCGGCGAAGATGCAAGAGGAGACCCCGTGAGCACGATCGAGGAGCGCCCAGAGACGGTGGCAGCCACCGCCATCACCCACGACTACTCGAAGCGGATGATGGTCTTCGGCGGCCGCAGCTCGATGGAGCTCGCCGCCAAGGTCGCCGGCAAGCTCGACGTCGACCTCGGCCAGGTGACGCTGAAGACCTTCGCCAACGGCGAGGTCTACTGCCGCTACGAGGAGTCGATCCGCGGCGCCGACGTCTTCATCGTCCAATCGACCTGCGCCAACGAACACTCGGACATGACCCCGAACGATTCGCTGATCGAGCTGCTGACGATGATCGACGCAGCTCAGGGCGCCTCCGCCCACCGGATCATCGCCGTGATGCCCTGGTACGGCTATGCCCGCCAGGACAAGAAGTCTGCTCCGCGCGAGCCGATCTCCGCTCGCATCGTCGCCAAGTGCCTGGAGGGCGTCGGCGTCGACCGCGTCCTCACCATGGACCTGCATGCGGGCCAGGTGCAGGGCTTCTTCCACGTTCCGGTCGACCACATGACGGCGATGCCGATGCTGACCCAGTGGTTTGCTGACCAGCACCGCGCCGAGGACCTCGTGATCGTCTCGCCCGATGCCGGCCGGGTCAAGACCGCACGCAACTTCGCCCGCCGCATCGGCACACACTGGGCGGTGATGGAGAAGGAGCGCCCTGCCCAGCAGGTGGCCGAGATCGGCTACGTCGTCGGCGACGTCAAGGGCAAGACCGCGGTCCTGGTCGACGACATGATCGACACCGCCGGCACCCTCTGCGCCGCGGCCCAGACCGTGCTCGACGAGGGCGCGGCGCGGGTGATCGCCTGCGCCACCCACGGCGTCTTCTCCGGCCCCGCTTACGAGCGTCTCGCCTACGAGAAGTCCGGGATCGAGCAGATCGTCGTCAGCGACACGATCCCCCTCCGTCCCGGGGCACCCGAGAACATCACCGTGCTCTCGACCGCCGGCACCTTCGCCGACTCGATCCGCCGCATCTTCACCGACGACTCGGTCTCCGAGATCTTCGCCGGCGAGAACCAGCTCTTCTAGTGCGGCCCGAGGGCCTGCGCCTGGTCGGCCACAAGGGCGCCGACCTGATCGCTCCCGGCAACACGATCGAGAGCTTCCGCGCCGCCGCCGAGCACGGCGTCGACACGATCGAGCTCGACGTTCTCTGGCTGCGTGACGCTCACCTGCCGCTCGAGCAGCGGGCGCCGCTGGTCGTCGCCCACGACTGGCACGACGCCGAAAGCCGTACGCCGCTGAAGCTGACCGAGGCGCTCGACGCCTTCCTCGAGCCACCCCTCGACCGGGTCGAGATCGACATCGACATCAAGCTGCCCGGTCGCGAGGAGGAGATCGTCGAGGCCCTTCAGGAGCGCGGCCTGATCGAGCGGGCGATGGTCTCGACGATGGAGATGCACTCGCTGAAACGGATCCTCGAACTGGAGCCGAAGCTGCGCCGCGGCTGGACCTTCCCGAAAACCAGTCGCGACTGGACCAAGAGGCCGTGGGCGCGGCCGATCCTGCCGGTGGCCCTGCGCGGGATGCGGATGCAGCTGCCCGGGCTGGCGGCGCAGAAGCTGCCCCAGTTCAACATCTTCGCGATGTGGGTCTACCACCCGCTCGTCAGCGCCCGGCTGGCGCGGATCTGCGACC
>DATNGZ010000074.1:0-8925 GCA_035605695.1 Solirubrobacterales bacterium | reverse complement strand
AGTCGCCACTAGCGACACCCCCTTTCTCCTGCCGCATCACAACCCGATTCGGTTGCTCGCAGCAAGCGTGTGAAGTCTTCTACGTTCATCATCAGCCGCAGCCGGTGTTGTTGCCGCATGAGCTGCACGTGTAGCAACTGCCGGTGCGCTGCATCATGCCGCCGCACTGCTCGCAGGCGGGGCCGAGGTCGAGGCCGGACATCTTGGCGGGGACCACGGGCGGGGTGTCGGTGAAGGCCCCTGCGGCCGGGACCGATTTGCCGTTGCCGCCGTTGGCCGGACCGGCGGTGCCGCCGCTGGTGTCGATGCCGAGGCCGAGCTGGGCGGTCTCGGCATCGCGCTTGGCGCGCACCTCCTGGGTGAGGATGCCGAGGTCCTCGAGCGTTTCGGTGTCGTCGATGAAGCGGCTCGCCAGCCAGCGCATGATGTAGTCGGGCATCGACTTGGCGAAGGGGATCTCCGGGTTGCCGGTGATGCCCTCCGGCTCGAAGCGCATGTAGCTGAACTTGCGCACGAAGGTTTCCAGCGGCACCCCGTACTGGAGGCCGATCGAGATCGCCGTGGCGAAGGCGTTGAGCAGCCCTCGCATGGTCGAACCCTCCTTGCCGATGTCGGTGAGGAAGATCTCGCCGACGTTGCCGTCCTCGTACTTGCCGGCGGTGATGTAGCCCTCGTGGCCGGCGATCGAGAACTTGTGGGTGATCGACTCGCGCTCGCGCGGCATCTTCTTGCGCACCGGCGCGACCGCAGCTGCCTCGACCTCAGCTCCCTTTTCATCCTGGGCGTCGGTGCGCAGCGCCTGCGCCGTCTTCGAGCCGTCGCGGTAGATCGCCAGCGCCTTCAGCCCGCCCTTCCAGCCGCGGGTGTAAGCGTCGGCGATGTCCTCGATCGTCGCCGTTTGCGGCAAGTTGACCGTCTTCGAGATCGCGCCGGAGATGAATGGCTGCGTCGCCGCCATCATGTCGATGTGGCCGGTGTGGGAGATCGCCCGCTCTCCCACCGCGACGTCGAAGACCGGCAGGTGCTCGTCCTTGAGATCGGGCGCACCGACGATCGTGCTGTTCTCGGCGATGTAGGCGGCGATCTGCTCGACCTGGGGCTCGGCGTAGCCCAGCGCGCGCAGCGCCAGCGGCACCGAGCGGTTGGTGATCGTCATCTGGCCACCGCCGACCAGCTCCTTGAACTTGACCAGGGAGAAGTCGGGCTCGATCCCGGTCGTGTCGCAGTCCATCAGGAAGCTGATCGTGCCGGTCGGGGCCAGCACCGTCGCCTGCGCGTTGCGGTAGCCGTGCTCCTCACCGAACTCGACCGCTTCCTCCCAGGCGCGCTGGGAGGCCTCGAGCAGCTCGCCCTTGATCCCGGCCGGGTCGACGTCGTAGGAGGCGTCGCGGTGCATCCGCATAACCCCGTTGTGGGCATCGCGATTGCGCTCGTACTCGTCGTAGGGCCCGGTCGCACCGGCGGCGATCAGCGCCGACTGGCGGTAGGCGCGGCCGGTCATCAGCGACGTGATCGCGGCGGCGACGTTGCGGCCGGCGTCGGAGTCGTAGGGCAGGCCGTCGGACATCAGCAGGGCGCCAAGGTTGGCGTAGCCGAGGCCGAGCTGGCGGAACTTGTTCGCGTTCTCAGTGATCCCCTCCGTCGGGTAGCTGGAGAAGCCGACGACGATCTCCTGAGCGAGGAAGACGATGTCGACCGCGTGCTCGAAGTCAGCGACGTCGAAGCTGCCGTCGGGGCGGCGGAACTTCATCAGGTTGAGCGAAGCCAGGTTGCAGGCCGAGTCATCGACGTGCATGTACTCGCTGCAGGGGTTGGAGGCATTGATCCGACCCGACTCGGGGCAGGTGTGCCAGCGGTTGATGATCGTGTCGTACTGGACGCCCGGATCAGCGCAGCGCCAGGCGGCGTCGGCGATCTGATTCATCAACTCGCGCGCATCGAGGGTCTTGATCGGCTCGCCAGTGGTGCGCGCGGTCAGGTGCCACTCCTCGCCGGCCTCGACCGCCTCCATGAAGTCGTCGGTGACCCGCACCGAGTTGTTGGCATTCTGGTACTGGATCGAGGTGAAGCCCTCGCCGTCGATCGACATGTCGAAGCCGGCTTCGCGCAGCGCTTCGGCCTTCTCCTCCTCTTTGGCCTTGCACCAGACGAAGTGCTCGATGTCCGGATGGTCGACGTCGAGCACGACCATCTTCGCCGCCCGCCGCGTCTTGCCGCCGGACTTGATCGTTCCCGCCCAGGAATCGGCGCCGCGCATGAAGCTGACCGGGCCACTCGCCGTTCCACCCTTCTTCAGCGGCTCCATCGAGCCGCGGATGTTGGAGAGGTTGATCCCTGAGCCGGAGCCGCCGCGGAAGATCCGACCCTCCTTGGTGTTCCAGTCCAAGATGCTCTCCATGGTGTCCTCGACGCTGAGGATGAAACAGGCCGAGCACTGCGGCGTCTCCTCGAAGCCGACGTTGAACCAGACCGGCGAGTTGAAGGCCGCCTTCTGGTTGAGCAGGATCGAGGTCAGCTCGGCTTCGAAGGCCTCGGCGTCCTCGGCCGAGGCGAAGTAGCCGCCCTCGCGTCCCCAGTTGGAGATCGTCCCGGCGACGCGGCCGACCATCTGTTTGACCGAGGACTCGCGCTCCTCACTGCCGATCTGACCGCGGAAGTACTTCTGGGCGACGATGTTGGTCGCGTTCTGCGACCAGCTCTTGGGGAACTCGACCCCGCGCTGCTCGAAGGCCGGGTTCTCGGGATTACCGATCACCGCGTCGCGCGTCTCCCACTCGATCTCGTCGAAGGGATGGGTCCCTGGAGAGGAAAAACGGCGTTCGATCGCGAGGCCCTTGAGACCGTTCTTCGGGGCACTGGTGGCGGTCTGGGACATCAAACTTCTCCTCTCGCAGCGACTTTCAGGGGTAACACAGCAGGATCGCTAAAGCCTCAGACGGAAAAGTGTCGAAAAGCGCAATTAGGGGCCTCGATTTTTCTGCCGCGCCGCCTCTACATGGTGGCAGTCCGCAATATCGGGACAAAGTTCGGAGTACCCTGGGGATATGGCGGATGATCTGCGCAGGAGCGCGGAGCGAATGGGAGAGCGAGCCGGGGCGGCTCGGGAGGCGATGGGCGAACGGGCGAGCGCGGCGAGAGAGGCCGCGGCTGAGCGGGCGGGGGCAGCCAAGGAGGCGGCCAGCGACGCGATCGCCGCGGTTAAGCCGAAGCTGCGCGGGGTCTCGCACGAGTGGGCCTTCTTCGTCTCCCTCTTCCTCGGCGCCGGCCTGATCATCGCCGCCAAGACGCCGAAGGCGACCCTCGCGGTGGCGATCTACGCGGTCAGCCTCTCGGCCCTGCTTGGCACCAGCGCCCTCTATCACCGGGTCAACTGGACCCGGCCCAACGTGCGCCGCTGGATGCGCCGCCTCGATCACTCGATGATCTTCTTCCTCATCGCCGGCACCTACACGCCGTTCGCCCTGCTCGTGCTCAACGGCCCGCTCGCCGACGCGATCCTGGTCGTCGTCTGGGCCGGCGCGATCGCCGGCGCCGTGGTGGAGATGGTCTGGATCGATCACCCGAAGTGGGTTGCGGCGCTGATCTACCTGTCGCTGGGTTGGGTTGCCGTTATTTCTTTCCCCGAGCTGTGGGACTCGATGGGGACCACCGGGACGCTCCTCGTAGCCGCCGGCGGCCTCCTCTACACCGCGGGCGCAGTCGTCTACGCCACCCAACGCCCCAATCCAAACCCCCGGGTCTTCGGCTACCACGAGGTCTTTCACCTCCTGGTCATAGCTGCTGCTGCAGCCCACTTCGCCGCAGTCGCGTTCTTCGCTTTGCCTGCTTCCTAGCCGGCGCTATCCTTACCTCTAGTCAAAAGTAAGGAATCAGATGGACGTGGCGGCGAAATTGACTTCCAAGGGTCAGATCACGGTTCCCAAGGCCGTGCGCGACAGCCTTGAGCTGGAGCCCGGCGATCAAGTGCTGTTCCGTTTGGAAGATGGGCGGGCGATTCTTGCCCGCACCCAGAACTTTCTCGATCTTGCCGGCTCGGTTCCGGTCCCGCGGGGAAAGCGGGGCGCTTCGTGGGAGGAGATTCGCCAGGAAGCGTGGCGGGCCCGGGGCAAGAGATTGAAGGAGCAGACTTGACCGTTCTGCTCGATACGAACGTTGTGATCCGCCACCTGACTGGTGATCCGCCTGAGATGGCACGACGGGCAACGCGGTTCTTGGCCACAAAAGCCGAGCTGGTTCTTGCCGATGTCGTCTTGGCAGAGTGCGTCTACGTGCTTCAGTCGGTTTACGAAGTCGACCGGCGTGGGACCGCCGAGCTGATGAGAGCGGCGTTGGCAATGCCGACGATCTCGGCAGACATGGAGCTCCTCCTTCGTGCTCTCGAGATCTATGAGCTCGATCGTCTCGACTTTGCCGAGGCGTACCTGGTGGCCGCCGCTGAGTTCACCGACGTCGAGTCGATTGCCTCGTTTGACAAGGCGATCGATCAAGTCTCGTCAGTCGGGCGGCTGGTTCCTTAGGCCGCGACGGCGAGTTCGGCCTCGGCCTCGGCCTCGGCCGCGGCGACCAGCTCGGCGAGGAGCTCATCCAACTGCTCTGACTGCTGAGGGGAGAGCTCGAGCTGGCCATCGACCAAAAGCTCCTTGGCGTGGCCCACCGGCAGTTCGGCCTCGACCACGCGGCCGCCCAGCGCGCCGAGGACCTTGCGCAGCTCGGCCTGGGCCCAGACCGCGCCGAACATGCCGGTCGAGGCGCCGATCGCCGCCGCCGGCACGCCGTTGAGGGCGCTCTTGCCAGCCGGGCGGGAGACCCAGTCGAGCGCGTTCTTCAGCTGGCCCGGGATCGAGTGGTTGTACTCGGGGGTCGCGATCAGGACCGCGTCGGCGCCCCGCACCGCCTCGCGCAGCTCCTCGACCACCGCAGGTGTCGCCTCCGCTTCGACGTCCTCGTCATAGGGCGGCACCTCGCGCAGGCGGTCGAACTCGACCAGCTCCGCCCCGGCGGGCAGCCGCTCGGCGGCCGCCCGCAGCAGGGCGCTGTTGAGCGAGTCCCGGCGCAGGCTTCCGGATATGCCCAGGACCCGCATCGTTACTCGGCCTCCTCGACCAGCTCCAGCTCGACCGCGATGCTGACCTCATAGTCGAGGACCTCGCCGCCGCTGGGCAGCTCGGCGTTCCAGTCGAGGCCGAAGTTGCGCCGGTCGACCGCCGCCTCAAGCGAGATTCCGACCCGGGAGTTGCCGGCGAGGTCGGCGCCGAGCTGGCCGAACTTCCCGCTCGCCTCGACCTCGCGCACCTCGCCGTGGATCTCGAGCTCGCCGCGCAGTCGCAGCGAGCCGTCGTCCTCGATGCTCAGCTCGCTCGACTCGAAGCGCAGTTGCGGGTAGTGCTGGGTGTCGAAGAAGTCGGGGGAGAGCAGGTGGCCCTTCAGCTGCTCCTCCTCGATCTCGATGCTGGCGACGTCGACCGTGCCCTCGAGCCGCGGGCTCTCGCCGCCGCTGAGCTGTGCCTCGTAGGAGCCGAAGCCGCTGCGGAAGGTGGCGACGCCGTTGTGGGTGATCGCAAAGGTGATCGACGAGTGGACCGGGTCCACCGCGTAGGTGCCTGCCGGAATCTGCTGATTGAGGGTTTGCGTGCTCATCGCTGCTCCTTCTCAAGTAGTTGCCGAACAAATGATTGACGCAGAAACAATCATAGCAGAAAAGCTTGTATCTACAACTATTGTCAGGGCAACATTCATCTGCGATGATGGTGAGGCGATGGAGCAAGCAACGGCAACCAAGTCCCCGCGCAGTTCCCACGGGGAGGCCTGGGGGGCGCTCACCCGCACCCACGCGGCAATCACCGGGCGCCTGCAGGAGGCTCTGACCAGCGCCGAATTCCCGCCCCTGCCCTGGTATGAGGTGCTCGCGACCCTGTCCGAGGCGCCGGATGAACGGCTGAAGATGGGGGATCTCGCCGAGGCCCTGGTGATCACCCGCGGCGGCCTGACCAAGCTGGTCGACCGCTTGATCAAAGCCGGCCTCCTGGAGCGGACCTTCTGCGAGACCGATCGCCGCGTCAGCTACGCGACCTTGATGCCGGCCGGGCGCGACCTGCTCGAGGAGATGCGGCCGGTCGTCGTCGCCGAGCTAAATGTCGCCTTCGCCGCCAAGCTCACCGCCGCCGAGGCCGATGCTCTTCGCGACACGCTCGAGCGTGTCCGCGTCTCAGCCTGCGGCGCTGAGTGATGCCGTAGCCCGCTCTTTGGCCGCTTCGATCAGCGTCAACAGCTCGGGCTCGAGCCCGTCGCGGATCAGCTCGACCGGGTCGGGGTCGCCGTTGACGATCCCCTCGAAAAACTCCTTGCGGTCCTGGTAGGTCGGCAGCGTCCCCTTGGCCCAGCCGCGGGCGTCGTTGAGGATCACCGCGAGGCGGGCGTACTCCTCGCCGAAGAGGTCTGCGATCTCGCGCTTCATCCGCTTCGCCAGGGCGGGGGAGGCGCCGGCGGTGGAGATCGCGATCGCCAGCGGTCCGGTGCGGACGATCGCCGGCAGGATGAAGTTGCACAGCGGCGGCACGTCGACGATATTGACCAGCATCGCCCGCTTCTCAGCGTCGTCGTAGACCTTGATGTTGACCTCGGTGTCGTCGGTCGAAGCGATCACCATGAAGACGCCCTCGAGGTCGGCGGCGCCCGCATAGTCGCGCTTCTCCCACTCGATCGAGCCCTCCGCCGCGAGGCTCTCCAGCTCGGGGTGGGCGACGGGCGCGATCAGGGTCACGTCGGCGTCACAGGCGAGCAGCCCCTCGACCTTCTCCAGGCCGATGTCACCGCCACCCACGACCAAGCAACGCCGCCCCCTCAACTTCAGGCAGGCGATGTAGAAGGGCGTCTCCAGCATGTCGCGCACGCAGGACTGGTCGCAGATCCCCTTGCGCAGTTGGCAGACGCACTCCTTGCCGGCATAAGCCTGGGCGGGCATACCCCAAGCCTAGTGATGCGCGCCGCAACAGCCCGCCGATGGGCCTGAAACGTGTCTATATGTCACGGTTGAGGCCCGTCGGCCGATTAGATCGAGTCGAGGGTGACGCGCAGGCCCTCGCTGAGGCCCATCTGCGGCGTCCAGCCCAGCTCGCGCTCGGCGCGGGCTGGGTCGATCGAGATCCGCTGGACCTCGCCGGTGCGGGCCGGAGCAAGCTCGGGCTCGAAGTTTTCGGTGTCGCCGAGCTCGCCGAGTGCCTGGACCAGCTCGAGTACGTCGGTCTCGATCCCGGTACCGATGTTGACCGGCCCGGTCGTCTCCGAATCCGCCGCGGCCAGCATCGCCGTCACCACGTCGCCGACGTATATGTAGTCGCGGGTCTGCTTGCCGTCGCCGAAAACGGTCGGCTGTTCTCCGGCGCGCAGCTTGCCGCAAAAGATCGCGATCACGCCTGCCTCGCCGAGCGGGTCCTGGCGCGGGCCATAGACGTTGCCCAATCGCAGCGGAACGGTGGAGAGGCCGTAGAGCCGTTCGTAGAGGGCTAGGTAGCCCTCGCCGGCGAACTTGCTCTGGCCGTAGGGAGCCTCGGGCGCCAGCGGGGCGTCCTCGGGGAGCGGCAGCTGCTGGCCGTCGCCCTCGCCGTAGATCGCGCCCCCGGTCGAGCTGAAGACGATCCGCCGCGAGCCCGCTACGCGCGCCGCCTCGAGCACGTTGGCGGTACCGCCAACGTTGATTGAAGCATCGAAGGCGGGGTCGGCAATCGACTTGCGCACGTCGATCTGGGCGGCGAGATGGAAGATGACCTCCGGCTTGTCCTCAGCGGCCAGCCGCTCGAGCGCAGCGCGGTCACGGATGTCGGCCTCGATCAGCTTCGCGCCGGCGCCGAGCGCACCATCGAGGTTTTCCCGCCGGCCGGTCGAGAGGTCGTCGACGACGATCACCTCGTCGTTTCGCGCGAGTAGAGCGTCGGCCAAATTGGAGCCGATAAAGCCCGCGCCGCCTGTTACCAGAGCCTTCACTGAGGTCGCGATCCTATGGACATTGCACCCCTGATCGGCAGGTCGCGGACATATATGTAGAGGCGCAGCCGAGTTTTCGGGCTGGGAGGGGTCGCGGAGCGCCCCTGCTACCCTCGCCGCCCCATGCGCCTCATCGTCACAGAGAAGAACAACAGCGCCGAGAAGATCGCGACCTTCCTCAGCAAGGGCAGCGCGACCAGCGACAAAACCTTCAAAGTCCCCTTCTACACCTGGAGCGACGCCGACGGCGACCACAGGACGATCGGGCTCAAGGGCCACGTGCTCGGCCCCGCCTTCCCCGAGGGCTACTCGAACTGGCAAAAAACCGATCTGCACGACTTGATCGACGCCGAGCTGATCAAGGAGCCGACCGATAAGAACGTCGTCAAAGCGATCCGCAAAGTCGCCAAGGAAGCCGACGAGCTCGTAATCGCGACCGACTTCGACCGCGAGGGCGAGCTGATCGGACTCGAGGCGCTGGAGGAGATGCTCGACGCCAATCCGACCCTCGGCAACCGCGAGGAAACCCGCGCCGGCACGCTGAAAATCAAACGCGCCCGCTACTCGGCGCTGACCAAAGAAGAGATCGAGCGCGCCTTCGGCGAGCTCGACGAACTCTCCTACCCGCTCGCCAACGCCGGCGCCGCCCGCCAGGACATCGACCTGCTCTGGGGCGCGACCCTGACCCGCGCCGTCTCACTCAGCACCCGCCGCTTCGGCTCCAACTTCCTCTCGGTTGGTCGCGTGCAGAGCCCGACCCTGGGCCTGGTCGTCGAGCGCGAGATGGAGCGCCGCGCCCACGTCGCCAAACCCTTCTGGGAACTGTTCGCCAAGTTCCAGCACCCCGACGGCAGCTTCGAGACCCACCACACCGTCGACAAATTCTGGGAGAAAGCGGAGGCCGACGCGGCGCTCGCCGGCACCTCGAACCCCGGCACCGTGAAA
>DATNGZ010000073.1:0-3927 GCA_035605695.1 Solirubrobacterales bacterium | reverse complement strand
CGCCACGCCTTTCCCTTCATCGCGAAGGTCTTCGCCGACAGCGGCTACGCCGGGAAGCGGGTTGCCGGCGCCACCGCCATCGCCGTCGAGATCGTTCGCAAGAACCCCGACCAGATCGGCTTCGCCGTCCAGCCCCGACGCTGGGTCGTCGAGCGCTTCTTCGCCTGGATCGGCCGCAACCGCCGCCTCGCCAAGGACTTCGAGGCAACGCTCGAATCCGCCCGAGCCTTCCTCTACGCCGCCTCCATCATGCTGCTCACCCGCCGGCTCGCGCAATCAGGATGAGTTTCGAGTCAGATGGGGTGATTGGGGCCCCGGCCTGAGGGTGGCTGCTCCATTCGGGATGTTGGAACGTGGTCCGTGTTGAGCGGCCACAAGCATCGAGAAGGAGCAGCCATGAACCATTATGCCGGACTGGACGTATCGCTGGAAGAGACCGCGATCTGCGTGGTCGACAGCACCGGGCAGATCGTCAAGGAGGCGCGGGCGGCGAGTGAGCCCGAGACGCTGATCGCGGCCCTGAGAGAGATCGACTTGCCGCTGGAGCGCGTCGGGCTGGAGGCCTGCTCGCTGACGGCCTGGCTTCACGACGAGCTGCATTCGGCCGGCTTGCCGGCGGTCTGCATCGAGACACGCCACGCCAACGCGGCCATGAAGACGATGCCAAACAAGACCGACCGCAACGACGCCAGGGCGCTGGCCCAGATCATGCGCACGGGGTGGTACAGGCAGGTCCACGTCAAGAGCCGTCAGTGCCGGCTGTGGCGCTCGCTCCTGGTGGCGCGCCGCACGGTCCTGAACGAGATGCGCTCGATCGAGAACGTGGTGCGGGCGGTCCTGCGGGAAGGCGGCCTCAAGTTGGGAACCCCGAGCCGAGCGGCGTTCGCCGAGCGCGTGCGCGACCTCATGGCCGAGGATGCCTCGGTGAAGCCGCTCGTTGACCCGCTGCTTACGATCCTCGTCACGATGTTGGACCAGTTCGCCCGCCTGACCAAGCAGGTTCTCGACATTGTCCGGCGGGAAAAGGTCTGCCGGCGGCTCATGAGCGTGCCGGGCGTCGGTCCGATCACGGCGCTCGCCTTCCGGGCCACGATCGACCGGCCGGACCGCTTCAGGCGATCACGGGATGTTGGTGCGCATCTCGGCCTCACCCCGGCGCGCTATCAGTCGGGCGAGACCGACGTCTCCGGTAGGATCAGCCGCTGCGGGGACGAACTCGCACGCACGGCGCTCTACGAAGCGGCACACACCCTGCTCGTGCGCAGCCGCAAATGGTCGAGCCTGCGGGCCTGGGGAATGAAGGTCGCCAAGACGCGAGGCATGGCGCGCGCTCGCGTCGCAGTCGCGCGCAAGCTCGCCGTCATCCTGCATCGCATGTGGAGCGACGAGACCGAGTTCCGCTTCGGCCGGAACCCCGCCGCGGCCCTCGCGGCCGCCTGAACAGGAAGGGAGAACTAACACCAGCCCCAAGAGGGCACACCGGATCGTTCCTGTGGGGACGATGGGCGAGGCGATCTCGTTGAGAGTCCAGAACCTGCAGGCGGCACGCCGGCAAGGTCGTGGGACAGATTGAGACGTCTCGCCTTCCTGACCCCATCATGCGGCGGCCCTGCGCCGACCGCGAAGAGAAGCGAGTGACCCGCGGGAGCGCCCATCCGGCCAGAAAGCAGGAGCAGCTTGACCTCGACGGCCCCAATCAGAGAAGCCTCTTAGTCTTACTGAGTCAGAAGGCCGCGTGGTGCGGGCGCGGGAGCGAGGCATAGGCTCCGAGGGTTAATCGATTCGGAGCTTGTGATGGACGGCGACGGCGCGGACCGTTTCGGGGCTTTCGTGAACGCCTTGGCCGAGGTTGTCGGCCACGCGGATCGGGTAAGGCCGCTGAGGGATTACTGCATGGGACTCCTCACCCCGGCGGAGCGCAAGAGCGTCGAGCCGCTCGCGGCGGTGACCGCTCCCTCACGGGTCTCGGCCCAACACCAGTCGCTGTTGCATTTCGTGGCCCAGTCGGCCTGGTCCGACGCGAGGGTCCTCGCGAAGGTCCTGGAGCTGACGCTTCCCTCAATTACCGCCAGGGAGCCGATCGAGGCCTGGATCATCGACGACACGAGCTTTCCAAAGAAGGGCAAGCACTCGGTGGGCGTCGCTCGGCAGTACTCGGGACAGCTCGGCAAGCAGGACAACTGCCAGGTCGCAGTGTCCCTGTCGCTCGCGAACGCCGGTGCGAGCTTCCCGATCGCCTACAGGCTCTACCTGCCGAAGGACTGGGCCGCCGATCCGGCCCGCCGGAAAAAGGCGGGTGTGCCCGAGGAGGTGACGTTCAGGACGAAGCCCGAGATCGCACTCGACCAGATCCGGGCTGCGCTCGAGGCCGGCGCCCCGCCGGGCGTGGTCCTGATGGATGCCGGTTACGGCGCCGACACCAGCCTGCGTTCGGCGCTCGCGGGGCTTGGTCTTGCTTACGTCGCCGGCGTCCAGCCGCACACCTCCGTGTGGACGCGCGCCAACCCGTCGCCGGCGGTCAGGCCCTGGTCCGGGCGTGGGCGCCCGACGAGCCGCATGGTCCGCGACCCCGACCACCAGCCCCAGTCCGTCGAGGGTCTCGCGCTTTCGCTTCCGGCCGAGGCCTGGGAGATGATCTCCTGGCGCGAGGGGAGCGCCGACCTCTTGATCTCTCGCTTCGCGCGCGTCCGTGTTCGCGCCGCGCACCGGGACTTCGATCGAAGCGTTCCCCGTGACGAGGAATGGCTCCTCGTCGAATGGCCAACTGAGGAGGAGAAGCCCACGAAGTTCTGGCTTGCGACCCTTCCTGAAAACGTCGCCTTCGACCGCTTCGTCGCGCTCGCGAAGCTGCGCTGGCGCATCGAGCGGGACTACCAGGAACTCAAACAGGAGCTCGGGCTCGGGCACTTTGAGGGACGAGGTTGGCGAGGCTTCCATCACCATGCCACCCTTTGCATCGCCGCCTACGCCTTCCTGGTCGCCGAACGGGCGAGGATTCCCCCCTCAGAACCGACGCGTCTCCTCGCGGCGACTTCAGTTCCCGCCGGTCCGACCCGGAGATCGCCCGCCGATCCGACCGGAGCGTCACGTCGCGAACTCAATCTCCACCATGCGCCGAACCCTAATCGTGGACCTTGTCCGAAAGCTCGAGCGATGTCCGTGCTGCACGGCCGTAATACGCATACCGCTCACGTTGTGACGCAGTAAGACTAGCAGGCTGTTGAAGAACTCATTCGCGTTCGGCGACGAAGCCGGAGTCATCGCTGTTGTGGATGAAGATGTGCCCGACGAGCCTCCCGGCGGTGCCTAAAATGACCCACCCGCGGCCGGAAGCGGGGTCGGTGTCGTTTAAGCCCTCCCAGGCGGCGCATGCGGAGCCGTCTCGTGCCCCGTAACGAACGTCGAGCCAACCCTTGACGGTTGCGAAGACGAATGCACCGTCATTCTCGCTCTCGAACACGATGTGGGCGGGCTCGACCAGGTCGAGATAGTCGTTATCCCACACATCCATCTCGCTGATGCGCCAGCGACCCTTGAAGGCCTTGGCCATGGCGCGCGGGCGCCTCACGACACCGCTCCAGCCATGAGCTTGGGCAGCCGCACCAGGTTGTACGCCGCCGCCGCAAAGGCGAAGGCCCACCCGACCCGATCGCGGCCGCGGAACTTGGTCCTGCGCTGTCCAGCCACGGTCTTGATCCAGCCGAACGCCTCCTCGATGCGCTTGCGGATGCGCTGGCTGACCTCATAGCCGCCATGCCGCGTCGTCCGCCCGTCGATCGCCGAGCTTCGATTGCCGGTGTTCTGCGCGACATGCGGCGTCACCCGCATCGAACGCAGCTCGTTGACGAAGGCCTCGGCGTCATAAGCCTTGTCGGCGCCGAGCGTGATGCAGCAGGCTCGCTCAGCGCGAGGCTCGATCATGGCGAG
>DATNGZ010000072.1:0-127271 GCA_035605695.1 Solirubrobacterales bacterium | reverse complement strand
CAAGCTCGCCAACGGCTCGATCACCGCGGCAAAGATGACCTTGAACTCGATTACCAGCGGCTCGCTCACCTCAAGCTCCGTCACAAACGAAAAGATCGCCCCTGACGCGGTTACCGGCGAGAAGGTCGTCGAGTCGACCCTCTCCCAGGTTCCCTCTGCCGCCAAGGCAGACTTCGCCACCGCCTCAGAGTCGGCCAATCCGATCGCCTTCGCCCACGTCAACAAGGAAGCGACCCTCGACACCAACCTCTCCAAGAACATCGCCTCGGTCTCACAGGGGAGCCTGAGCGGCATCTTCTGCGTCGAAGTCTCCGGCTTCAACCCCAGGGGCGCTCAGGTCACCCCGCAGTTCGAAGGCGCGGGCAACGTCAACGCCCTGGTCAAGATCGGCGGGACTGCGGATTGTCCGGCGCCGAAGGTCGAGGTGCAGACCTTCGAAGGGACCTCGCGGGTCAAAGCGGGCTTCTACGTGGCGTTTTACCGGTAGCTGGGCCGGGTCTTAACGATCCCCTAAGCTGCCGAGTCCTTGGGCACCCACGTGTGTTTGGGAAGATGAATGAGATGCTTGGGACTATGGGAACGAAAGGGAGGTATCTGGTGGGGAAGAAGAGCTTTTGCGCGTTGAGCGCGTTCGTACTGGCTTTTGCATTGCTGGCGGCGCCATTTGCGCAGGCGGTGGAAGCTACGCGCGAAAGCTACAAGGAAGCCGTTGAACCGATCTGCAAGACCAACGTGGAAGCCAACGAACGGATCCTCAAGAACGTCCGCGCCCACGTCAAGGCGGGCAAGCTCAAGCTCGCGGCGAGCCAGTTCACCAAGGCGGCCGACGCGCTGAAGAAGGCGATTCCGAAGCTCAAGGCGGTCCCCCAGCCACCGGCGGACCAGGCCAATCTCACCAAGTGGCTGAAGTACATCGGAGAAGAGGAAGGCTACTTCCGCCAGATCGCCAAGAAGCTCAAGGCCGGCGACAAGAACGGCGCCACGGCGATGCAGATCCGCCTCTCCCACACCGCCAACCAGGCCAACAACCAAGTTCTGGCCTTCGAATTCAAATACTGCCGGGTCGATCCCTCGAAGTTCAGCTGAGGCCGGCTGCGTAGCCTTGGGAATTGGCCGTCGCAGCGCCCTTTCGGGCGCGGGCGGCCACCCATTGGCGGTACCATCTGGCTGTGGCCAACAAACCGCGCAAGCCCCTTCTGGCGCCCGGCAACGAGGCCGAGTGGGCGCGCATCAACCGCGAAGAGGCGGAGCAGCAGCGGGCTTCAACGATGGCGATGACGCCATCACAGCGCCTTGAGCAAGGGCAGAAGCTCTCCCAGCAGGCAGTCTCGCTGCTCGTCGCATCGATCAAGGCCGGCCATGTCCCAAGACGCGCTCTCTGGTCCTGACCTGACGGGCGCTGTAGCCGACGCGAATGCCGTCGGCCTGGAACATGTGGTTATCGGCGGCTTCAGCGTGATTTTCCATGGCTACGTGCGCGCGACCAAGGACTCCGACTTGCTGGTGCCGGATGGTCCAGATTCCGATGCCGCGGTGCTCCGCTTCTTGGAGCGAATCGACGCGAGGCGCTTTCGCGATGACAAGGAGCTCGGCGAGGACGATGTTGCCGGCGCCGAGCACCTGCGGGTGAGCAGCCGCCACGGCATCATCGACATCATGCGAGGCGGTCTGCCGCCGCTCGACTACGAGACCGTTTCGGAGCGGGCGGAGACGGCGGAGTGGAATGGCCAGACGGTTCGCGTTGCCGCGCTTCCCAGCGTCGTCGGCTTCAAGCGCCTCGCGGCTCGTCCGCAAGACCAGGTGGACCTCACCGAGCTCGAGGCGATCCACGGTGAGCTGCCGATCGATCCGATCCCTGGTCTCGACAGCTGAGCTCCGGCCTCAAACCACTAAGATCGTTACTCGCGCAGGTCCGGCTTGCAAGAGCCGTCACCCGCCCAGGTAGCTCAGTTGGTAGAGCACATCCATGGTAAGGATGGGGTCACGAGTTCGAGTCTCGTCCTGGGCTTCTCAGCGTAGGCCGCCGCTTCGAGGCAGCAGGCAGTTTGACCCGGTTGACCGTTAGGCTGCCGCTTCGTGGATTTCGCCCTTTCCGACGAGCAGGAGGACTTCGTCGACGCGATCCGCCGCTACTGCGATCACGAGTGCGGCACGCCGGATCAGCGCGAGCGTCTCACCGAGGGCTACACCGAGCACCACAACGAGACGATCTACAAGGAGATGGCCGAGCTTGGCTGGCTCGGGGTGACGATCCCGGAGGAGTACGGCGGCTCCGGCGGCACCATGCTCGACGCCTGCATCTTCATGGAGGAGACCTCACGCGCGCTCGCCCCGATCGGCGGCTACGCGACGACACTGATCGTCGCCGGTGCGACTAAGCGCTTCGGCACCGAGGAGCAGAAGGAGGAGATCCTCGGCGGCATCTCCAGCGGCTCGGTCGAGGCGATCGCGATGACCGAGCCCGAGGCCGGCTCCGACGTCGGCGCCCTCTCCACCTTCGCCGAGAGCGTCGACGGCGGCTACGTGCTCAACGGCCAGAAGGTCTTCTGCTCCAACGCCCATATCGCCGACCACGTCCTCGTCGTCTGCCGCACCACTCGCTCAGCGTCCAAGCACGAGGGAATGACGATGATCTGGGTGCCGCGCGACGCGGAGGGCCTCGAGGTGGTCCCGATCGACACGATGGGCGGTCGCGACACCAACCACCTCTACTTCACCGATGTCGAGGCGCCGGCCGACGCCGTCCTCGGCCAGGTCGACCAGGCCTGGACGCAGCTGATGGCCGGGCTCAACGTCGAGCGGCTGATCCTCGCCGCGACCATGCTCGGGATTGCCCAGCGCGTCTTCGACGACCTCATCGTCTACGTCAAGGAACGCGAGCAGTTCGGCCGCCCGATCGGCTCCTTCCAGTCGCTCCAGCACCGCATCGCGGATATGGCGACCGACATCGAGGCCGCCCGCCTGATGACCCGCTGGGTAGCCAGCCTGACCGACGAGGATCCCGACCGGATGCTGCCCCGCGAGGCCTCGATGGTGAAGCTCTTCGTCACCGAGGTGACCAAGCGCGCGGCGCTCGAGGGCATGCAGATGATGGGCGGCTACGGCTACGCCTCCGAGTACGACATGGAGCGCCTCGTCCGCACCTCCCTGGTCTCGACCATCTACGGCGGCACCTCGGAGATCCAGCGCAACATCATCGCCAAGACGTTCGGGCTCTGAGACCGGCATACTTTCCAGGGCAGGGATGTATGAGCGCCCGTAGCTCAGTGGTCAACGGGGTTTTAACGAGCCCCAAAGAGCGCCGGTCTTTCAAGCCGGAGGTCGAGAGTTCGATTCTCTCCGGGCGCATTCCGTTGCCTTCCGGGCAGCACCGTGCCGTGCCCATCGCAGAGCCAAATCCTCGGCTCCTCCTCGAATCGCCGTTCCGTGCCCGTCCGGGCGATTCCAGCCCGTTCCGCGAGGTCGGCGTCTCATTTTTGTCTCATTTCTCGGCGTCTTCGGGCGGCGAATAGGCTCTCGCCGATGGCGAAGGACGAACGGCAGAAAGCACGCGCGGACGTGCGCCGCGCCCAAGCCAAACTGGAGGGCGCGCAAAGCAAGGTCGAGGAGGCGCGCCAGGCTCGGCGCGAAAGCTTCGAGCGGGCGCGGAAAGCGGGACTGACGCTCCGCGAGATCGGTGAGGCCGCCGAGCTGCATTGGACGCGCGTCGGGAACGTGCTCGGCAAGAAATAGTCGTTTGTAGTTCCCCCGCTACAAACTGCTACCCTCGCGGCCATTCATAAAGCGGCCCCCGGCCGGCGCGGTAACGCCAACCGAGGGCCTGACCACAAGGAGAGTGGACTCCTCATGGCTGATGAGAACCCTACGGGTCGCGGCTCCGCCGTCACCCTCAGCATCCCTGCCGATCAGGCCCGCTTCCTGCGCAGCACCTTCAGAAGCGCTCAGGCGGGAATTCGCAACGAGTTGAGGGAATACCCCAACCAACTCAAGAACCGATCCGCCTGGGTCGCGAGGAGGCCGCATACGGCCGACTCCTCCGGGCATTGGACGAGATGGCGATCACCCCCGATCCCGATGTGTGTGCGGCGTCGTCGGAGACCTGGCCCAAGTGATCGACAGCGGCAACGAGTACTGCCGCGTCGTCATCGAGCACGAAGCCCTACACGGCTTGCTCGACCAGTTCGGGGAAGGCGAGAGCCGATGATCGACATCGCCACCCGGTTCGGGACCAACCTGGCCCGTCGCCGCAAACGCGCCCACCTCTCCCAAGAAGAGCTGGCCGTCCGTGCCTTCCTCCACCGCACGGCGGTAGGCCAGCTGGAGCGCGGCGAACGAGTCGCCCGCGTGGACACGCTCGTAAAGCTCGCCGGCTCCCTCGATCTCCCACCGGGCGAACTGCTCGACGGGATGGGCTGGACTCCGGGCGGCACGCGAGTCGGGCAGTTCACGGAGTGGGGTGGGGGTTGATGGCGGGTGAAACGCCGGGTCGAGGCGCGCGGGGAAAAGAGACCAAATCGCCAAACCCAAATCAAAGTCAAAAACGAAAGACAAAGAAGAAGCCAAAGAATCGAAGCCAAAAAGGCAGGCAAGAAAAGCCAAAAGCCAAGAAGCAAGAAGAGCGATCAAAAGCCAGAAACGAAGGCCTCAAAAACAACAACCCAACAGCCCGACACACTACGAACTGGGTTCCCGTGCCCCTCTTCGACCAGCGTCCAATGACCGGCTTAGCGTCCTCGGCGCGACGGGCTGACTCCGCACTATCTCGTCGCCTTTGGAGGCTGACCGGGAGGGTCCTGTCGCCCGCCGCGCTCAAGGACCGACGGCGTGACCTAATAGGAGCGTGCGAGAGCCCTACCCGGTTCTGTCCGCCGCCGATCCGTACCGAGGACAAGGCAAGGATAAGGAGGCGGCAAGAAGTGATCACGATCGGGATCGACCCCCACAAAGACACCCACACCGCGGCAGCGGTGAACGACGCAAGCGGCCAGCTGCTCGGCGAGCTGACCGTGCCCGGCACAGACGACGGCCATGAGCATCTGCGCGGCTGGGCCCACGAGCTCGCCGGCACCGAGGGCGGGTTGCGCTTTGCCCTGGAGGACTGTCGCCACGTCAACGGCCGCCTCGAGCGCTTCCTGCTGGGCGCCGGCGAGACGGTGCTGCGGGTCGGCACGCGGATGACGGCGCGCTCGCGAAAGACCGCCCGCACCGTCGGCAAGTCCGACTCGATCGACGCCCTCGCCGTAGCCCGCGCGGCGCTGCGCGAACCGCGCCTGCCGCTGGCAAACCACGACCCCACGCTGCGTGAGCTGAAGCTCCTGGTCGACCACCGCGACGATCTGGTCTCAGAACGCACCGCCCATTCGATGCGGCTGCGCTGGCACTTGCACGACCTCGACGCGGGGCTGGAGCCGAGCGCGCGGCTGCTCAACGACACGGCCGTCCGTCGCGGCCTCTCCCAGCGTCTGAGGCGCTATGGCGACGGCGTTCAGGTGCGGATCTGCCGCGAGCTGCTGACCCGGATGGGCGAGCTGACGCGCGCCGAGCGGGAGCTGAGACGCGAGATCGCGGACTTGGTTAGGCCGATAGCGCCGGCGCTGCTGGCGATCTCCGGCGTCGGCGATCTGGTCGCCGCCCGGATCCTCGTCGAGGTTGGTGGCGTGGGCCGTTTCCCCAGCGACGCCGCGCTCGCTCGGCACGCCGGCTGCGCGCCGATCGAGGTCTCCTCGGGGCGCACCGCCCGCCATCGCCTCTCGCGTCTTGGCAACCGCAAGCTGAATGCGACGCTTCACGTCGTCGTCTTGACCCAGGCCCGCGTGCATCCCCCTGCCCGCGCCTACCTGGCCAAGAAGCGGGCTGAGGGGAAGTCCAACAAGGAGGCGTTTCGCTGCCTCAAACGGCACCTGGTCCGGGTCGTCTTCAGGGCGCTGCAGCAGTCCGTGGGGGTTGCTGTTTCTCCCTGAATTCTTGATCTATACCCAGCCGGAGCTGGGCGAAGGCGACTGCGGCGCTCTGCGGCTTTATCGCACGCGCTCGGCGAACCACTGCACCGCTGGCTCCAGCCAGTACGTGCATTGAGCGGCCTGACCGTTTGCGTATGCCTCCGCGATCCGAATGTAGACGGTGCGCTCGTCCTCGCCAACCTGCCATCCAAACGTCGTATCGAAGTCGAAATCTTGCTCGTCTGAGCTTTGGATCACCGCGACGAACTTGTATCCCTCCAAGTCCTTGGGCCGTCGGTGAATGAGGTAGACCCTGTTCTCGTTGCCGTCGGGGCGGCCTATGATCTTGAGCAGCCGTCGCTCACCGTCCGCCAAGGGCGGAATCGCGGGCTCGGGCTCAGCGGCGTTCTGCGACTGCGGGCTGGCCTGCTGGGTGGCACGTTCCCGGGCAATCACCCGCGGGGTCAGGATCATCGGAATGTCGCCCGGGCCGTAGCCTTCCGCTTCCAGCGTGTCGAGGAGCCCGTCGACGATGTGGACGTAGCGGGGGTCTTCCTCACGGTCGGGGGCGTAGGCGCTGAGAATGTCCCAGGCGCCGTAGTAAGACCAGCCGCCGATGGCATCACATGCCTCAACCATCTCGTCCATTACCCGCTCCGGGTCCACGGTGAGAGCCCTCTTCACGGCCTGCCCAAATTCGAGCCCGGCCACCATGTCACCGCCCGGTGCAGGCCCCTCGTGCCGCCCGAAGGACTCAAGGATTCCCGGAGCACCATGAGGAAGAAGACGCTTCGCGCGCTCACGTCCGAACCCGCCCCTCAGGAGTCCCATACGGCGATCCTACTAAGCGTTTCCTGAGAGCTGTTCCAGTGCTTCAACGACACCTCGTCCGGGCCGTCTTCAGGGCGCTGCAGCAGCCGGTGGGTGTTGCTGTTTCTCCCTCTTGATCTTGATCGGGAGATCCCCCGGAACACCGCTGGTTCTCAGAGGTGTTCTTGACATAGGAGCGACCCTCCGGGTCCGTGCCTGGGCCGCAGTTTGGTGATCCCAAACGTCAAGAAGGCTCGGGCGTGATCGCGCTGGCGACTCCGGCCGTGCCTCCGGCGGCCGATTGTGGCACGGCTCCGCCGTGCGGAGGCCGCCCGTGTGGAGGCCCGGCGGTGCCCCTGACCTTCGGTCTTTTGCCCAACTTGTGGATCAACCAGAGCCCCATCTGGCACCTATGGGGCATGGAGAGAAACGCCATGCCAGCCACCTTCTTCACCGAGCGCACCCTCGCCGCCTATCTCGCCGTCTCGGACCGCACGATCCGCAACTGGATCAGGCGCGGCGAGCTTCCCTCCTACAAGCTCGGTGCCGCAAGGCGGATCGACCCCGCAGACGTAGACGCCTGCCTCGCCCAGCGAAGGGAGCTTCCATGAGCGAGAGTCGCCAGTCAAACGCCGCAATCCGTCCGGGGAGATCGTCTGGGTCGCGAGATACACCGGCAGCGACGGCAAATACCGAATAGCCAAGCCCCGCTGGAATCGTGGGAAGGGAACCTTCCTCCTCAAGCGCGAAGCCCAGCGAGCGATCGACGAGGCCTACGGGCTCTCCGACCGCCCCGACACCCTGGGCGAGTACTTCGCCACCTGGCCGACCCATCACCCGCGCTCAGAACGAACCAACGAGACCAACGAACACCGGATCAGCCGCGTCCTCGAAGTGGGAATAGAGGGCATCCCGCTCAAGCAGTGGCCAATGCGCGAGCTGCGCCGCCGCTACGCCCTCACCTTGGTCGACCACATGCTCAGAGTCCAAGGCCGAGCCACAACGGGAGTCGTCGGCATCCTCCACTCACTCTCAGCGATGGCCGAGGACGCGATCACCGACGAAGTAGCCGACCTCAACCCCTTCAAGGGAGTGCGGGTCAGAGCCAACGACCCAAGGGCCAGGAAGAAACGCAGGCCGATCCGCATCTTCAGCTTCGAGCAGATGCACGCCTTCGCCAAAGCGGCCGGCCGCTACGAGGCGATGGTCCGCGTCTTCACCGACACCGGCATGAGACTGGGGGAGGTGCTGCCCCTGAGACGCGAGGACTTCGACGGCGAGACGCTGAAGGTCAAGCGCACCGCTCACGAGGGCACGACCCTCGACGGCACCAAGACCGACCACGGCGAGCACGACGCGGGAAGAACCGTCCCCGTCCCAGCGACCTTGGCCTGGATGATCGAAGCCCAGCTCCAGCTAAACGGCGAGGACTGCGAGCTGCTTTTCACAACCCCAACCGGCCGCATGTGGCGCGAGCGCAACTTCTACCGCGACCTCTGGAAGCCGACCCAGCAAGCCTCCGGCCTAGACATCCGCCCCCACGAGTGCCGCCACTCCTACGTCACCCACCTCCGCGCCGCCGGCATCAACGACGCCGACCTAGCCGAGATCGCAGGGCACCGGGTCGAGACCATGCTGGCGCGATATACCCACCCAGTAAAAGCAAGCTTTCCAGAGGTCCGCACCGCCATCGGTTGACGCGGTGGACGGCGATCGGTCCCGCCTAGCACCAAGAATCGCTCCTCCACTTGTCTCCAAATGGAATCTGGCCGACTCGGGGGCTGTCGTGCTGATGACCCCCTGAGCCAATACGCTAGGGGGATGGGAATACTCGAGTCTGTCCAGATAGCTAGCCCCAAGCGTAAGCCGGGAGAGAAAAGCGATTGGTATGGCTACTACGCTGGTTACTCTGCGAACTTTACGCGAGACACACTAGCTGCAATTGTCAGGCCTGATGACAGCTCAACGACTCGCGTGCTAGATCCTTGGAATGGGTCTGGTACGACGACCGCTATAGCCGCCGCACAAGGCTACGAAGCCATAGGGCTCGACCGAAATCCGGCACTCGTAACTATTGCAAAGGCTCGCCACCTCACGGTTTCGAGTGTCAAGGAAAGTCTAGAGCCGCTTCTTGCGGAGATAGTGACCGTCGCAAAAAGACTTACAAGAAAAGTACGAGATAACGCCGAGAAAGAGGAATTGAGCCTGTGGTTTAGTGACACTTCTGCTGCGCGGCTCCGCGCGACGGAGCGAGCGATGTATCGCATGTTTGCAGATAAAGACTCTTCCGGGCTACTCACTGAACCCGTCGATCCAAGTTTACTTTCTCCGTTGGCATCGTTCTTCTACTGCACTCTTTTTACTGCCGTTCGCCAGTTGACCGCACCGTTTAGAACCTCGAATCCCACTTGGATTCGAGGGGCGGGCGAGAACACTGAGCGTCTTGATGTGAGCTGGTCGCGTCTTAACGGCTTGCTTGAAAAGGCTTGCCGTGATCTTGCGGCTCGACTAACGTTGCCGCTATCGGAGGATGCAACCCCGTACCACCTTTTTGAAGGCTCCGTTGAAAACTTGAAGCTGAAGCGCAAGGCCGACGTTGTGCTTACATCGCCTCCCTACTGCACGCGCATTGATTACGTTGTTGCCACCAAGCCAGAGTTGGTCATACTCGGAAATGATGCGTGGGATCTCGATCGCCTTAGGAGGCAGATGCTTGGGAGTCCCTTGACCAAAGATTCGAATCTTGAGGTTAATCAAGCCTGGGGAGCCTCCGCTGTCAAATTTATGGACGCAGTGACATCGCATCACACCAAAGCGGCAGCTACGTACTATCGGCGGTACTACTTGGCCTATCTACAGGGCTTGTTTAAATCGTTGCGGATGATTGATAAAGCAACGAAGCGAGAAGGCAGAATTGCTCTTGTGGTGCAAGACTCCTTTTTCAAGGAGGTTCATTTTGACTTGCCTACCATGGTTAGCGAAATGGGCCGATCGATTGGTCGAGACAGTGAACGCATGGACTTTCATGTCACGCGCACTAAGGCGGCTATTCATCCAGGCTCGAGAATTTATCGGACCACGTTTTCGGCGACGGAGTCTTTGGTCGTCTTCGGAGAGAAGGAAGACCGGTGAGCGCGTTGACTACTGTGAGTCCAAGGTTAAACAATGGCCGACATCAACCGGCCGTGCGAGGCACCGAGGCCCGATTCAGCAACGGAGGCCGTCTTAACGTTCTCCAGATAATTCATGTTTTGAGCGAGGACTGGGACTAGGTTACGCGCCTGTCATCCCGTGGATATCGTCATCCGGGTCAGGGATAGCGGAGACCGGGTTGCGACCCAATGCGATGGGCGTTTACAGGCGGGAATCTCGGCCCATACCTCTCTGCGGGAATAGAAGGCTGAAGCACGGCCAAGGTCCGTTATGGCGCTAGTGGTCTCAGTCAAGTAAGTTCTCTCGGATGTCGGCAGGCTCCATCCAGCTTCGTGCGCACGGCGCCGAAGAGTCCGTCAGACCAACCGCAGATGACACCGGCCGCGTTGTCTATTTGCTTGGAGCGGGGGCAACTCAGGGAACCGTCAGTTTCGGAGGGAGCCTCTCAAGCTTGGTCATGCCGGGCTTGATCGGTCCCCTTCTGGAACGAATGCGTGAGTTGTACATGGAGTCTTTCTCGGACCATTCAGGGGTGGGGAATCTTGTAAATGATGTTGTCGACGATGAAACCGACTTTGAGCATCTCCTGACCTTTCTGGCAGACACGCCGTCGAATCGATATCAAGAATTCGCATCCCGTCTTAGGAAGGTGTTCTCGACCGTCCTCCGCACCGCGTTGCTAGACGTCCGCCGAGAGCTAGGCGACAAACACTCGGCGCTTTACTCCATATTGCTCGATATGCATGAGGTGAGCGACTCCGGTGAAGTCCTAAAAGGTTTCATAACGCTGAACTACGACTCATTTCTTGAGCACGCTATCGAGATGACTCCCGGGTATGAAGTTGACTACGGGGTTCACACCGGCAACTCAGGTTCCCAAGAGCGCCCCATCCCCGTACTCAAGCTGCACGGATCATTTAGCTGGCGCCACACCTGGCCCATCCAAGTAGCGGATGTCGGGGACAATGCCCTCTGGATACCACCCGGAATTCGAAAGGCCAAGGCCGACTATCCGTTCAACGCAATCTGGGGCGCCGCAAGAGAGCTGCTCGACTGCGATGTTCTGCGCATAATCGGTTGCAACCTAGGAGCGAACGATTGGGATCTTGTGTCGCTGCTGTTTACGACCATGCATGGTCGCGAGTCCGCGCGGCCATACGAAGTTGAGGTGGTTGGTCCGCCTGGCACCGCGGCCCGAATTGCCAATGAGTTCCCGTATTTGGAAGTGAAGTCGCTGCTAGAGGTCGAAGATGTCGGACCTCAGTTGATTGCCGAAGTCTTGGGGGGAGAGCCAGCGAACTTCTCGGACTTGGACGAAGGGAATCAGAAGAAGGCTATAGAAGACGCTGACGCCAAGGTCGCCAATCCCTTCGAGCACTGGCTTCGATTGAAGGGCGAGCTGATGCACGGCAATCTTCCCAACATCGAGACCGACCGCAATATTTTTAAAAACTTCGTTGAGGCGCCAGTCTAGGAGGATCGTGGACCGAAACGCGACAGCACGCACCATAGGTGAACTCCAAAGGGAGTTCGCGCGCATCGAGTTTCCGGAGTACCAGCGCGAGCCCACCGTGTGGAGTCGTGAGCAAAAGCAGCGCCTTCTTGACTCGATATTGCGAGACTTCGACATAGCTGCGATCTACGTCTATGAACGTGAGGATCGCGGCTGGGAATGCATCGACGGCCGACAGCGACTTAACGCGATGATGTCGTTCCTCGGGGAAAACAAAGACGACCCGGACAACGCTTTCCCGTTGCGAATACAGAACGAGGTAGCGGATGACGAGGATGGCGCTTTGCGCGATCTCGAGGGTCTCACGTACGACGAGTTGTCGGAGAATGACAAAAATAAAGTCACGAACTACCGTGTAACGACGATCGTCCTGTCGGGATCCCACGAGCCGTGGGAGTTCAATCTGCAGTTCCTAAGATTGAATCTCGGAACGCTTATCAATGCTGGCGAGAAACTGCACGCCATGGTCGGAGTAATGCGGGACCTTTTGTTTGAGTCGCCTCAGCTTGGGCAACATCCATTTCTTAGCCGCGTCCGCGTGCCAACGAGAAGATATGCGAGGGAGCTGATCGCGGCTCAGTTGATGCTGCAGGTATCAGCAAAGGATGAGACCGGCGATTTTGCCCGTGCACGACACTTCGACCTACAGCGATATGTCAAGGTACACGCGGACATAGCGGACCCTCACGTGGAGGAGGTGACAGCCACGCTCGATGCCCTGCAGGAGAGTGCACCGGACCTCAGTGAGAAACTTGGTAATCGCGCAATTTGCGTAAGTGTGATCGTGGCTGCGTGGGCGCTCGAAGTCCGGGGCAACCCCGACGGGGCGAGGGAGTTTGGCGAGTTTGTTGAGGTATTCCTTGATCGACTGTCTGGGCAGGTCGAGAAAATGAAGGAATTTAATCCTGACCCTCGGTACCACTATCTCGTCGAGTTCCAACGTCATCTCACCCAGGCTGCGGTCGAGAAACCGGCGATTGCATACCGCCATGAGATCCTGATGCGCGAGTTTGAGGCCTGGCGTGAGAACAGACAGCTAACTGAGGAAACCTAGGATGGCTCTTTGAGCTGCTTGAGGGTCGGCCCTCTTAGTTCGACCCAGCACATTGACGGGGTGTGAATCAGGGGCGGCAGTGAAAGTGTTCGCCGGGGGGTCACGTCAGTCACATCGCGACAGTGCCGCGGTTCCTGTGCCAAAGGCTTGAGCGGCCTGCTCCTGCGGGTCGCATCTCGGTCGCGTAGTGGCCGCAATCCCACTTCTGAAGCCGCGGCTCCTCGGTCTTTCAATCTGACGGAGGTCCGCTTTCTAGAGCGATTTGGCTGCGGGACTGATTCAGGCGTCGGCGTCCATAGATGAAGAGTCCGCTGATGACTCCGACGCCCCAGAGGATCGAAGCCCAAATACCAACTGCGCTTCCCAGGAAGCCTGCGAAAACAACGGCCGCCAAGAGAGCTACATAGGCGCCAAGTAGAAGGAAGACGCGTCGCAGAAGCCTTCGCACGATTAGCTTTGACCCTCCTTGGTGTGTCTCTCTCTGCGCATCGACCGGAGCTCGTCCCCGGCAAGCTCGAGACTCTCGTCTTCGGGCGCCGGCGTGACCTCGGCCCAAAGGTCAGCAACGTCATCGACACCGAGGTAGCGGCGCCTTGACTCTTCTACCAGGCATTCGTACTGGAGAGCCACGCTCGACCGGAGAGGAGTGGTTTTGCCAGTGGGCGTCATCCCAGCTCGCTCATAGAGCTTGCGGGCCGCGCTGTTCTCCTGCGCCGTCCAAACGCCCACTCGCCTGTAGCCGCTCGACCGTGCGACGTCGAGGACATGCATGACAAGAGGGAGTCCGACCCCCGTGCGCTGTGCAACGGGACGAACGAAAACCATCGAGATGTGCAGGAGCGTCGGATCGAGGTCTCCTGCGCCGTCATCGAACCTTCCGGGCTCGGCAAGCGCCATGCCAACGATGTCTGGGCGAAACGCGACGAACGGCAGTGCGTCTGGGGCTGAGAGTTTCGCGCGGATTCGAGCGGTGCGCTGAGGCCCGTGCGGAGCACCGCGGGCGACGTTGGCCTCGCGCCACACGCTGACTGCGGCGTCGATCTCGTCGGGGCGCATGTCGCGCACTTTCATCAACAGATCGTACGGCGGATGGCGCGAGCAGTTTTCCCGGCATTTCGGGATCGCAGTTTCGGCCGATGATCGTGCTCGACTAGGTCTGCAGGGAACTCCAGCAGCCCATGCAGCTGGGCCTTCAGTTCCTGGAAGTCCATGAATCCATCCAGTCCGTTGCCGATGTCGTTCGCATAGAGAGCTTGATCGGACATTCCGTTTCGGACCGCTTCGTTGATGTCATTGCCGACGCCCACGCTCAGTTCGCCGTGGCGATAGCGGGCATAGATCGCTCGGCCGTCCTCAAGGGCTCCCTCCCACTGGGATGGACACGCGATGCAAGTTTTCGTCAACGCCACCAGCCTCAGCATAGGATCATCGTTGCAGACAAAACCTTGCATTGTCGAAAGACGATAGTCAGTGTGCGGAGGTCCTGGAATGACCAACGATGGCGCTGGCGCTCGATTCATGGCGACGACTACGATTTGAACGATGAAGGTGGTTGACGAGAAATTGATTGCGGAGGCGGGACGCCGCTTGGCTGCCGCTGCCCCCGATGCGCAAGTGGTCCTTTTTGGCTCGCATGCCCGCGGAGAGGCCCACCCGCATAGCGATGTCGACTTCCCTGTCGTCGAGCCCGCGGTCGCCAATGAGGCCGAGGAGTCGGTGCGCCTGCATCGGACCCTGCGTGATTTGCGGATGCCAGCAGATGTCATCGCCGTCGGCCGCGACTACGCTGACAGGTGGCGGGAGGCGCGCGGTGGCCTCGTCCACGCAGCTCTATCGCAGGGGCGCGTCCTCGCCGGATGAGAAGAAGCCAGATCTACCTGGCGATGGCTACCGGCTCATTTCCAGGGAATTCTTCTACTGGCACAAGACAACTTGCGTCTCCCATAGCTAGACGCAAGTTTTAGCCGATATATTTGCGTCTGTGGATACGGCCACTCTTGAGCAAAGCCCTATCGGCAACCTGATCCCCATTCTTGGGCCGGATCCGGTCACTCACGAGATGGTCGAGGGCAGAGCTTTCCTGCCCGATCCGTTGCCACGAGAAATCGTGCTTTCAACGAAGACCTGGAACGTCGTCAACTCGGCCACCGCGGCGCTGGCTCGGCTCGATGGTGCCGCAAGGCGTATCCCTGAGCCCTCGCTCCTCCGTCGGTCTACCCTTCGTCGTGAGGCGCAGAGCACGAGCGCACTGGAGGGGACGTACGCTCCGTTCGCCGACGTCCTCGCGGCAGAGGGCGACGATCCACAGCGTCTCTCTGCGGAGCTGGTGGAGGTCCTCAACTTCGAGCGGATGGCTGAGCTCGCCTTCTCTTGGCCCGAGAATCGCGCTCTCACGATCGGCATGTTGGGTGCCTTGCAGAAGGCGCTCGTCCGTGACACCGCCGGCGAGCTGTCGGATGCCGGGGGACTTCGCGACCGAATCGTTGTCATCGGTGCCCGTGGCGCGGGATTCGATGAGGCCCGATTCGTGCCCCCACCTCCCGGAGACCAGTTGCGCGGCGGCGTCGAGGAGTTGCTCGCATGGATCGCTTCGCCTCCTGAGCTGCCGACCGTCGTTCTCGCGGCGCTTGGTCACTACCAGTTTGAGTCGCTCCATCCGTACTCCGACGGGAACGGGAGGCTAGGTCGCCTATTGGTGATCGTTCAGCTCTTGCGGGGTGCGGTAATCCAAGAGCCGCTCCTCGTTGTCTCTCCATGGTTTGAGAAACGCCGCGACCGCTATCAAGACGAACTCATGCGCCTCAGCTGCGATGGGGACTGGGATCGGTGGGTCAGTTTCTTTGCCGAGGGAGTTGCGGCATCAGCCCTTGACTCTCAGCAGAAAGTCGAGGGCCTGGTTGCCCTGCAGGAGCAGTTGCGCCGTCGAGTGCAAGATGCGAACAAGCGGGGATCTGCCGAGCAGCTGGCCGCGGACCTGGTTGGTCGCCCTTACGTCGATCGGCCCTGGGTGGCCAAGCGCCTTGGCCTGTCGGGCCAGGGCGCTCAAAATGCAATCAACACTCTCCTGTCGCTGGGCATCTTGGAGCCCGCCCCCGTTCGTCTCGCAAGAAACGCCCGCCTATATGTAGCCCCAGAGGTTGTGCAGATCATTTCGTCGTGAGGTGCTGCCAAGCCCAAGTCTCATCTCGGTTACATCGCGACCGCAATCCCACTCCCCAAGCGGCACACCTTCAGCCTTTCAATACGACCAATAGTGGATTGCTAGAGCGGCGGTGTTTCAGGCATGGAACGTCAAGTGGCCTCGGGATGGGAAGGGTGCATCGGTAGGCTTCGGCCCTGAACGAGCAGGGGAGACGATGCGGAGAGCGTGTCTGATGGCGTTGTTGGCGGGGCTTGGTCTTCTGGCAGGCTGCGGAGAGGGCTCCTCTCATTCGACCGGATCTACGTCAGCGAGTGGGGATCTGAGCAAGTCCGAATGGATCGCTCGGGCTGATGAAATCTGTCAGGCAGCGGATGAAGACGAAGATGTCGCCGCCTGGAATAAAAAGCTGGATCGACTGAATGAATCGGGGCTTAACGATCCTGAGGAAGTCGCGGAATTCGCTGCCATCCTTCGCAAGGTTCTTCCTAAGTCCGAACAGGGGATTCGGGAACTGCGGGAACTCGAGCCTCCTAGCGGAGATTCCCATGCAATTGAAGCCGTGCTGGAAAAAGACGAGGAAACGCTGGGGCTGATCAAAGAGACGGCCAAGGAAATGGAAAAAGGTAATGTCGCAACGGCAAAACTCCTTTCCCTCAAAGCGGCCATGTCCAATCGGACCGCTCAGTGGATGGCGAAGCGCGATGACCTCGAACTCTGCGGGGTCGAAAAGTAGTCAACGGCTTCCAGCAGAACCGATAACGACCCTCGCAGGTAGCAGAACTGCTACCGTGGGACTGTGGCGACGATTCCCCAGAAGGAACTGCGCAACAACGTTGGCGAGGTGCTGCGTCGCGCCGAAGCGGGCGAGGAGCTGACGATCACCGTTTCTGGACGGCCGGTCGCTTCCCTGGGGCCTGCCAAGGGCCGGCGCTGGGTGCCGAGCTCACAGCTCGCTGAGCTCTGGAGGGCGCCCGTCGACCCGACCCTCGAGGCCGACCTCGAGAAGGTAGGCGGCGAACTTCGCGACCCCTGGGCGCAGTAACGGCTCGGTGCCGGCCCTGCTTGACACGTCGGTCCTCATACGCGGCAGCGAGGATCCCGATGAGGATGTCGCGATCAGCGTCGTCTCGCTCACCGAGCTTCACTTCGGTGTCTTGGGCGCGGCGGATGAGGAGGTCCGGGCTGTGCGCCTGCGCCGGCTCGGCGCGATCGAGGAGAGCTTCGACCCTCTGCCCTTCGAGGCGGCGGCGGCGCGCGAATGCGGTCGCCTTTATGCAGCCGTGGCGCAGCGTGGCGGCCAGCCCCGGCGCCGCGCCTTCGACCTGGCGATTGCCGCGACCGCGAATGTTCACGGCGTGCCCCTGCTGACCCTGAACGCCGACGACTTCAAGTTGATTGAAGATCTCGTCGACATCCGCGTGCCCTGAGTTGCCGGTCGCATTTCGGTCGCATCACCTCGGCAAAGCCACTCTCCGTGCGGAAGACCTCCGTCCTTTCAAGCTGGGCGACAGCGGACCTCTTGAGAGAACGGCGACGACACAGGGCGGGGCCATCGAGTCTCCGCATGCTGACAGTGAAGAAGGGGTATCACGCACATTCCTCGTGTAATAAGGAAGAATGCAGGCATGAGAGTGACCGGCGGGGGCAGGGGGTGGAACGGCTTCGGACTCTGCGGAGTGGCTAGCGTCTGGGCAGCGTTCGTCCTTGTGATTGTGCTCTCGTCGGGATCAGCGCTCGCGACGGCTCCCGGGACGAATGGGCCGATTGTCTTCTCCTCCTACGGCAAGATCTACACGATTCAGCCCGATGGTTCGGGGCTTCACCCGGTCATCCTCCCCGACGAGGAACACAAGTACGACTTCTACCCGAGCTGGTCGCCTGACGGTCTGCGAATCGTGACGACCGGGCAGATGCAGGAACCGGATGGCTATTGGACCGACATGGGCCTACAGGTCTTCTCGCCCGATGGAACGGGCTTCGAGCATCTTCCGATCTTTGGCTACGTCGGCGCCCCGGCCTGGTCACCGGACGGCGCCCACATCCTTTTCGCCAGAGAAGGCGAGCTTTTCAGCACGACCCCCGACGGCACGACGCCCACTCCGATCGAAAGCAATGCCGGGGGCCCGGCCTGGTCGCCCGATGGGAGTCGGATCGCGTTCATTCGCGCCGACGGTCCATACGAGGACACCGACCTCTACACGATGCCTGCCGGCGGCGGCGGGGCCCAGAAGCTCTTCGATCTCCCCGGGCGGGTGGTATCTCCCTCCTGGTCTCCCGACGGCTCAATGATTGCCTTCACCTACCAGGCCCGCGAAGCTCGCGACGACCCTGGCCCCGGCGAGCTTCCCTACACCTACTCAGGAGACAACGTCTATTCAATTCCGACGACCGGCGGCAATCCGGTACAGCTCACTGCGTCCGGCACCGACGAGGACCCGGCTTGGTCTCCCGACGGATCCATGATCGTCTTCCAGAGCGACCGACTCTCTGTTTTCCCGACGAGTGCACCGGATCTGTACCTGATGAATGCCGATGGGAGTAACGAGCGTCGGCTCACCACCACCATCCATTGTCTGCAATGCGGTCCAGACTGGGCCTCGCTCCCGCCTCATTCCCATACGTCCGCTCCAGCGGCGGTGGCACAGAATGCGGGGCTGCGTCGCAAGCAGAAGTTCTCCCGCATGTCGATGACGCGCAGGCGATTCGCCAAGCCCTCGCGCGTCCGGGTCCGCTTCCAGGCGGCGATCGCCGAGAAGGTCGACCTCACGATCCGTCGCGCCATTCCGCCTGGCCGCGCCTTCCGCTGTGGCAGGGAACCGGGCGCCTGTCTCTTGGCAGTGCGGGATGAGCGCCAGGCCCGGGAAGGGTTCAACCGGATCTCGCTTAGCGGACTGCTAGGCAGCGCGCCCTCCCCCGGCCGCTACTGGCTGCAGCTCAGCTCCTCGAGCGGCCGTGCCCATGCTGGTTTGGCCTTTCGAGTGATGCCGCCGCGCGACGGCAGCGGCGCAGTCTCAGTCGCTAGATAGAAGGACCTCGGGGCGGTTTCGGCCCTCTCGCGAAGAGCTGATGTTGGCGGATCGAGCGATATGCACGGTGTCCGGGAGAACGATTAACAGCGGCGCCAGCGCTCGATCCTGGCGAGGACTACGCTTTCAACGATGAGAGTGGTTGACGAGACGCTGATTGCCGAGGCGGGACGCCGCTTGGCTGCCGCTGCCCCCGATGCGCAGGTGATCCTTTTTGGATCGCATGCCCGCGGGGAGGCCCGCCCGCATAGCGATGTCGACTTCCTCGTCGTCGAGCCCGTGGTCGCCAACGAGGCCGAGGAGTCGGTGCGCCTGCATCGGACCTTGCGCGATTTGCGGATGCCAGCCGATGTCATCGTCGTCAGTCGCGACTACGCCGACAGTTGGCGGGAGGTGCGCGGTGGCCTCGTCCACGCAGCCCTTTCGCAGGGCCGCGTCCTCGCCGGATGAGCGAGAAGCCGGACCTACCCGGGGATCTGTTGGCCCTTGCGCGTGAGGATCTCGCCTCTGCGGATGCCCTTGAGAGAGACGAACGGATCTCGGATTCGCCAGTGGGGTTTCACGCGCAGCAGGCGGTAGAGAAGGCGCTCAAGGCCGCCATCGCGAGTCGCGATCTGGAATTTCCCTTTACGCACGACCTCGGTGTCCTCATGCAGCTCTGTGAGGACGCCGGGTTCGAGCTGCCCGCCGATCTCGCCGAAGCAGATCGCCTGACGCCGTATGCCGCAGCGCTTCGCTATGGCTTGGGAAACCCCGAAGCAGTTGCCGCCAACAGTGCTCTGCGATGGGCCGCCCTTGCCATTGAGTGGGCGGATGCCGAGATTCACCCGTCGGAAGCTGGTCCGGAGTAACCCGCTCGATAGCTGACTGTACGGGTCGCATTCCGGTTACATAACCGCCGCAATCCCGCTCCCCATGCGGCTCACCCTCGGCCTTTCAAGCCGGAGGTCGAGAGTTCGATTCTCTGCGGGTGACTTCGCGCCGTTCGGCAAGGTCGGGGTCGCCATCTTGGTCATTTCTGCGACCGTGTTGCCGCATCTGACGCCTGGTGCGCAGCCCCTGCGAGCGGCGCTGTCTCCCGTCGCCTGGCCTTGACCGGGGCGTTGGGTCCGTCGTGCCGGCGGTAACGAAACAGCGGGCCCCGCCAGACGTCGCTGTCGAACTCGGCGTAGCGCTGGCCACGTGCGTGTAGCACGTAAGGCAGGCTCAGCTGGTCGCGGTGGCTGCCGTGGCTGATCTCATCCCACCAGGCCGCATCCAGGCCGGCAACCGAGGCGGTGTGCCGGCGTAGGATCGCGGCGGTCGCCTGCAGGCCTGCATGCGGCGGCATCCCGGCTCGCGCGTAGCGCACGATCTGAGGCACGACCGTCGCGGCGGCATCCTTGCCCTGCTCGATTACCGCGACCGCCTCGTCGAAGAGGCAGCTGCGCTCGGGGTGAGGGTGAAAGACGAGGTCCGCGGCAGCGAGGTACCTGTCCGCGAGCGCCTGAGCCGAGGCGAGCGGCTGGATGTTCCCATCCACCCACAGCGACAGCTCCGCGCTGGGAAGCACCGTTGTGGCATTGACCTTGAGGTACCTGGCGGCGCGAGCAGACAGTGGTTGGTCCCGCTCGACCGGCGCCCAGCGCCACGGTGCGCATGACACCGGCTCGTCGCTGAAGCAAACGTAGTCCCAGCCAGGATCGACGATCTCCGGTGCCACCAACAAATCCACCTCGCCGACGATGGCCGTGTAGACAACGCGGCTGCCCGTATCGGGGAACGGTTCGGTCGCCGCCTCGGACCGACGACCACTGCATTGAGATACTGGCGCGGCTTTCAACGTGCCCAATTCTCCAATGTCCTCGATCTGTACTTCGCGGCCGATCCTGATCGTCGGCCTGCAGAAGTCTGGCACTTCGCTGCTGTTGCGGCTGCTGCAGGACACCGGCATCGCTGTCAATCCGTTTCGCGGCGAGGGCGACGCCTTTTGGGGCAACACGCCCCCGTTTGCGCCCACCGGGTTCCCGGCCGGCGTGTTGTACCAACGCCACGATGGGGAGGCAGGCCACACGCTCGGCGCCGCGGAGGCGACCGCTGAGATCCGCGCGACGCTGCGGCAGCGCCTGGCGCAGACGCCGGCGTCCGCGCGGCCCCTGGTCAACAAGAACCCCTACAACACGGTCCGCGTGCCCTGGCTGCGGGCGCTCTTTCCGCAGGCGCTAATCGTGGCGGTCGCGCGCGCGGCGCTGCCGACGGCGTACTCGCTGACCAAGAAGCACGTCCCCCACGAGGGCCGTGGCCGCGAGCCCGAGGAGGGTTGGTGGGGCGTCAAGCCGCGACGCTGGCGCGAGCTCCGCGACGAGGACACGCTCGTGCAGACGACGCGCCAGTGGGAGGCGGTCACCCGACAGCTGCTCGACGCGCGCGACGATCTCGATCGGATCGTCTCCTACCCGCAGCTCTGCGCGGACCCCGCTGCGGTGCTCGGCGACATCTGCCAGTGCGCAACCGGCCGCGAGCCCCCGCTGCCGCTCGAGCTGCAGCCGCTGCGCTGCTTCGACGATGAGCACCGGCGTGGATCACGGCTGCAGTCGAAGAACCGCTACTACCACGAGACCGGCACGCTGCAGACCCCCAGCTCCGAGCCGATTGAGCTGCCGGCGCTCGATGGCGCGCGCGCCGAGCTCGTCGAGCGGCTGACTGCCGACACGGAGCGCAGACTCCGTGCGCATGTTCAGCTCGAGGTGGCCGAGCGGTAGACCTGACGGGCCTCGGAGCCGAACTCGGTGGGCGCCAGCGGCAGGTGCTCACGCAGCCAGCCGGCTATCGGGCTGCTGAGATCCAGCGGCGGCGCGAGCGTCTCCAGGAATCCGGGGAGGTGGAGCGAGCGGAAGTAGTGGACGTGCACGAGCTCCTCCAGATTGGCGGTCGCCGAGGGTGCCGGCAGGCGCTCGCGCAGCGGCAGCGGGTAGTTGTAACTCGCATCGAGCACCTCGACATCGGTTCCCGCGAGCGCGACCGCCAGGGCCACTTGATCGAGCTGGTTCAAGGCCCCGTTTGCGGGGACGAAACGCTCCCGCAGGAGCACCTCGGTGATCTCGCACCAGCGGTTCATCAACCCGGCATCGCGTCGGGTGGCGACCAGGCCGGAATTCCAGTAGCCGTGAATCTCCTCGTCGGTCACCGTCGTGCGGACCAAGGGCGGTGGCGTGGTTCCGAAACGCTTGTGCACCCGGGTCCAGAACTCGGCGTGCGGATCGTCGGGGCCGGCCGAGCCGATGTTCTTGGCGTTGACCGGTCGCACCGCGGCGACCGAATCGGGCAGTTGCAGGGCGAGAGGCTCCTGGACGAAGAAGGTGTCGCTGTCGACGAAGACAATGACGTCCTCGACGCCGTTGCGCTCCGCCCAGGCGGCCGCGAAGGTCTTGTTCGCGGTCGGGAGGCCGGGGAAGGCCTCGTTTAGGCGCTCACGCCGCAGCTCGACGCCGATCTCGCTCAGGACCCGTCTGGTGTCGAGCCGCAGCTCGTCCTCATCTCGCGCCTGCAGGAGGACGATGCGCGCGTCGCGGTGGCTGCCGGCGAAGCGGCGAATCGACCGGCAGAGCAACAGGGCCTGGGACTCGAGGCGCCCCGGCCCGATGCGGGCGACGAACAGCAGCTGCTCGCTCACGGCTCCGGGAACCCCCAGTAGCGGCAGTACTCTGGGAGCCGCGCCCGCGTTTCGGCGGCCCCGGCCCGGAGGGAGGCATCCGGCTCCTCGCGCCAACGCCGCACGCGCCTCGTCGTGACCCGGTGGCCATGGACCTCTCGGTTCGATTGCTTGAACACTCCGACGGCGCCGGCGCCCGCCACCGGCGAGTCGACGAAGCGCCGGATCTCCGCGCGCACGTCCGGATCGCCGCAGAGGTCTTCGTAGCGCACCGTCAGCGCGCCGGTGGCCGCGATCAGCTCACGCTGCGCCGCGAACTCGCGCTCGATGGCGAGCGCGACCGACGCCGGGCCGAAGGGACCGGGAAGTCGCACCCGGCGCACGCGCGACCTCTCGGCGAGCGAGAGGTAGATGTCGCGGGGGTCGCGACCGAGCGCGACCACCCGCAACGGCGCCAGCTCGCCCAACAGCTCGAGCACCTCCCGCCAGCGCGTTCCGTAGCGGATTTCCTTGAGGCCGATCTGCTCGAGCTGACGCGAGAGCGGCCGGTACACATCGGCGGCGAACCAGCGCGCGGCCTCGACGGGATCGGCGGCCGGTCCTCGCCCCGCGGTCATGCCGAGCTCGGCTCCCGGGACCCTGCCCAAGCGCTCGAGATCGGCCGGCTTCAGGTCCACGCGACCGCTGAAGACACGCGGCTCACGGAAGACGAAGGCGCGGGGCAGCTCGGTCAGCAGCTCGGAGACGAGCGTCGACCCGGTGCGCTGCATCGCGGCGATCAACACCAGCGGCCGGGTCACGCGCCGTCGTACCCCCAGAAGCGGCGGTAACTGTTGAGCAGGCGCCCGGTCTCCTCGGCCTGGGCGAGCAGTCCGGCGTCAGGCTCGCTGCGCCAGCGCTCCACCCGCCGGTCGGTGACGACGCCTCCATGCAGTGCATGCTCCGCGGGCTTGAGCGTCCCGATCGCGCCCGTTCCCTGCAGCGGCGAGTCGACGAAGCGCCGGATCTCCGGCACGACCCGAGGATCGCTGCAGAGATCCTCGTAGCGCACGGCCAGCGCGCCCGTCGCCTGGATCAGCTCGCGTTGGACGCGAAACTCGCGCTCGATGTCGGCGGCCACAGCCGCGGGACCGAAGTCACCGATCAGGGGCAGCCGCCGTTCGCGCGCGCGATAGGCGAGCGACAGGTACATGTCGCGGGGGTCGCGACCGAGCGCGACCACCCGCAGCGGCCGCCCACCGGCGAGCACGTCGAGGACGTCCTGCCAGCGCTTGCCGTAGCGGATCTCCTTGATCCCGACCTGCTCGACGACTCGCGCGACCGGGTCGATGACCTGCGCGCGAAAGCGCAGCGCCGCTTGCACCGGGTCCTCGCGTCGCTGGTCTGCGGGCGCCGCGTGCAGGCTCACGGCTGCCTGCGTCCACAGCCGTTCCAGGTCATCCGGCTTGAGCGCGACGCGTCCGCGAAACAGCTTTGGCTCGCGAAAGACGAAGGCGCGGGGCAGCTCGGTCAGCAGCTCGGCCAGCAGCGTCGAGCCCGTGCGTCGGACGGCGGCGATCAAGACGAGCGGCCTCACGCCGTTGCTTCGGGGATGATGGTCCGCGGCCGAGCAGGCATCCGCGATGAGAATGCCACCATCCCCACCGAACTGTCCTGACGGCTGGCACATCGCCCCGCCGGACGTCGTCGGCGTCGGCGCCCAGCGCTCATCGACGACGTGGTGGTACGGACTGCTCGCCGCCCATCCCGAGTTCTGCCGTGTTCCCGAGGCGCCGAAGGAGCTGCATTTCTTCGATCGCTGTCTGGACGAGGGGCTTGCCACCGATGAGCCGGAGCGCTATGCCAGATACTTTCCGCGGCGTCCGGGAGCGCTCAGCGGGGAGTGGACGCCGCGTTACATGTTCGACTTCTGGACACCCGCCTGCCTGCAAGCCTGCGCTCCGCAGGCGCGGCTGCTGGTGATGCTGCGCGACCCGGTCGAGCGCTTTCACTCGGGCATGGCCGCCCATCGGGAGAGCATGCGCCGGCGTGGGCGCGAGGTCGATCCGCTGGCTCCCGCGGTGCACGTCGCCCGCAGCCGCTACCACGAACAGCTCGCGCGGCTGACGCGCCACTTCGAGCGGGATCAGATCCTCGTGCTCCAGCACGAGCGCTGCGTACTGGCGCCGGAGCGGGAACTCGCACGCACTTACGAGTTCGTTGGCCTCGCCCCGTTCGCTCCCGACCCCGCGGCGCTGCGGACACGCGTCAACGCCGCGCCTCCCGGCGCGGCGGTGTCGCTGTCGCCAGCGGTTGAGGCGGCGCTGCGGGGGACGCTCGCCGACGACCTGAGCCTGCTCGCGGGCGCCTACCCCGAGCTCGACCTGGGCCTGTGGCACGCGGCGAGCGCGCTCGTCAGCTGAGCGCCGCCTGCTTCGCCCACGCCTCGAGCTCACGGTCGCGGGCCGCGTCGATCTTGCTGGCGACTGGCGCCGCCAACGGCTCCCACGTGTCCCGGCGTCGTCGCGCGTCGGCGACGATCGCCGCGTAGCGCTCGCGGACCGCGGCGGACAGGTCGAGCTCGAGGAACGCATAGAGCCGCTCGAGCTCGCCAGGTTCGCCGAAGAAGAAGCGCTCGTGCGCGATCACGAGCAGACGCGCTGACTTCCGCTCGGCAAACGCCCGGGCGTGGGCGAGCGAGTCGTTCCAGTCGTGCGCGGCGAGGCGATGGTCGTTCTCCGTGGGCCAGTGATCGTCCGGGTTGGCGGCTCGCCGGTCATAGGATCGCGCGACCTCGTCCAAGTCGCGCACGAGGATCGCGAACCGTGCCCGTGGGAACTCTCGGTCGAGCCGCTCGAGATTGCGCACGTAGTACGGCGCCTTGTCGCCGATGATCCGCACGCTGCCGCTGCGCCAGCGTGCGCGCAGCTCCTGATACTCGACGAACGTGCCCGGCCAGACCGTCTCCGCGCGCCACGGCATCGCCCACGAGGTCTCGTGCGAGGTGGGGTTGAAGAACACCTCCTCGGTGAAGTGGAAGGGCTCGACCCACTCGCGGATGCGCCTGAAGCGCTCCTGGCCCAGCAACAGCCGGTCGTCGCAGTTGAGGAACGTCGTCAGTGCCGTCGTGCCCGATCGCGGGCAGCCGGCGATGAAGAGGTACGGCAAGCCCTGCGGGCCGGCCGAGCACGCGCTGCCGGCTCGGCGGCGCAGCTCGCGGCCCTCGGCGGCGATTCGCTCCTCGAGCCCCGCTATCTGCTCGGCAGCCACCGCGCCGGGCTCTGGGTCCCCGGCTGCTGCCGGATCGCGCATCACCCCTAGTAGTCTGCCATCGCGGAGCGTTTGGGTGCGCATCGGGGTCGTCAGCTACTGGTTCAACCGCGGTCAGGCGACGGTCGGGCGCCAGCTGCGCGGAATCCTCGACGATCTGGGTCACGAGACCGCCGTGCTTGCGCGGCCCACCAAGGCGAGCTTTCAACGTCCCGAGTACATCGAGCGACACGACGTCTGGGACCAGCCGCGAGTTTCCAGCGCGTCGCGCTTTCTGATCCCGGCCGACGAGTACCTGCAGTGGGCGCGGGAGTTCGAGCTCGACACCGTCCTGCTCGACCAGAACTACCAGTTCGACGAGATCGAGCTGTTGCGTGCAAGCGGGGTGCGGACGATCGGCCGCTTCGTCTGGGAGGCGTTTCGGCAAGAGCATGTGCCCGGCGCCTTGCGCGCCTACGACGTCGTCTACTCGCTGACGCGCTGCGAGCGCGACCGCTACCGCGCGCTGGGGATCGACTCGCCGTTTGTGCCCTGGGGCTGCCACCCCGAGCTGCTGCCGGTGTCGGCCGAGCGCGACGCTGGCGTCGTCACGTACTTCTTCCCGGGCGGCTACCTGTCGCGCCGCAAGCCGCTGCGCGAGGTGGTCACCGCATTCGCGCGCGTGAGCGATCCACGGCTGCGGCTCGTCGTCAAGATCCAAGGTGCGCGCGGGGAGAGCGAGGCGGAGCTCGAGCTCGCGCGGCGGACGCCGCGGGTGCAGGTCGTCGAGGGCGACCTGCCGACACACCAGCACCGCGAGCTGATGGCCTCGGCTGACGTCTGCCTCGCGCCCAGCCGCTGGGAGGGTCTGGGTTTGCACCTCTACGAGGCGACGGCGCTCGGTCTGCCGATCATCACCAACGATCGCCCGCCGATGGACGAGGTCGTCCGCCACGAGGACAACGGCCTGCTGATCGAGTCCCTGGCCGTCGAGCCGGCGTTCTCCGGCGTCCCGGCGTTCGATCCCGACCCCGCCGCGCTGACCGGCGCCATCCGCCGGCTCGCCGACGCCACGACGCGGGAGCGGCTGAGCAGGGGCGCGCGCCGGGCCAGTCGGGAGCGGCTGAGCTGGGGGCGAACGGTCGCTGCCATCGGCGACCTGGTCGGAGCCGCGCCATGACCGCCCCGGTGTTCATCCAGGGTATGCGCCGCTCAGGCACGACGATCCTCTACGACCTGCTCTACGAGGATCCGTCGTTGACGTGCTTCTACGAGCCGCTGGCGGCCGGACGCCCGGCTGTCGGCGGCGGCAGCGGCGTGCGCGACGTCGATCTCTTCGCCGAGGTTCGGCGTCTGCGCGAGGCCTTCGCCGCGCGTCACCCCGAGCTCGAGGACGTCTCGCTGCTCAACTATGGGGCTCCGCGCGACTGGCGACTCGAGTTCGAGCCCGAGCTGCCCGAGCTGCTCCGCGAGTACTTGCGCTTCCTGATCGGGCAGGACGAGGCGGTGGCCCTGAAGTTCACGCGCATGTCATGCAAGATCCCGGCGCTCGCGGAGATCGCTCCCGACTCGCGGCTGGTCCACGTGGTGCGCGATCCGCGGGCGGTAGCGGTCTCCTACCTCTTTGGCAAGCACCATCGCCGCCGCGAGGAGCTCGCGGATCCCGACCGCTTCCTCGAGCGCACCAGCGACTGGAGCCAGTGGTCGAGCTACGAGTTCAGTGAGCACCTGCTTGGCGAGGCCCGGCTCTCCTCTCCGCCACGTGACTTCGAGCGCATCCTGCTGATCTGGCGTCACACCTTCGAAGAGACCCGCCGGGGCGCATTGAAGGCGTACGACGAGCGCTGGACCATGGTCCGCAACGAGGATCTGCGGGAGCATCCGGTCGCGACGATGCGGCAGCTCTACGCTTTCCTCGAGCGTCCGCTGCCGCCAGCGGTCGAGCGCTTTGCCGCCCTGGCGGTGCAATCTCACCAGACGCTTGTGGCGCCACAGGACCCGCGCTGGGAGGAGGCTTACGATCGGCTGGGAATGCGCGACGCGGTGCGGGCCGCAGGGTATGCCTGAGCCTCGTGGCCGGGCGCATTGCGTTGCTCGTCAGGCACTCGCCTTCAGGGTGCGCTCGAGATTGTCGAAGCAGTTGGTCCAGCCTTTTTCGTGGGAGCGGACCGACTCATCGTCCCGGAGGCCGCTGTGGGTGAAGCGCACCCTGGTGACGCCGTCGGCCTCCTCGAAGTCGATCTCGATCAGCGTCTCCCGCTCCTCATCGTCGTTGTCCCAGGTCCAGGTAAAGACCAGGCGGGTCGGGGGATCGATCTCTGTGTAGTGGCCGCCGCCCCCGTGCCGCGCGTCCCTGTGCGGGTCGCGCATGACCACGCGCACGGCGCCGCCGAGGCGCAGGTCGACCTTGGCCTCGGGGGTCTCCCAGTCGTGCTCGGCGTGGAACCAGCGGCGCAGTACCTCCTCGCTGGTCCAGGCGTCGAAGACCGTTTGGGCGGGGGCCTGGAAGGTGCGCTCGATGCGCAGCGTCTCGCCGCTCATCGGTCCCGGTCCTCTCGGTGCCGCAGGTGCATGGCAAGCCAGGCCCGCGCCACAACCACCGTGCCGGGAGCGGCCAGCCAGGGCAGCAGCTCCTCCACCGGCACCCCGCCGACGTGGGCGAGCGGGATCACGTGCTGCTCGATCCGCGCTGCGAGGCGGTCGCGTCCGAGAGGGCGTGCTCGAAGTCGCTCGCGTCCTCGTACTCGTCGTGGAGGTTCCACCACACGTAGGCCTGGGTCTGCGGGTAACCCTCCGGCGAGTCCTCCCACTTCTCCTGGCGGCCAAGCGCGGTGATGTCGAGGTAGGACCAGGTGGTGCCGAGCGCCTCGTCACCGCGCTTGTCGACGAAGTAGGTACGGAAAACCCGGTCCTCATCGTCGCGGTAGAAGGCGTTGGTGCCGTGCCATTCGTCGACGCCGAAGTCCACGTCGAAATCGTCGGTGAGCGTGTACCAGGGCATCTCCCAGCCCATGCGTTTGCGGTAGCGCTCGATATCGGCCTGGGGCGCCCGGGAAACGTGCGCGAAGGTGGTGTCGCGGGCGTTCAGGTGAGCCAGGTTGGCGACTTCGTCAGCCATGAACGAGCAACCGCGGCAGCCGCTCTCGGGCCAGTCGGCGACGCCAGGCTCGAAGAAGAAGCGATAGAGGATCAGCTGGCGGCGCCCCTCGAAAAGGTCGAGCAGGCTCGCCGGCCCGTTTGGCCCCTCGAAGCGGTACTCCTTCTCCACGGCCATCCGCGGCATCCGGCGCCGCTCGGCGGCCAGCGCATCGCGGGCCTGGGTCAGCTCCTTCTCTTTGACCAGCAGCTCCTCGCGGGCGGACTCCCACTCCTGAGGCGAGACGATCGGCGGCATCTTCATTTCTGCTCCTCCTTCAAGTACTCGTCGACGACATCGAACATGCGCGTCCAGAGGGCGCGCTGGCGATCCATCCACTCGGCCGCCTCGTCAAGCACCTTGGGCTCGAGCGAGAGGCGGTGCGTCCGGCCCTCTATTACCCGGGTGACGACGCCCGTCTCCTCGAGAACCTTCAGGTGCTTGGAGATCGCGGGCTTCGAGACGCCGAAATCGCGGCTGGCTTCACCGACGGTCGCCGGACCGACAGCGAGGCGTTCGACGATTCCCCGCCGGATCGGGTGCGAGAGTGCTCTGAATGGATCATTAACCATATGGTGAACAATAGCAAAGACGCCGACGGGCTATTTTGGGGACCGAGGGCGACCGCCTCGCGCTCAAGCTCCTGTGTATTGCAGACCTTCGGCGGCGGCCGTCGCCGCCGCTCGCCGAGCGCTATTCTTCGGTTCAGCCTCGTGCCTCGGCCCGGGGTTTTTCCTTGTAACGGCGCGTAAGTAATCGAGGGATACACATGGCTCGCGGAGATGTCCGCATTGCGGTGACGCTGGCTTGCGAAGACTGCAAGCGGCGCAACTATCAGACAAATAAGTCCAGGCGAAACTCGCCGGATCGCATCGAGCTGCGCAAGTTTTGCCACTGGTGCGGACACCACACGGCGCACAAGGAGACGCGCTAGTGACCACTCTGACCGAGGTCGGCCAGGAAATGACGAGGTCCAGGCGCCGCCAGGCAAGGACGCAGGGAGCCCAAATAGCAGCGCTATTTGGGCGACCGAGGACGCAGTATGGCGGCGATCTGGGGCCGTCATTTACGGCCCGACGTCGTCAGAGGGGGAACTGAAAGCTCCGATGGCGAAGACGCGCGCACAGCGCAAGGCCGAGCGTCGAGCTCGCGAAGAAAAGGAACTCAAGCGCGCCGGCGAAGAGCGCGGCGCCCAGTCGCGCTCCCAGCACGACACCCAGGTGCCGATCTCCGGCGAGATCGCCGAGGTCGAAGCGGTCGAGGCCGGCATGGCCGTCGGCGCCCCCGAGGCGGCGCTGGAAACGCCCGACGCACCCAAGCCCTCTCCCCGCTCTCAGCGCCGCGCCGAGGCGAAGGCGCTGAAGGAATCCGAGAAGCGCCAGCGCAGCGAGCAGAAGCGCCGCGAGAGCGAGCAGCTCGCCAAGAAGCAGAAGCAGGCTTCGGCGGAACGCCAGCGCGGTGGCGTGATCGGCTTCCTCGCCTCCTGCTGGGCGGAGCTCAAGAAGGTCCAGTGGCCCGACCGCGACACCTTGGTCCAGGCCACCGCCGTGACAATCATCTTCGTAGCTGTCGCCGCCACCTACCTCGGCGCGCTCGACGCTCTCTTCGGCTACCTCGTCAAGCAGATCCTTTAGCGGATCTCCGAACAAAGGCTTCTAAAGCATGTATCGCTGGTACGTGATCAACACCTACTCGGGGCACGAGAACAAGGTCAAGCACAACCTCGAGCACCGGGTTCAGACGATGAGCCAGAACCGCAACGTGCGCCAGGTCGTCGTCCCCACCGAGCAGGTGATGGAACTCGGCAAAGACGGTCAGAAAGAACCGAAAGAGAAGCGCACGATGCCGGGCTACGTCTTGGTCAACATGGAGATGACCGACGACGCTTGGGGCCTGGTTAAGAACACGCCCGGGGTGACCGGATTCGTCGGCTCGCGCAACAAGCCGGTGCCGCTCTCCAAACCAGAGGTCGACAGGCTGCTGCACCGCGAGACCGCGGAGCGGCCGCGCACCCAGGCCCAGTTCTCGATCGGCGAGTCGGTCAAGGTCGTCTCCGGTCCGCTCTCCGACTTCTCGGGCGAGATTGCCGAGATCAACGAGGACGCCGCCAAACTCAAGGTCCTGGTCTCGATCTTCGGCCGCGAGACCCCGGTCGAGGTCGGCTACGACCAGGTAAAGAAGATTTAGCCGGGCGCCCGCTACCCTCTCCGATCCCGATGGCGAAAAAAGTCCTCACACAAATCAAGCTGCAGATCTCGGCCGGCTCGGCCAACCCGGCCCCTCCGGTGGGTCCGGCGCTGGGCCAGCACGGCGTCAACATCATGGAGTTCTGCAAGGCGTTCAACTCGCAGACCCAGTCCGAAGGCGGGACGATCATCCCGGTCGAAATCACGGTCTACGAGGACCGCTCCTTCACCTTCATCACCAAGACGCCTCCGGCAGCGGTCCTGATCAAGGAGGCGATCGGGATCAAGAAGGGCTCCGGCGAGCCCCACGTCAACAAGGTGGGGACGATCTCGATGGACCAGGTCCGCCAGATCGCCGAGCGCAAGATGCCCGACCTCAACGCCAACGACCTCGACGCCGCCTCGAAAATCATCGCCGGCACCGCCCGCTCGATGGGCGTGGACGTCAATTAGCCATGGCTCACGGCAAGCGCTACCGCAAACAGCTCGGCAAGATCGAGCGCGAGCATGCCTATCCGCCGGCTGAGGCGATCGACCTGATCAAGGAGACCGCCAGCGCCAACTTTGACGAGACGGTCGAGCTGCACGTATTGCTCGGGGTCAACGTCCGCCACGCCGAGGAGCAGCTGCGCGGCACCCTGGCGCTTCCCCACGGGCTCGGCAAGGACGTCACCGTCGCCGTCTTCGCCCAAGGGCAGCAGGCGCGCGACGCCGAAGCGGCCGGTGCCGACTTCGTCGGCGGCGACGACTTGGCGAAGAAAGTCGAGGAGGAGGGTTGGACCGACTTCGACGTGGCGATCTCCACGCCCCAGATGATGGGAACGGTCGGCAAGCTCGGCCGCGTCCTCGGCCCCCAGGGCAAGATGCCCAACCCGAAGGTCGGCACGGTCACCGACGACGTCGAGAAAGCGGTCAGCGAGTCCAAGGCGGGCAAGGTCGAGTACCGCACCGACCGCCAGGCGATCGTCCACCTGGCGATCGGCAAGGCCAGCCTTGACGCCGACAAACTGCAAGACAACTTCACCGTGGTGATGGAGGAGATCGTCCGCGCCAAGCCCTCTGCGGCAAAAGGCCGCTACATCGTCTCCTGCACACTGAGCACGACGATGGGCCCAGGGATCCGGGTCGACGCCTCCAAGGTAGGGGCCCGCGATGCCGATGGCGCGCCCCAGGCAGCAGAGGAACCCGTAACGGCCTAGACTGCGCCGTCGCACCCGAGACCATCGGCCGGGCCGAGCCCGTAACTCCGATGCAGGTAGACGAATGAACCGAGACGAGAAGTCAGCCACAATCGAGGAGATCGCCGCCCAGATCGAGGCATCTGAGGCGATTTTCGCGGTCGACTACAAGGGGATCAGCGTTCCCCAGGCGGCTGAACTGCGCGCCAAGCTGCGTGAGTCCGACGCAAGCTTCCGCATCGTCAAGAACCGGCTGAGCAAAATCGCCGCCGACAAAGCGGGCGAGGAGCGCCTCGGTGAGCTGCTCAAGGGCCCGACCGCGTTGACCTTCGTGCGCGGCGACACCGCCCAGGCGGCGAAGACGATCTCGAGCTTCAGCAAAGCGAACGACGTTCTCACCTTCAAGGGCGGCTTCATGGAAGGCCTCAGTCTCGACGAGGACCGCTTCCAGGCGATCGCCAAGCTGCCCGGCCGCGAAGTCCTGATCGGCCAGTTCGCCGGCGTCGTCGCCAGTCCGCTGACCGGCTTGGTCCGTGGACTCGGTTCGCTGATCCAAGGTCTCGCTTCGCAGCTCGGTCAGATCGCCGAGCAGGGCCTCGTGTCTGGCGAGGCTCCGGCGGCAGAGGCCAAGGCCGAGGAGGCGCCCGCGGTAGCAGAGACCGCCGAGGAGACGACGGCTGCCGACGACGCCCCTGCAGCCGAGGCAGAGGCAGAGGTAGAGACTTCCAGTGACGATGAGACTTCAAACGACGATGCGAGCAAGGAAGAGGAGTAGATGGCTACCAAGATTTCAACCGAGGACTGGATCGAGGAGCTGAAGAGCATCTCGGTGCTCGAGCTCTCCGAGCGGATCAAAGCTTTGGAGGAGGAGTTCGGCGTCTCCGCTACTGCCGTCGCCGCCGCGGCCCCTGCCGCTGCCGGCGCTCCCGCCGATGGCGGCGGCGCCGAGGAGGAGTCCTCCACGGTCGACGTAGTACTGACCGAGGTCGGCGGCCAGAAGGTGCCGGTCATCAAGGTCGTCCGCGCGGCGACCGGGCTCGGCCTGAAAGAGGCTAAGGCGATGGTCGACGAGGCTCCGAAGGCGATCAAGGAGGGCATCGAGCGCGAAGAGGCCGACAAGCTGAAGGCCGAGCTCGAGGAGGCCGGCGCCACAGTCGAGCTCAAGTAAACCTCGCATCGACCGCGGTTGGAACCCTGGCAGGGAGCCAAATCTGCGGTAGAGCGCGGCCGTGTGTTATTTTTCGCGGTCGCGCCCAGTTGAGTTCCCTGCCCAATATCTGCGCTGTCCCTAACGTCCCTCTGACCTTCTGAGGAGTCGCCCGTCTTGGCACGTTCGAACGCTGCCCCCGTAACCCGCAGGAGTTTTTCCCGACTACAGAACCCCCTCGAAGTCCCCCATCTGATCGATATTCAACGTCGCTCTTTCGAAGAGCTGACGGATCCTAAAAAGGGTGGACTGCGAGAGACGATCAACGATATTTCCCCGATTGAGGACTACACGGGGAATCTCGCGATCGTCTTTGGCGAGTTCAAATTCGAGGAGCCTCCACACACGATCGAGGAGTGCCGCGAGAAGGACATGACCTACTCGCGGCCGCTGTCTGCCACGGTCGCCTTCCAGAACAAAGAGACCGGAGAGATCCGCGAGCAGGCCGTCTTCATGGGCGACTTTCCGTGGATGACCGATCGCGGCACCTTCATCATTAACGGCACCGAGCGCGTCGTCGTCACCCAGCTCGTCCGTTCCCCCGGTGCCTACGTGATGGCGCCCAAGGACGCTGAAAAGCAGGTCTTCATTGCCAACCTGATGCCGGCCCGCGGGTCCTGGCTGGAGCTGGAGATCGACAAAAAAGGCAAGGTCTTCGTCCGCATCGACCGCAAGCGCAAGCTGCCGGTCACCGTGCTGCTGCGCGCGATGGGCTACGTCGAGGACAAACAGCTCCTCGACATGTTCGACAACTCGATCTACATGCGCCACACGATCGAGGGCGACACCGAGGCGACCCGGACCGAGGAGGGCGCGCTGATCGAGCTGTTCAAGAAGCAGCGCCCGGGCGAGCCGCCCTCAGTCGACGCCGCCCGCAACCTGCTCGAGCAGCTCTTCTTCGACTCCAAGCGCTATGACCTGACCAGGGTCGGCCGCTACAAGCTCAACGCGCGGCTCGACCTCGACATCGACCTCGACACCCGGGTCCTCACCCACGACGACATCATCGCTCTGGTCAAGGAGCTCGTCAGCCTGCCGAAGCTGCTCGGTATTCCCGAGGAGATCGACGAGGAGAACCCGATCAAAGACTACGCCGCGGAGGCGATCACCTATCCCCGCGAGCCGGTTAGCGAACACCTCGATGAGTACGAGCATTTCGGCAACCGGCGCCTGCGCACGGTCGGCGAGCTGATCCAGGAGGCCTTCCGCATCGGCCTCTACCGGATGGAGCGCGTCGTCCGCGAGCGCCTGACCACCGAAGACTCGGATGCGATCACACCGCAGACGATCATCAACATCCGCCCTGTCGTGGCGGCGATGAAGGAGTTCTTCGGCTCCTCGCAGCTCTCGCAGTTCATGGACCAGACCAACTCATTGGCAGGCCTCACGCACCGCCGTCGTCTCTCGGCGCTGGGCGCCGGTGGTCTGACCCGTGAGCGGGCCCCGATCGAGGTCCGCGACGTGCACCCGACCCACTACGGCCGGATGTGCCCGATCGAGACGCCTGAGGGGCCGAACATCGGCCTGATCGGCTCGCTCTCTTCCTACGCGCAGGTCTCCGAGCACGGCTTCGTCACCACCCCGTACCGGGTGGTCAAAGACGGCGTCGTCACCGAGGAGATCGTCCACATGGACGCGACCCAGGAGGAAGACAAGGTGATCGCCCAGGCGAACGCCGAGCTCGACGAGAAAACCCAGAAGCTGAAGGGGCCGACGGTTCTGGTCCGCTCGGGTGAGGACGAGTACGCGACGGCTTCCCCGAAGGAAGTCGACCTAATGGATGTTTCGCCGACCCAGATCTGGTCGGTGGCGACGGCGCTGATCCCGTTCCTCGAGCACGACGACGCCAACCGCGCCCTGATGGGCTCCAACATGCAGCGCCAGGCAGTGCCGCTGTTGAAGCCCGACCCACCGCTGATCGGCACCGGCATGGAGCGCCGTGCCGCGGTCGACACCGGTGACGTCATCCTCGCCGAGAACGACGGCGAGGTCGATCACGTCGACGCGAACCGGATCGTCGTTGCCCATGGCGCCAAAAAGGACGAGTACCAGCTGCACAAGTTCATGCGCTCCAATCAGGGCACGATCATCCACCAGCGCCCAATCGTGAAGAGCGGGCAGAAGGTGAAGAAGGGCGACGTGCTCGCCGACGGTTCCTCGACCGGCGGTGGCGAGATTGCCCTGGGCAAGAATTGCCTGGTCGCCTTCATGTCCTGGGAGGGCTACAACTTCGAGGACGCGATCATCCTCTCCGAGCGCCTGGTCAAGGACGACGAGCTCACCTCGATCCACATCGAGGAGTACGAGATCGACGCCCGCACGACCAAGCTCGGCGACGAGGAGATCACCCGCGACATCCCCAACCGCTCCGAGGAGAGCCTGCGCAACCTCGACGAGCGCGGCATCGTCCGCGTCGGCGCCGAGGTTGTCTCCGGTGACCTGCTGGTCGGCAAGGTCACGCCCAAGGGGGAGACCGAGCTGACCGCCGAGGAGAAGCTGATCCGCGCGATCTTCAAGGAGAAGGCGCGCGAGGTCCGTGACACCTCGCTGAAGGTCCCGCACGGCGAGGGTGGGGTCGTCATCGACGTGCTCACCTTCAGCCGCGACGACGGCGACGACCTGTCCGCCGGGGTCAACGACCTGGTCCGCGTCTTCGTCGCGACGAAGCGCAAGATCGCCGAGGGCGACAAGCTCGCCGGCCGTCACGGCAACAAGGGTGTGATCTCGAAGATCGTGCCCGAGGAGGACATGCCCCACCTCGCCGACGGCACCCCGGTCGACGTCATCCTCAATCCGCTCGGTGTGCCGAGTCGAATGAACATCGGCCAGATCCTCGAGACGCACCTTGGCTGGGTCGCCGGCAACGGCTGGTACGACGATGGCTCCGAGGCCTACAAACAAGCCCACTCCGACGAGGGGGACGGCCGCGTCTACGTGGCGACCTCGGTCTTCGACGGGGCAACCGTCGAGGACGTCGATGAGGCGCTGGTCAGCTGGCAGGACGAGAATGCCGAGCGCGGCATCGACCTCGGCATCGACAAGAGCGAGCGCCCGGGCGCTCGCGCTGCCGGCAGCGCTCAGCTCTACAACGGCCGCACCGGCGAGCCCTACGAGGGCAAGGTCACGGTCGGCTACATGTACATCCTCAAGCTGCTGCACCTGGTCGATGACAAGATCCACGCGCGTTCGACCGGGCCCTACTCGCTCGTCACCCAGCAGCCGCTGGGCGGCAAGGCGCAGTTCGGTGGACAGCGCTTCGGCGAGATGGAGGTCTGGGCCCTGGAGGCCTACGGCGCTGCCTACACGCTGCAGGAGATGCTCACGGTCAAGTCCGACGACACGGTCGGCCGGGTCAAGGCCTATGAGGCGATCGTCAAGGGCGAGAACATTCCGGAGCCCTCGATTCCGGAGTCCTTCAAAGTGCTGCTGAAGGAGATCCAGAGCCTCTCGCTCGACGCCAACGTCGTCTCCGAAGGGGGAGACGTTGAGATCGCCGAGGAGGATGACGACCTGCTCAAGGCCGCCGAGGAGCTCGGCATGGACCTGACCGGCGTTCGCGCCGACTCGCCGGAGTCCCCCAACGGGGCCGCCGATGAGCGCGAGGAGCAGGTGGTCGCCGAGGGCGAGGCTGGAACTGACGGTGACGGGGCTGCTGCAGAGCAACCCAAAGAGGCCGAAGAGGCAAAGGTGGAGGACTGATGATCGACATCAATAATTTCGACGCAATCGAGATCGGCCTCGCGTCGTCGAAGAAGATCCGTTCCTGGAGCTGGGGCGAGGTCACCAAGCCGGAGACGATCAACTACCGCACGCTGAAGCCGGAGAAAGACGGCCTCTTTTGCGAGCGCATCTTCGGTCCGACCAAGGACTGGGAGTGCTACTGCGGCAAGTACAAGCGGGTCCGCTACAAGGGCATCGTCTGCGAGCGCTGCGGGGTCGAGGTCACGCGCTCCAAGGTCCGCCGCGAGCGCATGGGTCACGTCGACCTCGCCGCGCCGGTCTCCCACATTTGGTTCTTCAAGGGCGTGCCAAGTCGGATCGGCTACCTGATCGACATGGCTCCCAAGGAGCTGGAGAAGGTTCTTTACTTCGCCGCTTCGATGATCACCTGGGTCGATGTCGAGGCCCGCGACAAGGATCTTGGCGAGCTCGAGAAAGAGGTCAAAAAGGTCACCGACTCCTACGAGGCCGAAAGGCAGAAAAGGACCCAGGAGCTGAGCGAGTCGCTCGAGCGCCGGGTCAAGTACCTCGAGGACGGCACGCAGACCAAGTTCGACGACGACGATCACATCTGGGCCGATTCGCTGAAGCTGACCGCAGCGCAGCTGCGCAAGCTGAAGGACGACGAACGGGCGAAGATGATCAAAGAGCTGCGCAAGACCTTCGACGCCGAGATCTCCGACACCGAGGCCTACATCGATGAGGCGATCGAGCGGATGGCTGAAGTCTGGAAGATCTTCACCGAGATGAAGCCGAAGGACGTCGTCAACGACGAGACCGTCTTCCGCGAGCTCAAGGATCGCTTCGGCTCGCCGTTCGGCTGGGGCGAGTACTTCCGCGGCAGCATGGGTGCCGAGGCGGTGCGCGACCTGCTGGAACAGGTCGACCTCGAGGCCGACTGCGAGGAACTTGAGCTGATCATCAACAGCTCCAAAGGCCAGAAACAGGCCCGCGCGGTGAAGCGCCTCAAGGTGGCTTCCGCCTTTCTCAACTCCGATAACCAGCCGGACTGGATGATCCTCGACAGCGTGCCGGTGATCCCGCCGGAGCTGCGGCCGATGGTCCAGCTCGATGGTGGCCGCTTCGCCACGTCGGACCTCAACGATCTCTACCGCCGCGTGATCAACCGCAACAACCGGCTCAAGCGCCTGCTTGACCTCGGTGCGCCGGAGATCATCGTCAACAACGAGAAGCGGATGCTGCAGGAGGCCGTCGACGCACTGTTCGACAACGGCCGCCGCGGCCGTCCGGTGACGGGCCCCGGCAACCGCCCGCTGAAGTCGCTCTCCGACATGCTCAAGGGCAAGCAGGGGCGCTTCCGCCAGAACCTGCTCGGCAAGCGCGTCGACTACTCCGGCCGTTCGGTGATCGTCTCGGGCCCGAGCCTGAGGCTGCACCAGTGCGGCCTGCCAAAGCTGATGGCGCTGGAGCTCTTCAAGCCATTCATCATGGCCCAGCTGGTCGAGCGCAAGGCCGTGCAGAACATCAAGGCCGCGAAGAAGATGGTCGAGTCGATGATTCCTGAGGTCTGGGACGTGCTCGAGGAAGTCATCCACGAGCACCCGGTGCTGCTCAATCGCGCGCCAACCCTGCACCGTCTCGGCATCCAGGCCTTCGAGCCGGTGCTGGTCGAGGGCAAGGCGATCCAGGTTCATCCACTGGTCTGCTCCGCCTTCAACGCCGACTTCGACGGCGATCAGATGGCGGTCCACGTGCCGCTCTCCGCCGAGGCCCAGGCCGAGGCGCGGATCCTGATGCTCTCGGCGAACAACATTCTCTCGCCGGCTCACGGTGCGCCGCTGGCGACGCCGACCCAGGACATGGTGCTCGGCATTTACTACCTCACCTACGGGCCCGATGCCGAGGATCTGGCGAAGATTGACGAGGAGCTCAAGGCGGGCCAGGGCAATAAGCGCAACGGCTCATCGCCGAAGGTGTTCCGCTCCTCGCAGGAGGCCGAGCTCGTTTACGAGAACGGCGGCTGCAAACTGCACGACCAGGCCGAGTACCGGCGGGCCGGGCGCGGCCACTTCCTCACCACAGTGGGCCGGATCATCTTCAACGAGAAGATCGAGCGCGCCCTCGCCGAGGCGCTCGGCGAGGACTTCGATCCCGACCAGTTCGAGTTTGTCAACTTCTCGCTGAAGAAGAAGAAGATCAACGAGATGGTCTTCGATTTGGTCGAGGCCTACGGTGCCCCGGCCGTCTCGCAGGTGCTCGACGCGTTCAAGGACCTCGGCTTCCACTACGCCAGCCAGGCGGGGATCACGGTGTCCAAGAACAACGTCGTCTCGCCGCCCGACAAGGAGCAGATCCTCGAACGCTACGAGAAGCAGACGGCCGAGATCCAGGGCCAGTACAACGACGGCTACATCACGGCCGAGGAGCGCCACGAGGCGGTCACGTCGCACTGGAACAAAGCGACGGACGAGGTCGCGCAGGCGATGGAGGACAACCTCGCCGAGTTGAACCCGATCTTCATGATGGCCAACTCGGGCGCCCGCGGCTCCTTCAAGCAGATTCGCCAGCTGGCGGGGATGCGCGGCCTGATGGCCAATCCGAAGGGCGAAATCATCGAGCGGCCGATTAAGGCCAATTTCATGGAGGGCCTCTCGGTGCTGGAGTACTTCATCTCCACCCACGGCGCCCGAAAGGGTCTCGCCGACACGGCGCTGCGTACGGCCGACTCGGGTTACCTGACCCGGCGCCTGGTCGATGTCGCGCAGGACGTGATCGTGCGCGAGGAGGACTGCAAAACCAAAGACCACATCGAGATGGCGCTGCGCAAGGACGACAACTCGCTCAACGACAATCTCGCCGGTCGCCTCGCCGCGAAAAAACTCGAAACGAAACGCGGTCGCGAGCTGCTCAAGCGCAACCAGGAGATCACCCTCGCCGATGTCGAAGAGATCGCCGAGGCGTTCGGTGACGAAGAGGTGATGATCCCGGTTCGTTCGACGCTCAAGTGCGACGCCGATTCCGGCGTTTGCCGCGCCTGTTACGGCGTTGCACCGGCGACCGGCTTCACGGTCAACATCGGCGACGCGGTCGGCATCATCGCCGCCCAGTCGATTGGTGAGCCGGGAACGCAGCTGACCATGCGGACGTTCCACACCGGCGGCGTCGCCGGCCAGGACATCACCCAGGGTCTGCCGCGCATCGTCGAGCTCTTCGAGGCGCGTAAACCGAAGGGGCTGGCGCAGATGGCGGAGGCGGCTGGCAAAGTCACGGTCGAAGAAACCGACAAAGCGCTGAAAGTCCACGTCACCGAGTCCAGCGGCGAGGAGCACGCCTACAGCTTCCCGCCCCGCACCCGCCTGCACGTGGCGGACGGCGACAAGGTCGAGGTCGGACAGCAGCTCAACGAGGGTTCGCTCTACCCAGCCGACCTGCTGGCGATTCGCGGTCGCACCGCGGTCGAGCTCTACCTGGTGGCCGAGGTACAGCGTGTCTACCGGGCCCAGGGCGTCGACATCAACGACAAGCACATCGAGCTGATCGCCCGCCAGATGCTGAAGAAGGGCCGGATCGAATCGAAGGGCTCGACCAGCCTGCTGCCGGGCCAGCTCGAGGATCGCGGCGCGCTGAAGCGACTCAACAAGAAGACGAAGGAAGAAGGTGGCACGCCGGCCAAGGCCGAGGAGGTCATTCTCGGCATCACCAAGGCCTCACTAGCTACCGAGTCCTTCCTCTCGGCCGCTTCCTTCCAGGAGACGACCAAGGTGCTCACCGATGCCGCGCTGGAGGGCAAGCGAGACAAACTCGTCGGCCTGAAGGAGAACGTGATCATCGGCAAGCTGATTCCAGCCGCCACCGGCCTCAAGCACTACCGCACGATCGCGGTCGAGCCTGCGGTGCCGATCGAACCGCCGAGCGAGGAAGGGTTGCTCGACGAGGAAGAGCTGGCGGCTGAGCTTGGACTTGACGATGGTGGCGAGGCCGTGGAGAGCTTTGGGCCTTCGTTTGCCGAGGAGCTTGAGGAGTTGGCTCAGGAGATTGAGCAGACGTCTGAGGAGAAGTCGCCCGGGCAGTCCTAGGTTGTGGGGGAGGGGCCGGGTGCCCCTCCCGCTTGCTGGGTTTTTCGCCGCGGACTTCCGTATCACTCGCTGAGTGGTCTGTGCGAAAAACATGACGCCGCTGCGCGGGAGGGGCACCCGGCCCCTCCTTTGCGCCCGAAAGCCGGGCGACGACATCCACGTCGGGTTGAGCTTTGGGCTTGCCGCTCAAGGACCGTGAGCTTTGCTGTTCGCCGGGGCGCAAGTTAGGGTCGTTGTTGCGAGTTGTTTTCACTGACTTTGATTGCTGATCGTCAACTGATTGGGGAGGCCGTTCCTGTGAGACTTTCCGTTGTCACTCGGTGGCATTACGCTGCCGCTATTTTCGTGCTGGGCGTGGCGGCTCTGGCGTTCACGCTGCCAAACCAGGCAAAGGCGGCAACGCCCGCCCATACCGACGTGATGTTTGTCTTCGACACCACGGGCTCGATGGGCGGCGCCATTGACGAAGCTCAGGCCCAGATCCAGGAAGCGATGACGCAGATCGGCGCCTCGCTTCCGGACGTTCAGTTCGGCCTCTCTGAGGTGAGCGATTACAACGACGTCGTCAATCCTGGGGAATTCGAATACGGCATCGGGGACGGGTTCGCGCCTTGGACCCTCCACGTGCCGATCACCTCCAACCAGTCGGCGATCAGCGCCGCGCTCTTGGGTCTGGAAGCCAATGGCGGCGGCGACAGCCCGGAGGCCTACGGGAGAAGTCTCTATGAGAGCGATGTGAATCCAGCTGTCGGCTGGCGCCCTGGCGCCCGCGGCGTGGTCGTTCTCGTGGCCGACGACGTGCCACACGACAATGAACTCAACGAGGGCATCCCGAGCAGCGTTTGGGCCCAAACCCCGTTCAACACCGGTATCGACCCCGGTGCCGACAACACCGTCGGCACCGCTGATGATCTCGACTGGCAGGGTGTGCTGCAGAAGCTGATCAACGACGGCAAGCCGCTTGAGTTTGTCGACTACAACGGCGACCCCGCCTACCTGCCGTACTGGCAGAACTGGGCGGGACGCACGGGTGGCTCGGCTCTGGAAGCCGCTGAAGGCAACCTTGTTGCCCAGCTCGTCGAACTGGTGAAAGCAGGCGCGGGCGCAGCGCTGCCGGCCTGTCCTCCCGGTCAGGTGCGCGATCCCAACGAGCACTGCGTGACTCCGCCGTCGAACAACTTCAAAATCGAACCGCGGATCAGCTGCGCCAAAGGGTGCCACGTTGTCCAGGTGAAAATCGTCTTCGACAGCGCCGGCAACGTGATCGCTGAAAGCGTGCTGGACGAGGAAGCCGGCAGCAGCTCCGCTGGCCAGGATGGTGCTGCCCTCTCAAGAGCAGCTCATCCGAAAGCGAAGTGCGCGGGGAAAAACGCGAAATCCTCGGCGAAAGGCAAGAGAGGCAAGTGCAAGCGGCCGGCACTGATCAAGCGGCTGACGCAGGCGGTTACGCCCGGGCCCAACACGCTGAGTCTAAAACTCACCGGGCCGGCGGTGAAGACGCTGCAGACGAAGGGCAAGCTGAACCTCAAGATCCGGATTACGTTCACGCCTACCGGTACCGGCGGCACGGCTAAAAGCGAAGTCCACACCTTCGTGGTCAAACAGCCCAAAAAAGGCCATCACAAAGCCGGCCACGGCAAAGGCAAGAAGCACTAGCTTCAACTCCACTGAACGAGAAAAGGCCGGGGCAGATGCCCCGGCCTTTTCTTTAGCTGGGAGGAGCGGTCTAGTTGCTGCTGCCGCCCTGGAGGCAGTAGGCGTAGACAGTGAGGCTGGTGTCGGCTGGGGCGTAGCTGTGGGCGTGGGCTATCCAGCCGTTGCCCGTGCGCTGGGCGCCTGTGGCGGCTACGCGGTAGTCGCCCGCCGTGTTGCCACCGCTGATCGCGACGGTGCCCGTGGGGCAATCGACGCTGACGCTGGCGTTGTTGCCGGTTTTGATCGTCGTGCTGTTCGAGACCGCGATGATCGTTCCTAGCTCGGAGGCGCGGACGGCTCCGGCCTGGAGCTCGCTCGAACCGACTGAGTCGGGGCCGAGGTCGTTGGCGGTCAGGGACTGGTCGGCTACCTCCGACGAGGTGACCGAGGCAGGGCCCAGGTCGGCCGCGGTCAGGGTCTCCGGCGCGACGTCGGAAGAATCGACGCCGTTCTCGGCGATCTCGGTCGTGTCGACCGCGTCGGGGGCGATCTTGCCGGCGGCGACCGCGTTGTCGCGGAGGTCGACCGTGCGGATCGTGCCGTCGACGATCTGCGGCGAACGGACGGTGTTCTTGCCGACGCCGGCGGCGATGGCGCTGCCGGTAAGGGCGGCGAACAGCGCGATGCAGGCGATCACGAGGGCGGGGGAGGGACGGAATGAACGGGTCTTGCTGGTCATCGGAGGTTCCTTTCGTTGGGTTTGTGATCCGATGGACCAAGCTTCGGGCCGATTTCCCGCTTCGACTACGGGCCCTAGGGGTGGACCTCCTCACCCCCTCTGCGTCAGGAGGACGGGGTGCCCATCCGCCGGAACCCGCTCGCTTCGCTCGCTCACAAGTTCCGTCGGACGGGCGCCCCGTCCTCTCGGTAGATTGGCCGGATGGCCAGTAAGAAGACTTGCGTTATCGGAGCGGGCTCTTCGGGGATTGCTGCTTGTCAGGTGCTGAACGCGCGGGGCATCCCCTTTTACTGCTTCGAGAAGGGGTCTGAGGTCGGCGGCAACTGGCGCTACGAAAACGACAATGAGATGTCGTCGGCGTATCGCTCGCTGCACATCAATACCTCGCGTGGGTTGATGGCCTACAGGACCTACCCGATGCCGGATGACTATCCGGACTACCCGAATCACTTCCAGATCGCCCGCTACTTCGATGACTACGTAGACCACTTCGGCCTGCGGGAGAAGATCCGCTTTCGCGCCGAGGTCAAGAGCGTCGCGCCGGTCGATGGCGAGTGGGAGGTCGTTGTCGAGGATGCCGATGGCAAGAGCGAGGCGCACCTCTACCGGGCGGTCCTGGTCGCCAACGGGCACCACTGGGACCCGCGCTGGCCGGAGCCGGCCTTTCCCGGCTCGGAGGAGTTCGAGGGCGAGCAGATCCACGTCCACCACTACCGCGAGCCCGAGGTCCTTCGCGACAAGCGGGTGCTGGTTCTGGGGATCGGCAACTCGGCGACCGATATCGCGGTCGAGGCATCGCGGATCGCCGATAAGACCTTCCTCGCGATGCGGCGCGGCGCCTACGTCATGCCCAAGTACCTGAACGGCAAACCAACCGACGAAGCGGCCTCGAAGATGCTGACCCTGATGCCCCTCTCGGTGCAGCGCTTCGTGCTCGGTCGCATGCTGGGGCTGACCGCCGGCGACATGACGGCCTACGGCTTGCCCAAGCCCGACCACAAGCTGCTTGAGGCGCATCCGACCGTCTCTGCCGAGCTGCTCTCGCGGCTCGGCCACGGCGACATCGCGGTCAAGCCCAACCTCGACCGCTTCAACGGTGGGCGAACGGTCCGCTTCGTCGATGGCAGCGAGGAGGAGATCGACCTCGTCGTCTACTGCACCGGCTACCGGATCACCTTTCCCTTCTTCGACGAGAACCTGGTTTCAGCCGCGGGCAACCGCCTGCCGCTCTACCGTCGCGTCGCCTCTGTGGACCACCCGGGGCTCTATTTCATCGGCTTGATCCAGCCGCTCGGGGCGATCATGCCGCTGGCCGAGGCGCAGGCGGAGTGGGTCGCTGACCTGCTCAGTGGGCGCGGGACGCTGCCCTCGCCGGCGGCGATGCGTGCGGAGATCGACGAAGCGGAAAAGAAGATGAAGAAGCGCTACGTCGCCTCCAAGAGGCACACGATTCAGGTCGATTTCCAGCCTTACTTGCGGGAGATCAAGCGCGAGCGGAAGAGAGCTGCTCAGCGGGTTTGAGCGGGGGGCGGGGAAGGCACCGGGGTGCCCCTCTCGCTTGCTGGGGTTTTCGCCGTGTGCGGAAGCTCTCTCGGTGAGCGGTCTGTGCGAAAACCAGGACGCCGCTGCGCGAGAGGGGCACCCCGGCGCCTTCTCGCGGCGCCGCCTGTATGAGGTCCTCGGCGTGGGCCTCTGGGGAGCTTTGGCTGTGGGTTCCAGCGCTTGGGGCTGCCGCCGTCCTCATCTGTTGCGGGCTCGGGTTCTGGTTCCCGGCTGGCCCACCAGATCAGGGCTATTGAGGCGAAGACCGGGATCTTCAGCACGACCAGCAGAAAGAAAATCGGCCAGAACCCTTGCATCCGGAGGAGTGTAGGGGATGCGATGCCGCGTCAGGGGCCGCGGGATAGAAAACATCGGGCGGCAAACCTTGACCAGCAACCGACCAGTAGAGATCTTCTGACCATCCGGATCCCGTCCGGACAATGATAGCTATCGCACGGGGGCCTCCCCCCGTGCCTCATAAGGAGAAGTCACATGCGAAAGCACCCGCTCAGGGTTCTCGGCGCCTTGCTCCTGTCTGCACTCGGACTGATGGCCGCTGGGCCGGCGAGCAGTCAGGCCGAAGGCGGAATCAAGATCGAAGAATCAGGTCCCTTAGCGACTGGCAAGACCTTTGCCGCTGGGACGTCGGATGGACAGATCAGGCTCGTCGTGCCCGTTCTGCATGCCGAAGTTGCCTGTCCCAAATACACGATCCCCGAAGGAAAAATTCTCAGCGGCATCGAAGGAAAAGCGTTAGTAGAACTCTTATTCGAAGAATGCACAACGTCTGAAGAAGTATCGGAAAAAGAAGCAGAAGAAGGCAAAAAAGGTGAAAAACTCCCCTGCGAAATTGAAAAAGGAGAAAAAAACGCGGCTGGCCATATCACGATACTTGCCAGCCTGTTAGTGATATTACATAACGGGGCTACCTATATTTTAGGTTCGCCCGATGTGCTAACTAAACTAGCCACTATCATCTTTGTAGGCGGTAAAGGATGCCCCCTTCCTCTGAAAGTGGACATCACCGGTAACCCTGTCTGGGAAGTCAAAGAAGGCGACCTCAATCGTGACGGGAAAAAGCTCGAACCATTAATCAAGGCGAACATCGCCATCCAGCAATTATTCGAACCCACCGACAGATTGCGCTACGGATTTAATACCGCTTACTTCGTGGGCGGCATGAAGTGGAAACTCACCGGAACGCACGCAGGCCTCAAATGGGGGTTTGTGTAGGAGTCAGTCCGGGCGTTAGCGCCGCGACCATGACTCTTTAGAGAGTGCGCACCCAGGCCTCGAGGGCGCCCACGTGGGCCTCCTCGAGGCCAAGGTGTGTCTCGGTGGGAACGAGCAGCGTCGGTTGCTCACGTCCCTCTGCCCACTCGAAGCAGCTCTGGTCGAAGTTGTCGTCGATCCAGGCAAGCGCGCGGCCGGTCGCGTACTCGCCCAGTGGACCCAGCTTCCAGTGGGCGCCGCCGGCGGCGACGGCCCCATCGAAGGTCACGTGCGGCAGCTCCGGCAGTCCCAGCAGCGAGGGCAAATAGAAGTTTGCTTTGTCCTCCCAGCCGCTGGCCCAGACAAGCTCGAAGTGCTCGCTCAGTCGCTGCAGGCGGTCCCCGCAGGGGAGCGAGATCAGATGCGGCACGCCGTCGACCAGCTCGAGCCGGGTGAAAGATCGGTCCGGCGGGGTCTCCGCTCCGAAAAGGGAGATGACGCCATCAATGTCGACTGCGAGGATCGGTCGGCTCATGGCCGAGGCCGGACTACCAGCGGTAGTGCGCGAAGGCCTTGTTGGCCTGGGCCATGCGGTAGATGTCGTCCTTGCGCTTCCAGGCAGATCCCTGCTGCTGGGTCGCGTCGAGGATCTCGCCGGCAAGCCGCTCGGCCATCGAGTACTCGCGGCGGTTGCGCGCGTAGTCGACCATCCAGCGGATCGCCAGGGTGCGGGCGCGGCGGGCGGGAACCTCGACCGGCACCTGATAGGTGGCGCCACCGACGCGGCGGGAGCGAACCTCGAGCACCGGGGTCAGCTGCTTGATTGCGGCCTCGAGCGTCTCGATCGCATCCTCGCCAGAGCGCTCGCCGACCAGGGCGAGGGCGTCGTAGACGATGCGCTCGGCAAGTTGCTTCTTGCCGTCGCTCATCACCTTGTTGATCAGCTGCTGGACAAGCCGGTTGCGAAAGCGCGCGTCGGGCTCTACCGGCCGGATCGTGGCTGCTGAGCGGCGGGGCATCAGGAAGCCTTGACGCCGTAGCGCGAACGGGCCTGCTTGCGGTCGGAGACGCCGGCGGCATCGAGGGTGCCGCGGACGACCTTGTAGCGGACGCCAGGCAAATCCTTGACACGACCACCGCGGACCAGTACCACGGAGTGCTCCTGCAGGTTGTGACCCTCACCGGGGATGTAGGTGGTGACCTCCATCCCGTTGGTCAGCCGCACACGCGCGATCTTGCGCAGGGCGGAGTTCGGCTTCTTCGGTGTTACGGTTGCGACGCGCGTGCAGACGCCGCGCCGCTGCGGCGCGGCGACGGCCTTCTTGCGGCCCTGTCCCGACTTGAGACCCGGGGTCGTCGTCTTCTTCTTCGGGCGCTTGCGGCCCTTCCTGACAAGTTGATTCGTATTCGGCACGGTCGCGCATAGTAGAGCAGTCCGCCCAAGACCAGCCCCGCCGCTGCCGCGAGCTGGGCGTAGAAGCCGTTTTCAAGCACCGCCGTGGCGCCGGAAAAACGCGTTGCCTGGGCGCCCTCGTCGAGGCCGGCGGGCAGGTCGACGAGCAGGATCACGGCGATGCTGAGCAGACCGAGAGCAATGACGACGCGGCCCAGACCGCGCCGCTGCGGGCGCAGGGCCATCGTCGCCCCGCAGGCGCCAGCGAGCAGCGCGATCGGGATCAGGAGGTAGGAGTGGACGTCGACCGGCGTCTTCGCCGCGACCGTCGGCGGAGCCGCCGCGGCCAGTCCCGCGTAACCGGGCTGGCCGATCTCGACGCTGCGAAAGTCGACGAACTGCGCGACGACCAGGCAGAGCGCCGCGGCGACGATCACGCCGCAGACAGCGCGCTGGGGGGTGAGCATCGCGCTGGCGCTGGTCGCCCCTTTGGCTGCAAGGGCGCTGGCCCGGCGCAACCATTGTTCGCCGCGGCCGAATACGCGCAGCACAAATACTCCGACGGGACGCAAGTGCTTGCCCAGCGTCTTGAGAAGGCGCAATACATCGGTGCGGAGCCGTTGAGCCAACCGGGCCAAGCGCGGTCGCAGCTTCTCGATCCGCCGCGCCGCCGCGCGATCGACCTGGCGCGTGCGCTTCGCGGCTGCCGAGAGGACCGCGCCGATGCGCCGCCGCGCCGCTGCTATCATCGCGCGTCGCTCAGGCAGTCTTTTCGAAGTCCGTTTCGAAGTTCGTTTCGCCGGGCCCGCGAGGGCCTTTTTCATGCGCCGATCTCGGCTCTTGCCAGATCGTTTGCTTTTGTCCCGTCCCTGTTTCACGTCCAAACCCTTACCTTAGGAACACATGGCACGCAGCTTTCCCCTAGAGAAGACGCGCAATATCGGGATCATGGCGCACATCGACGCCGGTAAGACGACGACGACCGAGCGCATCCTTTATTACACCGGCCGCACCCACAAGATGGGCGAGGTCCACGAGGGCGCTGCGGTGATGGACTGGATGGAGCAGGAGCAGGAGCGCGGGATCACGATCACCTCCGCCGCCACCGCCTGCGAGTGGAAGGACCACCGGATCAACATCATCGATACGCCCGGCCACGTCGACTTCACGGTCGAGGTCGAGCGCAGCCTGCGCGTGCTCGACGGCGCGATCGCCGTCTTCGACGCGGTTGCCGGGGTCGAGCCCCAGTCGGAGACGGTCTGGCGCCAGGCGGACAAGTACAAAGTGCCGCGCTTCGCCTACATCAACAAGATGGACCGCACCGGCGCTGACTTCTTCAACTCGGTGCAGACGATGACCGACCGGCTCGGCGCCAACCCGCTGCCGATCCAGCTGCCGATCGGCAGCGAGGACAACTTCCAGGGCGTCGTCGACCTGATCGAGATGAAAGGCCTTATCTGGACCGACGAGCTCGGCGCCGCCTACGACACGGTCGAGATTCCGGAGGACCTGCGCGAGCAGGCCGAGGAATACCGCACGCAGCTAATTGAGGCCTGCGCCGACTACGACGACGAGCTGATGGAGGCCTACCTGGCCGAGGAAGAGATCCCCCACGAGCGGATCGCCAAGTCCCTGCACCGAGCCTGCCTCGACACCAAGGTGACGCCGGTGCTCTGCGGCACGTCGTTCAAGAACAAGGGGGTGCAGCCGCTGCTCGACGCGATCGTCGACCTGCTGCCCTCACCGCTCGAGGTGCCGCCCGTGACCGGTGTCGTTCCCGCCGGCAAGGGCCAGGCAGAGGACACCGAGGCCGAGCGGCCCGCCGACGACAGTGGCCCCTTCGCTGCCCTCGCGTTCAAGGTCATGACCGACCCCTACGTCGGCAAGCTCACCTACTTCCGCGTCTACTCCGGCAAGCTGGAGAAAGGCGGCCGCGTGCTCAACGTCAAGACCGGCCGCACCGAGCGCATCGGGCGCCTGCTGATGATGCACGCCAACAGCCGCGAGGAGATCGACGAGTGCTACTCGGGCGACATCTGCGCCGGCGTCGGCCTCAAAGAAACCGGAACCGGCGACACCCTGGCCGCGCCCGACGCGCCGATCGCGCTGGAGAGCATCGAATTTCCCGAGACGGTGATCGCGGTCGCGATCGAGCCGAAAACCAAGGCCGATCAAGAGAAGATGGGCAATGCGCTGCAGCGCCTCGGCGAGGAGGACCCGACCTTCAAGATCGAAAGCGACGAGGAAACCGGCCAGACGCTGATCCACGGCATGGGCGAGCTCCACCTCGAGGTGATCGTCGACCGCATGCTGCGCGAGTTCAAAGTCGAGGCCAACGTCGGCAAGCCGCAGGTCGCTTACCGCGAGACGATCCGCAAGCGGGTCGAGAAGGTCGTCGCGCGCTTCGTCCGCCAGACCGGCGGCCGCGGTCAGTTCGGCCACGTCGTGATCAACGTCGAGCCCGCCCCCGGCGAGGGATTCGAGTTTGTCAACAAAATCAAGGGCGGCGTGATCCCCGGCGAGTTCATCGGTCCGGCCGAACAGGGGATGAGGGAGGCGCTGGAGAACGGCGTCAAGGCCGGCTACCCGATGGTCGACGTCAAGGTCGAACTCGTCGACGGCTCCTACCACGACGTCGACTCCTCCGAGATGGCCTTCAAAATCGCCGGCTCGATGGCGATCCAGGACGGCGCTCGCAAAGCCAACCCGGTCCTGCTGGAGCCGGTGATGGCGGTTGAGGTCGTCACCCCCGAGGACTTCCTCGGTGATGTGATCGGCGATCTCTCCCGCCGCCGCGGCAAGGTGCAAGGACAGGACCAGCGCGGCAACGCGCTCGCGGTCCAGGCCTTCGTGCCGCTCGGCGAGATGTTCGGTTACGCGACGGAACTTCGCTCTATGACTCAGGGGCGCGCCACTTACACGATGCAGTTCGAGCGCTACGAAGAGGTCCCGGCGAGCATCGCCGAAGAGATCGTCGAGCACCGTTCGGGCGAGCCGGTCGGAGCAACCTCGTGACCGGGATCGGGCCGCACCCTTGTTCTAGCTATATTTCCCAGGTTCGCCCGCAGGCAGGTCGAGTTGACCTGCCCAGCAGTGCCCCAGAAACTTAATCAGTCAACGCAGACAGAACCCGACTTCGAAAGGTAGAACGGAGAGAGATGTCCAAGGAGAAGTTCGAGCGCGATAAGCCGCATGTGAACGTCGGAACGATCGGTCATATCGACCACGGTAAGACGACTCTGACGGCCGCGATCACCAAGACGCTCTCTACGACGGGCGGAGCCGAAGCGAAAAGCTTCGAAGAGATCGACAACGCCCCGGAGGAGAAGGAGCGTGGAATCACGATCGCGACCTCTCACGTCGAGTATCAGACGGAGAATCGTCACTACGCCCACGTCGACTGCCCGGGCCACGCCGACTACGTGAAGAACATGATTACCGGCGCGGCGCAGATGGATGGAGCGATCCTGGTCGTCTCGGCCGCCGATGGCGTGATGCCGCAGACGCGCGAGCACATCCTGCTCGCCCGCCAGGTCAACGTCCCGCACGTCGTGGTCTTCCTCAACAAGGTCGATCAGGTCGATGACGAGGAACTGATCGAGCTGGTCGAGGAGGAGGTCAAGGAACTGCTCGACGAGTACGACTTCCCCGGCGACGACACGCCGATCATCAAGGGCTCGGCGCTGAAGGCGCTGGAAGGCGACGAGGAGGCGCAGAAGGCGGTCTTCGAGCTGGCCGCTGCGCTCGACTCCTACATCCCTGAGCCCGTCCGCGAGCTCGACAAGCCCTTCCTGATGCCGATCGAGGACATCTTCTCGATTACCGGCCGCGGCACCGTTGCCACCGGCCGCGTCGAGCAGGGCATCGTCAACACCGGCGACGAGGTTGAGATCGTCGGGATTAAGGACACGACCACGACCGTGGTCACCGGGGTCGAGATGTTCCGCAAGATCCTCGACCAGGGTCAGGCCGGCGACAACATCGGCGCCCTCCTGCGCGGTACCAAGCGCGAGGAGATCGAGCGCGGACAGGTGCTCTGCAAGCCCGGTTCGATTACGCCGCACACCAAGTTCAAAGCCGAGGTCTACTGCTTGAAGAAGGAGGAGGGTGGCCGTCACACGCCGTTCTTCTCGGGCTACCGGCCCCAGTTCTACTTCCGCACGACCGACGTGACCGGGATCGCCAACCTCCCCGAGGGGACGGAGATGGTGATGCCGGGCGACAACGTCGAGATGACGATCGAGTTGATTCAGCCGATCGCGATGGACCAGGGTCTGCGCTTCGCCATCCGCGAGGGTGGCCGGACGGTGGGCTCGGGGGTCGTCGCGGACGTCATCGAGTAGCGACCTGGGCGGGCTTCGGCCCGCTCGTCGCCGCCGGCGGGCGGCGAGACAACTGCAAAGCACATACGACCGGGGCGGCGCCCCACAAAAAGGGGCCCCGCCCCTTATGCGCGGTAAGACCGCGCAGAAAGACCAGAGAGACAAGATCAGAACGTGGCAGCGATAGCAGCACAGAAAATTCGAATCCGGCTCAAGGCGTACGACCATGACGCCATAGACCGGGCTGCCCGCGAGATCGTCGAGACCGCGGAGCGCACTGGCGCCAGCGTCTCTGGTCCGGTGCCACTGCCGACCGAGAAGAACGTCTACTGCGTGATCCGCTCGCCGTTCAAGGACAAGGACTCGCGCGAGCACTTCGAGATGCGCACCCACAAGCGCCTGATCGACATCCTTCAGCCCTCACCGAAAACCGTCGACTCGCTGCAGCGCCTCGACTCGCTGCCGGCCGGCGTCGACATCGAGATTCGCCTCTAGCACGATGGCTGCGATCCTCGGAAAGAAGCTTGGGATGACGCAGGTCTTCAGGGAGGACGGGTCCGTTATTCCCGTCACCGTGATCGAGGCCGGTCCCTGCAAGGTGACCGCGGTTCGCGACCCCGAGCGCGACGGCTACTCCGCCGTCCAGCTCGCCTTCGGCGCGACTAAGGAGGGCAAGCTGAGCAAGGCCGAGGAGGGCCACGTGAGGAAGGCCGGCTCCGGGCCGATGCGCCACCTGGTCGAGTTCCGCGACGAGGACCTCGGTGCCGAGGATGGCCCCAAGATCGGCGACGATGTCACCGTCGAGTCATTCGAGGCAGGCCAGAAGGTCAAGGTCGCTGGGATCTCGATTGGCAAGGGCTTCCAGGGCGGGATCAAGCGCCACAACTTCAGCCGCGGTCCGGTCAGCCACGGCTCGCACAACGTGCGAGCACCGGGTTCGATCGGCGCCAGCACCTTTCCCGCTCGCGTGTTCAAGGGAATGAAGATGCCGGGTCAGATGGGCAACAAGCGCATCACCCAGAAGGGTCTCGAGGTGGCCGAGGTCGATGCCGCTCGCAACTTGCTCCTTATAAAGGGCTCCGTTCCCGGCTCGCGCAACGCGATGGTCGAGGTGAGGACCGATGGCTAAAGCAGCCGTGCTCGGCAAGACGACCAAGGCCGACCTGCCGAAAGAGCTCTTCGACGAGCCCTTCCACCACTCTCTGGTCGACGAGGCTGCTCGCGCCGACCTCGCCGCCCGCCGTCGCGGCACCGCCTCGACCCTGACCCGGGCCGAGGTGTCGATGACCGGCGCCAAGGCATGGCGCCAGAAGGGCACCGGCCGTGCCCGCGTCGGTGCGCTCAGCTCGCCCAGCCGCTTCGGCGGTGGCGTTGCCTTTGGCCCGAAGCCGCGCCACTACACGGTCAAGGTCAACCGCAAGGCGCGTCGCAAGGCGATGCGCTCAGCGCTCTCAACCCACGCCGAGCGCGACAGCGTGGCGCTGCTCGACGCCAGCGCCTTCGAGACGCCCTCAACCAAGACCGCGGCTGAGGCACTCGGGAAATGGGGCGCCAAGCGCTCGACCTTGATCGTGCTCACCCCCGAGGAGAGCGGCGCCGCAAAGAGCTTTCGCAATATCCCCCGAGTCGGCGTCGTCGACGTCAGCGCGATTGGAGTGGCCGACGTGATTGGTGCCGCCTCCTTGGTCGTCTCCGAAGGCGCCCTGGAAAAGCTGCAGGAGAGGCTGGGCTAAGTGCCCCTTCAAGCGACATTGCACCCGCAACGGCGGCCTCGGGCTGCCACCATGCGGCGTCCTCAGTCGGCCGCGTACTTGAAAGTACGCGGCCTCCCTGCGTCCTTGCCTGGCGACATCCGAGTCTCGCCGTTGCAGGCACACTGTCACTGGAAGGGGCACTGATGGACGCGCGCAACGTGATCATCCGCCCCGTCGTCTCCGAGAAGAGCTACGCCCTGATCGGGGAGGGCAAGTACACCTTCCGGGTCGACGATCGTGCCCACAAGACCCAGATCGCCCACGCGATCGAGGAGATCTTCGAGGTCAAGGTCGCCGCGGTCCGCACCTCCAAGGTGCGCCCGAAGCCGAAGCGCCGTGGCCTGCACCAAGGCAAGAGCCGCGGTTGGAAGAAGGCCGTCATCCAGCTCGCCCCGGGTGAACGGATCGAGCTGTTCGAGGGCGCCGAGACCGCATAGGGATATAGGGATGCCGAACCGAAAAACCAAACCGACCAGCCCCGGCCGCCGCTTCGCGACGTACCCGCTGCGCGAGCAGCTGACCGCGTCCAGCCCGGAACGCAAGCTGACCGAGGGCCTGCGCAAGTCCGGTGGCCGCAACGTCAACGGTCGCGTCACCGCCCGCCACCGTGGTGGCGGTGCCAAGCGGCGCTACCGGCAGATCGACTTCAAGCGTCTCAAGGACGGCGTGCCCGCCAAGGTGGCGACGATCGAGTACGACCCCAACCGCAGCTGCTACATCGCGCTGCTGCACTACGCCGACGGCGCCAAGGGCTACATCCTCGCCCCGGCCGCGATCTCCGTCGGCGACGAGGTCCAATCCGGCCCCGGCGCCGACATCCGGCCCGGCAACGCGCTCGCGCTTGGCGAGATGCCGACCGGCACGCTCGTCCACAACGTCGAGCTCACGCCCGGCCAGGGCGGCAAGCTCGGGCGCTCGGCCGGCACCTCGATCCAGCTCGCCGCCAAGGAGGGCGAGATGGTGACGCTGCGCCTGCCTTCCTCGGAGATGCGGCTGGTCCGCGCCGATTGCCGCGCCACGGTCGGCGTGCTGTCCAACGCCGAGCATCAGAACCTCAAGGTCGGCAAGGCGGGCCGCAGCCGCCACAAGGGCAAGCGGCCGCAGAGCCGCGGCGTGGCGATGAACCCGGTCGACCACCCGCACGGCGGCGGCGAGGCACACCACACCCCCGGTGGGCACCCGGTGACCCCCTGGGGCAAGCCGACGCTCGGCTACCGCACGCGTAAGAAGGGCAAGCAATCCGATCGATACATCGTGCGCGGCCGGCGCCGAGGAAAGAAGAAGCGCTGATGGGACGTTCGACGAAAAAGGGTCCGTGGGTGGAGGCGGCGCTGATGAAGCGGGTCAGCGCGATGAACGACTCGGGTCAGAAGCAGATGCTGAAGACCTGGTCCCGCGCCTCGACCGTCTTCCCCGACATGGTCGGGCACACGATCGCCGTCCACGACGGCCGCAAGCACGTGCCGGTCTTTATCTCCGAGTCGATGGTCGGCCACAAGCTGGGCGAGTTCGCGCCCACCCGCACCTTCCGCTCCCACTCCGGAACGGGTAAGGGTGAATAGCGTGGCCGCACCAATCGTCGTTCGCGCCAGCGCCCGCTACGTGCGGGTCGCCCCGCGCAAGGCTCGCCTGATCGCCGATCAGGTGCGCGGCCTGCACATCGACCAGGCCCGAGCGCTGCTCGAGTTCTCGCCGCGCGGCGCCGCCCAGGACATCAGCAAGCTGATCGAGTCCGCTGCCTCCAACGCGGAGAACAACCACGACCTGATCGGCGACGAGATGCTGATCTCCGAGATAACCGTTGACGAAGGCCCAACCTTGCGCCGCTTCCGGCCGCGGGCGATGGGCCGCGCCTCGCGGATCAACAAGCGAACCTGCCACATCGCCGTGGCACTTACACCGGAAGACGAGGACTAAAGATGGGCCAGAAGATCCATCCCGGCGGCTTCCGCGTCGGTTACATCCAGGACTGGAAGTCGAACTGGTTCGAGGAGAAAGACTTCGCCGACGTTCTCAACGAAGACTTGGAAATCCGCGAACACATCGAAAACAAGCTTGCCCACGCCGGGCTCTCCAACATCACGATCGAGCGCCACGGCGAGATCGCCGTCGACATCCACACTGCCCGTCCGGGCATCGTGATCGGCAAGTCGGGCAGTGAAGTCGATGCCCTGCGCAAAGACCTGCACAAGCTGACCGGCAAACCGGTGAAGGTGAACATCCGCGAGGTCAAGCGCCCCGAGCTCGACGCGAAACTGGTCGCCCAGTCGATCGCCGAGCAGCTGCAGAACCGGGTCGCCTTCCGGCGGGCGATGAAACGCGCCCTGACCTCGGCGATGCGCTCCGGCGCCCAGGGCTGCAAGGTCCAGGTCTCCGGTCGGCTCGGCGGCGCCGAGATGGCGCGGACCGAGGGTTACTCGGACGGCCGGGTGCCGCTGCACACGCTGCGGGCGAACATCGACTACGGCTTCTTTGAGGCGCGCACGACGACCGGCCGGATCGGCGTCAAGTGCTGGATCAACAAGGGCGAGGTGATGCCCGAGGGCTTCCGTTCCAACCAGCTCGACGAAGACGAGCCGCAGGCCCCTCAACGCGGCGGTCGGCCGGGTGGAGATCGCGGTGGCCGTGGCGGCGACCGCGGCGGTCGCCCAGGCGGCGGACGTGGCGGCCCCGGCGGCGGCCGAGGTGGCCAGCGCGGCGGAGGTGGACGCTAGCCATGCTGATGCCGAAGCGGGTCAAGCACCGCAAGCAGATGCGCGGTCGCATGCGCGGCAACACCAAGGGCGGCAGCACCGTCGCCTTCGGCGAGTACGGGCTGAAGTCGCTCGACCGCGGCTGGATCACCAACCGCCAGATCGAGGCCGCCCGCGTGGCGATGACCCGCAAGATCAAACGTGGCGGCAAGGTCTGGATCAACGTCTTCCCCGATAAGCCCTACACCAAGAAGCCCGCCGAGACGCGGATGGGCTCGGGCAAGGGCAACCCGGAGGGTTGGGTCGCCGTGATCAAGCCGGGCAAGGTGATGTTCGAGCTGGCCGGGGTCCCCGAGGACCTCGCGCGCGAGGCGCTGCGCCTGGCCGGGCACAAGCTTCCCGTTAGGACCAAATTCGTCATGCGCGAGGGGGTCGATTCTCAGTGAAGGCGGCCGAGGTGCACGACCTCAAAGACGACGAGCTGATCGCCAAGCTGATCGACGCCAAGCAGGAGAAGTTCAACCTGCGCTTTCGCCAGGCGACCGGCGAGCTGGAGAACACGGCTCGGATCGGGGTCGCGCGGAGGGATGTGGCGAAGCTGCTTACCGTTGCCAAGGAGCGCGGAATCGACGTTGAGAAAGAGTTGAAGAGATGACGGACGAGGAGAAGAAAGACGTGACTGAGGACACGCCCCAGGACGAGGGCGCCGAGACCGCGGGTCCTGTCGTGGGGGAGGACTCCTCGTCCTCGCAAGCTGCGGGCGAGGAGCCCACCCCCACGCCACCCGCGGACGAGGCGTCTGAGGCTGAGGCGAAGGACGAGCCCGCTGAGGACTCCGCGCCCGCTCCTGAAGCTGAGCAGGCGGAGCCTGCTGCCGCCAAGGAGGAGCCCGCTGCGGAACCGAACCCTGAGGACGATCTTCCTTGGAAGGAGAGGCGTCGCCTCGAACGGTCGCGGCAGCCGCATAAGGCGGGGGCTGCTCTTAGCGCTGAGGAGCGGATTGCCAAGCGGGCCGCGGAGCGCAAGCTCAAGGCTGAGTCGCGGCGCAAGGAACGTGCGGCTGCCAAGCAGGGGCGGACCGCTGGAACGGGCACGCCCCCGGCCGAGAAGGACGCTGTCGCGGCCAAGACCCGGCAGGGGCTCGTCGTCTCCAACAAGGGCGAGAAATCGATCACTGTGCGGATCGACATCGCTCGCCGTCACCCAACTTACGAAAAGGTCGTGCGCCGCTCGCGCACGCTGCACGCTCACGATGAGCGCAACGAGGCCGGCGAGGGCGACACCGTGCGGATTGTCGAGACTCGGCCGCTGTCGAAGACGAAGCGCTGGCGCCTGGTCGAGGTTCTGGAGAAGGCCAAGTGATCCAGCAGGAGTCGAGACTGAAGGTCGCCGACAACTCCGGCGCCCGCGAGATCCTCTGCATCCGCGTCAAGGGCGGGTCACACCGCCGCTACGCCGGCGTCGGCGACGTGATCACCGCCACGGTCAAACAGGCCAGCCCGCAGGGCGGAGTGCGCAAAGGCGAGGTCGTGCAGGCCGTCGTCGTGCGCACCAAGAAGCAGCTCGGCCGTCCCGACGGCACCTACATCTCCTTCGACGAAAATGCCGCGGTGCTGATCGACCCGGCCAGCAACAACCCGCGCGGCACCCGCATCTTCGGCCCCGTCGCCCGCGAGCTGCGCGATCGCAACTTCATGAAAATCATCTCGCTGGCACCCGAGGTCCTCTGATGGCCAAGGGAATGCGCATCCGCAAAGACGACCAGGTGATCGTGATCGGCGGCAAGGATGCCGGCAAGACCGGACGCGTCGTGCGGACCGATCCGAAGAAGGAAAAGGTCTTCGTCGAGCACCTCAACATGATCAAGCGCCACGAACGGCCGCGTTCGGTCCAGGACGCGACCCGCGGTGGCGACATCGGCGGCATCGTCGAGAAGGAGGGGCCGATTCACGTCTCCAACGTGATGCTGCTCGACCCCAAAGACAACAAACCGACCCGGGTCGGCGTGCGCCGCGACAAAGGCGGCAAGCGCGAGCGCTTCGCCAAGCGCAGCGGGGTGTCGTTCTAATGGAGGCCGCCACGGCACAGACTCAGGCCGCGCCGCCGCCGCGCCTGCGCGAGCGCTACGAGCAGGACGTGCTGCCGGCGCTGACCAGCAAGTTCGGCTACTCGACCCCGATGCAGGCGCCGCGCCTGGAGAAGATCACGCTCAACATGGGCCTGGGCGAGGCCAAGCAGAACAACAAGATGCTCGAAGCCGCCCAGACCCAGCTGGCGACGATCGCCGGCCAGTACCCCAACGTGCGCCGCGCCCGCAAGTCGATCGCTTCCTTCAAGGTCCGCGAGGGCATGCCGGTCGGCGTCTCGGTGACGTTGCGCAAGGCCCGCATGTGGGAGTTCCTCGACCGGCTCTGCTCCATCGCCGTGCCGCGCATCCGCGATTTCCGCGGCCTCAACCCACGCTCCTTCGACGGCCGCGGCAACTACTCGATGGGCGTCAAGGAGCAACTGATCTTCCCCGAAATCGACTACGACTCAATCGATGAGGTTCGCGGTCTCGACATCACGATCACCACCTCGGCGCAGTCCGACGAGGAGGCTTTCGAGTTGCTGCTCGGGTTGGGTATGCCCTTCGCCAAAGAGGGCAGGCCGGGCAAACCCGATGCCGACATCGAGGCACAGGAAGCCGCCGAGGAGGAGAAGCGCAAGGAGGAGGCCCGCCAGCGGGCAGAGGCCGAGCAGGCCGCGCTGGAGCAGCTGAAGGAAGAAGACCCCGACGCATACGCGAAGCCCGAGACCGAGGACGAGGGTGAGGGTGGAGAGCCCGCCGCCGAGGGCGACCAGGACGCCGAGAAACCGGCCGACGAGGAGAATCAGGAGAATGGCTAAGACTTCGCTGAAGGTTAAGCAGGGCCGCAAGGCCAAGTACAAATCACGTGCCTACAACCGCTGCCGCCGCTGTGGCCGGCCGCGCGCCTACTACCGGAAGTTCGGCCTCTGCCGCATCTGCCTGCGCGAGGCCGCGCATGAGGGGTACATCCCCGGAATGACCAAGTCGAGCTGGTAAGAAACTAAGACCCGATGCTGACCGATCCAATAGCTGACTACTTGACCCGAATCCGCAACGCGCTTGGCTCCGGCCATGACGATGTCGAGATCCCCGCTTCGAGGCTGAAGATGGAGATGTCGCGGATTCTCAAGGAGCAGGGCTACATCCTCGATTTCCATCGCAAGCCGGCGAGCGTGGGCGAGGCGATCAACATTCGCCTCAAGTACACGGAGGACCGCCGTCCGGTGATCCTCGGCCTCGAGCGCATCTCGCGCCCCGGGCGTCGTCGCTACGTCGACCACAAGCAGGTTCCGCGCGTTGACGGCGGCACCGGCACCGCGATTGTCAGCACTTCGGTCGGCGTGATGACCGGCCACGAAGCAAAGGCAAAGGGCGTCGGCGGCGAGGTCGTCGCCTACGTCTGGTGAGCAACTGATGAGCCGGATTGGAAGAAAGCCCATCTCTGTGCCCGAGGCCGTAACGGTCGAGATCGCCCCTGGTCTGGTGGCGGTCAAAGGCCCCAAGGGCGCGCTTGCCCAACCGCTCTCGAGCGACATGAAGGTCGAGCAGTCCGACGGCACGCTCACCGTTGCTCGCCCGACCGATCGCGGCGAGCATCGCGCCCTGCACGGTCTCACCCGCAGCCTGATTGCGAACATGGTCGAGGGGGTCACCGACGGTTTTGAGAAGCGGCTGGAGATCCAGGGTGTCGGCTACCGCGCCCAGCTCAAGGGCAAGAACCTCGAGCTGGCGCTCGGCTACTCGCACCCGGTCTCGATCGAGGCTCCCGACGGAATCGATTTCGAGGTTCCGCAGCCGACCGAGATCATCGTGCGCGGGATCGACAAGCAGCTCGTCGGCCAGGTCGCCGCGGACATCCGCAAGCGCCGCCCGCCGGAGCCGTACAAGGGCAAGGGCATCCGTTACCGCGGCGAGCACGTCGCGCGCAAGGTTGGTAAGCGCGCATGACGGTCGTCACCAATCGCCAGCGCCGCTTGCGCCGTCGCCGCCGCGTTCGCGCCCGGGTCACCGGCACGACGCAGCGCCCGCGCCTGTCCGTCTACCGCTCCAATCGCGGCGTCTTCGCACAGCTGATCGACGATGGCAAAGGCCACACCGTGGCCGCGGTCAACTGGATCGAGCCGGAGCTGCGCAAGCTCACCGCCAGCGAGCAGGCCAAGAAGGCAGGAGAGCTGCTGGCCGAGCGCGCTAAGGCGGCCGGCGTCGAGACCTGCGTCTTCGATCGCGGCGGTTACCAGTACCACGGCCGCGTCAAGGCACTTGCCGAAGGAGCCCGAGAGGGGGGGCTGGTCTTCTAGCGCTAGTTCGCTACCTTGGACCGCTGCTATGAAGGGAATGGACACAACCAACGTCGAGACGGTGAGCCCGCGCGGGCTCGACCTGCAGGAGCGCGTGATCGAGATCAACCGCGTCGCCAAGGTGGTCAAGGGCGGCCGACGCTTCTCCTTCACCGCCCTGGTTGCCGTCGGCGATGAAGAGGGCGTCGTCGGGATCGGCTACGGCAAGGCCCGCGAGGTTCCGCTGGCGATCCAGAAGGGCGTCGAGAACGCCCGCAAGGACTTGATTCGGATCCCGAAATACGGGCAGACGCTTACCCACAAGATCATCGGGCGCTACGGCGCCGGCCACGTCGTCCTGCGGCCGGCCAGCCCCGGTACCGGTGTGATCGCTGGCGGCGGCGTACGCGCCGTGCTCGAGCTTGGTGGCGTCAAGGACGTACTGACCAAGAGCATTGGGACGCAGAACCCGATCAATCTCGTCAAGGCGACTATGGACGGCTTGATTCGTCTGCGGCGCCCCGAGGAGGTTGCGGAGCTGCGCGGTTTGACGGTCTCTCAGGTGCTTGGGGTTCAGAAGAGCAATGGGAATGGTGCTGCGGCTGAGGATTCAACTCTCTCGGCTGCGGGTCCTGTCGCCGAGGATGACCCGTCGTCCTCACAAGCTGCGGGCGACGCCCCATCCTCGACGCCACCCGCAGGTGAGGCCGCCGAGGCCTCGGCACCGACGGCTGTGGCTGAGGAGAAAGCTTCTGAGGTTCCGGCGGAGGGCGATGCTTCGTGAGCGCTGTGAAGATCAAGCAGGTTCGGTCTCTCAATGGCGCGAATCCCAATCAGAAAGCCACGTTGAAGGCTTTGGGCTTGGGTGGGATCGGCAAGACCGTCGAGCGCAAAGACAGTCCTCAGTTGCAGGGGCAGCTTCACGTCGTCTCTCATCTGGTCGAGGTGAGTGACTGATGGCCGCTGAGACGCCTCGCTCGGAGGAGATCGGGCTGCACAATCTTCGACCCAAGCCTGGGTCGCGCAAGCCGCGCAAGCGGATCGGTCGCGGCGAGGGCTCTGGCCTGGGCAAGACCTCGGGTCGCGGGCACAAGGGCGCCGGCTCCAGGTCGGGATCAAAACGCAAGATCGGCTACGAAGGCGGTCAGAACCCGATCCATATGCGGATGCGAAAGCTTCGAGGCCCGCACAAAAAGCAGTCGATGCCGTTTGAGAACTTCAGGACGAAGTCGCAGCCGATCAACCTGGCCGACCTCGATGAGCGCTTCGACGCCGATGCCGAGGTGACCCCGGAGACGCTGAAGGAGAAGGGCCTCGCCAAGCGTTCCGACCCGGTGAAGATCCTCGCCCGCGGCGAGATCTCGAAGAAGCTGACGGTACGAGCGCACGGATTCAGCGCCGCCGCCAAGGAGAAGATAGAAGCGGCGGGCGGTTCCTGCCACACTCTGGAGCCCTAATGCTCCGGACTATTGCGAACGCCTTCAGCGTCGCCGACATTCGCAAGAAGCTCGCCTTTACCGCGGCGATGCTTCTGCTCTACCGGCTCGGCGCCTACATCCCCGCACCCGGGGTCGACCTCGAGGCGGTCAAGGAAGTCTCACAAAACTTCGGCGGCGCCGGCGTGCTCGGCTTCCTCAACACCTTCTCCGGCGGCAGCCTTTCGCGACTTTCCCTTTTCGCGCTGGGGATCATGCCCTACATCACGGCATCGATCATCCTGCAGCTGCTGACCGTGGTCCTGCCCTCGCTGGAGAAGCTGCAGAAAGAAGGTGAGGTCGGCCAGCAGAAGATCACCCAGTACACGCGCTACCTCACCGTCGGCCTTGCCTTCGCCCAGTCTTTTGGCTACGTCTTCCTCTTCCGCTCCTTCGGTCAGCAGGCAGGCGGCGAAAACCTGCTCGGCAACCTGACCGGCGCCAAGGTGCTGCTGATCGTGATCTCGCTGACGGCGGGCTGCACGCTGCTGATGTGGCTCGGCGAGCTGATCACCCAACGGGGAATCGGCAACGGCATCTCGCTGATGATCTTCGCCTCGATCGTTTCCGGCCTGCCGCACGGAATCCAGGCCTGGTGGTCGAGCCCAGATCAGGTCTTCGTCGTGATGATGCCGTTCATCGCCCTCGCTGTAATCGTCGCGATCGTCTTCGTCCAGGAGGGACAGCGCCGGATCCCGGTTCAGTACGCGAAACGGGTCGTCGGGCGCAAAATGACCTCGGGCGGCTCGACCTATCTACCGCTGCGGGTCAACATGGCTGGTGTCATCCCGGTCATCTTCGCCGCCTCGATCATGGCCTTCCCGGCGACGATCGGGCAGATGCTCAACACTCCCGCCGCCCTCGACTTTGCGGCCTTCGTCGGCCCCAACACTTGGGCCTACGTGGTCGGCGAGGTCTTCTTCATCGTCATCTTCACTTACTTCTACACCGCCGTTACCTTCAACCCGGTGGACCAGGCCGACAACCTGAAGAAGTACGGCGGCTTCATTCCCGGCGTACGGCCGGGAAGGCCCACCGCTGAGTACCTCGACCGCATCCTCTCGCGGCTGACCTTCCCTGGCGCCCTTTACCTGGGTGCGGTGGCGGCGCTGCCGACGATCTTGATCAGCCAGACCTCCGCCAACTTCTTCTTCGGCGGTACCTCGATTCTGATCGTGATCGGCGTCGCCCTGGAAACCGTGAAGCAGCTCGAGGCGCAGCTGATGATGCGCAACTACGAGGGCTTCCTCAAATAAGCTGCGCTAGATGTCCGAGCAAAACCTAGTCCTCCTCGGCCCGCCCGGGTCCGGGAAGGGGACGCAAGGTGAGCGCCTGCAGGAGGAGCTGCAGCTCCCCTACTACGCGACCGGAGACATTCTGCGCGCGGCTGTCCGTGAGGGAACCGAGCTGGGACGCTCGGCGAAGGACTACATGGACCGCGGTGACCTCGTTCCCGACGAGTTGATCGTCAGCATGATCGGCGAGCGCATCGATTCCCCCGAGGCGGCTGATGGGTTCATCCTCGATGGCTTCCCGCGAACCGCCCCCCAGGCCGAGGCGCTGGCGGCAAAGCTTGCCGAGCTGGGCCGTAAGCTGACCTCGGTGCTGCTGATCGACGTCAGCGACGAGGAGGTCGTGCGCAGGCTCGGTGGCCGCCGCACCTGCGCCGAGAACGGCCACGTCTTTCACGTCGAGTTCAACCCGCCCCAGCGGGACGGGGTCTGCGATGTCGATGGCAGCGAGCTGATCGTCCGCGACGACGACAAGCCGGAGGTGATCCGCCACCGGCTCGAGCAGTACCACAGCAAGACCGCGCCGCTGATCGAGCACTACGACAGCCAGAGTCTCTTGCGCCGGATCAACGGCGCCGCCACGCCGGACGAGGTCGGCGACGAGATCCGCCGCACGCTGGCGACGCTTCGCCTCGAGGCCGATGAGGCGATCTAGTGCACTGTCACGCGACATCTGACCGGAAATGACGGCCCCAGATCACCGCCATACCGCGTCCTCAGTCGTCCAAATAGCGCTGCTATTCGGACTCCCTGCGTCCTTGTCTGGCGGCGCCTGGACCTTGTCATTTCTCGGCCAATGTCACGAGACAGCGCACAGCCTGTGTACAGAATGATCGTCAAGAAGTCCCCAGAGCAGATCGAGAAGATGGCGGCCGCTGGCGAGATCCTGGTCCGCTGCCTGCACATGCTCGCCGCCAAGGCGCGCCCCGGCGTGACCACCAAAGAGCTCGATATGGCGGCGGAGAAGCTGATTCGCTCGCAGGGAGCGGAGCCCGCATTCAAGGGCTATCGCGGCTTTCCCGCTTCGATCTGCTCCTCGCCCAACTCGATGGTCGTCCATGGCATCCCGGGGCATTACGAGCTGAAGCGCGGCGACGTGCTCTCGGTCGACGTTGGCGTGATCAAGGATGGGTGGGTCGCCGACGCGGCGATGACGCTGCCGATCGGCCCGATCGATCCCGAGGCGCGCAAGCTGCTCGACGTGACCAAGGCCTCGCTCTTCGCCGGGATTGAGCAGATGCAGCCCGGAAACCGGCTGGGCGACGTTTCCGCTGCGATCCAGCGGGCGGTCGAGATCGAGGGCCTCTCGATCATCCGCACTCTGGTCGGCCACGGGATCGGCCGCGAGATGCACGAGGACCCGCAGGTTCCCAACTTCGGCACCCCGGGGAAGGGGCCGCTGCTGGAGGAGGGGACCGTGCTGGCGATCGAGCCGATGGTTAATGCCGGCGGTCCGCTGGTGCGGATGGGCGAGGACGGCTGGGCCGTCTACTCACAAGACGGCTCGCTGGCGGCGCACTTCGAGTTCACCGTCGCGGTCACAGCCGACGGTCCTCGGATCTTGACCCCCTGGCACGAAGAGGATTAGTCACCGATACCTGCGGGGTATGCTGAGGGAGCGGTGGGGGCGCCGCAACGAACAGGAGGAATCCTTGATTCGCTCGTTTTTTCGCCTCGCCGTTTTCTCATTGCTCCTCACCCTGCTCTTTGCGACGGTAGCTCGGGCGGCCTCCCAGCCTTACGGCACTAACGACGCCGGAGGCTTCCGCAACGTATTGCCGCCAGGCGAGAACGGGCTCGACACGCTCAGCCAGATCTTCTCCTTCCGCGGTCTTGGCACGCTGCCGCCCCACTTCGCCGACCAGCAGCCGCTCTACGAAAACCTCGTCTACGGCTCGCCCGAACTCACCGACGAAAAGGTCCCCGCTTATTTCAAGGACGCGACCTTCGGGGTGCCGGCAGGTGAAGTCGCTTCGACGATCGAACCGCGGCCGGGCGTGACGATTCTCAGGGACTCCGCCTACGGCGTGCCCCATATCTACGGCGATACTCGCGCTGACACGATGTTCGGTGCCGGTTACGCGGGCGCCGCCGACCGCCTCTTCCTGATGGATGTGCTGCGCCACACTGGCCGCGCCGAACTGGCCTCCTTCCTCGGTGGCGCCAACGCCGGCGCCGACGCCTCCCAGTGGGGGTTCGCTCCCTACACGGAAGCCGACCTGCAGAAACAGCTGGACGCGCTGCCCAAGCAGTATGGGCAGCCCGGCCTGCAGGCTGACGAAGACGTGCAGAGCTACGTCGACGGAATCAACGCCTACGTCACCGCGGCCGCCACCAACCCGGCGTTGAAGCCGGGCGAGTACTCGCTCTTGAACAAGCCGATGGAAGCGTGGAAGCCGACCGACGTCGTCGCGATCGCCTCGCTGATCGGCGGCATCTTCGGCCGCGGTGGCGGCAACGAGCTGAACTCGGCCCTGACGATGCAGTCATTCGTCGATCGCTTTGGCGCCAAAGCAGGCCGCAAGGCGTGGCTTGGCTTCCGCGAGAAGAACGACCCAGAAGCGCCGACGACGATCTCCAAACCCTTCCCGTATGAGACCCGCAGCGCCTTCGCCAAGCGCGGCCTGGCGCTGCCCGATCCGGGCTCGGTCCGCGAAACCGCAGTTGCCACCGCCTCAAGTGGAGGTGTCGGAGGAGCCGACGGCTTCGGCGCCGCGATCGAGCGCGGCCTGCGCAAGGCCGGCCACGCCTCCAACTGGGAGCTGGTCTCTGCCAAGCACTCGGCGACCGGCCACCCGATCGCGGTGATGGGTCCGCAGGTCGGTTACTTCATCCCCCAAATCCTGATGGAGGAGGACCTGCACGGCCCCGGCATCGACGCCCGCGGCGCCGCTTTCGCCGGCGTCAATCTCTACGTTGAGCTGGGCCACGGCCGCGACTACGCCTGGAGCGCGACGACGGCGACCTCCGACAACGTCGACACCTTCGCCGAGGTGCTCTGTCGCGACAAGTTCCACTACGTCTACCGGGGCAAGTGCAAGCCGATGGAAAAGCTGGTCAGGACGGAGAGCTGGGCGCCGAACTCGATTGACCCGACCGAAGCGGGCGCGCAGACGCTGACCGCTTACCGCACCGTGCACGGCATCGTCTTTGCCCGCGGCAAGGTGCACGGTCGCAGGGTCGCCTTCGTGCACCAGCGCAGCACCTACTTCCACGAGCCCGACTCGGTTGTCGGCTTCGGCCAGCTCAACGAACCCGGCGTCGTTAGCGGCCCCGCCGAGTTCAAGAAAGCGATCTCGCAGATCAACTTCCTCTTCAACTGGGGTTACACCGACTCCGAACACATCGCCTACGCGCTCTCGGGAGCGATGCCGCAGCGGCAGGGCACCTCACCCGACTTCCCGGTCCTCGGCACCGGCCCCTACGACTGGAAGGGCTTCAAGCCCGCCAGCCAGACCGCCGACTACCTGCCCTTCGCCAAGCACCCGCAGGCGATTGACCCGCCCTTCCTCGTCTCCTGGAACAACAAGCAGGCGCCGCAATGGGGTGCCGCCGACGACCAATACGACTACGGGGCGCTGCACCGGGTGCAGATGATCTCCGACAAGGTGCGGGCCGCCACCAAGGGCAAAGGCCGGATGACGATCGCCCAACTGGTCCAGGCGATGGCCGAACCGGCGACCCAGGACCTGCGTGGCTACAGGCTGCTGCCGACGATCTTCAAGGCGATCGGCAAGCCGAAGCAACCGGCCTTGCGCAAAGCGCTGGCGACGCTGCGCGCCTGGCACAGGGCAGGCGCCCACCGCCGCGACCTCAACCGCGACGGGGCCGACGAGGAAACCCCGGCAATTGAGCTCATCGACGCTTGGTGGCCGAAGCTGGTCGCGGCGGAGTTCAAACCGGCGCTGGGCAAGAAGGCGTTCGAACGGCTGCAAGGGATGATCTCGACCGGTGACCACACGGGCGGCTCCCCCGACGCCCCGGACTTCTTCGACGGCTGGTGGGGCTACGCATCAAAGGACCTGCGCACCCTCTTCGGCCCAAAGCCGAAGGCCCCCTACAGCCGCATCTACTGCGGCCAGGGCTCAAAGCAGCGCTGCCGTCGAGCCCTGCAGCGCAGCCTCGGTCAGGCCCTAAAGGTCACCCCGGCAGCGATCTACGGCGGCGGCAACGGCGAGTGCGCCGCCAATCCCCAACCGTCCTGCTTCGACCAAAACCGCCCCCAGGTCACCTCAGGGATAGACCTGGGCCCCTTCCCCTTCCAAAACCGCCCGACGTTCCAGCAGGTCGTCACCTTGACCCAGAAGTTGCCGCGGTAGGGGTGGTGGGGGGCGGCGTCGATACCCCTTCCCAAAACGCGCGGCAGGAGCCGCGCTTGAGTGTTTTGGGAAGGGGTATCGACGCCGCCTTCTCCAGCGTTTCGTCCCGCCCAATTTTCAACCGAGGCGCCTCCGGTCGGACCGCCCCGGGTCTCAGGCGCGGTACGGGAACGGTTGCACGTCTGGAGCGTAGATCCGGGGCGGAGATGGCACTCAGCATTCGAAGCTTCTCCGTGTTTCGGAGCGTGTGGGTAGAGGAGCTCTATGCCCCTCTCCAAAACACTCAAGCGCCGCTCCTGCGGCGCGTTTTGGAGAGGGGCATAGCGCTCCTCCCAACCACCGCCCCCCGAACCACGCCCCCTGCTATCTTTCCCGGTCGGCCCAGTGGCCGAAGGTTGCGCCTGCTTGCCCAACTCCTGGGGCGTGCAGAGTCCTGTAGTCGATACGAGACCCGGAGCGATGAAGGTTAGAGCTTCTGTAAAGCCGATGTGCGAAAAGTGCAAGATCATCCGCCGTCACGGCGCGGTCCTGGTGATCTGTCAGAACCCCCGCCACAAGCAGCGTCAGGGCTAGGGCGATGGCACGGATCGCAGGCGTCAACGTACCGGTCGGCAAGCGCGTCGAAATCGGGCTCACCTACATCTTCGGGATTGGGCGCTCAACCGCGCAGAAAATCCTCGTTGAGGCCAAAGTCGACCCCAACACGATGGTCAAGGACCTGACCGAGGACGAGGTGATGCGCCTGCGCGAGGCGGTCGACCAGCGCGAGGTCGAGGGCGACCTTCGCCGCGAGCGCTCGCAGGACGTTAAACGACTTATGGAGATCGGTTCCTACCGCGGTCTGCGCCACCGTCGCGGCCTTCCTGTCCGCGGTCAGCGGACCAAGACCAACGCGCGCGGCCGCAAGGGCCCGCGCCGGATGAGCGTCGCCGGCAAGCGCAAGGTCTAAGGAGACTTATGGCAGCTGCGAAAAAACCCGCCAAAGGGCGCTCCCGGCGTCGCGTCAAGAAGAACGTCACCTACGGACAGGCGCACATCAAGACTTCCTTCAACAACACGATCGTCACCCTGACCGACACCGAGGGCAACGTGATCGCCTGGGAGTCGGCCGGCTCGGCTGGGTTCAAAGGCTCGCGCAAGTCGACCCCGTTCGCCGCCCAGGTGACCGCCGACGCTGCCGCCAAGAAGGGGATGGAACACGGCCTGGAGAAGGTCGAGGTCTTCGCCAAGGGTGCCGGGTCCGGCCGCGAGACCGCGATCCGCTCGCTGCAGGCAGCGGGCCTCGACGTGACCACGGTCAAGGATGTCTCGCCGCAGGCCCACAACGGTTGTCGTCCGAAGAAGCGGAGGCGTGTCTGATGGCCCGCGATACCGGAGCACAGTGCAAGCAGTGCCGTCGCGAGGGCCAGAAGCTCTTCCTCAAGGGTGAGCGCTGCTTCACCGACAAGTGCGGCGTCGAGCGACGCTCATACCCGCCCGGCGAGCACGGCCGCGGTCGCATGCGCCAGTCCGAGTACCGGGTACAGCTGCGCGAGAAGCAGAAGACCCGCCGCTATTACCAGGTGCTGGAGAAGCAGTTCCGCGCCTACTACGACAAGGCCTCCCGCCAGGAGGGCGTCACCGGCGAGAACCTGCTGCGCCTGCTCGAGTCGCGCTTCGACAACGTGCTGGTCCGCCTCGGCTTCGCCGCCTCGCGGCGCCAGGCCCGCCAGCTGATCAGCCACGGCCACTGGTTGATCAACGGCCGCCGCGTCGATATCCCCTCCTACCAAGTACGTCCCGAGGACGTGATCTCGATCAAGTCGAGCTCGTCCGCTGGTGACACGATTCGCAAGGCAACGGAGCTCGTCTCCACCGTGCCGGCCTGGTTGCAGGCCGACCACGACTCCCTTACCGCCAAGGTCCTGCGCTACCCAGAGCGCGCGGAGATCTCGGCACCGGTGCAGGAGCAGCTGATCGTCGAGCTGTACTCCAAGTAACCGGATCCCGTTTCTGAACACGCATACGCAAGGAACACATGCCCACTGATTTCCAGGTCCCTCGCATCACGTCTGAGAAGGTCGATGACCGTCGCGGCACCTTCACCGTTGAGCCACTCGACAAGGGCTTCGGCTACACCTTCGGCAACAGTCTCCGCCGCGTCCTGCTCTCCTCGCTGGGGGGAGCGGCCGTGACCAGCGTCCGCATCGAGGGCGTCGCCCACGAGTTCTCCACCGTGCCCGGGGTCAAGGAGGATGTCACCGACATCGTCCTCAACCTCAAGGACCTCGTCGTCCGCATGCACACCGACGCCGATGAGGTCGAGGCGCCTTTGGTCGCCACCGGCCCCGGCGAGGTCAAGGCGAAGGACATCGATCTGCCCTCCGGCGTTGAGATCCTCAACCCCGATGCACCGATCGCCACGCTCGAGAAGAAAACCAAGCTCGAGATCTACCTGACGATCGGTCGTGGCCGCGGCTACTCGCCGGCTGATGAGAACAAGTCCGACGAGCAGCCGATCGGGGTGATCCCGATCGACTCGATCTTCTCGCCGATTCGCCGTGCTTCCTACTCGGTGGCGACGGCTCGCGTCGGTCAGCGCACCGACTTCGACAAGCTGACCCTCGACCTCGAGACCGATGGCTCGATCGAGCCCGGGGCAGCGCTGCGCGAGGCTTCCGAGATCCTGATCAAGAGTCTGGCGATCTTCACCGACGCCGACCGGGTCGAGGAGCTGACCGCGCGCGAGCCGGTCGCGACTCGCACGCCCGATGTGCTGCCGGGTCCGGCTGGCGATGGCATCGCCAGTAACAACGGGCTTGACGAGATCCTGATCGAGGAGCTCGAGCTCGGCGTCCGTTCCTACAACTGCCTGAAGCGGGCGGGAGTGCAGACGGTCGGCGACCTGGTCCGCAAGACGCGCTCCGAGCTCAACGCGATTCCCAACTTCGGCTCGAAGTCGATCGAGGAAGTAATCGAGACCCTGCACGCACGCGGCCTCGACCTTCAGGGAGACTGAAGGGGGAGCTGATCCAGGGCGATGCGTCACCGCAAGAAGCGAAACAAGCTGAGCCGCGACGCGGCGCATCGCGAGGCACTGCTCTCGAACCTTTCCAAGCAGTTGATCGAGCACGAGCGGATCAAGACCAGCCAGGCCAAGGCCAAGGCGGTCAAGCCCGAGGTTGAGCAGCTGATCACACTGGCAAAGCGAGGCGATCTGCACGCGCGGCGCCAGGCGCTGGCGACGCTGCACAACGACAAGTTCATCGTGCACAAGCTGTTTGAGGAGGTCGCGCCGCGCTACGTCGAGCGGCCCGGTGGCTACACCCGGATCGTCAAGTTGGGTCCGAGGCGTTCGGATTCGACCGAGATGGTCTATCTGGAGCTGGTCTAGGGCTCGGAGGGGCGGGGCACCTCCCGCCCTGACAAATGACGGGCTAATTAGCCCGTCATTTTGAGTATCCGCCAGTTCGGGAGGTGCCCCGCCCCTCCAGGCCGCAACGGCTCTAGTTAGGCGCTCAGTCGTACGAGACGGATTCCAGGTACAAGCCGTGGGGTGGAGCTGTGTCGCCGGCTTCGGAGCGCGGGGCGCCCTTTAGGAGAGCTTCGAAACTCGAGAGGGAGCGGCGGCCCGAGGAGACGTCGAGCATTGTTCCTACTAGGACTCGGACCATGCTGCGCATGAAGGCGTCGGCCGTTACTTGGAAGCTGAGAATGTCTCCGTCCTGACTCCACTGGGCGTTGAAGATTTTGCGGTGGAAGTGGACGTGGTCGGTTTGGGTGGGGGTGAAGGCGGTGAAGTCGTGCTTGCCCGGGAGGGCCTCGGCGCAGGCGTCTAGGGCTTCGCGGTCCACCCGGTGGGGCCACCAGAGGGCGCGGCCCTGCTCGAAGGGACTTGATGGGCGGCGGATCAGGAGTCGGTAGCGGTAGGTGCGGGAGAGAGCGTCGCGACGGGCGTCGAAGCCATCCTCTGCCACGGTCGCGGCTGTGATCGCTATGTCGCGGGGGCCGAGGCCATTTGCCCGCCGCACCAGGTCGCCCGGCACCTCGGCTGCGGTTGTGAAGCTCGCCACCTGCCCGCGGGCATGGACACCCGTGTCGGTGCGCCCGGCGACGGTCAGCTCGACTGGTTCGCGCAGGACCGTTGCCAGCGCTGTCTCGATCTCCTCCTGCACCGTCCTCAGGCCGGCCTGCTTGGCCCAGCCCTTGAAGCCGCCGCCGTCGTACTCGATGTCGAGGCGGACGGTGGTCACTTGCCGAGCAAGCTCAGCAGGCCAGGTTCGTCGAGGATCTCGGTCTCGAATTTCTCCGCCTTGGCCAGCTTCGAACCCGGGTTCTCGCCGGCGACCACGTAGTCGGTCTTTTTCGAGACCGAGTTGACAACCTTGCCGCCGGCCGACTTGATCAGCGCTGCCGCCTCCTCGCGGGTGAGCTCGGGCAGGGTGCCCGTCAGCACGAACGTCTTGCCTTCCAGCGGGCCGCCGCTCGTGCGTCGTTCAGACGGATCCTGCTCGAGGCGCAGCCCTTTGTCACGCAGCTTCTCGACCAGTTCCCAGGTGCGCTCGTCAGCCAGCGACTCGGCGATCTGCACCGCCATGATCGGACCGACGCCCTCGACCTCCTCGATCAGCTCGGGGTCGGCCGTGTGCAGCGCATCGATCGAGCCGAAGTGATCGGCCAGTGCCTCCGCGGTGACGTAGCCCACGCCGGGTAGGCCTAGAGCGTAGAGAACGCGCTTGAACGGACGTGCCCGGGAGGCGTCGATCGCGGCCACCAGGTTGCGGGCGGAGACGTCGCCGAAGCCCTCGAGCCCGTTCAGCTGTTCCTCATCCAGCTCGTAGATCTCGGCGACGTCTTCGATCAGGCCTTCCTGGAGGAAGCGCATCGCCTGCTTCTCGCCCAGGCCGTCGATGTCCATTGCCCCTTTGCTGACGAAGTGCTTGACGTGTTGGAACGCCTGGCCGGGGCAGCCGCCGCGGTTGGGACAGATCGTGAATACCGCGTCCTCAGGCTTGACCGTCTCGGTGCCGCAGGCGGGGCATTTCTTCGGCGGTTTCGGTTTGCGGCCGCGTCGCCCGGACTTCTCTTTTCTCAGCAGCGGCGAGACCACCTGTGGGATCACATCGCCGGCCCGCATCACCACGACCTCGTCGCCGACCCGGACGTCCTTGCGCGCCAGATCCTCCTCATTGTGGAGGGTGGCGGTGGAGACGGTGACGCCGCCGACGTGGACGGGCTCGAGCATCGCGAAGGGGACGAGGTGACCGGTGCGGCCGACGTTCCAGACCACGTCGAGCATCGTCGTCGTCGCCGTCGTCGGCGCGAACTTCCAGGCGATCGCCCAGCGCGGCTCGCGGCCGACGACTCCCAGCTCTCGCCAGAGGGCGCGCTCGTCGATCTTGACCACGACGCCGTCGATCTCGTAGTCGAGCTCGTCGCGGCGCTCCTCCCACCAGCGGCAGCGCTTGACTACCGAGTCGATGCCCGCGTGGTGATCGGTGTCAGGGTTGACCTTGAAGCCGCGCTCGGCCAGCCACTCGACCTCGGCGGAGTGGGTGGGCAGGTCGAGACCACGGGTCGCGCCGATGCCGTAGCACCAGACCGATAGCGGTCGTTCAGCGGCAAGGGCCGGGTTGAGCTGGCGGATCGAGCCGGCGGCGGAGTTGCGCGGGTTGGCGAAGGTCGGTTCGCCGGCCTCGGCGCGCCGTTCGTTCAGCGCCTTGAAGTCGGCGATCGGCAGGTAGACCTCGCCGCGCACCTCAACCAGTTCGGGGGCATTGTCGATCCGCAGCGGGATCGATCCGATCGTGCGCAGGTTCTGGGTCACGTCCTCGCCGATCCGGCCGTCGCCGCGGGTGGCGCCGCGAGTGAAAACCCCGTCCTCGTAGGTCAGCGACATCGCCAGGCCGTCGATCTTTGGCTCGCTCGTGTAGCTGAACTCGGAGGCGGTGATATCGAGGCGCTTGAGGTGATTGCGCACCCGCGTCTCCCAGGCCCGCAGCTCCTCCTCGTTGCGGGCGTTGCCGAGCGAGAGCATCTGCTCCGCGTGCTCGACCTGCTCGAAGCGATCCAGCGGCGGGGCGCCGACCCGCTGGGTCGGCGAGTCGGGGGTGCGCAGCTCGGGGTGGTCCGCCTCGATCGCGCGCAGCTCGTCGAGCAGCTCGTCGTAGACGTTGTCGCCGACGGTCGGTTCGTCGAGGACGTAGTAGCGGCGGTTGTGCTCCGCCAGCTCCTGGCGGAGCACCTCGGCGCGCTTCTCGGGCTCTGCCGCGCTCACACCGAGGTCGGAGCGCTCGCCACCAGCATCTCCTCGAAGCCCCAGCCGCGCAGCCGCTCGAGCCCGCCGTGGTCGGTGAGGTCGAAGTGGATCGGGGTCACGGAGATCCGGCCCTGCGCGACCGCGTTGAGGTCGGTTCCCTCGATCTCCTCGTAACCCGGCCGCCAGCCGTAGATCTCGTAGTGGCGGCGACCATCGGTTTCGCCGATCAGCTTCAGCTCATCGTTGTAGATCCGTTTGCCGAGCTTGGTTACTTCGATCCCCTTTGGCTCCCCGGCTGGGCAGTTGACGTTGATCAGCGTTGCCTCCGGCATCGGCTCGGAGATCAGCCGCCGCACCAGCTCGGCCGTGAAGGACGCCGCGAAGTCGAAGTCGAAGCGGCCGCTGACGTATCCCATCCCGCCGCCGGAAGACTGCTGCGAGACAGCGACGGCCGGGATGCCGAGGATGATCCCCTCGAAAGCCGCCGCGACCGTGCCCGAGTAGGTGATGTCGTCGCCGAGGTTGGCGCCGTGGTTGATCCCGGAGACGATCAGGTCAGGCCGGTGGCCGACCAGCCCCAGCTCGGCGAAGCGGACGCAGTCGACCGGCGTGCCGTCGGTGGCAAAACCCTTGTCGCCATCGCCGAACTCGACCTCCTCGACCGTCAGGGGCGAACGAGTGGTGATGCTACGCGCGGTTGCGCTGCGGTTCGAGTCCGGCGCGATCACATCGACCTCGACCCCCTCGATTTCGCGCAGCGCCCGCCGCGCCGCCTGCAGGCCGGGGGCGGTGATTCCGTCGTCGTTGGTCAACAAAACGCGCATCGCTCTCGATTCTAGGTGTCACATCGCCGGTCAGAGTCGGAGGCGTTGCGGATACGTCACATTTGGCGCGCAACGAGTGATTCAGAACTTGCCAGGGTTGGAGTATGGAGCTCGCCCAGATCGGACCCCTCACGACGATGTTCGAGGCCGTTGCCGCCTCAGTGGGCGCGGGCATCGTCCTCGGCAGCGTTTTGTTCGGCGCCGCGAGGTTGGCGCGAGGATGGGCAAGGCAGCGGATCGAGCGGCGTGCCCTTACGGATGGCTATTTGGGTGGGGTAGTTGGCGCCATTGCTGCCCTGATCGACATTGTTCTGCGCTATGGTGGGTGAAATGAATTGTCTGCATGAACAGGGAATACCATGAATGGAATTCGCTACGCGAACATTGGTGCGGTCGTGGCGGGCACGATCATGGTGATCGGTGTGATCCTGTTCAAGGACTCGAGTGAAGCGGCGATGCAAGTTACGGCGCTGGTTGGATTCGTAGTCGGAGGCGCTGTCTACTACGTCCTTGACGAACGCGCCACCCGCCGGAACAAGAACCGCGCTCAGTAAGAGGCGATTTCGGCTGCGATCAGGTCTTGCTCGGTGTGAGCGAGGCTGAGGCTGCCAACGCTTCCCATCAGGATCGAGAAGATCATCAGCTTGCCGTCGCGGTTGAAGCAGTAGCCGGAGAGGTTGCTGACCCCGGTCAGGGTGCCGGTCTTGGTCCGGCAGCGCCCGTAAGCGGCGGTGCCGTGCATTCGATCGGCGACCGTGCCCTCGTGGCCGGTCAGGGCCAGGTCCTGGATGAATTCGTCTCCGACGGGGTTGCCGCGCATTGACTTGAGCAGGCCGACGACCTGTTTCGGTGTCGCCCGGTTAGAACGGGTCAGCCCGGAGCCGTCGACCGCGTGCAGCCCCGATTCGTGGCCGCGGGCGAACTGTTCGACCACCTGGGCACCGGCCGCGGTGCTGCCGCTTCCGCCGAGGCGCGCTCCAAGCAGCTTGATCAGCATCTCGGCGAAGTGGTTGTCGGAGTAGACGTTGGTGGTGTTGACGATTTCGCTCAGCGGCGGCGATTCGATCCGGGCCAGCTCGGTGCTGAAGGGCGGCGCCGTGGCAAGGGCGACGTTGGTTGCGATGCGGACGCCCGCGCCGCGCAGCGACTGCGCCAGGGTTGCTGCCGCGGTCAAGGCTGGGTCGGTGGCGAAGCTATTGGCGCTGGCGCTGCTGTAGCCCGAGTCGAAGTCGAGCCCCGAGAGCGGGCCGATTTCGGAGCTGGTCGCGTAGCCGGAGTCGGCAACGCCGCGCAGGCGATCGAAGATGCCGTCGTCGGCGTAGAGACGGCCCGTCACCGAGCTAATGCCGGCTTCGCGGACCTGCCGCTTCAAGAGAAAAAGGTTGGTGCCCAAACCGCCGAGGAAGCGTTTGTAGAAGGACGGCGTGCCAAGCGCCGGGTCGCCGCCGCCGACCAGGTAGAGGCTGCCGTGGAGAACGCCGTTGCGGTCGATCCCGCCGTCGGTCTTGAGCAGGGTGGGGATTCGTGACTGCGGCCCAAGGCGCGAGAGCGCGGTCGAGGTCGTGAACAGCTTCATGTTCGAGGCGAGCGGCCGTGGCTTGCCGGCGGCCCGAGCGCAGACGGGGGCGCCCGTTTCGCCGTCGATGACGAAGAGGCCGCTGGCATTGCCGCCACCGTGCACCAGGCGCGCCCGCAGATTGGCGCAGAGCGCTTCGCGCGTGGCTGCTCCCGCTCCCGCCGAGAAGAGGAGAAGCGCAAGCAGCGCACATACTGCGGCGAAAGTTGCCGGGGTCCGCCTCACTTAGTGAGATAATGCATGTTTATGGGCAAAGTTGTGGACATAGAGTCGCAACCGCGACGACGCCGCAGTCGTAAACGCCCGTCTAAGACCGCCCTCGTACTCGGCGGCGGCGGCTTCACCGGTGGCGTCTATGAGATCGGCGCCCTGCGCGCTCTCGACCTGCTCGCGGTCAACAGCACGGTCAACAACTTCGACGTCTACGTCGGCACCAGCGCCGGCTCCTTCGTCGCGGCGATGCTCGCCAACGGCGTCACCCCCGACGAAATGATGCAGGTGATCAACCGGCGCATCCCTTCCGAGCTCGAGGACCTCGATCTCGGCAAGGTGCTGAGGCCCAACTACCTCGGCTTCCTCGAGAAGTCGGCGATGCTGCCGCTGCGGACCCTGGAGCTGGCCCGCAGCTTGGTGCGGATGGGGCGGTTTTCGGCGATGGACGTCGGCGTCGGCCTCGCCGAGGCGCTGCCGACCGGCTTCTACTCAGGCAGCGGAATCGCCGACTACGTCGCCGCGGCACTCTCCGAAGAGGACCGGGTCGACGACTTCCGCCTGCTCGACAAAGAGCTCTATCTGACCGCCACCGACCTTGATACCTGCGAGCGGATCGTCTTCGGCGAGGAGGGATGGAGCGACGTGCCGGTCTCCAAGGCGATTCAGTGCTCGACCGCGCTGCCGATCGTCTACAAGCCGGTCGACCTCAAGGGCCGTCAACTGGTCGACGGCGGCATCCGCTCGACGACTAACGTCGACATCGCGGTCGAGAAGGGGGCCAAATTCATCGTCGTCGTCAACCCCCTCGTCCCCTACGTCAACGACTTCGAGAAGACGATTCCGACCGTCTTTGGCACGCGCGTGCGGCGCGTCTCCGACATGGGGCTGCCGGCGATCGCAAATCAGACCTTCCGCCTAATCGCCCATGCCCGCCTGCACCAGGCGGTCCAGGTCTGGCAGGAGCGTTATCCGGGTGTTGACATCATCCTGGTCGAGCCCGAGCCCAACGACGAGCTGATGTTCGGCACGCCGATCATGGACTACTCGCGCCGATTGAAAATCGCTCGCCACGGCTTCGAATCGGTCACCGCGACCCTGGCCCAGGACTACGAGCGCTTCCACGAGATCGCCGAACGTCACGGCCTCGAGATCTCCGAGCGCCGCGTCCGACGCGTGGTCGAGCGGGCCTCTGAAGAGGAGCCAGAGCAAAACTCCACCTGGCGCCGCGTGCTCGAGCAGACCACAGCAACGCTGCTGCGCCAGTCCGGCGAGGCTTCCTGACCCCTGGTCGTAGGGGAGGCCCAACGGCCCTCCTGTCCAGCTCGAAGCGAGGAAGCTGAGCTTGCCGCAGCAGAAGCCCCAGCTCAGTGGAGCTTCTTGGTGGCCACCCAACCCCTCTGACCAGCGTCAGCTCGCGTAGAGCTTCTCTATCTCCTGCTCGTGCTTGCTGGCTACGACGGCGCGCTTGACCTTCAAGGTCGGCGTCAGCTCGCCGGTTTCCTGGGAGAGATCGCGGGGGAGGATCGCCACCTTCTTGACCTGCTCGACCCTGGCGAACTTCTCGTTGATCGTCGCCACGTGATCTTCGATCGCTTTTTGCACCGCGGCGTTTTTGGCGAGCTCCGCGGGATCCTCAGGCAGGCCATGCTCCTTCGCGTAGGCGACGGCGTCTTCGGGGTCCAGCGTGACGAGGGCGACTAGGTAGGGCTTGCGGTCGCCGACGACGACGCACTGGGAGACCAGCGGGTGCTGCTTGATTTCGTTCTCGAGGTTGGCCGGGGTGATGTTCTTGCCGCCCGCGGTGATGATGATGTCCTTCTTGCGGCCGGTGATCTTGATGAAGCCGTCGGTGTCGATCTCGCCGATATCGCCGGTGTGCAGCCAGCCGTCGACGATCGTCTCGCGGGTCGCCTCCTCGTTCTTGTAGTAGCCCTGAAAGACGTTCGGACCCTTGACCAGGATCTCGCCGTCCTCGGCGATTTTCACCTCGCAGCCGGGGAAGGGCTTGCCGATCGTGCCGACCTTGAAGTCGTCGGGCTTGGAGATCGTTGCCGCGGTCGAGGTCTCGGTCATCCCCCAGCCCTCCAGCACGAGGACGCCGGCGGCATCGAAGAAGCGCAGAATCTCAGGGCTGATCGGGGCGGCGCCGGAGACGGCGAGGCGCAGGTTGCCGCCGAAGAGGCCGCGGATCTTCGAGAGCACCTGCTTGTCGGCAAACTCGTAGCTCTTGCGCAGCACGAAGCCCGGTCTGCGTCCGGCGCGTTCGGTCGCCCGCATCTTCTTGCCAGTCTCGATCGACCAGTTGAAGATCGCCTTCTTGATCCCGCCCTCTTTCTCGACGCCGCTGCTGGCGGCGGTGTAGATCTTCTCGAAGATGCGCGGCACCGAGGGGAAGTAGGTCGGTTTCAGTTCGGCCAGGTTGGGCAGGATCTTCAGCGGCTCGCGCTCCCAGTAGGCGATCGTGGCGCCGAGGTCGAAGCTGCCGAGCTGAATCAGCAGGGCAAAGGAGTGGGCAAGGGGGAGGTAGAGGTAGGTGACGTCTTCTTCCTCGATCACGCTCGTCTCGTTGACCATGTCGAGCATCGAGCGGTAGTTGCCGTGGCTGATCACGCAGCCCTTGGGCGGGCCGGTGGTGCCGGAGGTGTAGATGAAAGTGCAGATGTCGGCTGGGGTGACCGACTGCCAGCGCGCTTCCCACTCGGCCGCGTCGCGGGCAGCGCCGCGGGCGGCGAGGTCCTCGAGCGAGATCGCGTCCTCGCTGGAGCCGGTCATCCGCACCACCTTCTCTAGCAGCGGCAGCTGATCGCGGACGGCGCGGATCTTCTCCATCTGTTCGTCGTCCTCGACCACGACGACCTTGGCGTCGGAGTTCTCGAGCACGTACTGGCACTCCTCGGGCGAGTTGGTCTGGTAGATCGGCACGACCACCGCGCCGGCCGAGAGTGCGGCGAAGTCGAAGTAGGTCCACTCGGCGCGAGTGTTGGCGAGGATCGAGACCTTGTCGCCCTTGGCGACCCCAAGGTCGATTAGGCCGAGGGAGAGCGAGCGCACGGTCTCCTGCACCTGGTCGAAGCTGCGGTCGACCCACTTGTCGCCCTGCTTGAAGCGCACGGCGGGGGCGCTCCCATACAGCTGGGCGGAGAGCGGCAGCAGGTCTGCCAGTGTGGCCGATTTGGTTCCCCGCACCATGCGGGGGGAGAGTCTAGTTAAGAGCTAAGTGGGGCGAGCCTGCTGTGGCTGGGTTTGGCTCGGCGTGCTGCGCAGCGAGCTCTGGAAGAGCGATTTGTCGATGCGGCCGTGGAAGATCGGGACGCCCATCTGCACGCACCTGCCGATCACCTCCTGCCGCTTCATGTGAAGTTCCTCGGCGAGCTCGGACGGGGTGAGGTGATTGGCCACGGCGGACCTCCCAGGTCGTTGAAATCGGGTAGGCAGATATTTACCCCTGAGGGCGGACGTGTCAAACCGCAGAGCGGCTCGGGGCGAATCCCGGACTCCGGAGCCGCGATAATGACGCGATGCCCACCGTGACCCCAGACCAAGGTGCCGAGCCGGCAGTCGTGCCGATCCCGCGGCGCGGTCGGATCTGGGTCACCCTTGCCCTTGCCCTTGCACTCACGGCGCTTAGCTATGCGATCGTCAGCATCGCGACGCAGAAGGCCGGCCGCGACGTCGTTCGCCTTGCCGGCATCGCTGAAGCGCAGGAAATCTTCGGCGGCGTGCCGCAGGAAGGCGACCGTCTCGGTTCCTCCGACGCGCCGGTCTCGATCCAGATTTTCAACGACCTGCAGTGCTCCAGCTGTCGCCAGGACTTCCTCAGCACGATCCCCGCCCTGGTCAACGGCTACGCGCGACCAGGCGACGTGCAGCTGCTCTACCGCCATTACTCGGTCAGTCAGAGCCCGCAGGAGCTCGGCTTCTACGGCGCCGAGGCAGCCGCTCAGCAGGGATATGGGTGGCAGTACACCTACCTCTTCTTCCGCAACCAGAGCGAGGCAGAACGCTTTGGGATCGACCAGGACTACCTCGACTCGGTGGCGGGCGGGATCGAGGAACTGAACGAGCCCGAATGGCTCGAATATCTCGAAGACCACGGTGGTTCCGGAGGCGCGATCAGCGAGCAGCTTCAAGGCTACGACGAACTCGGCACCGAACTCGGCATCCGCACCCGTCAGGCGGCGATCGTCAATGGCCCGGGGGGCACCCGCACCCTCCAGGACGGCCCCAGCCTGGCCCAGATCGAGGCCGCGATCGAAGCCGTGCAGTAGTTCCCCCGCCGGTCTGGGATAATCGCCGCCTCTCGGGGCGTGGCGCAGCCTGGTAGCGCGCACCGTTCGGGTCGGTGAGGTCCCCGGTTCAAATCCGGGCGCCCCGATGAGGTGCTCTGTGCGTGGGCAGCCGCGACTTTCGCCCGCTCAGAGGGTCATTGTTGGGACGCATGCGCAGATTTCTTCTCATTCCCCTGACCGCGGCGCTGCTGGCGCTGGCGCCGGCCGTGGCCGGATCGTCGCTGTTTGTCGTGCCCCTCTATGGATTCATCGGGATTTCTCCGCAGGGGGCCACCGACAGCGACGACTACGAACTGATGGAACTGGCTGGGATCACGAGCGTGCGCCTGCCGATGAACTGGTCGGGGATCGAGCCCGAAGCCCGGGATCGTTTCGAACCGGATTGGGGATGGTTCGACGACCAGGTGGCGCGCGCGGCCGAACACGGGATCACCGCATTCCCCTTCCTCTGGGGTACGCCGGAATGGATCTCGCCGCGCTATGGCGGCGAGCCGGTGGCGAGCGCCAGGCAGCGACGGGAATGGGTCCGCTTTCTCAACGCCGCTGTTTACCGCTATGGCCCGCGGGGCAGTTTCTGGCGAGAAAACCGTGATCTGCCGCGGTTTCCGGTCCACCAGTGGGAGATCTGGAACGAGGAGAACATCATTACCTTCTCCCGCGAACCGGATCCAACCCGCTTTGCCCGGCTGATCGAAATCTCTGGCGGTCTCCTGCACCGAGCCGACCCGAGCTCTACCGTGATCCTCGGCGGTCTCTTCGGCCGGCCGCTGCAGACGCCGCCAAATATCCCGTCCGGCGTCTTCCTCTCCCAGCTTTACAAGATCCCCGGGATCAAGCGCTACTTCGACGGCGTGGCATTGCACCCGTACGTCGCCGATGCCGGCGCGATGGCGGGCGAGATTGAAAATTTGCGGCGAGTGATGCGCCTGCACGGCGACGCCGCGACGCCGCTCTACGTGACCGAGGTGGGCTGGGGCTCGGACAGCTACGAGTCCCGCTGGGAGCGCGGTCCCCGGGGGCAGGCCCGCGAGCTCGATTCAGCGTTTTCGCTGCTGACCGACAACCGGCGGCGCTGGAACATCGGCGGCGTCTGGTGGTTCTCGTGGACCGACGCGACCGGTTCCTGTCAGTTCTGCGACTCCGCTGGTCTGCTCACCGGCGATCGCGAAGCGAAGCCCTCCTGGTATCGCTTCAACGCCTGGACAGGGGGTGACGCGGCGACGGTGCCGCGAGCATCGGCGCGGGTGCTGCGGAGCGGTCCCTAAGGGGGACCAGATCCAGCCCATCCGCGAGCTGAGCAGCTATGGACTTGCGGAGCGGCGACGACTACTGTCCGGGCCGGGAGGCCTATGGACCTGATCGTGATATCGGTGATGGCGGTGGCGCTTGCGGCGCTTTGCGGCTGGCTCGCCGTCCTGCTCGTGCAAGGGAGGAGGGCACGGCACCACTTCGAGATCCTCGGTGAGGTGGCGAGGGCTTCCGAAGCCGCGGGCTCGCTGGAGGAGACGCTGACGGCGATCTGCGACGTCCTCGTCCCCGAGGTCGCCGACTTCTGTGCGATCGACGTAATCGAAGGCGATCGCCCCCGCCGCGTCGCCGTGCGGGTGGCGCCGGGCGCCGCTGCCGAGGTCGAGCGGGGCCTGTTGGAGCGCGAGCCCTCGCTGCCGGAGCGGATGATCGAGGGCGACAACGGCGATTCCCTGGACCCGCGCTTCATCGAGCGGATGTCGGAGGAGCACCTGCGCGCGCTTGCCCACGACGACGGCCCGGACCTTGACTTCTTGCGGGGGCTGGGTGTCCGTTCCGCGATCACCCTTGCCCTGCAGGCGAGGGGGCAGGTAACCGGGGCGCTGACCCTCGGCGTTGCCTGGTCGGGGCGGCGCTACCGGCGCAGTGATGCGCACTTCGCCTGGATCCTCTCCGGCCGTGTCTCCCTCGCCCTTGACAACGGCGGTCTCTTCGCCGACCTCGAGCGGGCCGAGCGCGAACGGGCCGAGATCGCTGAGACCCTGCAGCACGGTCTCCTGCCACCGCCCCTGCCTCACCTGCCCGGCTGGTCCCTCGCCGCGATGTACCGCCCGGCCGGGGCCGAGAACGAAGTCGGCGGAGACTTCTACGACGCCTTCCGCGTTCCCGGCGGCTGGATGCTGGTGATCGGTGACGTCACCGGGCGCGGCGCCGAGGCCGCCTCGATCACCGCCCTCGCCCGTTACACGCTGCGCACCGCGGCCGTGCTCACCAACGATCCCGAGGTCGCCCTCGCCACCCTCAACCGCGCCCTGCTCGCCCGTGGAGGTACGGCGCTGTGCAGCGTCGCGGCGCTGGCGCTGAGCGAAGATCCCAAGCAACCGGTGCGACTCGCGGTGGCCGGTCATCCACCGCCGCTTTTGATCGACGGCGAGGCCGTGACCGAGATCGCCGAGGCTGACCCCGTGCTCGGCGCTTTCGCCGACGTCGACTGGACGATCGAGCAGGCCACGTTCGAGGCCGGCCAGCAGATCGTGCTGGTGACGGACGGGATCATCGAGGCGGCGGGAGATCGGGGCCGTTTCGGTGAGGAGCGGCTGCGGACGGAGCTCTCCGGGGCGACCAACCCGGCGCTGGTGGTGCAGCGGCTGGAGGGCGCGCTGAACGCCTTCACCGCCGGCGGCCTCGACGACGACGTCGCGATCCTGGCGCTCACCCGCTCCAGCGGTGAGCGCCCCTTGGTCGATGGGGGGTCAGGAAGTTCGTCCGGAAGGGCGGCCGACGACGCCTACGAGGCGCTTGTCGGCCGCCTCTTCCATGCCTTCAACCAGCGCGACTCGGTGGCGATCGTCTCGCTTTGCGCGCCGGAGATGGAGTTCCTCACGGTCACCGGGGGTGAAGTCGGCCACGACGCCCCCTACAGAGGGCCCGATGGTCTGCGCGAGTACCTCGCCGATGTCGAACGAATCTGGGAAGCGCTGCTGATCACGCTCGGCACGGTTGAGCGGCAGGGAAATCGTCTGCTCGCCTGCGGGCGCGTCTACGTACGCAGCCGTGAGCTTGGCATCCGCGACATGCCCGTCGCCTGGATCTGGAACGTCGAAGACGGTCTTTTCGTTCGCGGCGAGGTCTTCGTCGATCCGAGCGAGGCGATCGCCAGCTTCGATCGCACAGCCGCCTGAACGCCGCGGCCTCGGGTTAGACCGAGTGCTCAGCGGGGGCCGCGGCCGGAGCATGGCGAAGCGCATTGAGCACTTCCTCGGCCAGCTGCGAGCCGTCGTCGGTACGCAGCGGCGTTGCGCTGATGCGCAGGACGACGCCATCCTCGTCGATTTCCTCCAGGGCGACGTCGGGCGCGTTTCGGGTCGGTATGCGGATCGAGCTGAGCAGCAGTTCCTCGATTCTCTGCGGGCTGGCCTCGGTTGAGAAGCGGGCCCTCACATTGACTTGCGGCGGCTCGCGCAGGGGAACGACGACCAGGCTGATCAGGACGCTGTTTGGCACCTGGAGGCGGTCGGCGCCCTGGACCAAGGTCGCGTAGAAGAGGCCGAGTGAGCTGACCGTGCCCTCGATCGAGCCGGCCAAGGCGCCGCCGACGAGGCGCACCCGTTCGCCGACGCGGAAGGGGCGGGTGCTCTGCAGGACGATGCCGGCGAAGAGGCTGCCCAGGGTCTGTTGGGCAGCTAGGCCGAGGACGATCGCGGTGAAAGCGCCGCCGACGGCAAGTGTGGCGGCGGTGACGCCGGCGATCCGCAGCGCCAGGATTACAACCGCGGCCATCGCGAAGAGGCGGACCAGGAAGCCCGCGGTGCCCGCGGTCGCGGGATCAACGCGGCGGAAGAGACGTGGTGAGATCCAGCGCACCAGCCAGTGACTGCCGGCCGATCCGACGATGATCAGGATCACCACGGTGGCGGCGCGAACCCACGGACCGTAGCCGGGTAGCAACTCGTGGCGGCGGTAGTAGACGACGAGAACGGCGGCGATCACGGTCAGGGCGACCAGCAGCCCGCCGAGCGCCCGGCCCGGTGACTGTGGCTCCAGCTCGTGCCCGAGGCCGACCTCCTGCCAGGAGTGGCTGCGGGTCTCAAACAGCTCACGGGGCGTTCTCCGGCGCGGCGCTGGCATCGCTCGTAATTACCCGTTTGGGTCACCCCTAAGCGGCCCCCTCAGCAGGGTCGCCAGGGTTTGGCGAAGAGATCCTCGGACTTGCCGATTGCGCTGAAGTGGATATCGCGCGCCGTTTCGCAGTATTCGCCAAGCTCGAGTTCGTACTCGGCCTCGAATACCGCCCGCGCTGGTGCGCCAGTTGGGAGGATCAGCGCTATCGCCCCGCTCATCAAAAGGAGGTAGTTGAGACGAGCTCTTGCCCGGCAGCGGCCCACAGCTTGGCGCTACCCCGGCTCGGGCCGGGGAAACGAATGCATTGCACCACGGTTTGCAGAGCTGCGCCTCGGGTACCGGGTGGCCGAGGACAACACAGTTATGCTCGCAGTCCGCGGGGAACGTGCTCTCCAGCGGAAACGCGTCAATGGCAGATAGCTCCCCCATCAGCGAGAAGCCGAAAGGGCTTTACATGAGGCTCCCCGCGAGGGCGGAGAACGTCGCGGTGGTCCGTCACGCGCTGGCTGGGCTGGCTGAGCAGATCGGCATGGACGAAACCGGCGTCGCCGACCTGAAGACGGTCGTCACCGAGGCCTGCATGAACGTCGTTGTCCACGCCTACCCCGGCGGCGAATCCGGCCCGCTGATGGTCGAAGCGGAGCCCGACAGCGAGGGCCTCACCGTGACCGTCAGCGACAGTGGCTCCGGGATCAGTCCCCAGGCCGAATCCGAGCGGGCCAGCCTCAAACTCGGCCTCTCTTTGATCGCCGCCCTGTCCAGCAGCTTCAGCATCTCCGGCGGACTCGATCGCGGCACCGAAGTGATGATGCGACTGCCGCTCCGGGAGCGTGGCAATTCAGATGGAGCAGTGCAAAAGGTGCCCGCCCCTGAGATCGCGGGCGCCGAGATCGCGATCGGTCGCACTGAGCTGCTCGAGCCGGTGCTGGCGAGGATGGTTGGCGCCCTCGCCGCGCGCCGCGACCTCCCGGTCGATCGCGTCTCCGACGCCGTCCTGATCACCGACGCGATCGCGGGAGCCGCCCCGGGTCGCTTTGCCGACGGTTGTGTGCGGCTCGGCCTTGGCGAGAGTGACGAAGGGCTCGAGCTGCGCCTAGGGCCGATGGAAGAGGGGGCTGCCGGTGAGATCCGCCGCGAGCTTGACGTCCCCGAGGTGGGCGGTTCGCTGGAGGCGCTCGCCGACGAATTCGTCGTCAAAGAGTCTGAGGACGGCGATTACCTGATCGTCCGCTTCGCCGGCCTGCCGAGCGCCTAGCCGTTCTCCTCATGGCCGCGTTCGGACTCGATCTGTTCGCGGATGCGGCTGAGCGCGCGGCGCAGGATGCGCGATACGTGCATCTGCGAGTGACCGATTTGGTCGGCGATTTGCGACTGCGTCAGGTCCTCGACGAAGCGCAGGCGTAGGACCGTGCGCTCGCGCTCCTCCAGATAGGGCAGCGCAGCGTCGAGGGCGATTCGTCCCTCGACCAGCTCGAAGCGCTCGTCCTCATCGCCGATCCATTCCGAGGGCGGCGCCTCGTCGGTGTCCTCGCCGCCAGGTGGGCGGTCGAGCGAAAGCGGGCGACGATTGTGGTTTGCCTCGAGCACCTCGAGCACATCGGTTTCCTCCAGCCCGAGTCGCTCGGCGATCTCACCGACCGAGGGAGAGCGTTGCAGTTGCTTGGTCAGCTCGGTGATCGCCTTGTCGACTTCGGCCATGCGGTCGTGCAGGCCGCGCGGCACCCGCACGGTCCAGACCCTGTCGCGGAAGTGGCGCTTGAGCTCACCAAGGATTGTCGGCGAGGCGAAGGCGGTAAAGGGAATGCCGCGCTCAGGGTCGAAGCGGTCGACCGCGTTGAGCAAGCCGAGGTTGGCGACCTGGAGCAGGTCGTCGAAGGACTCGCTGGCGCCGCGGTAACGCAGCGCGAGGCGCTTGGCGAAGGCCATGTTGCGTCGCACCAGCTCCTCGCGGATAGCGGGGTCGTGGTCACGCGCGAAGCGGTCCCAGAGCTCGCGTTCGCCGGCGAGGTGCTCGTCGGAGCCCGGGGAACGGGCGGTGGTGTCGGTGTCGTCTGGGGGACGCTTAGCTGCCATCGCGCTCGAAATGGGGCGGGTGTTCCATTCTGGCCTGTCGCCGCCCTTGAGCCTCATCTGAAGCCGTGCAGCCGCTGTTCAGCACACGCTAGCAGGGGCTACCGCCGTGGCCAATTGGGCATTCCAGGTGGGGAGCTGTAACTACCGCGACCCAGCCGGTAGCGGCCGCGGGCAGGCTCGCTTCTCCGATCCTTTTCCCTCTTCTCGTCCCCGCCGCCTTCCTCGGCCGTGAGCGGTTCGGCGATGTCCTCCAGCTGCCTCTGCTCGGCCTTGACCCCGAAGAGCAACTCGGCGATCCCGCCGATCGCCATCACCGCGGCGCCGATGAAGAAGCCGGTCGCGACCTGGTCCTGACTGCCGCTGTTGATGAAGCTGCCGAAGAGCAGCGGGCCGGCGATTCCGCCGGCCGCGGTTCCAACTGCGTAGAAGAAGGCGATCGAGAGCGCCCGCGTCTCCATCGGGAAGATCTCGCTGACGGTCAGGTAGGCGGAGCTGGCGCCGGCCGAGGCGACGAAGAAGATCGCCAGCACGAGGGCCATGAAGGTCCAGGTGGTGAGCGAGTTGCCGAGCAGCAGGATCGCCAGCACCATGGTCAGTGCGGCGGAGCCGAGGTAGGTGGCGGTGACCATTGGCTTGCGCCCGACCGTGTCGAAGAGGCGACCGAGGGTGAACGGCCCGAGGAAGTTGGAGATGCCGAAGAGGGCGATGTAAAACGGCACGCTGCCCGAGGAGACGTCGAAGAACTCGCCCAGCAGGGTGCCGAGATCGAAGGTGACCGCGTTGTACATGAAGGCCTGGCCGACGAAGAGGGCAAGCCCGAGGGCGGTGCGGCGGGGATATTTCGAGACCGCGGTCTGGGCGATCTCGCGGAAGGAGATGCGCTCGCGCTGGTTAATCGTGAGGCTGTCGTCGGGCCGGGGGAGCTCTTCGCCCTTCTCCTCTTCGATTTCCTCCTCGATCTCGTCGACGATCTCGTCGGCCTCCTCGTCGTAGCCGTGAATGAAGAGCCAGCGCGGGCTCTCGGGCACGTTGCGGCGGACCAGGAGGATGCCGACGCCGAGCAGGGCGCCGATCCCGAAGGCCAGGCGCCAGCCAACATCGGCGGCGAAGAGCGCCGTGTCGAGCAGGGCGATCGCCGCCACGGCGCCGCCGGCCGCGCCGATCCAGAAGCTGCCGTTGATCATCAGGTCGACTCGGCCGCGCAGACGCGCCGGGATTAGCTCATCGATTGCCGAGTTGATCGCCGCGTACTCACCGCCGATGCCGGCGCCGGTGAAGAAGCGGGCGGCGAAGAAGTACCAGGCGCTGAAGGAGAAGGCGGTGGCAACCGTGGCGACGATGTAGACGCCGAGCGTCAGCAAGAAGAGCTTCTTGCGGCCGAAGCGGTCGGTGAGCTGGCCGAAGAAGAGCGCGCCGAGGCAGGCGCCGGCGACGTAGAAGGCGGCGGCGGTGCCGATCTGGCTCGCGTCGAGCACGAGTCCGCTGCCTTTTTCGGTCAGCCGCTGGCCGATGCTTCCAACGATCGTCACCTCGAGCCCATCGAGGATCCAGACCGTGCCCAGCCCGATCACGATCATCCAGTGGAAGTTGGACCAGGGGAGGCGGTCGAGGCGCGAGGGAACGCGGGTCTCGATCTTTTCCATTTCGGGACCGGAATCGCTCATTCCGCACCGCCAGTACCCCACTGGCGACCGGTTCATGCATCTTGTCGGGTGTCGGGCGCGACTCGCGCGGGTACCGAAGGCGTGGCGGCGTTAGGCTCCCAGCGGACTTCGAATATCGACCCAAGGAGACACCAGATGGCCTTTTCGGTTCCCGACCTTCCCTACGCGTACGACGCGCTCGAGCCCCACATCGACGAGGCGACGATGCGCGTCCACCACGACAAGCACCACCAGGCCTACGTCGATAAAGCCAACGCCGCGTTGGAGGGGACCGAGTGGGCCGACCGTGAGGTCGAGGACGTGCTGCGCAACCTCTCCAGCCTTCCCGGCGATAAGCAGGGCCCGGTCCGCAACAACGCTGGCGGCCACTACAACCACAGCCTCTTCTGGCAGATGCTCAGCCCCGACGGCGGCGGCGAGCCGGGCGGCGACCTCGGCGCGGCGATCGGCGAGACCTTCGGCTCCTTCGATTCCTTCAAGGACGAGTTCAAGAACGCCGGCATCGCCCGCTTCGGTTCCGGCTGGGCCTGGCTGGTCAAGGACAACTCCGGCTTGGCTGTCGTCTCGACCCCGAACCAGGACTCGCCGCTCTCCGACGGCAGCGTGCCGTTGCTCGGCTGCGACGTCTGGGAGCACGCCTATTACCTCAAGTACCAGAACAAGCGCCCCGATTACATCGACGCCTTCTGGAACGTTGTCAACTGGGACTACGTAGGGGAGAGGTTCGCTCAGTAGCGGACGCTGCAAACCGGCGCATCTCGGGGTCTTCGGTCGTCCGGATCGGGTCACGCACCAACAAGTGCGCTCCCCTCACCGTCCTCCCTGCATCCCCCGACCTGCTTGGTTTTCGCGCCCGTTCTAGGGACTGACAGGGATTGCCGGTCGCGCCGCCTCGGGGAGGTGGCGCGACTCGGCGCCATCCTTGGGCGGGACCAGGCTCATCGCGTGCTCGGCCTTGGCGGTGATCGTCAGGCTCGGGTTGACCCCGGGATTGGCCGGGATCGAGGCGCCGTCGGTGACCATCAGGTTCTCGTAGCCGAAGACCCGGTTGGCGGAGTCGACGACGCCGCTCTCAGGCCCGGCGCCGATCACGGCGCCGCCGAGGATGTGAGCGGTGGTGGGGACGTTTTGGATCGACTCGGTGAGGGCGCTCTGGGCGGTGCCGCCGGTCTTCTTTGCGAACCAACGCGCCGCCTGCGCCGCGGCCGGGAGGTAAATCGGGTTCGGCCGGTCCGGATCCTGCTCGGTCTGCAGCCGCACGCCGCGCCCGAACAGCTTTCGCTTCGGCTGCAGCTTCATCGCCGCGTCGACGGTCTGCATCACCAGCAGGATCACGGTCCGTCGCGACCAGCGGTAGGGGATTCGCATGCGCAGCGTCTGCCATGGGTGGCGCGCCATCGCGACGATCCACTTCAGCGGCCTGGTCACCCTGGTGCCGGGGCCGGTCATCGCAGTGAAGGTGCCGCTCATCGCGTCACCCGCCTCGCCGTAGGTGACGACCTCGATATGGGTGTCGGGATCTGGGTAGATGCTGGAGGTGATCGCGACCGAGCGGCTGAAGTCACGCTCGTCGTCCATCGCGGTGACCGATTGGATCGACTCGGAGTTGGTCCGGATCACGTCGCCGATGCGGTTGGAGAGGCGCGGCAGGGCACCGCTGTGGCGGCAATTGGCGAGCAGGTTGTTGGTGCCGAGGGCACCGGCGGCGACGACCACGCCGCGTGCGGTTGCGGTGCGCCGCCGCTTGCGCAGCCAGGCGCCGGAGCGCTCGCTCGTCACCGCGTAGCCATCGGAGCCGTCTGCTGCGCCAAGCGGCCGGATCTCGGTCACCTGCCGTTCGGGCTCGATCCTGACCCCGAGCTTCTCGGCGAACCAGAGGTAGTTCTTGACCAGTGTGTTCTTGGCCCCGTGGCGGCAGCCGACCATGCAGCTGCCGCAGCGCATGCAGCCGGTTCGCGCCGGTCCCTCGCCACCGAAGAAGGGGTCCGGGACCTCCTCGCCGGGTTTGTCGAAGAAGACGCCGACGCGGGTGTTGGTGAAGGTCTCGCCGACGCCGATCTCCTCGCCGTATTCCTTCAGCAACTTGTCTGCCGCGCCCATGCCCTCGTACTCGACCACGCCGAGCATGCGTTCAGCGGTCTCGTAGTGGGGCTTGAGCTCGGTTTTCCAATCGCCGAGCTCGCCCCACTGTCGGTCCTTGAAGAAGGCGGGGCGGGCCCGGTAGAGCGTGTTGGCGTAGCCGAGGCTGCCGCCGCCGACGCCGCTGCCGGAGACGACGAAGACGTCCTTGAAGAAGGTCAGGCGCAGAACACCGCGCATGCCCAGCTTCGGCGCCCAGAAGTAGCGCCGCGGCTGACGCAGGGTCGACTCGGCGAAGTCCTCGTCGCGGAAGCGGCTGCCGCACTCGAGCACGGCGACGCTGTAGCCCTTCTCGGCGAGCCGAAGCGCCGAGACCGAGCCCCCGAAGCCGGAGCCCACAACGAGCCAGTCGTAGTCGTACTTCAAGCTGGCTCCCCCGCGGGCTTAAGCCTCGCCGGGTTCCAGCGGGCGAAAGTCCGAGGTCCGGGCCCCGCAGACCGGGCAGAACCAGTCCTTCGGGATGTCCTCGAACTTGGTTCCGGGCGGGATGCCGCCGTCGGGATCGCCGATCGCCGGGTCATAGATGAAGCCGCAGCTCTCACAGATCCACAGCGTTTGCTCGGTGGCCGTCGTCATAGGAAAAGCTTAGAGACTCAGTCTTTGCTGAAGTTGACCGCGACCGGCTCGCGATCCGATGCGTCTTCGATCTCGAAGAACTCGCGTTTGGTGAAGTTGCCCTGGTTGGCGATGATCGAGCCCGGGAACTGTTCGATGTCGGTGTTGTAGGACTGCACGTTGGAGTTGTAGATCCGCCGCGATGCCTGGATCTCGTCCTCGAGCTCGGAGAGGTTGCGGCTCAGCTGCTGGAAGTTCTCGGTGGCCCGCAGGGTCGGGTAGTTCTCCGCAACGACCCTCACGTCGGCCAGCGCCTGGGTCAGTTTCTGCTCTGCCTTGGCGGTTTCTTCGACGCCCTGGGCGGCCATCGCCTCAGCCCGCGCCTGGGTCGTCTTCTCGAAGGTCTGACTCTCGTGCTCGGCGTAGCCCTTGACCGTCTCGACCAGGTTGGGCACCAGATCGTGACGCCGCTTCAGCTGCACATCGATCCCGCTCCAAGACTCGTCGACCCGGTTGCGCGAGGCGATGATCGAGTTGCGCTTGGCAATGAAGTAGAGGACCGCGATAACGATGATCGCGACGACGACGATGATGGCGATAGTCATAAGCGCATCCTAGTCTGCCCGGGCGGCCGCCTGCAAACCGGCGCATCTCGGGGTCTTCGGTCGTCCGGATCGGGTCACGCACCAAAGTGCGCTCTCATCACCGTCCTCCCAGCATCCCCCGACCTGCTTGGTTTTCGGCGGCGAGTGGAACATAGGATCAACTAATGGGAGCCAAGCAGGAAGCGGAAGACTGGGCTGAGGCCGTTCGCAGGTACGGCGAACAGCATGAGTTGAGGTACGAGCCGATCGGCGGGATCAACCCCGTGGACGGGCCGGTCGCGCTCTGCGTCGGCGGCACGAACCGGCTCACCGGCCAGCTCGCCGAGGGCTTCTGGGGTTCGTGCTGCGATGCCGACGAGAAGGAAGTCGGTGGCCTTTTCAGCAAGGCGGTGCTGCCCACCGCGATCCTCGCTAAGGCGCACATGCCCGATCTTGCTCAGGTGGTTCCAGCCTTCAACGTCGAGTCGATCGAGGGGCATGAGGTCGCCACCAAGCGCTTCGCCCGCAAAGTGGAGTTCGAGTCGATCGACTTCAACAAGCGCTTCCAGGCGACGGTGCCGCGCGAGTACGACCCGGTGGCTCTGCGCGAGCTGTTCAGCCCCGGTTTCCTCGCCTGGACGACGACAATGAGCGGCGAGGTGGACTTCGGCATCAACGACCGCCAGCTCTGGTTCCTCTGGCGCTTGGGAGAGCGCAGTGAGGGTGAACTGAGGGCTGTGCTGAAAAACGCCGGCCAGCTGTTCAAACGACTGCAGGGGGAGATGGAAGAGAGCGGCATCCACACCTACCCGCCCGGCCCTTGGCATGCGGGTTTGGAGCCCTTCCCGGAGGTTCAGGCTGGGTAAGCGGGATCGCCCGGTAGGACGACCCGATTGTCCTCCGGCGTGCCAATCACCTTGGGCAGGATCGGCTCCACCGGGTGCCCCCGGTGCGCCTCAATCGCATCGTCGGAGGTGCGGAAGGGAAGCAGCGATTCGAGCTGTTTGACGGTGGGGAAAGCAAGCGCGAGCTCGCCGGCGCCCTGTGCCTTCAGCGCCTGTGCTGGCTCGAACCAGCCCGCGTCCACGGTCTCGAACCCGTCCGGCTTCGGCCGCATGTGAGCGGGGGCGAGGGCGAGGAAGAACCAGGCATCGAAGCGCCGCGAGACGACCTCGGGCGTAATCCAGCGCGAGAACAGCACCAGCTCCTCCTCGGCGGCCAGCGCGATCCCGGCCTCCTCCTCCAGCTCGCGCACGGCGCAGGCCCGAAATCCAGCATCGTTAGCGCCGTCCTCGGGATCTACGGCTCCGCCGGGAAAGACCCAGACACCGGGCATGAATTTCGCCGTCTCCGCCCGCTTCAGCAGCAGCACCTCGAGCGCCCGGTCCTGGTGCTTGCCACCGCGGCGCAGCAGAACTACCGAGGCCGCCGGCCGGGGCTCCGCGGGGGTTCCGAGGTTCGGTGCCTCGGCGGGTCCACGCTGTCTCTCCTCGGCCACCGAGCCACCATATCGACGCGTATCCGATATTCACCCCATCTGGGTGTGGTCAATGTCGGCTACGCGTCGAGGGCTCGCTCGCGGCGGGTTCGCAGCCAGAGGCGGTAGGCCAGCCAGGCGAGGAGGCCGAGCAGGGCGAGCGGGGAGAGGATGGCAAGGCCGATGACCGTGACGCCCGCGGCGATTCCGAGGATGCGGCCGGCATCGCCGAGAGCGTCGTCGACTCCCCAGGCGCCGCCTGCCGAAGTCGCCGACGTCCCGGTTTCGATTCGCAGTGAGACGCGCGAGAAGTCGGCGCGCTGGTGCAGTCTCGCCACCTGCGAGCGCAGACGTGCAGCGCGACGGCGCTCGCCTCGCAGCTCGGCTTCGATCGCGTCGCGTTCGGATTCGATTTCGGCGGTGGAGAGCTGGGCGAGGAGGCTGTCGATCCTCGCTCGGGAGTCCTGCAGCTCTTCGCCGGTAGCGACGGTGGGCTTGGTGATGTCGGTGGTCGCCTCGTGACGGGTGCGGACCTCGTCGATCGCCGAGAAGGCGGCGAGCGCATCGCCCAGCCTCGCGCTCGGGATCAGTAGATCGAAGTGCGCTCCGGCGTTCCTCCCCGCGGTTGTCGTCGAGCGCAGCACGATGCCGCGAGCGTCGTGGACAGCGCTGAAGACCTTGGCCGAGTCGTCGGCGACATCGGCCGGGTCGGCGAGGAGGCCGATCTCGGCGGAGCGTTCGATGTCGCGGTGGGTGGCGCGGCTGAGGAGCGAGGTGGAAGGTGAAGTCGAGTAGCCCTTCAGAGCTTCTGCGGACTCCTGCAGAGCTCCGGCGCTGCCGTTGGCGGCACTGGATTCCATTGCGCTGCCGGCGACTTGAGGAAGCGCTTCTGAATACTGCACCCCGCCAGGCTCGCTCGACTGCTTCGTGGCGTGCTGCTCGAACGCGATCGGCGCTGGATCCGATCCGGTGTTCGAGACAACGACCGTCGCAATTGCGATCGCTGTAAGTGCCGCGGCGCCAGAGGCGACAAGCCGGCGCTGTAGCGAAAGTCCGTGAAAGCGCACCACGATCGCCCGCAGGCGACCGAGGCGGGTTTTGCGCGGGAAGCCCGCCGCGACCAGCTGGTCGAGCTCCGCCGCAAAGTCCTCGCGCGGCGCGGGCCGCACTTCCGCGAGGGCGACGGCCAGGTCCTCGTACTCCCTAGAACGCTCCATCGCAGACCTCCCTCAGTTTGGTGACGGCGCGGTGCAGCTTCGTGCCCGCGTTCGACTCGCTGACCCCGAGCACGGCAGCAATCTCGGTATTGGCAAGGCCGGAGAAGAACTTGAGTGCGATCAGCTCCCGCTCGCGCGGGTCGAGCTTTGCCAGGCCCGCGACGAGGATGAGCCGCTGCTCACTGCGCTCTGTGTCGGGGCTGGTGGCGTCGACCGGATCGGAGACGAGCTCGGCTTGGCGACCGCGCCGCCGCAGCTCGTCCAGGGCGGCGTTGCGCGCGATCCCAAACAGCCAGGCGCGCCCGTTACCCCGGCTCGGGTCAAAGCGCGAGCGCTTGCGGTAGGCGCGCTCAAAGGCGGTCGCGGTTACGTCCTCGGCGGCGGCGCGGTCCCGCAGCAGGCCGGCGGCATAGGCGTAGACGTCGTCGCGACTCGAGAGGTAAAGCTCGTCGAAGGCGAGGTCGGCATCCCGCGGTGCGTCGGTGGCCGCTGCGACGAGAGTCTCACTCACGCCCTTACTACGGGCGGGACCCTGATCCGTCACAGATGAATCAGGCGGCTGCTTGGGCCATCTGAGCCGGCCGGATCTCGGCGCAGGCGGCGTGGATCGATTCCCGCGTGATCTCGACCAGGCTTCGCAGCTCCTCCTCTGAGATCGAGAGGGGGGGCATGAGGACGACGACGTCGCTTAGCGGGCGGATGATCGCGCCGCGTTTGCGGGCCTCGAGGGTGACCCGGTGACCGAGGCGCAGGGCCGGATCGTGCTCGCCGAGGTCGATGCCGACCATGACGCCGCGGCCGCGCACTTCGATCACCTCGGGCATCGACTCGACCTCGGCCAGCAGCTCCCAGAGCAGCTCGATTTTGGCCTGCAGCTCGTCGATCGTCCGCTCCTGCTCGAAAGCATCGAGGCTGGCGAGCGCGGCGGCGCAGGCGAGCGGGTTGCCGGTGTAGGTGTGGCCGTGGAAGAAGGTTCGGTACTCCTCGGGAGCGCCAAGGAAGCCCTCGTAGATTCGCTCGGTTGCCAGGGTCGCGGCCAGCGGCAGGTAGCCGCCGGTCAGGCCCTTGGCGAGACAGAGCAGGTCGGGCGCGACCTGCTCATGCTCGCAGGCGAACATCTTGCCGGTGCGGCCGAACCCGGTTGCCACCTCGTCGCAGATCAGCAGCACGCCGAAGCGGTCGCAGAGCTCGCGGACTGCGCGCAGGTAGCCGGGCGGATGGGTCAGCATGCCGGCGGCGCCCTGGACCAAGGGCTCGACGATGACCGCTGCGATCTCCTCTTCGTGGACGGCGAGGACCCGCTCGAGGTCCACGGCGTTTCCCGGTTCCGCGGCGTGGGTACGGAACAGCAGTGGCCGGTAAGTCGAGTGGAAGAGATCGATGCCGCCGACGGAGACTGAGCCGATCGTGTCGCCGTGGTAGGAGTCGCGCAGGTGGACGAAGGAGGTCCGGCGCCTGTGCTGGCCGCCACGCTGCTGCTGGTACTGAAAGGCCATCTTCAGGGCGATCTCGACCGCGGTCGATCCGGACTCCGAGTAGAAGACCCGTGAGAGCCCGGCCGGAGCTAGGTCGACGAGGCGGGCGGCGAGCTCGCCGGCGCCAGGGTGGGAGAGCCCTAGCATGGTCGAATGGGCGACTTTGCCGAGCTGGTCGAGTACCGCGGCGTCGATGCCGGGATGCCGATGGCCGTGGACCGTGCACCAGAGTGAGGAGACGCCGTCGAGGTAACGGCTCCCGTCGCTCCCGATCAGGTGAGAGCCCTCGGCGCGCTCGATCATCAGCGGCTCTTCTTCAGACCAACCCCGCTGCTGCGTGAAAGGGTGCCAGAGATGATCGTGATCGAGCTGCACAGGGTCGGCCGATGTCACTGGGGCGACCTTAGCTCCAGCCGCGGCGGCACTGGGAAGGAAGCGTGCGGCTTCCCACACAAGACGCCTGCCTCGATAGCTCTACTCCCTGCCGATGGCTGAGCGAGGAGCGACACCGAACGTCCCGAAGCTGCGGCGCAGAGCGCTGAACGCCGTCCGTTCGCTGTTCTCCCCGCTGCTTCCCGACGATTATCTGGAACTGATCAACCCGCTCTGGTCGACGCGCGAGCTGCGTGGGCGGATCGAGCGGATCGACCAGGAGACGCCGGATGCCGTCACGGTCCTGATCCGTCCCGGGTTCGAGTGGACGGGGCATCGGCCCGGGCAATACCTGAGGATAGGAGTCGTCGTCGACGGGGTACACCACTGGCGTGCCTACTCCCTCACCTCCGAGCCCGAGCGGCCCGACGGCTGCATCAGCATCACCCCGAAGCTCGTCGATTCAGGCAAGGTCTCTCCCTATCTGGCACGACGCGCCAGGCCAGGGGACATCGTCCGGCTCGGTGGGGTCGAAGGCACCTTCGTGCTGCCCGATCCGGCGCCGCAGAGGCTGCTCTTCGTCAGCGCCGGCAGCGGGATCACGCCGATCATGAGCATGGTCCGCAGCCTGCACCGCAGCGACGCCGTCGACGATGTGGTCCACATCCACTCCTCTCGCGATCGCGAGGGGGTGATCTTCGCCGGTCTTCTCGACGAGATCGACAGCTCTCACCAGGGCTATGAGCTGCACCTGCAGATCACCGGCGAGCGGGGAAGGATCGCGGCCGCCGACCTCGACCAGCTCTGCCCCGACTGGCGCGAGCGCCACGCCTTCCTCTCCGGCCCGGCCGAGATGCTCGACGCGATGAGCGAGCGCTGGGAGCAGGACGGCAACAGTGAGTTGCTTCACATGGAGCGCTTCCAACCGGTGATCGGCGGCGAGCCCGGCGAGGGCGAGGGGGGCACCGTGCGCTTCACCAAAAGCAGAGTCGAGGCTCGCTGCGACAGCGGTACGCCGATCCTCGCCGGTGGCGAGGAGGCCGGCGCGGCGCTCCCCTATGGCTGCCGGATGGGGATCTGCCACACCTGCGTTGGCCGGCTCTGCAAGGGACAGGTGCGCGATCTGCGCACCGGAGACGTCCACGGCAGCGAGGGAGAGATGATCCGCACCTGCGTCAATGCTCCCGAGGGGCCGATCGAGATCGCACTTTGAACCTACGAAAGAGAGACCATGAACGCGACCGCTGAGATTACGAGCCCGCTCGCCAACCTTTCGGCAGAGCAGCTCGACCAGCTCGCCCGCGAGCTCGACGAGATTCGCGACCGGGTGTTCGCCGACCTGGGCGAACGCGACCGTCGCTACATCGAAAGCATGATCGCGATGCAGCGCCGCCTCGCCGTACTCGGCCGCGTCCTGATGCTCGGCGCCGGCAACCGACCCGCCCAGCTCGCCGGCACGACGGCGCTCTCGATGGCGAAGATCCTCGAGAACATGGAGATCGGCCACAACGTCCTGCACGGGCAGTGGGACTGGATGAACGATCCCCAGATCAACTCCTCGACCTGGGACTGGGACACGGCCTCGACCTCCGAGGCCTGGAAGCACTCGCACAACTACGTCCACCACACCTTCACCAACATTCGCGGCAAGGACAAGGACCTGGGCTACGAGATCATGCGGATCGATCCGCAGCAGCCGTGGCACCCGGTCTACCTCTTCCAGCCGCTCTACAACCTCCTGCTGATGTCCTTTTTCGAGTGGGGGGTCGCCCTCCACGACATGGACTACGAGGCGATCCGCAGGGGGGAGAAGTCCGAGGCCGAGGTGAAGCGCCAGGTCAAGGGCATCGTCGGCAAGGCGAAAAGCCAGATCGTCAAGGACTACATCGCCTGGCCGCTGCTGAGCGGCCTGGCAACCGCCGGGGCCGAGCTGGCGCTGGAGGCGGTGGCCGATCGCCGTGAGCCGGGTCGCCGGCGCCGGCGCGGTGGGCTGGCCGGCAGCCTGCGGCGCTCGCTCGGCAAAGGAGCCAGGGCATACCGGGCGGCCGCGGCGGCCAATGCGGCGGCCAACGTGGCCCGCAACGTCTGGGCCTACGCGATTATCTTCTGCGGCCACTTCCCCGACCAGACCTACACGTTCAGCCAGGCGGAGGTGGAGGACGAGAGTCCCGGCGGCTGGTACGTCCGGCAGCTGACGGGGTCGGCCAACATCGAGGGCAGCCCCCTCTTCCACGTCGCCAGCGGCAACCTCGGCTACCAGGTCGAGCACCACCTCTTCCCGGACCTGCCGAGCACTCGCTACGCCGAGATCGCGCCGCAGATAAAGCAGATCTGCGAGCGCTACGGCCTGCCCTACAACAGCGGCCCCTTCGGGCAGCAGCTGGGGATGGTGCAGCGGACGATCCTGCGGCTTGCCCTGCCCGGTGGCTCGCCACGTCCCAAGCCTGGGCCGTATCGGGGGGAGGATCACCCCGCTCTGTGATAAGCATCACAGGCGCAATTATTTCTCTCGCATAATAGTTGTGGTTATGCAACTATTGCTGACATGCAAGCGAGCGACATAGCGGCACTAGTCAACGAGGTGGCTTCCCCCGAGGCCAGTCCCGAGGCGCAGGAGACTGCGGCGCGGATCAGCGCCCTGCTGCGCCACCTCTTTCTCTATGACCGCGGCAATGTGTTGCGGGTGATCGAGGAGAGCGGCCTCTCGATGACCCAGTCCAAGGCTCTGCTGGAGCTGGGTGGGCTGGGCGAGGAGACCGAGGAGCGGCAGGTCGGCGAGCTGGCGGAGACGCTTGGCGTCTCCGTTCCCTCGATGAGCCGAGCCGTCGACGGCCTGGTCAAGAAGCGGCTCGCCACCCGGGTCGAGGACCCCGACGACCGGCGCGTGCGTCGCATCGCGATCACCGCCAACGGCAAGAAGATCGTCGACACCCTCGTCGTCGTGCGCCAGGCGGGCATGGAGACCTTTGCCGCCAGCCTCACCGCCGCGCAGCGGCGCAAGCTCGATGCCGCGGTCGACGCGCTGATGGACCGCGAGGACATCGCCGAGGCTTACGAGCACCTGAAGGAGGTAGGACCAGCTTGACCCGTTACCGGCACCTGATCACCGACGATAACCGCAAGTGGTGGACGCTCGGAGCGATGTGCTTCGCGCTGTTCATGATCATGCTCGACAACACGGTGGTGAACGTCGCCCTGCCGTCGATCCAGCGCGACCTGCATGCCTCGATCTCCGGCCTGGAGTGGACGATCAACGGTTACACGCTCTCCTTCGCGGTGCTGCTGGCGACCGGCGGCCGGCTCGGCGATATCTTCGGCCGCCGCCGCATGTTCCTCTTCGGCGTCACCATCTTCGCTCTCTCCTCGGCAACCGCCGGCTTCGCCCCCGACGCGACCTCGCTGGTGATCAGCCGCGTCGTCCAGGGCGTCGGCGCGGCGCTGATGATGCCGGCGACACTCTCGATCATCACTGACGCCTTCCCCGCCCACGAGCGCGGCAAGGCGATGGGGATGTGGGCGGGCGTCTCGGCCCTGGCGCTCGCGGTCGGCCCGGTGCTGGGCGGCTTCCTCACCGAGAGCGTCAGCTGGCGAGCGATCTTCTACCTCAACATCCCGGTCGCTATCGGAGCGGTAGCCGCCTCCCTCTTCGCCGTACGCGAGTCGCGCGACAACACGGTCGGCCGCGAGGTCGATTACGCCGGCGTCGCGGTGCTGACCGGCGCTCTGACGGCGCTGATCCTCGCTCTGGTTGAGGGCAACAGCTGGGGCTGGGGCTCGCCTGAGATCGTCGCGCTGCTGATCGGCGCCGGCGCTGGCTTCGCCGCCTTCGTCGCGGTCGAGCTGCGGGTCAAGGTGCCGATGGTCGAATTCCGCTTCTTTGCCGATCGCAACTTCCTCGGTGCGGTCGTCGTCGCCCTGATCGTCTCCTTCTCGATGCTCGGCGTCTTCTTCTTCCTCGCCCTCTACATGCAGGACATCCTCGGCTACTCGCCGCTGGAAGCGGGGGTCAGGTTCCTGCCCTCGACCCTGATGATCGTGCTGGTGGCGCCGGTGGCCGGACGCATGGCCGATCGCTTCGGCCCGCGCTGGCTGATCGCCGCCGGGCTGGCGATCGTCTCCGCCTCGCTGTTCAGCTTCAGCGGCATCGCCGTCGATTCCAGCTACCTCGACCTGCTGCCCGGCTTCATGCTGCTCGGCATCGGCATCGCGCTGACGATGTCGCCGATGACCAGCGCCGCGATGAACGCGGTCGCGGTCGAGAAGGCCGGGATCGCCTCTGGCGTGCTTTCGATGTTCCGCATGGTCGGCGGCAGCCTCGGCGTCGCCGTCACCGGAGCGATCTTCCAGGGGCTGAGCAAGTCCAAGCTCGACAGCGACCTGGCCGGCAGCGGCGTCTCCGCCGCGCAGCGCTCCGAGCTCGCCCACCAGTTCGGTGGCGGATCGAGCGAGGCGCTGCACGGGATGGCCCCGGGCCAGGCGCGGCAGGTAGTTGCCGCCGGCCAGGACTCGTTCGTCTACGCGCTCGGCCACGCGATGACAGTCTCGGGCGCGGTCGCGTTGACTGGCGCCCTCGTCGGCGCCACAGCGATCCGGGCAAAGCGCAAGGGGATCAGCACCGAGGCCGCCGAGGCGGCGATTAACCCCGGTGGGTCCGAGTTGGCCGCGCAAGAGGCAATGGCCGGGGAACCGGTCGCCTCGCGCTAGCGCTAGGTCGATGCTGATTCTGCTGCCGCCTTCTGAGGGGAAGGCCATGCCAGCGCAGGGCGACCCCGTCGACCTCGGCACCCTCGCTTTCGCGGCGGAGCTGGAACCGCTGCGCAGCAAGCTGCTCGATGCGCTCGAGCAGCTGGGTGGCCAACCGGTTGGCCGTGCGGTGAAGGCGCTTGGCATCTCCAAGGGACAGGCCGCCGAGGTGGCGCAGAACGCGACGCTGCGCGAGGCACCCGCGGCAGCGGCGGCTCAGATCTACAGCGGCGTCCTCTACGAGCGCCTCGACCTGGCGGGGCTACCGGCAGCGGCGCGGCGCAGGGCGGAGCGACAGGTCCTGATCGCCAGCGCCCTCTGGGGCGTCGTGCGACCCGGGGACCGGATTCCCTACTACCGCTTCTCGGCCAAAGCGAGGCTGAAAGGAATTGGGCCACCGGCTGCCTGGTGGCGCGATGCGCTTGTCGAAGCGATGCCCGACGAGCCCGGCGATCTGATCGTCGATATGCGCTCGGGCGCCTACGCTGCCGCCTGGAAGCCGCTACAGGCGACGCTGCTGTCCGTGCGCGCCTTCACCGAGCAGGCCGGCAAGCGCAAAACCGTGTCGCACATGGCAAAGGCAGTGAGGGGGGAAGTGGCCCGGGCCCTGCTGCTGGCGAAAAAGTCGCCGGCCGACCCCGAGGCCGCCGCGGCGATCGCAAGCGACGCCGGCTTCAAGGTCGAGCTGACCCCCCACACCCTCGACGTAATCGTCTGAACCGCCGGGTCGATGGGCCTGAAACGTGTCTATATGTCCCGTTTTAGGCCCATCGGCGGCCAGGTCTCCGGGGCGTCGAGGGCCAGGGGCGGCAGGGTTTCGACGGTCACGCTGCCCAGGGCTTCGATCGTCTCGCGGTTGGACTGCTCGATTGGGCTCGGCTCGTCTGGCCATGGAGTAAGGACGACGGCAGTGACCTCGAGTGCGGCGGTGCGGGCGGCCTCGATCGTCAGCAGCGTGTGGTTGATCGTCCCCAGTCCCGGCGAGGCGGCTATGGCCAGAGGCAGCGCCAGCTCGACTGCGAGGTCGCGGACTAGGTAGCTGGAAGTGAGCGGGACGAGCAGGCCGCCGACCCCCTCACAGACCAGGATGTCGGCGCTTTCTGCCGCCGCGCGAGCGGCATCGAGCAGTCCCTGTGGATCGATCGCCTCGCTGGCCAGCGCCGCAGCAAGGTGCGGCGAGGCGGCCGGTCCGTAACGGTAAGGCGCAATCTCATCATCGCTCTGCCCAGACCCCGCGGCTCGGCGAAGCAGCGCGTGGTCCTGCTCATCCCCGGGCCGACGGGACTGAAAGCGATCTATATCGCTACTTTGAGTCCCGTCGGCGGGCAACTCGTTGAGGCCCGTCACCGCTGGCTTGAAGACGGCGACACTTGCTCCATTCGCGGCGAGGGTCCGGGCGATGACGGCGGCGACCACGGTCTTGCCGACCTCGGTGCCGGTGCCGGTGACGAAGACGCCGTTCAAGGCGCTCAAGCGGCGATGGTGACGGGCGCTGCCGAGGCGGACTGACCGGCCGCGATCCCCAGTTCGCGCGCTGTGCCGCCGACGATCTCCGCGGCCCGCTCCAGCTCGTCGGCGCGGTGCGTGGACATCACCGTGAAGCGCAGCCGCGAGGTCCCCTCCGGCACGGTCGGCGGGCGGATTCCTTGGGCGAAGACGCCGCGCTCGAGCAGTCGTTCGCTCAGCTCCATGGTTCGCGTCGCGTCGCCGACCTCCACCGGGATGATCTGGGTCTGGGAGCCGCCGGTCGCGAGCCCCTGGGCGGCGAGGGCGGAGCGCAGGGTCGCCGCGTTGGCGTGGAGCTGCTCGACCCGGTGCGGGCGCGCTTCGAGCAGCTCGAGCGCGGCCAGGCCCGCCGCGGCCACCGGGGGTGACGGCGCCGTGGAGAAAATCAGCGAGCGGGCGGTGTTGGTCAGGTAGTCGGTCAGCTCACGGCTGGCGCAGACGTAGGCGCCATAGGAGCCCAGTGCCTTGCCGAGCGTTCCCATCACCACGTCGACCTCGCCGCTGAGGCCGGCGGCGGCGACCGAGCCGCGCCCGCCCGGGCCGAGGGCGCCGGTGGCGTGGGCCTCGTCGACCATCAGCCTACAGTCGTGATTGCGGGCCAGCTCGAGCAGCTCCGGCAGCGGCGCCAGGTCGCCGTCCATCGAGAAGACCCCGTCGGTGACGATCAGCGAGCCGCGTCCCGTGGCCTCGCGCAATCCCCAGGCAAGGTGCTCGGTGTCACCGTGGCGGTAGACGAAGGTCTCGGCGCGCGAGAGCCGGCAGCCGTCGATGATGCTGGCGTGGTTGAGCTCGTCGGAGAAGACGACCGTGCCGCTTCCCGCCAGGGCGGCGATCGTGCCGGTGTTGGCCAGGTAGCCGGAGCCGAAGAGCAGGGCGGACTCATAGCCCTTGAAGCGGGCAAGGCGATCCTCGAGCCGACCGTGCGGCTGCATGTTGCCCGAGATCAGCCGCGACGCTCCTGCACCCGCCCCCCAGCGCATCGCCGCATCGGCCGCCGCACCCCGCACCCGCGGGTGGTTGGCGAGGCCGAGGTAGTCGTTTGAGCAGAGCAGCAGCACCGACTGCCCGTCGAGCGTCACCCGCGGTCCCTGCGGACCGCTGATCAGCCGCAGTCGCCGGTAGAGCCCCCGGTCGCGAAGCTCCTCCAGCCGCTCCGCGATCTCGGTCATGCGGCGCTTGACGCCGGATACGGCGGGGGCTTCTTGGTCTTTTTGACCACGCGCAGCTGGGTTGAGGGGTCCCAGAGGTTGGCCTCATCCTGGTGGTCGATCAGCTCGTCGATCGGCGTCGCCGGCGTCTCGCCGTCGAGCCAGCCGTCGCGATTGTCGGGACGCGGGTTGGCGCCGTTATCGGGCTGGCGGGCGACGTTGAGGCCGAGGTCCTCGAACATCGCCCGGTCGTCCTCGGGCTCGGCCCCGAGCGTGGTAAGGAAGTTGCCCATCATCACCCCGTTCAGCCCCGCCTTGACCGCCAGCGGCTGCAGGTCGCCGAGGTTCTCGACCCGGCCGCCGCAGAGGCGGAAGAGGGCGCCGGGGATGATCAGGCGGAAGATCGCCACCCACTGCACGACCTCGATCGCGTCCATCAACGGGCGGTCGCCAAACTTGGTCCCGTCGCGCGGGTTGAGCAGGTTGATCGGCACCGAGGTCGGGTCGATCTTGGAGAGCTCGAAAGCCATCTCGACCCGTTGCCGCTTGGACTCGCCGAGGTTGAGGATGCCGCCGACGCAGGTCTCTAGTCCCGCCTCCTTGATCGCGTCGATCGTGCGCAGCCGGCCCTCATAGCGGACCGTGCTCGAGACTTCGGGGTAGTAGGAGCGCGAGGACTCGACGTTGTGATGGACGCGCTGGACCCCTGCCTCGCGCAGTTTCTTCGCCCGTTCCGCCGACATGTGGCCGATCGAGGCGCAGCGCTTGAGGTTGGTCTTCTCGGCGACCAGTTTCGTACCCTCGAGGATTTTCTCGAAGTCGCGCTTGGAGAGCCCCTGCCCCTGGGTGACCATGCAAAAGCGATGGGCACCGGCCGCCTCGGCTGCCTTGGCGTGCTCGAGGATCTGCTCGGGCTCCATCATCGCGTGCATCGGCGTGTCGGCCTCGGCGTAGCGCGACTGGGCGCAGAAGCCGCAGTCCTCGGCGCAGCCGCCGGACTTGGCGTTGACCAGCGAGCACATGTCGGTCGAGTCGCCGAAGTTCTCGCGCCGCACCGCCCAGGCGCGCTCGACCAGCTCGCCGATCTGCTCGTGATCGGTCAGCTCGCCCAGTGCCAGCGCTTCCTCGAAGGAAATCAGGGGAGGCATCGGGCGCAAGGCTAAGCGGCCGTCCGGACGGCTGGCGGGGCTGCCGGCACCGCTGTCGCTCATAACATCGGCAGCCGTGGCGACAGTGAGAACGAGGCGCAGGCGGATCGCGATCGGGGCCGGATGCGGCCTGGCGATTGCTGCCTTCGCTTTCGGCGTTGAGCTCAGCGACCGCTCGGGTCCGCCGCCCAGCGTCGCCTCCGGGTTGCCGCTTGCCGGGCTTGCCGGCCAGCGCATCGTCGCCGGCTTCGGGGGCACCGAACCGCCCAGACAAGTGGTGCGGATGATCAACCGAGGCGAACTTGCGGGCGTGATCCTCTTCGCCGAGAACCTGCCCAGCCGCGCCGCTGGCAAGCAACTGGTTCGCCGGCTGCAGTCGATCCCACGTCCGCCCGGCCTGCGCGAGCCGCTGCTGGTCATGGTTGACCAGGAGGGCGGGCAGGTGCAGCGCATAGAGGGGGCACCCGCCGCTTCGGCGAAGCAGATGGGCGCCGCGGGCGCCGCCTTCAGTCACGGTCAGGGACGCGCTACCGCGGCGAACCTGCGTGCCGCCGGCGTCAACGTCGACCTCGCGCCGGTGCTCGACCTGGCCCGGCCGGGCGGTACGATCGCCGACACCGAACGCGGCTTCGGCTCGACCACGGCAAGGGTCACCGCCACGGCGATTCCCTTTGCGACCGGCTTGAAAGAGGGTGGGGTCGCAGCCACCGCGAAGCACTTCCCGGGCTTGGGTGCGGCTGACGAAAACACCGATTTTGAGGCGCAGCGGATCGACCTCTCGAAGCAAACGCTGCGCGCGGTTGACGAGGCGCCCTATCGACGCTTCATCGCCCGCGGTGGCGCGATCGTGATGCTGAGTACGGCGATCTACCCGGCCTTCTCGCCGCGACCGGCCGCCTTCGCCCGGTCGATCGCCAGCGGCGAGCTGCGCTCGCGCCTCGGCTTCGGCGGCGTCTCGATCACCGACGCGCTGGAAAGCGCCGCCGTGGGCGAGTTCGGCGGCCCCGCCAAGGCGGCTCTGGCGGCAGCGGGCGCTGGGACCGACCTCTTGCTCTTTACCGACTACAGGGCTGGCGCCCGGGCGGGCGGCGCCTTGCTTGGGGCGTTGCGCACTGGCTCGCTCGACCGCGCCGCCTTCGAGACCTCAGTCGGCCGCGTCCTGCGCCTGCGCCACCGGCTGGGCCGCGGCTAATTCGGTTCGACCGTGCCCGCAACTGCCTCGGCCGGCGCACCCGCATCGTCGAAGTCGAAGGTCCGCACCGCGTCGCGCCCCGAGCCCTTGGCCGCGTAGAGCGCCGCGTCGGCTTTGGCCAGGACGGCTTCATAGCTCAATTTCCATTCGGGCCCAAAGGGGGCGATGCCGATGCTGGTAGTGACGGGCGGCATGTTCTCCTCGCTGCCCATTCGTTCGCGCACCGCGGTCGCGATCTCGGCGGCGACGGCCTGCGCCTCCTCGAGACTGCAGCGCGGCAGGATCACCGCGAACTCGTCTCCACCCAGCCGGGCCAGCACGTCGGTCTCGCGAGTGCGGCCCCGCATCGCCTCGGCGATCTCAGCGATCACGCGGTCGCCGGCGGGGTGGCCAAGCGTGTCGTTGACTTGCTTGAAGTGGTCGAGGTCGAGCATCAGCAGCGCACCCGGCACCGCGTAGCGCCCGCTCCGCGCCAGCTCGGCCCGCAGCTCCTCCTCAAAGCGCCGCCGGTTCTTCAGTCCGGTCAGCGAGTCGTGGCTGGCCTGGCGGCGCAGCTCCTGCATGCGATCGTTGCGGCCCCAGATCAGGACCAGTGCCGCCAGCAACGCCGCCACCGAGAGTCCGACCAGGGCGATCATCACAGGCAGGTCGACCCCCGGCCGGCTCGGGTCGCGAACGACGAGCATCCAAGTGCGGTCGGCGATCTGGATTGGGGCCGCTGCCGTGCCGTCGCGCGAGAGGCTGGGCCCGGCGACCGGCTTGCCCCGCTCGATCAGGGAGACGGCGACATCGTTCGGCAGGGCGTCGTTCGCTGCTTGGGCGAGGTCGGGCACGTGGAAAGAGCCGACGGCGAAGCCCGCCAGGGCGGCGCGGCGCTCGGCCGAGGTCACGGTGGGAGCGCCGTCGCGGTAGACCGGACGGAAGACGTTGATCCCGGTGCCACCGACGGGAAGCCGCATTACCGGGGTTGCCGCCGGCTCTCCCGTGTTGCGGGCACGGAGCAGGTAGGGCCCCCGATAGGCGTCGGCGCCGACGTCGTAGCCAAGCCGCAGGCTCACGCTCAGTCCCGACGCGGTCGCGGCGAAGGTCAGCGGGAAGTACTGAGGCCGCGGGCGCGCCCTGCGCAGCTCCCCGAGCGGACTGCGTTCGAGGATCGGGTAGCCATGGCTGTGTTCGAAGCGTGCGCGCTCCGCCCCCGGCACCGATTGAACGAAGCCCGTCGCCGTCAGCGCGCCTGCCGTGAGCAGCGAATCGGCGATCACGTCGAACTCGTGGCGGCTGAAGTGGCCCTCTGCTTGGTAGAAGGCCGCGGCGCTCGCCAACTGCCCGACCGAGAGCCTCGCCAGCGCTTCGGCCTGGTGCGCGGCCCGGCCCGCCTCACCGCGCTGGGTCCTTTCGAAGCTGTCGCGTTCGCGCCCGTGGACAATCAGCGCCAGCGCGATCGAGCCGACCGCGATCGTGGCGACGACTGAGAATCCGAGCCAGAAACGGCGGCGCATAGTCCCTTTGTCGGCCGCAGCCGGACTCTGCTCAATCAATGGGCGCGATCGCCAGCGACTCCCAGAGATAGAGAGAGGCGAGGCTGCGGTGCGGGCGCCAGCGCTGGCCGATCTCCACCACCTGCGTGGGGGTCGGCATTTTCTCCAGCCCGTACTCGATCTGGATCGCCTTACGGATGCCGAGGTCGCCGCCGGAGAGGACGTCGGACCGTTCGAGGTGGAAGATCAGGAACATCTCCGCGGTCCAAACACCCAGCCCGCGCACGGCGACGATCTCCTCGATCACCTCCTCGTCGGGAAGTTGGTCGAGGCGGTCGAGCTCCAGCTCGCCCTCGATCACGTGCGAGGCAAGATCGCGGACGTATTCGACCTTGCGCCCCGAGAGGCCAGCGGCGCGCAGGTCTGTTTCCTCGGCTTCGAGCAACTGCTCGGGAGCCGGCGTGCTGCCGCCGAAGAGGTCGAGGATGCGGCCGTAGATTGTCCGCGCCGCCTTGGTCGAGAGCTGCTGGCCGACGATCGCTCGCAGCAGCGCTCCGTAGGCGTCGGCCGGGCGCTCCTCGCTGCGCCGTTTCAGCCGCGTCTTCAGGTCGATTTTGCCGACCCGCTCGATCAGCGCCGCCATCGTCGGGTCGGTTGCGGCGAGTTTCTTGGCGGTCGAGCTCATCGTCCCTTCCACTCAGGCTTGCGCTTCTCGGCGAAGGCCGCGATGCCCTCGCGGAAGTCCTCCGAGGCGAAGCAGGACTCGCGCAGGGCGACCAGGCCGGCCTCCTGCTGGACGCTGAGGACGGGCGAGGCGGTGAGCAGGTCGATCGCGCTTTTGTTGCCCCGCATCGAAAGCGGCGCGTTGGCGGCGATCTCGGCTGCCAGCTCGATCGCGTCGGCCTCGAGCCGCTCGTCTGCGACAACTTCGTGGACGAGGCCGATCTCCGCCGCACGCAGGGCCTCGAAGTTACGCCCGGTGAGGAAGAGCTCCTTGGTGCGGGCGACGCCGACCACGTCGAGGAACTTGCGCAGGCCGGTGTGGCTATAGACGAGCCCCAGCTTTACCGGAGGCATGCCGAGCTTGGCGCCGGCGGCGCAGACCCGCAGGTCGCAGGTGACGGCCAGCTCGAGGCCGCCGCCGATGCAGTGGCCGTTGATCGCCGCCAGCGTCGGCCAGGGGAAGCTCCCCAGCGCCTCGATCGCCGCTTGAAAGGGGTGGGCGACCAGTGCCTCGGCGTCGCGCTCGAAGGTCTCGGAGGGGATCGAGGCAATGTCGTAGCCGGCCGAGAAGACCGGCGGCGCGCCGGTGATCAGCAGGCAGCGGGTCTCGATTCCGCGGTCGAGACGCGGCACGACCTCGGCGAGGGCGTCGAGGATCTCGTGGTCCAGCGCGTTGCGCCGCTCGGGGTTGTTAATTCGGAGCCGGGCGACCGCATCGGCCGGCGAGTCGAGCAGCAGCTTGCCGCCGGCCAGCGTCTCGTTCACCGAACACCGCGTTCCCGCACAAATCGACCCGGACCCGAATACCCGGCAGTTACCGTGTCGATTTGTGCTTTCACTCAAGCACTACGAGGACGTCGCCTTCGCTGACCGACTGGCCCTCCTCGCAGCGGATCTCCTTGACGGTGCCGTCGTCTTCGGACTCAACCGGGATCTCCATCTTCATCGACTCGAGGATGACGACGGTGTCGCCGTCCTCGACTTTGTCCCCGACCGCGACCTCGATTTTCCACACGCTGCCCGTGATGTGCGCCTCAATATCCATGGCGGGGGAGAATATCCCCGCGTGACGGCGGAGCGACCCAGGCCCGAGCCCGATCCCGAGACGGGCGCTTCGCTCGCCGTGATCGTCGCTGCCCGCAACGAGGCCGATCGGATCGCGGCGACGGTCGGCGCCCTGCGCGGCGCCTTCCCCGCGGCGGCGATCTGGGTTGCCGACGACGCTTCGATCGACGGGACGTCGGAGGTGGCAATGGCAGCGGGGGCGCGGGTCGTCAGCCGAGGGCGGCCGCACGGCAAGGGAGCCAACGTGTCAGCGGCCGCTGAGGCGGTCATGGGCGACGAGCCGGACCCGGAGTTGATCCTGCTCTGCGACGGCGACCTCGGCGACTCGGCGGAGCGGCTGGAGCCGTTGGTCGCGGCGGTCGCGGCGGGGGAGTGCGACCTGGCGGTTGCCTCGTTTGGCCACCGCGTCGGTGGCGGCTTCGGACTGGCGCTCGGTTTCGCCCGCTGGTCGATCCGTCGCCTCTGCGGTTTCGAGGCCACGGCGCCGATCTCCGGTCAAAGGGCGATGAGGGCGGATGTCCTGCGCGCGACACTGCCCTTCGCCCGCGGTTACGGGATGGAGATCGGGATGACCGTGGACGCGGTCCGCGCCGGCCACCGGATCGGCGAGTACGAGCTCGATCTCTCCCACCGGGCCAGCGGCCGCACTGTCGCCGGCTTTGCCCACCGCGGCCGCCAGCTGCTCGACTTTGCTCGCGCCCACCGGGCGCGTCTCCAGCGCGGCTGAGACTCAGCCGCGCTTCGCGTAGTCGCCGATCTCGCCGAAATCGATCATTACGCAAGCCTCCGGTCCCGGTACCTCGGCGTTGTGGCCGGGCGGGATCGCGACGACGTCACCAGCCTTCGCCTCGATCTCGGAGCCGTCGTCCATATAGACACGCATGCTGCCGGAGAGGACGTAGGCGAAGTGTGCAATCTGGCAGGAATCGGTGCCGGCGATCGGCTTTACGTTCTCCGACCATTTCCAGCCCGGTTCGAACGTGCCTTCGGCGACCGCGTGGCCGGCGAGCTGCACCACTTTCGCCTGTCCCTTTCCTTCGAACGGACGGGTCTCGTCGGGCGAATCGAACCGCTTGACTTCGACTGTTGCCATTTGGGGCTCCTCTGTGGGGGTTAACCCTGCCCAGCTTTGACCGTACACCCGCTGTCACGCTGGGTAAACCCCAAGGAGCCGATCGCGGCCGGCCGGCTAGTGGATCGGCCGCGGCCAGCCGCCTTCGGCGCGCTCGACCGAGCCGGCGAGGGAGAGCAGCGTCGCCTCGTCGTTTTCGCGGCCGAGCAGCTGGGCGCCGATCGGCAGCCCGCCCGCGGTCAGTCCGGCGGGAACGCTGATCCCCGGCCAGCCGGTGACGTTCCAGGCGAAGGCGAAGGGGCAGGTCGCGCCGGCCGTGTTGCCGGTCTTCCAGTAGCCCGCGCCGTCGAGGGCCCCGATGCGGGGCGGCGGCTTCGCCGTGGTCGGGGTAAGGACTACGTCGCAGCGCTCGAAGACGCGGCCGATCCGGCGCCGCAGGCTCGGCTCGGCGGCACGTGAGAGGCGCAGGGGCAGGCCCTGCAGCGCCCTGCCGATGCGGGCGGCTGTCCGGGTGCGCGGCTCCAGCGCGGCGCGGTCTTCGCCGTGGGTGCAGAGCCATTCCTCTACTGCGGCCTCGCCGCGGGCGACTATGGTCGGGCCGACCAGGCCGTAGTCGGGGTCGGCGCGGACGATTTCGTGGCCGAGCTCGCCGAGGCGCTCGGCGAAGGATTCGATCGCCGCCCGGTGTTCGGCATCGACCTTTGCCGGGACGCCGAATGGGGTGGCGAAGGAGATCGCGATGCGAAGGCGGCCGGGCTCGCGCGCGGCGGCATCGGCGAAGGGTTCGCGCGGCGGCGCCGGCTTGTGCAGGTCGGCGGGGACGTTGCCATGGATCGCGTCGAGCAGCAGGGCGGCGTCGGCGGCGCTGCGGGTGAGCGGGCCGTAACAGCTGAGCCCGTTGAAGGCCTCGGGGTCGGGCCAGGTCGAGACCCGCCCCCGCTGCGGCTTCAGCCCGACCAGCCCGGTCCAGGCGGCGGGAATGCGGATCGAGCCGGCGCCGTCGGAGCCGATCGCCGCCGGGACCACGCCGGCCGCGACGGCCGCCGCCGCGCCGCCGCTGGAGCCGCCCGGGGTGTGGTCGGTGTTCCAGGGGTTGCGGGTGGCGCCGTGCAGCGGCGTCTCGGTGAAATGCCAGAGACCGACCTCGGGCGCGTGAGTCTTGCCGATCACGATCGCGCCAGCCTCGCGCAGACGCCGCACCGCCTCGGCATCGCGCAGCGCCGGGCTGCCGCCGCCGCAGCCAAAGGGGGTGGTGTGGTCGGTGAGATGGACGTCATCCTTGATCGCGACCGGAACGCCGAGCAGCGGCGCGCCTTTGTCGGCGCTGAGACGGCGGTCCGCCTCGTCGGCCTCGGCCAGGGCTTCCTCGGCGCAGATGACCCGGAAGGCGTTCAGGCTCGACTGCGCCTCCTCGGCCCGAGCCAAAGCCGCTTCAACCAGGTCGCGGGAGGACGCCTCGCCGGTTTTGAGCAGGAGCACCTGCTCCTGCAGGCCGGCGGCGGAACTCGCCTCGTCGGGCCCTGTCTCAGTGCTCTCGGCCACTCCACCGGTTCTCGTCGACATCGCTCTCCCTTGCCCTTGCCGTTGTTCGTTCGAACGAACGATAAGCCAAAGGGGTAGGCTGGCGCTTCTTGGCCACGGTCGCGCCCCCAGATACCCGCGAGCGCATCCTCCGCGCGACGGTCGAGCTGATCGGTTGCGAGGGTGTCTCGGCGGTGACCAACCGTCGCGTTGCCGGCGCGGCCGGGGTCGCGCTCGGTTCGCTCACCTACCACTTCCCCAGCCAGGTCGACCTGCTGCGCGAGAGCCTCCTGCTCTTCGTCGGCGAGGAGGTCGCGCGGCAGAAGGCGATCGCCGCCGATCTGCGCAGCCGCCGCCCCAGCATCGAGCAGGTGGCGGTCGAGGTGGAACAGATCGTGCAGGAGTCCGGCGACCGAATCCAGCAACTGGCCGAGATTGAGCTTCACCTGCAGGCGGCCCGCGACCCAGCCCTACAGGAGGCCTCGCAGCGTTGCTTCGAGGCCTACGAAGGGGTGGCAGCCGCCGCGCTGGAAACGCTCGACGTGCCGGACCCCGGCCGCCACGCGCGCACGATCGTGGCGTTGATGTACGGGATGGGCCTGCGCCGGCTCGGCACCGGTGGCGGGGAGGCCTCCGGCGTCGCCGACGGTCTGCTGACAATCGTCCGCGGGGCGCGGCCCTGATCCTCGCGATCGACCAGGGGACGACGGGCACCACCTGCCTCGTCTTCGACCGGGAGGGGAGGATCGCCGGCCGCGCCTACTCGGAGTTCGAGCAGCACTTCCCGCGGCCGGGCTGGGTCGAGCACGACGCGGCGGAAATCTGGAGCGTCAGCCTCCGCGTCGCGGCGCAGGCGATCGTCGACGCCGGGATCCAGGGTGCGGACCTCGAGGCGATCGGCATCACCAACCAGCGCGAGACCGTGGTTGCCTGGGACCCGGCGACGGGCGAGCCGATTCACCGGGCACTGGTCTGGCAGGACCGGCGCACGGCGGAGCGCTGCGAGGAGCTGCGCGAAGCGGGCCACGAGCCGCTGGTGCGGGCGCGCACCGGCCTCGTCATCGACCCCTACTTCTCGGCGACCAAGATCGAGTGGCTGCTGCGCAACGTCGAGGGGGCGGATCGGGCCGTCTTCGGCACGGTCGACTCCTGGCTCCTTTTCAAGCTCACCGGCCGCCACGCCACCGACCACACCAACGCCTCGCGGACGATGCTGTTCGATATTCACCGCCGTGCCTGGGACGAGGAGCTCTGTGCGCTGCTCGGCGTCGACCCGGCGCGGCTGCCCGAGCCGCTGCCCTCGGCCCACGTCTACGGCACCACCAGCGAGTTCGGCGGCGAGGTGCCGGTGGCAGGGATCGCCGGCGATCAGCAAGCCGCCCTCTTCGGCCAGGCCTGCCACGGTGCCGGGACAGCCAAGAACACCTATGGGACCGGCAGCTTCGTCCTGCTTAACACCGGCGCCGACGTGCCCGAGCCCGGGGACGGCCTGCTGGCGACCGTCGCCTGCGGAACCGAAAGCCAAGCCGCGTATGCGCTCGAGGCCTCGATCTTCGTCACCGGCGCCGCCCTGCAGTGGTTGCGCGATGGCCTCGGGGTGATTGAGCGAGCCGAGGAGAGCGAGACCCTGGCTGCTTCGCTGGACGGCAACGACGGCGTCTACTTCGTGCCGGCGCTGACCGGCCTTGGCTCTCCCCACTGGGATCCCTACGCGCGCGGCACGATCGTCGGCCTCACCCGCGGCAGCGGCCGCGCTCACCTGGCGCGCGCGGCACTGGAGGCGATCGCCTACCAGACGGTCGACGCGGTGCGGGCACAGGAGGCCGCCTCGGGGGAGGGCCTGGCGGTGCTGAAGGCCGACGGTGGAGCCGTCGCCAACGGTTGGCTGATGCAGTTCCAGGCCGACGTGCTCGGCGCCGAGGTAATCGTGCCTGAGATCGCCGAGACGACCGCATTGGGTGCCGCCTACCTGGCTGGGGTTGCGACCCGGCTCTGGACGCTGGAGCAGGTGGGGGAGATGTGGCGCGAGGCAGCCCGCTACGAGCCGGCGATGGATGCCGATGAGCGCGAGGCCCTGCTCGGCGAGTGGCGCCGGGCGCTGGAGCGATCGAAGGGCTGGGCGTACCCCTAAAGCGACTCTGCGTAACCGCCCGCGCGAGCGGGGGTATCGCGTAGCGGTGGCCACCGGCCGCCATCTCCCATGGCAGACATGAAGCCACAGGTCTATAAGGACGAACGTCCCGCCGAGTACTTCGACCAGTTCCATACCTCGGCGCGCAAGGGCGTCGGTTGGACCTACACCTTCGTTCGCCTTCTCGTCTCGCTGCCAACGCTGCTGATCTACCGGGTCAAGGCGATCGGGGTCGAGAACGTGCCCAAGTCCGGCCCGCTGCTGCTTGCCCCTAATCACTTCAGCCAGATGGACCACTTCTTCATCGGCCTCTACCTGCGGCGCAAGGTGCGCTTCATGGCCAAGTCGCAGATGTTCGGGCCGCCGGTCCTCACCTACATCTACAAGCACGGCGGTGTCTTTCCCGTCCGCCGCGGACATCACGACGAGGAGGCGATCAAGAGCGCCCTGACGATTCTCGGCCAGGGCGAGATGCTTCTCGTCTACTGCGAGGGGGGTCGCTCGCGCAGCGGCAAGCCCGGCGAGGTGAAGCCCGGGATCGGCCGGATCGCGCTGGAATCTGAGGTCACCGTCGTCCCGGTCGCGATCCAGGGCTCGGAGAAGGTGCGGCGCTGGAAGCGCTTCCGCTTCCCCAAGGTCACGGTGCAGTTTGGCGAGCCGCTCTCGTTCCCCAACGAGGAGGGGCCCAGCCGCGAGCGTCAACTCGAGGTGGCGGAGCAGATCTTCGCTCCGGTGCGCGAGATGTACGGAGCGCTGACTACTCGTAGCGGGCGTTGAGCCCGGCGTAGAACTCGGGGTCGTGGCCCGGAGTGACGATCGCGTCGGGGAACTCGCGGCGGAAAAGCTTCAGCTCTTGCAGCGAGCGGCGGTAGTTGTGGGCGTCGAAGGGGCGGGGCGCGAGCGGTGCGTCGCCGTCGAGCTGGGCCTGCATGTAGGTGGCGTCCCCGCCGATCACGAAGTCGCGCTCGGAGAGGTGGAGGATCACCGACATGTGGCCGGCGCTGTGGCCGGGTGTGTAGGCGAGGCGGACCGAGCCATCGCCGAAGAGGTCGAAGGTGCGACCGAAGGTCGCATAGGAGTCGATCCCGCTGCGGTTGAAGTCGACCGTGCGGTAGTCGAAGGCGTAATCGTAGTGCGGCCGGCGGTAGCCATTGAGCAGCGGACTGGGACCGGTTGCGGCGGCCTCCCACTCGGTCTCGCTGACGACGAAGGTCGAGTTGGGGAACTCCGAGATCGCCGAGGTGTGGTCGATGTGCATGTGGGTCATCACCACGACCGGGATCTCACCGGGGTCAAGGCCACGTTTGCGCAGCTGGGCGGGCACGTCCTCGCCGGCGTCGAGGCCGGGCTTGCCGAACCTGGTCGCCATGCGGCCGAAGTTCTCGCTGCCGTCGGTGGCGATCGAGGGGTGCAGGCCGGTGTCGATGAGGATCGCGCCGGCGCTGGGGTGGCGAATCAGGAAGGCGGGGACGGGGACGGTCGCCGCCGGCTCACCGCTGAGCAGGGCGCGCAGCAGCTTCAGCGTCTCGAAGCGGCCACCGGGCCGTTCCATCATCGTTCGCGGCCAGGTGACCGTGCCGGCGACGATCGGCTCCACGGTGACCGTGGCGCCGGGGGTGCCACCGGCCAGGGACTCGTGCAGCGGTTTGGGCTCGATCCGTACCTTCATCCCGCTCAGGTTACGGCGAGCGCCCATATATAGGCTTGCGCGTCTATGGCTGAACGCCCGCATTCGCGCATCTTCAAGCCCGATCTGCTCGAGGGGCAGGTCTGCGTCGTCTCTGGCGCCGGCAGCGGCCTGGGTCGCGAGACGGCACTTGAGCTCGCCCGGCTTGGCGCTGCAGTGATCGGTTGCGGTCGGCGTGAGGAGCCACTGGCGGAGACCGCGGAGCTGGCGACCAGGTCGGCGGGCTCCTTCGAGCACGAGGCCCTCGACATCCGCGACGAGGAAGCGGTGGATCGCTTCTTCGATGGTCTGCTCGAGCGCCACGGCCGGCTCGACGTGCTCGTTAACAATGCCGGTGGTCAGTTCCTCGCTCCAGCCGAGTCGATTACGCCGAAAGGCTTCCGCACCGTGATCGAGCTCAACGTCGAGGGCACCTGGCTGATGACCCACGCCGCGGCGACCAAGGCCTTCATCCCGCAGGGTGGCGGCAAGGTGCTGAGCGTCACCCTCTCGCCCCACAACGGGATGCCGGGGATGGTCCACTCCGGCGCCGCCCGCGCCGCGGTCGAGAACATGATGCGAACGCTGGCGGTCGAGTGGGCGCGCTTCGGGATCAAGACCTGCGCCCTCGCCGCCGGCCAGTTCGCGACCGAGACGCTGCTGACCAAGTATCCGCAGGTCGTCGTCGACAACCTTGAGCGTTCGATCCCGATCGGCCGCGCCGGGCGCGCTGAGGAGATGGCCTGGCTGGTCGCCTACCTCGCCTCGCCCGCCGGCGACTTCTTTTCCGGCACGACGATCACGATCGACGGCGCCCGCGACAACTGGGCGGGCCCTTGGCCCCCGGAAGCGATCACCGGAGAGTCCGGTGAGCCCGTTGCTGAGGAGCGGCGGGGGAAGTAAGGGCACACGGCCCCCTCTCCCAGAGACCGTTGCGCAGCAGGTCGTCGCCGAGGGTAGGGACGTGGTCGCCAAGCCTCTGGGAGAGGAGGCCGTGTGCCCTTACTCGTCAGCGCGGCTCTAGGACGACCAAGGGGATTTCGCGGCCCTTGCTGCGGGCCTGGTAGTCCTCGTAGCCGCGGTAGGCCTTTACTGCCAGCTTCCAGAGGCGGTCGCGCTCATCGGGCTTGGCTACGCGTGCGTGGACTTTGAGGTGGTGGCTGCCGATCTGCACGGTTGTGTCGGGATTGGCGACCAGGTTGTGGTACCAGGCCGGGTGCTTGGGGAAGCCACCCTTGGAGGCGACCACGACGACGTCCTCGCCGTCGCGGACGTAAAGCAATGGTGAGGTTCGCTTCGTGCCGCTCTTCGCGCCGACGTGGTCAAGCAGGAGCATCTTGCCGGGGACGCCGGGGATGGTGTGCCCTAGACGCCCGCCGCTGGCCCTGTAGAGAGCCGTGTGGAGACCCATGAAGCGACGGGTGGCAGGCCAAATCTTGTCCCCGATATCGAGATAACGGGGAGGGCGCCTGCCACCTGTCGCCTGGGAGCTCAGGTGTACATCCCCCCGAACATGCCACCGGTGACGTTGAGCACCTGGCCGTGCACGTAGTCAGCCAGCGGTGAGCAGAGGAAAAGGACCGGGGCCGAGGCCTCCTCGGGGGTGGCGGGACGGCCGAGCGGGATGATCGCCGAGGCCATCGCCCGCATCTGCTCGGGGATGCCGAGCTCGATCTTCTCGCCGCCCGGAGCGGTCATCTCGCCGCCCTGCTCCTTGGCTGCGGTGAGGCGGGTTTCGACAAAGCCGAAGGCGACGGCGTTGACGTTGATCTTGAACTGGCCCCACTCCTTGGCGAGGGTTTTGGTCAGGCCGACGACGCCCATCTTCGCCGCCGAGTAGTTGACCTGGCCGGCGTTGCCCATCATGCCCGAGGTCGAGGAGGTGTTGACGATCTTGCGGAAGACCTCCTTGCCTTCGTTGCGCTCGGCCTTGGCCGCCTCGCGCCAGTGCGGCGCCAGTGCGCGAGCGACGCGAAAGGGAACGATCGTGTGGATGTCGAGCATCGCCTGGAACTGCTCGTCGGTCATCTTATGGGCGACGCTGTCCCAGGTGTAGCCGGCGTTGTTGACGGCGATGTCGACGGAGCCAAAGGCGTCGACCGCGGCTGCGACCAGCTTGTCGGCGGCCTCTGGCTTGGTCAGGTCGCCGGCGAAGACGGCGGTCTCGCCGTCGATCTCGCTCGCGGCCTGTTCGGCGACGTCGGCGTCGAGATCATTGATCAGCACCTTGGCGCCCTCGGCTACGAACATCTCGGCCGTCGCCCGGCCGATCCCGCGCGCCGATCCGGTAACGATCGCCGCTTTCCCGTCAAGAAGTCCCATCAGTCGCTCTCTCCTTATGGATTCGTGAAATCGGCTCGGGAGGCTACAAGGATCGGTGTGGTCCTGGTTGACTGGCCAGTCGGTCCGCGTATCTGCTCAGGGCGGGGGCGACATCAACAGCCGGTAATCGAAGACCGTCTCGTAGCCCATCGCCTCGTAGATCGGCTTGCCCATCGGCGATGCCTGCAGCGAGGCGAGCTCCGCTCCCAGTTTGAACCCGGCGTTGGTCGCGGCCGCCGTGATCGCCCACCCGAGCCCCTTGCCGCGGGCCTGCTCGAGGCTGCCGACCCAGTAGATACCAGCGACGCCGTGGCTGACGATCGTCATCGCGATGCTGACCGGCTCGCCGTCGAGGTAGGCGATGAAGGCGGCGACGTTCTTCGCCAGCAGGCCGGTGTGGTTGCTGTATCCGCTGAAGACCTCTGGTGGGAAGCCAATGCTCATATAAGAGGCCGCGGCGACCTTCCAGTAGTCGTCGGCCTGCCCGGCCTCGGACAGCTGACGCAGTTCGGCACCGAGCGGGAGGCTCGGTTCCCCGACTGGGGAGCCGAGAACCATCTCTGGCATTTCGTAGATGAGGTGGAGGCCGGCTGCGGTGGCGGCTGTGGTTAGGTCCTGATCCTCGGACTGCTCGCCGCGGATCCAGGTGCTGAACCCGCGGCCTCGCGCAGCGAAGAAGTGCTTGGCTCGCGCAATGAACTCCTCGGCATCGACGCTGTCGTCGCTGCGGAACGCCGCGTTCGAAATCACCGGGTGGGAGGGGCTGCCGGCGCCGAAAAGCCAACCGTTCTCGCTCTCGATCACGGCATCGGGATCGAGCTCGAACAACTGCCGCGAGCTGTCGATCAGGTTGAGGTGGACGCGCCCGTCGGCCAAGGTCAACTCAGCCTGACGCCGCCGTCCTCGGTGACCGTCCAGTGGGGATTGTGGGCGACCTCCCAGGGGTGCCCGTCGGGATCGATGAAGACGCCGCTGTAGCCGCCCCAGAAGGTTTCGGCCGGCTCGCGTCCGATCGTCGCGCCGGCATCGCGGGCCTCCTCGACCACCGCGTCGACCTCGGCCGGAGAGCCGAAGTTGAGCGCCAGCGTTACGCCACCCCAGCCGCCGCTGTCTTCGACGGCGCTGTCCTCGGCCAGTTTCGCCCGGTCCCAGAGGGCGACGACCATCTCGCCGGCCTGGAAGAAGACGACGTCGTCCTCGGCGCCGGCGCCCGTCTTCCAGTCCAGCGCTTCGTAGAAGCGGCGCGCCCGCCCAAGCTCGCTCACTCCGAGCGTGATCAGGTTGACGCGCTGCTTCACAATTGGATCAGGCTGTGGGTCCAGCCGGTGGCGGCTGGTCCGCGGCCGGAGGCTCGGGTGCCGCCTGGGGCTCGGTCGGCAGCGGTGGTGGCATCGGGTCAGACAGGGCGGGAGGCGCCGGCTGTCCCTCCAGCGGGTCCGCCTCGGCCTGCCAGACCTTGTTGAGCTCGACCTGGATGTAGGCCCAGAGCGCGGGAGCGATGAACACGTAGAGCAGGATCGCGATCCAGCCGTTCAGCGGCTCCTGTCCGGCGAGCCTGGAGGCGCCCATTACGCGCTTGGTCCCGCGCCAGTAGGTGACCAGCGCCGGGATGATGATGATGCCGCCGGGGAAGAGCGCCAGCACCGAGTTGGTCGGGTTCTGGCCCAGGTCGTAGCCCTTGCCTTTGCCGTAGTCGCGCATCTCTCGGTTGATCCGGTACCACCAGACAAGGTGATAGATGCCGAGCGTGATGATCGGCAGCAGCGCGGCCGCCCATGGGCTGCGGATCTTGACCCGATCCTGACTCTGCCGGAGCTGCATTTCGTAGGCCATCTAACTCCTCGTTTCTCCCTGCATTTGACCGGTCGCGAAGACACTACTCGACGCTCTCCAAGAAGTCAGCTACTCCGTCGAATGTTCCTCCGCCCCCTCGAATGGACGATTCTCGTGCGCGCGGGTGGGCTGATCTACCGCTATCTGCCCGCGATCGCCAAGAGGTCCTTCGGTCTGAGCAGGGCGAGCAAGGTGCCGCCGTCGACGATCGCCAAACCGCCCTTGCGCAGCTTCACCTTCGCGCCGGTTAGGCGAGCGACCTCGGATGAAAAATCGGGCTCGTGGCCGACGAGGAGTGCGTTGCCACGGCCTGCGACAAGGCCGAGCGAGTCGAAAGCCCCAGCGCGCAACTCCTCCGCGACCTCCGGCGCCAGCCCGAGCGCTTGGCAGGCGATGCGCGCGGTCTCCGCCGCGCGCACCTTGGGACTGGTCAAACAGGCGTCGATCTCGGCTCCGAGTGCCGCCAGGGCTCGCCCGCCGGCCTCCGCCTGTCGCTCGCCCTTCGGCGTCAGCCTGCGTGCCGCGTCATCGCCATCTCCATCCTCGGCGTCGCCATGTCGCAGGAAATAGATCACGAGCCCCTGGCGACACCCCGCAGCGCCTCGCGGCCATTGCCGAGAAGGGGGTCGCCGTGGGCGAAGAGCAGGTGCTCGAACTTCTCTGTGAGAAGCGCATCGCAGCGCTCGCGGATGTGGCGCTTGACCTCCTCCGGGTCGTCGCCGATCAGCCCGTCGGAGACGAAGCCCACGGCGTCACGGTGGATCAGGCTGTCGGCGAAGAGCAGCGCGCCACCGCCGGATTCGATGAGCAGAGCTGTGTCGTCGGGCGAGATCGAGTCCATCTCCAGTGCGACGACATCGGCGGCGAGCCGGTCACCGAAGGCGAAGCCGTCGACCTCCGGGCCGTCCTCGAACTCATAGAGGCCGCTCTCGTGACAGAGGATCGGGCAGCTAAAACGCTCCGCCAGTTGCGGCGCGTGGCGCAAGTGGTGCCGGGTCGAGAGCACGACTCGTCGCATGCCGCGATCGTCGAACCACTCGATTCCCTCGCCCGGCAACAGGGGGTCGATCGCGGTTCCCGAGCCGGCGACAAAGTGGCAGTCCACCTCGGTTGCGATCTGCGGATGCAAGGCCTTCCAGTGAAAGACCCCGTCGATGACCTCTTCCATATGGCCACGGTACCCGCCTGCTCACGCTACAAGCAGGCGTGGCGCTCAGCAGTCGCCGAGGTGGTGAAGCCGGCGGCGATAGGTCTGCATCGAGCCGTGCCGCCAGTCGCCGTGGGTCTGGTTGCGAAGGCTGGCGACGCGCTCGCGGTGGAATGGGGAGGAGAGGCTCTCGTTGTGACCGATCACATTGCGGAGCTTGATCTGGAAGCGGCAGCGCAGGTAGCGGGTCAGCTCAAGCGATGCATGCATCTGCGCGTGGTCGCCAAGCACTTCGGCATCGCTGAACCCGGTGTGCTCGATCCCGATCGCGGTCCAGTTGAGCCCGACCGTGTGACGACAGCGGATCGAGAGCGGCACGAGCTGGATGATCTTGCCCGAGCCGGAAACGACGAAGTGCGCGCAGACATTGGGCAGCTCGTGCAGCTCCGGGTCGGGGGTGTCTGGAGCGAAGGTGTTGAAGACCGACGACGCGCTGCTGCTTTCAGCCCAGTGCTCGACGATCACCTGCGGATGCCGCAACCGCCAGACATGTTCGCCGTAGTGCCGCTCGGAATAGGCGGCCATCTGCCGCTTCCGCTCTGGCGGAAACGGGATCAGTCGACGCACGATCTGTGGGTCGGGGACCTGATCGACGTGCGCCGCCAAGTGGTTGCGGGAGGGTCCGGCAGGAATCCCGGCACAGGCGCAGGTCGCAAGCGCGATCAGGGTGACGGCGATCGCGTTCACGGCTCAGAAGCCCTGTCAAGCAAAAAGGGAGTTGCCAGTCATGCAGAAGAACAGACTAAGGGCGACGTGCATCGTGCTTCCTGTCATTGCGCTCTGAGCGCGGCGAGCTTCAGCGCAACGAAAACGGAACTGAAAGCGCTCGGGGCGACTGAATGGGAAGGCGTATTCCCGGCCGAAGCATTTGAAGGTTTCATAACGCCCATGGCAACGTGTGTGAGCGCCGGGGGAGGCCCGGCGCTCGCATCCCTTGTTAACCCCTACAACCCCATCAGCTTACCGAGGATCTCCTTCATTACCTCGTCGGTGCCGCCGCCAATTGGGCCCAGGCGGGCATCGCGTACTGCTCGCTCTATGCCGTACTCGCGCATGTAGCCATAGCCGCCGTGGATCTGGAGCGACTGGTCGGCTATCTCCAGGACGCCGCGCTGGGTGACCAGCTTCGCCATCGTCACGTCTTCGATGCAGTTTTGGCCTTCGTGGAAGAGGCGGAGGACGTTGTAGGTGAGGGCGCGGGAGGCCTCGGCCTTGGTTGCCATCTCGGCGACCTGGTGGCGGATCGCCTGGAACTTGCCGATCGGGCGGCCGAAGGCTTCGCGCTCGAGGGCGTAGCTGACGGTTACATCGACCAGGCGCTGCATCGCGCCGACGGCGCCGATCGCCATCAGCAGCCGCTCCCAGGCGAAGTTGGCCATGATCAACTTGAAGCCCTCGCTCTCGTCGCCAAGCAGGTTCTCCTCGGGCACCTCGACGTCGGTGAATGAGAGCTCTCCCGTGTCGGAGGAGTGCCAGCCCATCTTCTCCAGCTTCTGTGTCACCTCGTAGCCGGGCATCTCGCGCTCGAGCACGAGAAAGGAGATGCCGCCGTGGCCGCCCTCTTTCGTCGTCTTCACCGCGCAGACGAGGAAGTCGGCGCGGACGCCATTGGTGATGAAGGTCTTGGAGCCGTTGACGACGTAGCCGCCGTCGACCTTCTCGGCGAAGGTGGAGATGCCGGCGACATCAGAGCCGGCGCCGGGCTCGGTGATCCCCAGGGCGCCGATCTTCTCGCCGGCGATCCCCGGCACCAGCCAGCGCTGCTTCTGCTCTTCGGTGCCGAAATTGAAGATCGGCGGCATCGCGATCGAGGTGTGGGCGTTGAGTCCGGCCGCTACGCCGCCGGAGCCGCCCGAGCGGGCCAGCTCTTCGACCCAGATCGCGTCGTGCAGGTGAGTGCCGCCCTGGCCGCCGTACTCCTCGGGGAACTTCAGCCCGAGGAAGCCCAGCTCGGCACAACGCCCGTACAGCTCGCGGGGGAATTCGCGCGCGGCCTCCCACTCGTCGACGTGGGGCGCGATCTCCTTGGCGACGAAGCGGCTGACGGTCTCGCGCAGCTCCTCATGCTCCTCGCCGAAGGGCGGCAGGGTGGCGCGTTGACCTGTGTCTCTAATGATTGGCACTTGCGTTACAGTTGAGGTGTATTGTCTGCGCTACCGCGTGGTAGCGTCGCCGACATGGAGCGAACGATGTGGAGCGACCAGCGGTTGGACGACCGGTTCGACAACTTGGACAGAACCCTCGAGCGGGTGGATACTGATCTCCGCGAACTGCGCACGGAGGTGCGCGACATCCGCCAGCTCATGTTCATGCTGTGGGGTCCGACGATGCTCGGCATCTTCGGCATGATCGCCACGGTGATCATCACCAACGGCTGAGCATCTTCGCCTGTGCTTCTGGCCTACAGCCCGTAGCTCCGCCCGATCACGTCGAGCATCACCTCGTCGGTGCCGGCCCCAATCCGGTTCAGCCGCACGTCGCGGTAGGCGCGCTCGATCTCGTACTCCTTCATGTAGCCGTAGCCGCCGAGGATCTGGACCGCGTCGTCGGCCACCTCGCAGCAGATGCGCGAGGCGTAGAGCTTGGCCATCGTGATCTCGCGCACCGGGTACTCGCCGTTGGCGAAGCGCCAGGCGGTGGCGTAGGTGAACTGCTTCGCCGCCTCGGTCTTCGTCGCCATCTCGGCGATCTTGTGGCGCAGGGCCTGGAATTTGCCGATCGGACGGCCGAAGGCTTCGCGCTCCTTGGCGTACTCGATCGTCTTCTCGATCATCCGCTCGGCCCCCGCGTGGCAGCCGGCGGCAGCGACGAGGCGCTCGCCCTGGAGCTCCCAGGCGATGTGGTAGAAGCCCTTGCCGACTTCGCCCAGCACGGCATCGGCCGGCACGCGAACGTCTTCGAAGGAGAGCTCGCCGGTGTCGGAGGCGTGCATCCCCATCTTCTCCAGCTCGGCGGAGACGGTGAAGCCGGGCACGTGGTTGCCCTCCTCGTCGCGCAGGGGCAGGACGAAGAGCGTGATGCCCTCATGGCGGGCGCTGGGATCGGTCTTGGTGACGAGGACGATGAAGTCGGCGCGGGGACCATTGGTGATGAAGGTCTTGGAACCGTTGATCACGTATTCGTCGCCGTCGAGGATCGCCGTGGTGCGGATGCCGGCGACGTCGGAGCCGGCGCCCGGCTCGGTGATCGCGATGCAGCCGATCTTCTCGCCCTTGAGGCCGGGCTCGAGGTATTTGCGCTTCTGCTCCTCGGTGCCGAGCAGGTGGATCGGCGGCAGGACCATGTCGCTCTGCACGGCGAAGCCCATGTTGGTGCCACCGGAGCCGGAGTAGCTCATGCACTCGGCGCGGACCAGCGAGTAGAAGTAGTCGCCGCCCTGTCCGCCGTACTCCTCTGGGAAGCAGAGGCCGAGGAAGCCGAGCTCGCCGGCGCGTTTCATCGCGGCCGAATCCCAGTAGGTGTCCTCCCACTCGTTTCGGTGCGGCCATAGCTCCTTTTTCACCCACGACTGCATCGACTCGCGCAGGTCTTCGTGCTCCTGGCTGAAGATGAAGTGCTTGCGCCCTGCCTGATGGTCGGGCTTGATCACTTTGGAGCCGTTGGTCGTCGCGGTCGCCACTGTCTCTCTCCTCGTTCGCAGTTCGTGATCGGCGGGGTGTCTGAGCTTGACCACGAAATACCGTGGGAAAGCTCAGACACGTCTCCGCGCGGGTGGACAGTAGCACTTCCTACTTTCAGCGCGGTTCGGCTATGGTCCCCGGCCGATGGACTACGAGGTCATCAAGTACGAGGTCGCCGAGGGCGTCGCCACGGTGACGCTGAACAACCCGGAGAAGCGCAACATGCTCTCTGGGCAGATGCTGAGCGAGCTGGTCGACGCGATGAAGACGGCGCGCGACTCCGAGGACGTGCGCGCGGTCATCCTCACGGGGGCCGGGGACAAGGTCTTCTGCGCTGGGGCTGACCTGGGCGGCTTCGCGGCCGACGTCCCGCTCGTCGCCAAACACTTCGCGACAGACCTCTTCCTCGAATACTTCCGGCTAATGCCGCGCCTGGGGAAGCCGAGCCTCTGCGCCGCCAACGGCCACGTGCTGGCGGGGGGGATGGGCCTCGCCCTCTCCTGTGACCTGCTGATCGCCAAAGAGGGCGCCACCTTCGGCACACCGGAGATCAACGTCGGCGCCTTCCCCTACATGATCATGGCGATCATCTACCGCAACGTCCCGCGCAAGAAGGTCAACGAGATGATGCTGCTGGGCGAGCGGCTCAGCGCCGAGCAGGCGGTTGAGTACGGGCTCGCCAACAAGGTCGTCCCGGCCGGGGAGTTCGACGCCGCCGTCGCCGATTGGGCGACGAAGCTGGCCTCGAAGAGCCCGGTGCTGATGCGGCTCGGCCACGACGCGATGTACCGCCAGCAGGACATGGCGGTCGACGACGCGCTCGACTACCTGCGCTCGCAGCTCTCGCTCACCTTCTCGACCGAGGACATCGTCGAGGGCGTTAGCGCATTCTTTGAGAAACGCGATCCGCAGTGGAAAGGGCGCTAGTGGCGAGCACCGAGCAAGAGAGCAAGCACCTGCTGCCGGGGACCGCCCCGCTCAGTGACCTGACCGAGCAACTGCACGAGCGGCGCGCGAAGGCGAAGCTGGGCGGCGGCGAGGAGAAGATCGCCAAGCAGCACGAGCGCGGCAAGCTGACCGCCCGCGAGCGGATCGCCCTGCTGGTCGATGAGGGCACATTTGTCGAGATGGGCATCCACGGCCGTCCCCACTTCGCCCAGCGGGCGATGGACGGCAAGGACGCCCCCGCCGACGGCGTGATCAGCGGCTGGGGCGACGTCGACGGCCGCCCCTGTTGCATCGCCGCCTACGACTTCACGGTGATGGCTGGCTCGATGGGGATGACCGGCGAGCTCAAGGTCACTCGCTTGCGCGAGATGGCTCTCTCCAAGCGGATGCCCTTTATCTGGCTGCTCGACTCGGCCGGCGCTCGCATCCAGGAGGCGGCGGGATCGCTCTTCGCCGGCTCCGGCCACCTCTTCCGCGAGGAGGTCGAGATGTCGGGAGTGATCCCGATGGTGGCGGCGATGATGGGTCCCTGCGCCGCCGGTACCGCCTACATCCCGGCGCTCGCCGACTTCGTGCCGATGGTCTCCGGCCAGGGCGCGATGGCGCTGGCCGGCCCGCACCTGACTAAGGCCGTCACCGGCGAGGACATCACGATGGAGGAGCTCGGCGGCGCCAAGGTCCACTGCCGCAAGTCCGGAGTGGGGGACCTCGAGGTCAAGGACGACGAGGAGTGCATCTGGGCGATCAAGCGCTACCTCTCCTACTTCCCGACCAACTGCGAGCTGAAGCCACCGGTGATTGAGACCGCCGACCCCGACGACCGCCAGTCGGAGAAGCTGATGGAGATCGTCCCCGACTCGTCGCGGCAGCCCTACGACATGTACGACGTGATCCGCGAGATCGTCGATGACGGCGAGTTCTTCGACATCAAGCCAAAGTTCGCCAAGACCCTGATCACCTGCTTCGCCCGTTTCGGCGGCCAGCCAGCCGGGATCGTCGCCAACCAGCCCAAGCAGCTGGCCGGAATACTCGATAACGACTCCGCCGACAAGGCCGCCCGCTTCATCAACCTCTGCGACGCCTTCAACATCCCGCTCGTCTTCCTCCAGGACGTGCCCGGCTTCATGGTCGGCGCCAAAGTCGAGCACGCCGGGATCATCCGCCACGGCGCGAAGATGCTCTACGCGGTCAGCCGCGCCACGGTGCCGAAGGTGACCGTGATCGTGCGCAAGGCCTACGGCGCCGGCTACTACGTGATGAACGGCCGCGCCTACGAGCCTGACCTGATCGTGGCGTGGCCGAGCGCGGAGATCAGCGTCATGGGCGCCGAGGGCGCCGTGGAGATCGTCATGCGCCGCCAGGTCGAGGAGGCCGACGACCCTGCGGCCAAGAAGGCGGAGCTCATCGACGCCTACCGCCAGATCATCGACGTCTACGTCGCCGCGAAGAACGGGATGATCGACGACGTCATCGACCCGCG
>DATNGZ010000071.1:0-28256 GCA_035605695.1 Solirubrobacterales bacterium | reverse complement strand
GACCAGTGTCAGGGCCGCGAGCGCCCGCGCGGGCAGGTCCCACCAGGGCAGCGCGGCGATCGGGGCGGGCCTTGCCGCAGGCGCCGGAAGCAGTATCCGGCCTGCAGCGAAGCCGGCTGCAACCAGGATCAGCGAAACGCCGAGCGGCAGGTCGAGTTGGCGCAGGATCGCGATGGCCAGAAGGAACGCGGTCCAGCCAGCGAGCAGGCTTGGCACGGGCCCGACTCGCTCCGAGGCCTTTCCGAAGACGACGACGAAGAGCGTCAGCGCCGCCAATCCGAGCAGCGTGCCCGCAGCTGCTTCCGCTCCAAACGACTGCCCATGGAGCAGGGTGAGGACGACGAGAATCGGACCGGCGACCACGGGCAGCCCGCCGAGGATGCCGGCGACGGCGACTCCCCACCGGCGACCGGCAAGCGACACAGCGACCACGCACGCCGGCGCGAGCAGAAGCTTGGTCAGCACAACCGCCATCGCTCAGGCCCCGGCCCCGGTCACGCGCGAACGCTATCGGCGGGCGGGGGAGGCCGCAGGGGGGTCGTCGGAGGAGGATGGGCCAAGTGCGTGAGATCGGTGACGGCAGGGTGCGGAAAGCGAGCGTTCGCCTGTCCCAGCGTCGACGGCTCACGGATCTACGGAGACCAACGGTGGCGCTCTTCAAAGCGAAAACCCCCTATTTGCGGGGGCTTCCGAATGCGGCTGAATGGAGTCGAACCATCACGTCCCGTTAGGGACACAAGGCCCTCAACCTTGCGCGTCTACCAGTTCCGCCACAGCCGCTTGAGGGGGCGACGATTCTAGATGTTTGGGGCTTCGGGGCGTTTTTGGTTGCGGCTGTCCGGGTTGCGCGGTACGCTTGCGAACAAGTGTTCGAACGGATTCGATACTCGGCCGCAGTCTCGGGAGGGGAGTGAGCGTGGAGCTTGATCTGACCAAGAGGCAGAAGGAGATCTTCGACTTCATCGGCAAGTACGCCGCCAAGACTGGCTATCCGCCGACGGTGCGGGAGATCGGCAAAGCGGTCGGCCTGCACTCGTCCTCGACCGTGCACGCTCACCTCGCCAACCTGGAGAAGATCGGGCTGCTGCGGCGCGACCCGTCGAAGCCGCGCGCAATCGAGCTGCTCTTCGACCGGGCCAAGAGCGCGATCCGGCCCGGCAGCGGGCTGCCGCTGGTCGGACATGTCGCCGCCGGCGAGCCGATCCTGGCCGAGGAGAACGTCGAGGAGTACATCGAAGTCCCCGACGTGATCGGTGGCGAGGACGGCGACTACATCCTCAACGTCCGCGGCGAGAGCATGGTGGACGCCGGCATCTTCGGCGGCGACTACGTGGTCGTGCGGCCGGTCAATGACGCGGTCAACGGCGAGATCGTCGTTGCCCTGATCGGCGAGGAGGCCACGGTCAAGCGCTTCTTCCGCGAAGACGACCACATCCGCCTGCAGCCCGAGAACGAGACGATGGAGCCAATCCGGACCACTGAAGCCTCGGTCATCGGCAAAGTCGTGGGAGTTTTCCGCAAGATCTAGCGGTTACTTAGGCCAGCGCCCAGATTCGATCAGGCGCTTGTAGCGCCGCTGCTTTCGCCTCGCGTCGCGCATCACCCAGGGCAGCAGACGCAGGCCGAGCCTGGGGAAGAGGTCAAAGAGACGCAGCATCGGCCCGCGCCAGCGGGGCAGGATCAGGATCGGGCGGGGATGCGCGGTCAGCTTGCCGACCTCGGTTGCGACCTGCTCCGCCGTGAGCAGGCGGCCGGAGAAGGAGCCGGCCGCCTCGAGGTCGTCGAGCTTGTCCTCGAGCATCGGGGTCCAGATCCCGTCCGGGCAGACGGCCGAGAGCTTGACGCCATCGATTCCGGCGCGCTGAAGGTCAAAGAGGGTGCCGAGGGTGAAGGCCATCGCCGCGTGCTTGCTGGCTGAGTAAGTGACCTCGCCCGGCGCGGCGACGATGCCGGCCAGCGAAATCACGTTGATCACGTGGCCGTGGCCGCTGGCGATCATCGGCTCCAGCGCCGCGACGGTTCCGTTCATAGTTCCCAGCGTGTTGACTTCGATCATCGCCCGGCGCGCTGCCTCGTCTTGAGTCCAAGACGGCCCGGTGATCAGCACGCCGGCGTTGTTGACCCAGAGGTCGAGCGTTCCTCCGCGCGTCGTCGCTTCGGCGGCAAGTGCCCGGCAGGCCCCCTCGTCGCGTACGTCGAGCGCTGCGGATCGAGCGCCGGCCCCGATCTCAGTCGCGGTGCGAGCGGCCGCGTCAGCGTCGAGGTCGGTTGCGTGGACCAGGAATCCACGCTCGGCCAACTCGAGTGCAATCGCGCGACCAAGGCCGCTGCCTGCACCGGTGACGACGGCCGTTCCCATATCCAAGGACTACCATGAACAGGCGGGCCGAGCGACCGCGGGGGGAGAGAAAACCCCTCGAGGAAAGTCCGGACACCAGAGGGCATGGCGGTGGGTAACGCCCACCCGGGGAAACCCGCGGGAAAGTGCCACAGAAATACACAGCCGATGGCGCGGCCACACGTGAGTCGCGAACAGGCAACGGTGAAATGGTGCGGTAAGAGCGCACCGGCGCCGCGGTGACGCGGCGGCCAGGCAAACCCCGCCAGGTGCAAGGCCAAGCAGGACCGTCGACCCAGCCCGGCGAGGTCCAGGTAGGCCGCAGGGCCGCTAAGGCGGCCCCTCGGGGCTCCGACCCCGTGAGACAGATGGCCGCTCAAGACAGGATCCGGCTTACAGGCCCGCTAACGGAAAGGCCCCTAAATGGGGGCCTTTCCCATTTCTGCAATTTTTCTGTCTTAGCGTTTGCTAACCTGCCGCCAACTTCCGCTGAATCTTCGCCTACATATCGCGAAGAGCGGGGGACCCAATTGTTGGGGCGAATCGCCGGCATCTGCCGCGTAGCGCAGCTCTTTCAGCGCGAGCCCGTCAGCTAACCCCGTAAGCGTCGAAAAGAGCATGACGACAGGCAGAAACCGCTACGGGCGGAAAGATCATCGAGTGCACGGGCGCGCGACCGGCGAGCGCCTCTCGCGACGGCTGCGCTGGGCGACCCTAGTCGCGGCACTGGCCTCCCTGGCGCTGGGTGTTGTTCCTGCCCAGGCGGGCACCGGAGGCGCTTCAGTCACCACTACCGAAGCGGCGCCGACCCCGGGCGGGATTGTCTTTAGCCCGATGCGCGCTGCCGGGGCCACCTGGTACGGCCCCGGCTTCTACGGCCACCAGACGGCCTGCGGGGAGACCCTGGAACCGGAAACGATCGGGGTCGCCCATCGCACGCTCCCCTGCGGCTCCACGGTCAAGCTCTCCTACCACGGCCACACCCTGATCACGCAGGTGATCGACCGCGGCCCCTACACGCCCGGCAACGCCTTCGACCTCACCAACGGCGCCCGCCAGGCACTCGAATTCAGTGGCTCGGCGCGTCTGCGCTACGCCGTCGCCGTCCAGTACGCCCGCCAGCCGTAACGCTGTCTTTACGCCGGATCGGCCGCTCCAATGGCTAATCTGCCCGCTCGGGCTGGTTTTTTCAACGAGAGGAGCATGGGCATGTCGAGGTCATCGCACGGAGCTGTCAACGCCGGATTGGCTGTAGTTCGCAGCAGACTGGCGCTGGTAATCGGGCTTGCGGGCTGCCTCGCGCTCCTCGTCGCTCTGGCGGCTAACGCCGGCGCGGCGACGACAACTAAAACGACCGTAGTCCTAGGCGACACGGCCACCGTCCCCGACCCCTCCTGCCCTGAGTCGCCCTGCCAGGCGATTGGCAGCGTCACCGGCTTCCAGGTCAGCACCGGCCAGGGATCGCTCCCCTTCAGCGTGCGCAAGAGCGGCAAGATCACCGCGTGGACGCTGACCCTCTCGCAGCCGACCAGCAGCCAGCGCTCCTTCTTCAACGGCTTCTTCGGCACGCCACCTGAGGCGCGCCTGGCAATCCTGCGCCGCATCCCCGGCACCAACCCGCCCCGCTACAACCTCCGCGCCCAAGGCTCAATCCATGTCCTTAGCCCCTACCTGGGCCAGACAGTCAAATTCGGCGCCTCGCTGCCGGTAGAAAAGGGCGACATAGTCGGCCTAACCGTCCCCACCTGGGCCCCAGCTTTCGCCCAGGGCCTGCCCAGCAACAACGCCTGGCGAGCCAGCCGCGAAGCGGGCAAATGCACCAACTCCACCGACGTCCGCCAGGGCGAACCCCAACTCAGAGTGGGAAGCAACGCAACCTACGGCTGCCGCTACTCAACGGCCCGCCTGCTCTACACGGTCACCGTAGTAGAGGACTAAACAAGCTCAAAGAAGTAGGGGGCAGGCGGACATCGCCAGCCGTCCGCTCCTTCCCGTTGTCCCATGGCAAGGGGCCGCTCGACCCCTCCCACCGCCTAAGCCACCGAAGGCAAAACCCGCGGACCACTCTGGTCTTTAGGCAGCTCAGCCGCCCCAGCAATGAGGCTCTGGAACTCATTGAGTACAAGGTGCGCAACCGCCTCCAGCAGCTCCTCGTCGCTCCAGCCGATCTCACGCGCCTCCTCATGCAGGTGGAGCGGGGGATGGCTGTTCGCCTCGAGCGCGCCGTGCAGGTACTCGAGCAGCGCCGCCTCTTTCGGGTCGGCTGAGCTGAAGCTGCGGGCGCGGGAGACCTCGTCGAGGCCGAGGCCGGCGCTGCGCGCCGACTTTGCGTGCTGGGCGATGCTGTAGCTGTCCTCGCGGTACTCGGCCACGGCCAAGGCGATCCGCTCGCGGGTGGCGCGTGGCAGGACGCCGCCGCGAAGCTCTGAGCGCATCCGGGTGTAAGCGCGCAAAACGGCCGGCGCGCCGGCAAGTACGCCGACAAACTTGGTCACCGCGCCACCCGTGGCCTGGATCGTCTTGATCAGGGGGGCGCTCTCGTCAGGTGCCGTCAACTCGTCGTGGATCTGGAACCTGCTCACGTCTGTTTTAACTGTCACTTGGCATCCGCCTCCGGCTCTGGTTCTGGGGAATTCCGCTTTACAGAGCCTTTATTTGGCCTTTACTTTACTTTCAGCCATTTACTTACGTCTAGTAAGTTATACCTGCTTCTGGCTTTACTCGCAAGCCCACCTCCCTGGCCGTCGTCGCTCCGCTTATCCCGCCTGGGAGCGCTTGTCTCATACCCGGATACGACGACCTCTACCCATCCGGTTCACTTCGCCTATCGTTGCGCCCTCCGAGCGGACAAGCGCGAGCCCAGGAGGCCCGAACATGGCAGAGCAACCAAAGAGTGCCGCTGACGTCGCCCAGATCGTCAAGGAAAACGACGTCCGCTTCATCCGCCTCTGGTTCACAGACGTGCTCGGGCAGCTGAAGAGCTTCTCGATCAATGCCGCCGAGCTCGAGGACGCCTTCGACGGCGGCATGGGCTTCGACGGCTCTTCGATCACCGGCTTCAACCCGATCGAGGAGTCGGACATGATCGCGATGCCCGATCCCGCCACCTTCGCTCTGATCCCCTGGCGGCCGGAGGGCGAGAACGCCGTCGCCCGCATGTTCTGCGACGTCCAGATACCCGGCGGCGAGGCCTACGAGGGCGATCCCCGCTGGATCATGAAGCGCGCCCTCAAGCGGGCCGAAGACATGGGCTTCGACGCCTTCAACATCGGCCCCGAGCTCGAGTTCTTCTACTTCCGTTCGGCCAAGCCGCCGAACGGCGTGCCCGAGGTGCTCGACGAGGGCGGCTACTTCGACCTGACCACGCTTGACGCCGGCTCCGACGTGCGCCGTGACACGGTGCTAGCGCTGGAGAAGATGGGCATCCACGTCGAGTACACCCACCACGAGGTCGGTCCCTCCCAGCACGAGGTCGACATGCGCTACAAGAACGCGCTGGCGATGGCCGACGATTGCATGACCTACCGCATCGTCGTCAAGGAGTACGCGATGAAGTACGGCTGGCACGCGACCTTTATGCCGAAGCCGCTCTTCGGTGAGAACGGCTCGGGTATGCACGTCCACCAGTCACTTGAAAAAGGCGGGGTGAACGCCTTCTTCGATCCCGACGATCAGTACTTCCTCTCGGCCACGGCCAAGGCCTTCATCGCCGGCCAGCTCAAGCACGCGCGCGAGATCTCGCCGCTTTTCGCCCAGTGGGTCAACTCCTACAAGCGGCTCGTCCCCGGTTACGAGGCGCCGGTCTACCTCGCTTGGTCGCGGCGCAACCGCTCGGCCCTGATCCGGGTGCCGCTCTACCACCCCGGCAAGGAGAGCGCGACCCGGGTCGAGCTGCGCTGCCCGGACCCGGCCTGCAATCCCTACCTCTGCTTCGCCGGCATGCTGCAGGCGGGGCTGGAAGGGATCGAGAAGGGCTACGAGCTGCCCGAGCCGATGGAGCAGAATCTCTACCACCTATCACCGGAGGAGCTCTCGCACCAGGGGATCGAGCAGCTGCCGGCGACGCTGGGCGAGGCGATCGAGGTGGCCGCTGAGTCGGAGCTGGTGCTGCGGACGCTGGGCGAGCACACCTTCCGGCGCTTCGTCGAGATCAAGCGCCAGGAGTGGGACGACTACCGCGTCCAGGTCACTCCGTATGAGATAGAGCAGTTTCTGCCGGTTCTCTAGGCGGCGTCCCGCCCTCGCCACGCGAGAGCGCCGAGGGCCACCAAAACCTGTCGCCGGCGAGCAGGGCGATTGCCGGGACGAGGACGCTGCGGACGAGGAAGGTGTCGAGCAGGACGCCAAAGGCGACGACGAAGCCGAGCTCGGTCAGGAAGGTGAGGGGGAGGACGGCAAGCACGGAGAAGGTGCCGGCGAGGACGATGCCAGCGCTGGTGATCACGGCGCCGGTCACCGCAAGGGCGCGCAGGATTCCCTGTTTGGAGCCGTGTTTGATCGTCTCCTCGCGGGCGCGGGCGATCAAGAAGATGTTGTAGTCGACCCCCAGTGCGACCAGGAAGACGAAGGCGAAGAGCGGCAGCGAGGGGTCCGAGCCGGGGAAGTCGAAGATGAACTCGAAGGCGAAGTAGCCGACGCCGAGCGCGGCCCCGAAGCTGAGGATGACCGTGCCGATCAGGATCAGCGGCGCGACCACGGCGCGCAGCAGGCCGACCAGGATCAGGAAGACGACGAGCAGGATGATCGGCGGGATCACCTTCGAGTCCCAGCTGGCGGCGTCGCGGACGTCGAATTCAACCGCGGTCGGGCCGCCGACGAGGGCGTCCGGAGAAGCGCTGTGGGCCGCCTCGCGAACCGGCTCGACCAGGTCGAAGGCATCGGTCGAGTACGGGTTGGGTTCGAGCGTCGCCTGGATCAGCGTCCCGGGCGGTCCGTGCGCAACCGGTTGCGAGACCGCCTCGACCCCGTCGACCTTGGCCACCGCGGCCCGCACGGCCGGCACTTCGCCGCGCTCCGGCACGACGACGTCGGTCAGCGCGGTCGTGCCCGCCGGGAAGCTCTTGTTGAGCAGGTGCTGGCCTTCGACCGATTCGACTTCGCTGCGATAGGTGTCTTCGCTGGTCAGTTCAGTTGAGAAAAAGGCGAGGCCGCAGCAGAGGACGAGCAGGACGGCGATCGAGCCGAACATGACGCGGCGCGGCGAGATCGCGATCCGGTCGCCGAGCCGCTTCCAGAAGCCATGGGTGGCGTCGGCGGCATGCTCGAGCTTGCGCCTGCGCGCCTCAAACGGGGTGAAGATCGCCCGGTCTAGCGGGCCGACGATGAGCGAGGGAAGCCTGCGGCCGCTGAGGATGCGCAGCAGCCAGTTGAGCAGGACCAAGGGCAGCAGGATGAGGACGAGCAGGCTCGCCAGGACGACCCTGACGATCGCGCCGATGGCGCCGCCGTCGACAATCTTGGCCCGCGCTCTCTCCGACACAGAGTCGGAGCCCGGGGCGGTCTCCGGCGTGTGCGGGACGAAGGGCCAGAAGGCGCGGCGACCGAAGATCGTCAGCAGTGCCGGCAGCAGGGTCAGCATCGAGAGCGCCGCGCAAGCGATGCCCATCGCCGCGATTGGGCCCAGCCCGGCGGTGCCATTGACCTTGGCCAGCATCAGGCAGAAGAGTGCCGCGATCACCGTCGCCGCCGAGGCGAAGATCGCCGGGCCCGCCGAGGCGAGCGCGGTCCGCATCGCCTCGTGCTTGTCGACCGTGTGGTGGAGCTCCTCGCGGTAGCGGGAGACCAGCAGCAGGGCGTAGTCGGTGCCGGCGCCGAGCACAAGCACTGACATGATTGAGCTCGACTGGCCGTTGACCGTGACCCCGAGCTCGGTCAGACCGTAGCCGAGCGAGCGCGAGAGGAACTCGGCGAAGATCACCGCGATCAGCGGGATCAGGAAGAACATCGGCGAGCGGTAGATCACGATCAGCAGGAAGATCACCAGGCTGAGCGCGGCCAGCAGCAGGGTTCCGTTGATGCCTTCGAAGACTTCGATCGCGTCGGCCGAGAAGCCCGCGCCGCCGGTGATCCTGGCTTCGAGCCCGCCGTCGTCGTCGGGGATCTTTTCGCGCCAGAACTTGACCGGGTCGACGATCCGTTCGCCCTCGCCGTTTCCCTTGATGTAGGCGGTGACGATCGCCGCCTTGCCGTCGGTTGAGCAGACCGGACCGACGAACGGCGCATAGTCAGACGGCTGACCAGGGACCGGGCTGGTCGGCCCCCCGCAGCCGGCTTTGAGGCCTTCCGCCGTTGCCGGCGAACCCTTTGATGTCTGGGGCTTGCCTCCCGACGCGGCGGTTGCGCCGTCGGGGACCACGCCGGGGAAGCGCTTCGTGGTCATCTCGCCGACGTCTTCTTCGATCGTGCGGCGGTCCGCGGCGGTGAGGCCGGACTCGCGGCGGAAGATGATCACCGCCGGGGCGATTTCGCCTTTCTGCAGGGACTCAGTGGCATTCAGCGCCGCGGTCGATTCGGCGCTGCCCGGCAGGTAGGAGGTCGCCTCGTTGCTTTCGGCGTCTTCGAACTTGCCCGGCAGGTTGGCGCCGGAGGCGATGAAGATCGCTGCGAACCAGATCGCGAAGACGATCCACTTCGAGCGACGACCGGCGGCGAAGGTGAAGAATGAGCCTCGCACTAGTCCCTGATCTCTATCAAAGCAAGGCGGCGAGGGCAGGTATTTCGGTTACGGGCTGCTTGCAGGCAAAGCTCTCGCAGACGTAGGCGGTCGACTTCCCCTCAATCGCGGGACGGTTGGCAAGTAGCTCTGGGGTGCCGCTGCCCTCGGGACCGCCGGCGAGGACAAGGTGGGGGCGGAACTCGCTGCGGACGCAGGTAGCCAGCCCTGCCAGGTCATCGCCGATCAGGGCTACCTCCTTGGTGGGCGAGAGGCGGAAGTCGATTGCTCTCAGCAGGTGGGCGAAGGCCTCGGGATGCTGGGAAGCCGGTTTGGCAAAGAGGCGGAAGACGCCCTCGGCGGCCTGCTCATAGGAGCGCTCTCCGGTCAGGGCCGCTATGCGGAGGAGACCCATCGCTGCCGCCGAGTTACCGGACGGGATCGGGTGGTCGCCGATCTCCTTGCGGCGGGCGATCAGCGATTCGTGGTCGTCGGAGGTGCTGAAGAAACCGCCGCGCTCCTCGTCGCCGAAGCGGGCGATCATCGTGTCGGCGAGATTGCGAGCGCGCTCGAACCACTTCGGTTCGAAGCTCGCTTCATAGAGGGCGAGCAGGCCTTCGAGCAGGAAGGCGTGGTCCTCGAGATAGGCGTTGAGGTGGGCGTGGCCGCCCTTGTAGGTGCGCAGCAGCTTGCCATCGGGGTCGCGCATTTGCTCCCAGATGAAGCTGGCGCAGGCTCGGGCGGCATCGAGGTAGTCGTCGCGCCCCAAGACCGCGCCGGCCTCGGCCAGGGCAGAGATCATCAGCGCGTTCCAGGCGGTGAGGCGCTTGTCGTCGAGTCCCGGCCAGACGCGCTTGGCGCGGGCGTCGTAGAGCGCACGGCGCATCTCGTCGAGCGCCTCAGGTTCGGGGGCCTCGACGCCATCGGCCAGGTGCAGGATGTTCCGCCCCTCGAAGTTCCCCGCCTCGCTGACCCCGTAGAACTGCATCAAATTTTCAATCTGCTGGGATGAGAATTTGATGCAGTTCGTTGAGCCCTGGGCCGCGTCGGCGCTGGCGAGGACGTTGCGGATCTCGTCGGGGGTCCAGACGTAGAAGCGGCCCTCCTCGCCCTCGGAGTCGGCATCCAGGGCTGAGTAGAAGCCGCCCTCGTCGCCGCGCATCTCGCGCAGGACCCAGTCGAGCGTCTCTCCGCAAACCCGCCGGTAGCGCTCGTGGCCGAGCGCCTGCCAGCCGTGCAGGTAGGCGCGGGCGAGCAGGGCGTTGTCGTAGAGCATCTTCTCGAAGTGGGGGACGAGCCAGTTGGCGTCGACCGAGTAGCGGGCGAAGCCGCCGCCGAGCTGGTCGTAGATGCCGCCGCCCAGCATCGCGTCGAGCGTCGTCTCGGGCACCTCGCGCTCGCCGCGGGCGAGCAGCAGCTCCAGTGCCGAGGCGGGCGGGAACTTCGGCGCACCGCCAAATCCCCCACGCTGGGGGTCGGCGGCGGCGCGCAGTTGCGCGACCGCCTCGACCAGCATCGGCGCCGCCGGCACGTCCGCCGGCTCGACCTGGGCGATCGCCGCGAGGCGGGCGCGCATCTGCGGCGCCCGCTCGCGGACTTCGTCGCGCTTGTTCACGAAGGCGTCGACGACTGCTTCCATCACCATGCGGAAGCTCGGCATCCCGCGACCCTCGTCGGGCGGGAAGTAGGTGCCGCCGTAGAAGGGCACGCCCTCGGGATCGAGGAAGACCGTCATCGGCCAACCGCCCTGGCCGCTGATCGTCTGCACCGCCTCCATGTAGAGGGCGTCGAGATCGGGGCGCTCCTCGCGGTCGACCTTGATGCAGACGAAGTGCTCGTTCATGTAAACCGCGGTCGCGGTGTCCTCGAAGGACTCGCGCTCCATCACGTGGCACCAGTGGCAGGCCGAGTAGCCGATCGAGAGCAGGATCGGGCGGTTCTCGGAGCGGGCGCGGGCGAGCGCCTCTTCGCCCCACGGATACCACTCGACCGGGTTCTCGCGGTGCTGGAGCAGGTAGGGGCTGGTCTCCTGGGCCAGGCGGTTTGGCATGGCCTCACAGTACCGGCGGACATTTGGACGCTCACTAATGACAAAAGCAGGTAGCTGAAATTCGTACGCAATCTCAGTGCTCATGCGTGATGCGCGATCCGATCCGCCGCCGAAAGTTCTAACTTCAGTGAGTTGAACGAGCTAAAGCTCCCAAATCAGGGCGATCCGGCACTCGAGTCGGTGCTCGCCAAGCTCGATCCGGAGGACCGCAAGGTCGTCGACGAAGCGCTGGCAAAGGCCCAAAAGACTGAGGCCGAGCTCCGCTACATCGCCGATCACGACTCGCTCACCGGTCTGCTCGACCGCCGCCGCTTCCGCGCCGAGCTTGACCAGTACGTCTCCTTCAGCGCCCGCTACGGCGGTCAGGGCGCGGTGATGATCATCGACATCGACGGTCTCAAGGCGATCAACGACTCGCTTGGTCATCACGCCGGCGACAACCTGATCCGCCACATCGCCGCGATCATGCGCGAGCGGGTGCGGGCCACCGACATCGTCGCCCGCCTCTCCGGTGACGAGTTCGCGGTGCTGATGCCGCAGACTGACACCGAGGGCGCATTGCAGCTTGGCGAGGACCTGCGCGCCCAGGTCGCCGAGGATGCCGCGGCCGGTCTCGAGATCGAGCAGGCGACGATCAGCGTCGGGATCACGATGTTCGGTGGTGAGCGCGGGATCGGCGCCGAGGCCGTCCTGGTTGCTGCCGACCAGGCGATGTACCGGGCCAAGGAGGACGGCCGCAACCAGATCGCCCTCTTCCAGGATCCCTCCGAGCCGCAGCGCCAGCAGCGTCGCCGCCAGACGACCAGCGCGCGGATCCGCGACGCGCTCACCCAGGACCGGCTCAGTCTGCACACGCAGCCGATTCGCAGTCTCGCCTCGGGTGGGATCGAGCGCTACGAGCTGTTGCTGCGGATGACCGGCGAGAACGGCGAGCTGCTGCCGGCGGCGTCCTTCATCGAGACCGCGGAGCGCTCCGGCATGGTCCAGGAGCTCGACCGCTGGGTCGTCGTCCGTGCCCTTGAGCTGCTCGCCTCGCGTGAGCGCGAAGGCAATCCCGTCTCGCTGCACGTCAACCTTTCCGGCGCTTCCGTCGCCGACCTCTCGGTGCTCGAATTCATCGAGCGCCGCCTCGACGAAGGCGATGCCGACCCCGCCCGCTGCACCTTCGAGATCACCGAGACGGCGCGCGTCCACGACTACGAAGCGGCCGGAGGCTTTGCCGATCGCATCACCGAGTTTGGCTGCCAGGTCGCGATCGACGACTACGGCGCCGGCTTCGGGCCCTTCCACTACCTGAAGAGCATCCCCTTCGACCTGATCAAGATCGACGGCTCGTTTATCAGCGACATGCCCAACAGTGATGCCGACCAGCTCACTGTTCAGGCGATCGTCCAGATCGCCCGCGGCCTCGGCAAGACGACGATCGCCGAGTACGTCCAGGACGACATCACTGCGCAAATGCTGCGCGAATACGGTGTCGACATGGCCCAGGGCTACCACCTCGGCCGTCCCGTCGACGTCGCCGAGGCGCTCTAGTCGGCGGTTACGTCGCGGGCGAAGGTCTCGAAGGCGTCGAGGTAGCGTTGTAGGTCCTCGTCGCTGTGGGCGATTGAGAGCGTCCACTCCTCCTCGACCCCGGGCGTCATGAAGATGCCGTGATTCATGTGGTAAAGCCAGGCCAGGGTTGAGAGTCCTTCGTCGACCTTGGTCAGGTAGTCGCGGTACTCGTACATCCGCGTCGGCGAGAAGACGACGCAGCCCTTGGCGCCGAGGCCCTCGGTGTAGGCGGGGAGGTTGTAATCGTCGATGATCTGCTGGCAGCCGTCTAGCAGGCGCCGGTTGGTCGCCTCGAAGTGCTCGTAGACGTCGTCGGTGAGGACTTCGGTCAGGGTCGCCTCGGCGGCCGCCATCACCAGCGGGTTGCCGTTGAAGGTGCCGTACTGCTTGACCGTGCCGTCGGCGACGATCGCCGCCAGCTCGTCGCTCATCCCGATCGCCCCGCCCGGGTAGCCGCCGCAGCTCGCCTTGGCCAGGGTGATGATGTCGGGGAGGACGCCGAAGCGGGCGGTGGCGCCGCCGGCCGAGATCGTCGCGCCGGTCTTGACCTCGTCGAAGATCAGCTTGACGCCGTGGCGAGCGGTCAGCTCGCGGACCCGCTCGAGGTAGCCCTCGCGCGGCGGGATGATGTTGATGTTCATCATCGCCGGCTCCATGATCAGGCCGGCGACCTGGTCGCCGATTTTCTCCAGCACGCTCTCCAGGGCATCGGCGTCGTTGAAGGGGACGGCGCGGGTCAGCTCGGTCAGGGCGCGCGGGGTGCCGCCGCCGTAGGGGACGCTGACAGGGTCGTCGCGGGCGCCGAGCGCCTCCAGCGGCGGATAGACCGAGACCATCACCGAGTCGTGATGGCCGTGGTAGGAGCCCTCGATCTTGAGCAGTGTGTCGCGGCCGGTGGCGCCGCGGGCGAGGTGGACAGCGTCCATCGTCGCCTCGGTGCCGGAGTTGTTGAAGCGCCACTGGGGCAGGCCGAAGCGCCGCGTCAGCTCCTCGGCGACGGCGATCGAGCCGTCGGTCGGGGCGGCGAAGTGAGTGCCGTCGTCGATCCGCGCCTTCACCGCCGCGCCGACGGTCGGATTGGCGTGGCCGATCGCCATCACGCCGAAGCCGTTGTGGAAGTCAGTGTATTCGTTGCCGTCGACGTCCCAAACGCGGCTGCCCTGGCCGCGCTCGATGTAGATCGGCCAGGGGTCGTTCTCCTGGAAGGAGGAGGGGACGCCGTTCGGCATCACCTTGACCGCGCGCTCGTAGGTCTTTGCCGACTGACCGGTGTTGTTGCGGAACTTCTCCTGCTGGGCCTCGGTCAGGGCGGCGATCCGCTTGCGGTCGATCTCCTCCACGGTCCAAGCCTAACCGGGGGGCGCCGCTGGTCTCAGCGGCGGCGCTCGCGGAGGGCCTTGACCAAGCGCGTCTTTAGGTTGAGGGCGCCCGTCATCATCCGCTCCGGCGCCGAACCGGCGGGCGGCAGGGCGCCGAGCTGGCGCGCCATTTCCGCTCCGTTCATGTAAGCGTCGTTGCGCTCGATCAGGCCGTCGCGGATCGTCAGGACGTCACAGCCCTGGATCTCGACGCGGGCGCCGTTGGGGTCGAGCCCTTCAAATCTCGCCGTGCCATCGAAGCTACCGGTGGCGCGCCAGCGCACCGCTGCCTTCTCGCCGGCAGACACCACCTCGATGATCTCGAGGCTGAAGCTGGGGAAAGCTTGGAAGAGGTTGCCGAACCAGGCGCGGTAGGAGTGGGGGACCTCCAGCTCGACCAGGCCGTAGATCTCACCCGTTCCACCTGGCTTGTAGAAGGCCATCATGGCGTCGAGGTCGCGCCTGCCGACCGCTTCGAAGTAACCCCGAGCAACAGCGGCGTTGTCGGTCGCATCGCGGTTGATTGCCATGACCTCAGCCTACCCCTGTCGTAGCTGTGCCCGTTTGATCTTGCCGCTGGTCGTCTTTGGCAGCTCTGTCGCAAACTCGACTATGCGGGGGAACTTGTAGGGGGCGGTTTCGCGCTTGCAGTGCTCCTGCAGCTCGCGGGCCAGCTCCTCGCTGGGAGGGCGGTCACGGGGGACGACGATCGCCCGCACGACCGCGCCGCGCTCGGGGTCGGGGGTGGCGACGGCCGCCGCTTCGGCGACGTCGGGGTGAGAGAGCAGTGCCGACTCGACCTCGAAGGGGCCGATCCGGTAGCCGGAGGAGAGAATGATGTCGTCGTCGCGGCCTTCGAAATAGAGGTAGCCGTCCTCGTCCTGGCGGACGAGGTCCCCCGTCGGCCACCACTCGCTCCCGAAGCGCTCGCCGTCGAGGTAGCGCGAGAAGAAGGTGGGAGAGGAGGCGGCGCGCAGCTGCAACTCACCGTCGACGATCCGCGTCTCGACCCCCGGCAGTGGCTTGCCCATCGAGCCAGGGCGGACGGTCACGCCGACGTGGTTGCCGCTGATGTGCCCGGTCTCGGTCTGGCCATAGCCATCGGCGGGCTCGAGCCCGAGCGCGTCGCGGAAGGCGCCGATCGTCTCCGCCTCCAATGGCTCGCCGGCGGAGACCATACGGCGCAGCTTGGGCAGGGGACGCAGCGTGGCGCGCTTGGCCAGCATCCGGTACTCGGTCGGTGCTTGGCACAGTACGTTGACCCCAAGCGCCTCGGCAAAGTCAAGCCGCTCGGCCGGGTCGAAGCGCCCGTCATGAATGACCGCAGCTGCGCCGGTAAGCCAGGGGGCAAGGAAGACGTTGCGAGCCGACTTAGACCAGCCGGTCGCGGTAGTGCACCAGGCCAGCTCACCTTTGCGCGAACCGAACCAATGTTCCGCCTGACCCTGTTGGCCAAGTAGGTAGCGGTAGGCATGGACAACGCCGCGCGGCTCACCCGTAGTGCCAGAGGTAAAGACAATCAGCGCCGGATCCTCAGCCTCCATCGCCTCAATCTCCGCCGGAGTCTCCTGCGGCCGGTCCTCATCGAGTGCGGCGGCGACGTCGGCCATCGTCATCGTCTCGACCCCATCCGGCAGGTCGGCGAGTAGGGCGTCTTCACCAACGCATAGCTTCGGGTTCGCGGCGGCCACTCGCAGTGCCAGATCCTGCCGTCGCAGTTGCGTGCTGCAGGGAAGCGCCACCGCCCCCATCCGCCAGCAGGCAAGCAGCGAGAGCACCCACTCGGCCCGGTTGCCAACTAGCGTCATCACCACATCGCCGCGCCGCACGCCACGTGCCGCAAAGGCCCCGGAGAGCCCGGCCGATTGCGCGATCAGTTCGCCGAAGTACCAATCGCGCCGGTTGCCGTCCCGACCGACGGCGACGATCCCCAACCGCGAGGCAGGCGATCGCTCAAGCACGTCCTCGATGAAGTTCACGATGGGGGGAGAGTCATCGACGGTAAGGACTTATAGGGGAGCGAGAGTGTTGTGCGCAGAGCAAATGCCAATACCCATAAGTATTATACTAAATAGTATGATACTGAAAGGTATGTAGATGAAGTCGGCAAACTCGGACAATCCCTTCAGCTTCGGGGCGCTGGCGCTCGACGAGGTCTTCGCTGATCGGGAAGCGGAGCTTGGCGAGCTCACCAGCGACATCCGCAACGGCCAGGACGTCGTCGTCTTTGCCCCTCGTCGCTTCGGCAAGTCGTCGCTCGTCTGGCGCGCGGCTGGGACTCTCGCGGCGGAAGGCGTCCTGATCGCCCAGGTAGACCTAATGACTTCGCCGACGAAGGAGGCCCTGGCCGCGGCGCTGGCGACGTCGATCTACGAGCAGATCGCCTCGACCCTGGAGCGGGTGCGAGAGCGGGCCCTGGCGCCTTTCCGGGGGCTGCAGGTACAGCCGACCGTGAGCGTCAACCCCGAGGACGGCGCGCTCTCCTTTACCTTCGCCGCCGCTCGCAAGCAGGCCGAGATCGATGCAACGCTGGCCAGGCTGCTGGAGCTTCCAGTCGAGCTCGGCGCCGCCAGGAACCATCGGATCGCGCTCGTCCTCGACGAGTTCCAAGAGGTGGTGGGTATCGACCCCGACCTGCCGAAGCTGATGCGCGCGGTCTTCCAGCGCCAGCCCGAGGTTGCTCATGTCTACCTGGGCAGCAAGCGCCACATCATGGAGCGAATCTTCAACGACGCCAACGAGCCCTTTTGGCGCAGCGCCAAGTCGATCGAGCTGGGCCCGATCCCGGTCGAGCCGTTCACGAAGTTCATTGCCGAGCGTTTTAAGGCAGGCAGACGTGACGTGGAATCGGGCGTCATAGCCGAGCTACTCGGACGCACCGGCGGTCATCCCTACGCAACACAGGAGTTCTGCTACGCGCTTTGGGAGCAGACGGCCCCCGAAGAAACCGCGTCGGGCGGCAACCTCGTGCTCGCGCTCGGCGCAGTGTTGCGCTCCGAGCATGCTCACTTCAGTTTGCTCTGGGACGGCGCCTCCGCGGTGCAGAAGCAGGTCCTGCAGGCACTCGCTCGCGAAGCTGGGCATCCCTTCAGCGCCGCCTATCGCGACCGCCATAGTCTGCCGGCGGCTACCAACGTCCAAAAGGCGTTGGCCGCACTGACGAAGCAGGAACTGGTCAACGGCGAGGCCGGCGCCTACCGGATCACCGAGCCCTTCCTAGCCGAGTGGCTGCGGGCGAACATTGACGGCGTCTATCCCGAGTGATCCAGAAGAGAGCCGGGTCCCCTCCCCAAAACACCCAAGCGCGACTCCTGTCGCGCGTTTTGGGAGGGGGACCCGGGCTCTCCTACCGCAGTTCGCTTGAACTCTTCCCCAACAACTGCCGAGCCACGATCAACAGCTGAATCTGCTGAGTCCCCTCGAAGATGTCGAGGATCTTGGCGTCCCGCGCCCACTTCTCGAGCAGGTCGTTCTCGCCGTAGCCGACGCTGCCGCAGAGCTCGACGCAGCCGAGGGCGACGTCGACGCAGGTGCGCCCCGCCTTTGCCTTCGCCATCGATGCCTGCAGCGAGTTCGGCTTGCCGTTGTCGGCCATCCAGGCCGCCTGCAGGGTCAGCAGGTGCGCCGCCTCGTAGTCGGACTCCATTTCGAGGTAGCGGGCAGCGGCAGCCGGCTGAGAGAGCGCCGGCGTGTCGTAATCGATCTCGACCCCGGCCTGCTCGAGTCGCTTGCGCGTCTCCTCGAGCGAGGCGCGGGCGACGCCGACCGCCATCGCCGCGACCAACGGCCGCGTGTTGTCGAACGTCTGCATCGCGCCGCCGAAGCCCTGCTTGGTATTGACCTCCGGGTCACCGAGCAGCGCCTCCTTTGGCACCCGGCAGTTCTGCAGGGTGAAGTTGGCGGTGTCGGAGGCGCGGATGCCGAGCTTGTGCTCGAGCCGGTCCAGTTTCAGGCCGGGGTTGTCGCGCTCGACGATGAACGACTTGATCGCCGCTCGTCCGACTTTGCGATCGAGCGTTGCCCAGACCACGATCAGGTCGGCGCGATCGCCCGAGGTGACGAAGATCTTCTCGCCGTTGAGCACGTACTCGTCGCCGCTGAGGTCGGCCGTGGTGCGGATCGCTGCCGAGTCGGAGCCCGCCTCGGGCTCGGTGATTGCCATCGCCGCCCATTTGCCGCCGTACTGCTTCAGCTGCTCGTCGCTCGCTACGGAGGCGATCGCCGAGTTGCCGAGGCCCTGGCGGGGCATCGAGAGCAGCAGGCCGACGTCGCCCCAACAGAGCTCGATGATGCCGAGCACGGTGGAGAGGTTGGACCCGTTGCGGTTGCCGCTGTCGGCATCACCGTTTGACTCGCGGCGCACGCCGGCGGCACCGGCGCCACCGATGTCGGAGCCCTCGTTCATGCCGTCGATCAGCGAGGCGAGCATGTCGAGCTCCTTGGGATAGGAGTGCTCGGCCTCGTCGTACTTGCGTGAGATCGGCCGGAAGACCTCCTGCGCGACCTGGTTGGCCTGGTTGACCAGAGGTTTGAACTTTTTCGGTATCTCGAGATTGATCATGGCTTCCTTTCAGCTCTTAGCGCTTGGCGCTAGACGAGCAGGGCGCCCTCCATAACGCCCGCTGCGCGGAGGTCGCGGTACCAGCGCTCGACCGGGTGCTCCTTGACGAAGCCGTGGCCGCCTAGCAGCTGCACCCCTTCGGAGCCGATCTGCATCCCCTTCTGGGCGCAGAGGCGGCGGGCCATCGCCGCCTCGCGGGCGAAGTCCTGGCCCTGGTCGGCGCGGCTGGCTGCCCGGTAGGTGGCGAGACGCATGCCTTCGGACTCGATGCCGATGTCGGAGACCGCGAAGGCGACGCCCTGGCGGTTGGAGATCGGTTCGCCGAAGGCGACGCGCTCATTGACGTACTGCTTGACGTAGTCGAGCGTCGCCTCGGCGGCGCCGACCGCGAGCGAGCACCAGGCAACCCGGGCGCGCTGCACGCACTCAACGTAGTCCTCGCGCTTGCCCTCGCCGAGCAGAGCGGAGGCGGGCAGCTTCACGTCCTCCAGCAGCAGGCGACCGGTGGCCGCGGGACGCAGCCCCATCGCCGGCTCCTCCTCGACCGTGAGGCCGGGGGTTCCGGACTCGATCACGAAGAGCGCCGGGCCGAGGCCCTCGGCCTCGGCGGCGACGATGAAGAGCTCGCACTCCCTGGGACGGGCGAGCAGCGACTTGGCGCCGCTGAGGATCCACTCGCCGCCGCTCTTGCGCGCGGTGGTCTCCAACTTCAACGGGTCAAAGAGCGGCCGCGGCTCGAGGATCGCCAGCGCCGCCGCCGGGGTGTCCTCGCCGGTGAACGCGGGCAGGTAGGTGGCCTCCTGCTCGGCGGTGCCCCAGTGGCCGATCGCGGTGGCGACCGCGCCGGGGGCGAGCGCCGCGTAGGCGATCCCCATGTCGCCGTGGGCGAGCGCTTCGCCGATCAGGACGCTGGTCACGGCGGCCTGCTCGTGCATGACGCCGCCCAGCTCCTCGGGGACGCCGAGCATGTTGATGCCGAGCTCGTTTGCCTGGCTGAGCACCTCGGCCGGCGTCGCCTTGTCGAAATCAGCCTGCTTGGCGATCGGCCGCACCTTCGCCTCGGCGAAGTCGCGGACGCCTTCCTGCAGCATCTGCTGCTCGTCATCGGGACTGATGTCAAACAGCGCCCGCGGCTTGCTCGACGACTGTCGGGCCGGGCGTCCCAGCTTCTGCGCCGCCTTGAAGGTGCGCCCGGCGGCGGTCGCCGAGCGGAAGCCGTTCTTGGTCGAGGTGAACAGCGCCCGCTCCACCTGCTTGCGGATTCGGATCCTGTCGAGCAGGTCCGAGCCGGCGAGCTTGTTGAGCCAACGCAAGCCGAGCCCCATGCTGCGCTCGGCCACTCCCTTCTCTTCGGTTACGGTCATATCTACTTTCTCCTCACGCCATTGGGGTTGGGCTCGAGCGGCTCCATACGGCCGTCGAGGTGCGGTGTGCCGCGCTTTGCGTCGCGCACTGCGAAATCGATCTGGTCTCCATCTGAGGCGCTGGCGAACTCGACCCGGCCCGGGAGCAGGATCGGCTTGCGGAAGCGCACCTCGGTTGCGAAGGCATCGGGCAGACGGCTCTCCAGCGCTGCCAGGCAACGTGCCTTGGTCCACATCCCGTGGGCGATCGCGCCGGGGAAGCCGAGCGGTTTGGCGCTCGGCGAGTGCATGTGGATCGGGTTGCGGTCGCCGGAAACGGCGGCGTAGCGGCGGCCGAGGTCGTCACCCAGGCGCCACTCGGCGCTGGCCGGGGTGTCGTCGGGGACGGTGGGGAAGGACTCACCCACCCTGCCGCCGGAGCTGCCATCGCCGCCACCGCGGCGCAGCATCGTGCTGGTGCTCTCCCAGGTCACCTCGCCGTCCACCATGACCTTGGTGATCAGGGAGAAAGTGCGTCCTTTGGAGTGCGGTTCCAACTTGGTCGGTTGGACGTGGATCGCCAGCTCCTCGCCGATGCCGATGCGGCGGTGCTGCTCGATCCGGTTCCCGACGTGGACCAGGCCGACGGCGCCGAAGGGGAAGCTGCCATCCGCCATTACCGCCATGTGTAGCGGGAAGGCAAGCACGTGCGGGTAGGTGGGGGGGAGGTGGTCGCGCAGGGCGAAGCCGCAGGCCCTGGCGTAGGCGGCGACGTCCTCGGGCTTGGCCCGCACCCCGCCGAGGTCGAGCTCGAGGTCGGGAATCTCGCCGCCGCCGCCGGGCACGAAGGGCAGTAGCGAGGCACCGGGGATCATCGGCGCCGCGGCGCGGGCGTAGAGCGGCAGGATGCTGGGTGAGCTTTCGAGCGTGCGCGCCGTCATCACGCCCCCAGCAGGTTCTGGCCGCAGACGCGGACGGTGTTGCCGTTCAGCGCGGTCGAGGCGGGGCTGGCGAACCAGGCGATCGTCTCGGCAACGTCAATGGGCAGGCCGCCCTGGGAGAGGCTGCTGAGGCGGCGGCCGGCTTCGCGCGGGGCGATCGGCATCGCCGCGGTCATCTGCGTCTCGATGAAGCCGGGGGCGACCGCGTTGATCGTCACCCCCCGCTCGGCCAGCTCGGGGGCCATCGCTTCGACCATGCCGATCACGCCGGCCTTCGAGGTCGCGTAGTTGGTCTGGCCGGAGTTGCCGGCGATGCCACTCATCGAGGAAACGCAGACGATGCGGCCGTTGGGTCGCAGCAGCCCGCGCTCGAGTAGCTCGTCGTCGATCCGCTCCTCGCTGGAGAGGTTGATCTCCATCAGCGAGGACCAGCGCTCCTCCGGCATCTTGGCGATCGTGCGGTCGCGGGTGACGCCGGCGTTGTGGACGAGCACGTCGATTCCGTCGGGGATCGCCGCGGCAATCTGCAGCGGCGCGTCGGGCTCGGTGATGTCGAGCTCGATCGTCTCCGCCCCGAGGCGGCCGGCGACCTTGGCCAGGTCGGCGGAGAGCGCCGGCACGTCGAGCAGGACCAGGTCGGCCCCGTCGCGGTGCAGCGTCGTCGCGATCGCCTCGCCGATGCCGCGCGAGGCGCCGGTGACGAGCGCCAGTTTGCCCGCCAGCGGTTGCTCCCAGTCGATCTCGGGGGTGGCGGCGACGGCCTTGCCGACCGTGACCACTTGGCCGGAGACGTAGGCCGAACGCGGCGAGAGCAGGAAGCGCAGGGTCGAGGCGAGCTCGTCCTCAGCCCCGGCCTCGACCAGCACCAGCTGCACGGTCGAGCCCTTGCCGCCGACCTCCTTGGCGAGCGAGCGGGTGAATCCCTCCAATGCGCGCTGCGCCGTGGCGGCTCGGGGGGAGCCCGCCTGCGCAGGGGGCGTGCCGAGCACGACGACGCGGCCGCTGCGCTGCAGGCGGCCGACGGCGGGGTAGAAGAAGCGCTGCAGCTCGGCCAGCTCAGTCGAGTCGGCGATCCCGGTGGCGTCGAAGACGAGCGCCTTGGCCGGGCCCTCGGTGCCAGCCCGTTCGGCTTTGATCTGGTCGAGGAAGGCCGAGATCGCCTTGCCGAGCCGCCCGCCCGGGGCTGCTCCGGAGAGCACCCGCCCGGAGACGACCGGCGCGCCCGCCTGGTAGCGGTCGAGCTCGACCGGCCGCGGCAGCCCCAGCTGCCGGGCGACCGTGGAGACGACCGGCGCGTTGACGACCTGCGAGTAACGGTCGCTCATGACGCACCCCCGGCGCTCTCGAGCACGGCGACGACGCCCTGGCCGCCGGCGGCGCAGATGCTGATTACGCCGCGTCCTTTGCCGTCCTCGTGCAGTTGCTTGGCGAGGCCGGCGACGATTCGCCCGCCGGTTGCGGCAAACGGGTGGGCGGCGGCGAGCGAGCCACCGTTGACGTTGAGCTTGGCGCGGTCGATCGAGCCCAGCGGCTTGTCGCGGCCGAGCTTCTCCTTGCAGAACTCCGGGTCCTCCCAGGCCTTCAGCGTGCAGAGCACCTGGGCGGCGAAGGCCTCGTGGATCTCGTAGTAGTCGAACTCGCCGAGGCCGATGCCGGCCCGGTCGAGCATCGTTGGCATCGCGTAGGCGGGCGCCATCAGCAGCCCTTCGCGCTTGTGGACGTGATCGACCGCCGCGGTCTGGCCGTCGGTGATGTAGGCGAGGACCGGCAGGTCGCGCTCCTTCGCCCACTCCTCGGAGGCGAGCAGCACCGCCGAGGCGCCGTCGCTGAGCGGGGTCGAGTTGGCCGCGGTCATCGTTCCCTCCGGGCCGCCGAAGACCGGCTTCAGCTTGGCCAGCTTCTCGAGGTTAGAGTCAGGCCGCAGGTTCTGGTCGCGCTCGAGGCCGAGGTAGGGGGTGAGCAGGTCATCGAGGAAGCCGCGCTCGTAGGCGGCGGCGAGGTTTTCGTGGCTGGCGACGGTCAGCTCGTCCTGCTCGGCCCGGCCGATCTCCCATTCGGTAGCCATAATCGCGCAGTGCTCGCCCATCGAGAGGCCGGTGCGAGGCTCCTCGTTGCGCGGGATCGCGGGCACGATGTGCCCCGGCCGCAGCCGGGTCAGCGTGCGCAGCTTGCCCGCAGTCGAGCCCTGCCGATTGGCCTCGAGCAGCGTCTCGCGCAGCTGCTCGTTGAGCGCGATCGGCGCGTCGGAGGTGGTGTCGGCGCCGCAGGCGATGCCGGAGTCGATCTGGCCGAGGGCGATCTTGTTGGCGACGAGGAGCGTCGTCTCCAGCCCGGTGCCGCAGGCCTGCTGCACGTCGTAGGCGGGTGTCTCTGGCGCGAGGCGGGTGCTGAGCACGCTCTCGCGGGCGAGGTCGCGGTCGCGGGAGTGCTTCAGCACGGCGCCGCCAGCGACCTCGCCGATCCGCGCGCCGTCGAGGCCGAAGCGGTCAATCAGTCCGTCGAGGGCCGCGGTCAACATGTCCTGGTTGGACGCGTGCGAGTAGACGCTGTTGGAGCGCGCGAAGGGGATCCGGTTGCCGCCGATGACGGCGACTCGGCGTGGTTTATCGATCAACTGCGATCACCTTTCGGTTTGGGTCGGGACTTGGCAGATGGGGTGGAGCGCAGGCGCAGGCCGGGCTCGATCGTCGCGATCAGCAGCTCGGCGGCCTCGGAAGCGGTGGTCGCCTCGGTCCGCAGCCACCAGCGCGCCAGCGCCTCGGCGGCGCCGAGCAGGGCGGCGGAGAGCGCCTCGACTTCTATCTGGGCGCCCGCCGGCCGCTTGGCCGGGAGTTCGGCAAGCAGCGATTCGGCGACGAGTGCAATCAGGCGGCCGCGGTATTCGGCGACCCGGTCGGCGACCTCGCCGCTGTGGGGCAGGGTCTCATCGAAGAGCACCGCCCAGGCGTCGCGGTCAGCGTCGAGGAAGGCGAAGAAGGCGCGCAGGCCGGCGTTCAGGGCCTCGCTCGGATTGCTCGCGTCGCCGACCGTCTCGAGAATCGTTTTGACCAGCGCATCGCCGGCGCGCTCCATGCAGGCGGTATAGAGCCGCTCCTTGTTGCCGAAGTAGTTGTAGAGCAGCGGCTTGGTCACGCCGACGGCGGCGGCAACCTCGTCCATGGTCACGTCGGCGTAGCCGCGCTCGGCAAAAAGACCGTGGGCGGCAACCAGCGCCTGCTCCATCCGGTCGGCCTTCGAGAGCCGGGAACGAGTCGGGGTTGCAGCCATCGGTGACTACGTTACCCGGATATAAATTTATATATGCGTAATGTGATCGATCGCACCTAGAGGGTGGTGGTGAGGAGCCTGGTTGCCCTCCAGTCGAATTGAGGCGCACGCGCCTGCGGCGCTTAGCGACAATCGAAGAGCGCGGCTGCGCCGCGCCTAGAAACACGAGTGCAGCGGCCGCTTCGCGACATTCGCCTGGAGGGCGACCAGGCTCCTCACTCGACACGCTCTGTAGGGCTCAAGCTTCGGGGCGGTAGCGCGAGCCAGAAGCTTGGAAAGCAAGCGCTGCGATGCCGAAGTTTAGAAAAGCTTCAAATGGAGCAGGCTTCCGAGCCGGTCTCTCTTCGAATCTCCGTGTGCTTCGAAAGGGGGTGGCGGGTGCGCCTCTCCGGGAATGTCGCGAAGCGGCGGAAAAGCATTCCGATGAATGCGCGGCGAAGCCGCGCTCCTCATTCACCCCTTGCGCGAAGCGCATGGGGTGTCAATTCCCGGAGAGGCGCACCCGCCACCCCCGCGCGGGAGCGTGACTAGGCCTCGGAGATCCCGAGGCGCAGGTAGATGCGACGCAGCGGTTTTGGTGCCCACCAGTTCCACTCGCCGAGCAGGCGCATCAGCGAGGGGACGAGCAGGGCGCGGACGATCGTGGCGTCGATCATCACGCCGAAGGCCATCCCGATCGCGATCTGCTTGACGAAGAAGACGGAGCTAACGCCGAAGGCGAGGAAGACGATCGCGATCGCCACGGCGGCAGCGGTGATCACGCGGCCCGTTCGGCCGATGCCGATCGCGACCGCCTCCTCGTTGCTCTCGCCGAGGTCGTGCTGCTCCTTGATCCGGGCCATGACCAGGACCGCGTAGTCGGTGGCGAGGCCGAAGATGACGGCGAAGAGGAAGACGAGGCTGGTCACCTCGACCGCGGCCGGGCCGGTGTAGTCGAGCGGCGTGTCGAGCCAGCCCTCCTGGAAGGCGAGGACGAGGATGCCGAGCGTTGCGCCCAGGGTCAGCGAGTTCATCAGCAGCGTCTTCAGCGGCAACAGGACCGAGCCGGTGAGCAGGAAGAGCAGGATGAGGGTGGTGAGGCAGATGATCGCGACGACCAGCGGGGCGTGCTCGAGCAGGCTCTGCTTCTGGTCGATGAAGCGGGCGGTATTGCCCGAGACCAACGTGGTCGTCGTTCCCGGCGGGCTCAATCCGCGGATCAGGTGGACCGAGTCCTGCGAGGTGCTGTCGAGCGCCGGCCCAGCCAGGGCGAAGTTGGCGTAGGCGGTCCGCCTGGAAGCGGACACGAAGGGGGTGCCGCGGACGACGCCGTCGACTGCTTCGATCCGGCGCTGGAAGGCGGCGAGCCGGGGCTTGGCGACGCGGCCATCGACGGCGACGGTGACGGCCTCGGTGACGTCGCGCGGATAGTGCGCTTCGAGGTAGCTGTAGGCCTTGTAGGAGGGCTCCTTGGGTGGCACCGCTTCGGCGCTAGGGCCGGTCAGGGTTGTCCAGAGCAGTGGCGTCGCGGCGAGCAGCAGCAACCCTGAGCTGCCCAGGGCGACGGCGACCGGGCGGTGCATCACCCCGCGCGCCAGGCGGTACCAGCCGTCGGAGCTATCGGAGACCGCCGGGCCGCGGCGGATCGAGAGAGCGTCGACGCGGGTGCCGAGCAGCCGCAGCAGAGCGGGGACGACGAGGATCGCGATAACGGAGGAGAGCACGGCGACCGAGGCACCGGCGACCGCCATCGAGTAGAGGAACCGTTGCGGCATGAAGATCAGCGCCGCCATCGCCGAGGCGACGGTGAGCCCGGAGAAGAGCGCCGTGCGGCCGGCCGTCTGCACCGTTTTGCGGTGCGCCTCACGCGTCGCGCCACCGACCGCGATCTCCTCGCGGTAGCGCGAGACCATCAGCAGGGCGTAGTCGACCGCGAGGCCGAGGCTGAGGCCGGTGGCGATGTTGAGCGCGAACAGCGAGGTGTCGACGAAGCCCGACATCACGCGCAGGACGAAGAGCGTGCCGACGATCGAGACGCCGCCGATCAGCAGCGGGATCGCTGCGGCGACCACGCCGCGAAAGACGAAGAGGAGGAGGAGGGTCAGCAGCGGGAAGGCGATCAGCTCCGCCGTGGTCAGGTCCTTGCGGGTCTGGTCGTTGGTCTCGTTGAAGCCCTGGGCGAAGCCGCCCTCGGCGACGTCGAGCGGGCTGGCGTCGGCCAGCGCCTTGACCCGTTCGGCGGCAACGCCGCCGGCGTCCTCGATGTCGTTGGTCGAGAGGTAGCCGGCGATCACCAGCGATTGCCCGTCTTTGGCGATCAGCTCGGAGCCGGCGCGGGGGCTGCGCAGCGGGTTGAGGACGCGGCCGACGTACTCGGTCCCTGCCGTGCCATCGGCGAGCCGGTTGATATCGCGCCGCACCGAGGGATCGGCCAGGTTCAGCCGGCCGCCGTCGGGGGAGCGGACGACGAGGACGATCGCCGGGTTGGGGTCGTAGCCGAGCCCTGCGCGGAGCAGATCCGTCGCCTGCTCGCTCTCGGAGCTCGGGTCTGTGAACCCCGCCGCCTTCAGGTGTTGTTCGACGTTGTGGCCGATCGCGACGGCAAGGACCGCGAAGGCCGCCACCGCGGCCAAGACCAGCTTCGGGTGCTTCCAGGTCAGATTCGCGATCCGGGTCATGGCGCGGGCACTGTACCAGAATCCAAAGTGGTAGCTTTGAACTACCAATTAATCAAATGCTATCATCCCAACAATGGGTTCCCGCCAGTACGGCCAGTCCTGCAGCCTCGCCTCTGCGCTCGACCGGATCGGCGAGCGCTGGACGCTGCTGATCGTGCGCGAGCTCTCGCTCGGCCCGCTGCGCTTCTCGGCCCTGGCGCGCTCGGTGGGAGGGGCGCCCACCGATGTCCTCACCAAGCGCCTGCGCGATCTCGAGCAGCACGACATTGTCGCTCGCCGGGAGCTCGGACCGCCGGCCTCGGCCACCGTCTACGAGCTGACTGAGCTCGGCCGGGGGCTGGAGCGCCCGATGATCGAGCTGAGCCGCTGGGGGATGGGCCTGCAGAAACTCGAGGACGTGATCGACCTGGCGCCTTCCTCGCTTCCCAACGCGGTCCGGGTGATCCTGCACCCGCCCCCCGACCTCTGCCTCTCGCTCGGCCTTCGCAGCGGCGGGCAGTCTTACGAGCTGCGCATCGCCGATTGCTGGATCGACGCCGCCCGCGGCGCCACCACGAACTGCGATGTCGGCTTGGCCGGCGATCCGATCAACGTGATCGCGGCGCTGGTGGCCGGTGAGGACGGCGAGGCAGCGGTCGAGGTCGAGGGAGACCGCGAGCTGCTGGACGAGCTGCGCTCGGTGGTCGTCATTCCGGAGCACCTGCGCGAGGAAGCCCTGGCGGCGGTACCGGCCCTGCTGGCCGGCTAGTACTAGGAGAGCTCGCTGTCGTCGTAAAGCTTCTTGACCCGGACCGTGCCGGGCGGGGAAGCTTCGATGCAAAGACGGCAGAGGACGCACTCGTCGAGGTTCTTTTCGACGATCTCAACCCCGGACTCGGTCGCCTTGAAGATGTCGACGGGACAGACTTCCTCGAGCTTCTTGGCCAGCTCGGCGTCGCCGGCAACAGAGGCGTCGACCTCGACGTCGATGAAGACCTTGTTCAGCGCCTCGGCCATCAGGCTGCCGCTCCCAGCTTCTGCTTGACCGCGTCGGGGATCTCGTCGATCCGCTCGACCACGCGGATGCCGGCGGCTTCGAGGCGGGCGATCTTCTCGGTCGCGGTGTCCTCGACGCCCTCGACGATCGTGCCGGCGTGGCCGAAGCTCATCCCCTTCATCTCCTCGTCGTCCATGAACTTGCCGGCCATGAAGGCGACGATCGGCAGGCGCGAGTTGTTCTCCTTGACCCATTCGGAGAGCTGCGCCTCCATGCGGCCGCCCGGCTCGGTGTAGATCACGATCGCCTCGGTCTGCTCGTCGGCCTCGAAGTAGGGCATCAGCTCGGCGTAGGTCGAGCCGATGATCGCGTCGCCCCCGATCGAGACCGCGGTGGAGACGCCCAGGCCGGCCTGGGTCAGCGAGGAGGAAATCTCGGTGGTCATCCCGCCGGAGCGGCTCATTACGCCGATCGGGCCGGGGGCGTAGGCCTTGGCCGCGTCTTTGGCGGGGCCGCCGATGCCGCCCATCTTGCAGACCTCGGGGACGATCAGGCC
>DATNGZ010000070.1:0-2535 GCA_035605695.1 Solirubrobacterales bacterium | reverse complement strand
CGCGGCGGGTGCAAAGTCGCAACCGGCGGGGCGGTGCGAAATAGACGAGATGGCTGTTTCCCAGCCCACCCTCAGACGCGATCCAGCGAGCTAGTCGGGGGTTTGTGCGACAGCGTCCGCCTACGGCGTTAGCCATGCGGTGTGGGCGCCGCCTGAATACTGACCCGGCTGCGCCGGTCGAAAAGTGGCCCACCCGGCGCGCGGTCGGTGTCGTCCGGCCGGGTTCGGACCCTCGCTTGATCTGTTGGGTCGGGCGAGGAGGGAGTGCGTGGTCGGCGTGGAGCAGTGGGCGGAGATCAGGCGGATGCATCGGGTCGAGCGGTTCTCGATTCGTGAGATCAGCCGGCGCACTGGTCTGCACCGCAAGACGGTTCGGCGGGCGCTGTCGGCGGATTCGCCGCCGCGGTACTCGCGGGCGCCGTCGGCGTCGAAGCTCGATCCGTTCAGGGACTGGATCTGCGAGCAGCTGTGGGCGGACCCGTCGATCCAGTCGCTGCGGCTGCGGGAGATGGCGAGCGAGCTTGGCTATGGGGGCGGCAAGACGATCTTCGATGACTTCGTACGCGAGGTCCGCCCGCGGTTCTTGGTCAAGCGCACGTTTCAGCGCACTGTCTATCGGCCGGGGGAGCTTGTGCAGTGCGATCTGTGGGAGCCGCGCGAGCCGGTTCCGGTCGGCCACGGGCAGACCAGGCGTGGCTGGGTGGTGACCGCGGAGCTGTGCTGGTCACGCGTGATCGCCGGCGCGCTGATCTTCTCCAAGCAGGCACCGGACATCCTCTGGGGCGTCGGCCGTTGCCTTGAACGGATCGGCGCTTTGCCGGAGAAGCTGGTGTGGGACCGCGAGGGCGCGATCGCTGGTAGCGGCCGGCCGACCGACGAGTTCGCCGCGTTCTGCGGGCAGCTCGAGGTCGGTTGGATCATCCTGGATGCCGGCGACGCGCAGGCCAAGGGCGTGCTCGAGCGCTCGCACCGGTTCATGCGCACCAACTTCGAGCCCGGTCGGCGGTTCGCCAACCCGCCGGACTTCCAGCTGCAGCTCGATGGCTGGTGCGACCGCGTCAACGGGCGTGTGCATCGCACCACTCGCGCGGTCCCGACGGAGCGCCTGCTCGAGGAGCGCGGGCGGATGCGGCCACTTCCCGAACGGCTGCCGGACACGGATCTGCGCGTGGTCGTCCGGGTTCCGCAACAGCCCTACCTGCGGCTGGATCGCAACGACTACTCGATCGACCCCGTGTTCGCTGGCCGCCGCGTCGAGGCTCGCGTCTCACAGACCGAGGTCGCCGCGGTCGTGTTGGACACCGGCGAGCTGGCCTGCCGACACCGCCGTTCCTTCGCGGGCGCCATCACGGTCACCGACCCCGCCCATCAGAGCGAGCTCGACCGCCAGCGCGCCCGCCGCCGCCAGCGCCACGACGTCGACGTCGAGGTCCGGCCGCTGGCCCGCTATGACCAGTTGATCCCGGCATGAGCAGGTCGGCGTCTGAGCTGGCGCACCTGTTCAGGGCGCTGAAGGCGCCCGCCGCCGCGCGGGCGCTGCCGAGGCTCGCTGAGCGGGCGCGAGAGGAGCAGTGGAGCTATGAGCGCTTCGCCGAGGCGCTCTTATCGACCGAGGTCGCCTCGCGCGACAGCCACGGCGGCGAAGGCCGGATCAAGGCCGCCAGGTTCCCCGCGCGCAAGACGCTCGAAGAGTTCGACTTCACCTTCCAGCGCTCGGTGAAGAAGACGGTCGTCGAGCACCTCGGCCAGCTCGACTTCCTGCACGCCCGCGAGAACGTGATCCTCCTCGGCCCGCCCGGCACGGGGAAGACCCACTTGGCGATCGCGCTCTCGATCCGCGCCTGCCTGGCCGGCCAGCGCGTGCAGTTCGCCACCGCCACGCAGTGGGTCGCCCGGCTCTCAGAAGCCAAGCGCCAGGGCAGCCTCGAGGCCGAGCTTCGCCGGCTCTCGTTCATCCCGCTGATCGTCGTCGACGAGGTCGGCTACATCCCGTTCGATCCCGAGGCCGCCAACCTCATGTTCAGTCTGGTGTCCTCGCGCTACGAGCGCGCCTCGATGATCGTCACCAGCAACAAACCCTTCTCCGCGTGGGGCGAGATCTTCGGCGACGACATGGCCGCCACCGCGATGATCGACCGCCTCATCCACCACTCAGAGATCCTCTCCCTGAAGGGCGACAGCTACCGCCTGCGCGGCAAGGACCTCGACGCCCGCACCGCCGCCAAGACCGCCGACATCGCCTGACCACCACGAGAGGGTCGCGGACGCCTCGCAAGCGGCTACGAGCTCGGCTCGGCGCTACGCGCCTTCGCTTCGCTCGCAGCCGCTTCCCCACGCCGGGGTGGTCCACTTTTCAACCGGCGCAGATGGGTCACTTTTCAAGCGGCCTTGACACCGAGCCTCCGCAGACGTTTGCGTTCCCTGATCCTTCGACGCAAGCGCGGAAACCGCATGTCCAGAGGTATACAGCGCGGCGACGCGTCGGGGGGCCGATTCGCACCTGGCCTCAGCTTGTCGTCGATCGCGACACGCGGA
>DATNGZ010000069.1:0-16363 GCA_035605695.1 Solirubrobacterales bacterium | reverse complement strand
CAGGGCGATGACCGAGATGACTCCCGGGATGCCGAAGCGGTTGCGTAGCGTCGAGAACATCTTGGATCTCTCTCCTTGTCCCGTGAGCCCCTCTGCCCGCCGCTTCCCTTAGCGGCTTCCTCGAGGCTCGGTTGTCCCTGTTTGTTCAGCCGCTCAAACGTCTGAGTTCCTTGAACTGACACTCAGGTTCCTAAAGCGACAGGGGGAAGATAAACATACGAGTTTGGCTTTGTCAAGGAACACGAGTGGTATGGGGACGACGAAGCGACCGCTTCAGCGGAGAGTTCTTCCGCCCGGAGCGCCGGCCGGAGGCTTTGAGGAGGTTGCTTCTAGCCCGCTGCGCGTCGTTCGCCCATGCCGCGCGAACTGGCTGCCAGAGCGGGAGCAAGGAGGTACTGGAGGAGAAGATCGTGCTGCTCGGGGAGCCGCTCGGCTTCCCCGGCCAGGACCCGACCCGAGAGGTGCGAGGCGAGACCGCCGGCGAGCAACCGCGCGCTCTCCCCCGGGATCGCCTTCCCTTCGGGTCGATCGGCGGCCGGAGGGCGCAGGGCTTCGGCAAGGAGCTCAAGCGAGCGCTCGTGCTCGAGCCTGGCGGGACGCGCCGCGGCGAGCGACTCGACTAGGAGCAGATGAGCAAGCGGCGGGCTGGCGGCAAGGAATTCGAGGCCGGCGCCCAGCCCCGCGGAGAGCTGATTCGCCCATCCGCGCTCTTCCTGCACCGCATCTTCGACGGCGGCCGCGAGCCGCTCCACCCCATTCTCATAGGCGGCCGCGAAACAGGGCTCCTTGCCCTGAAAGTGCTCATAGAAGGTCGCGCGCGAGAGCCCGGCCAGTTCGACGATGTCAGTGATCTTCGTGTCCTCGTAGCCGTGGTAGGCGAGGGCGGCGGCGAGGCCGTCGAAGATCCGGCCGCGCTGGTTGGCGATCACCTCGGCGCGCGAGAGCCCGGAACGAGGCCGAATCCGCTCGACATCCGGCGGCGGAGCATCGGGCCGGCGCCGCGATGCACGCGGCGAGCGAGTAGTGCTGCTGATCTCGTGCTCGGAACCCATACCAGCTCAGTTCTCAATAGGAGACGAGCTGAAATACAAACACGTCAGTTCGCGTTTGTCAAGATACGCACGTGGTAGTTCTAAGGCCGAAATGATGCCGTAGCACTACTGCCCCACCGCCCCGAAGCTCACGGCCCCAAACGCCTCCCCCGCCCCGAACACCGCTTTGCCCCCACCAAAGGCTTCATTGAACGTCTGCGCGGTCTGAGCGTTGAGGGTGAGTGGTGCGCCAGCGACCGAGATCGTCCTGCTCTTCGGCTCGGAGGAAACGGAGGCCCTGGTCATATCTATCCCGAAGACCCCGATCTGCCCGAGCTTCCCTGGAAAGGCAGGCGTCGGCTCGACGTCGACTTCCGCAGCGGTGCTCTTGGCCCCGAGGTCAAACCAGTATTCGCGCTGAAAGACCTGGCCGGCGCCGAGCTGCAGCAGTTCGATCGCGCCGGCCGTGCGCAAGGTCCCTTCTGAGCCGTTGGGAGCAAGCTGGCCACCGCCGGCGATCGGGAAGTGAAGGACAGGCCCCGGTGAGAGTTCCGCAGGGGAGATCGGGTTCAAGGAGACGAAGAGGCTTTTGAGCTTGGCGAGGAAGGCAGGGTCGGGGACCAGGGTCGCCTGACCTTGGGGCAGGATCGAGACCAGCTGGGGCTGGGTCGTCGACTTCAGCGTGCCGATCAGCTGGCCTTCGTTAAAGAAGTCCTTGGTGCGCAGCTTCTTGTTGAGGCGGGTGGCGACCTTTTGGGTCAATGCCAGTCCCTTCGCGCCGAAGCTCGAGTTGAAGCCTTCGCGCTTGAAGGAGAGGCTCTTGGCCGAGGCGACCTTCAACTGCCCGCCACCGACTTTGGCGTAAAGGGGAGTCTTCTTGGTCTTGGCTTCGATGCTGCGCAGGGGGACCTTGCGGTTGCCTGAGGTGAAGACGATCGAGCCTTCGGCTTCGATCTCTCCCTTGGAGAGGGTCGGATCGAGGCTGCCGCCGGAAACAGGGAGCGTGATCGTCCCTGCCTTGAGCTTGGCCGGAGCGTTGGCAACGACCTTGACTCCTTGCTTACGCATCTGGGAGATGAAGCCCTTGTCGAGGATCAGCTTGGTGGTGCCGGAGCCGATCGGGTCATAGGTGGCCTGGGCGCAAGGGACGAGGAGGAGTCCCAGAAGGGCAATCACTGTGGCAGCACTCTTCGTCTTCATCTCTTCCTCTTGTCGTTTATTCGGACACCGCGCAGGGCTTTTCGACTTTGGTCGTAAGGGTCAACCCGCCGGCGAACTGGAAGCTCGCCTTGGCCAGGGGGAAGACCACCCGCTTGACTCCCTTCGGCGCCGGGCAGGCGGAGTTGAAGTAGCTCAGCTGCTTGCCCTTGTAGGTGTATTTGCGCTTCAGGGTCAGCTTGATCCGGTCGACGTAGCCCCAGCTTCCTAGGGCCTCTGGGAGCGATGCGCTCAGCTGCGTGCCGTAGGTGCCCTTGATCTTCTTGATCGCGAAGGTGAGCACGAACGAGCTGAAGAAGGGGTTGGAGGTGAAGATGTGGGTCAAGAGGACGGGATGGCCGTTTTCTCTGCCGTTGAAGATCAGCAAGCGCCCCCTGGTGCCGTAGGCGCCTTGGTCGGGGAGGACGATGTGGGCCCAGAACTGACCGGAGCCGATCACCGCCTCACCGCAGTTGGCCAGCGCTCTTTCGGTCGAGGCCGGTTGCAGCTGGGATATCTGGCAAACCGGCAGGCCCTTTGCCTGCAGCAGGCCGTGGCGGTTTACCTTGACCGTCATCTTCTGCAGCTGGGAGGGGATGCCGCCGTGGGGGGCCTGCAGGTGCCCGGCGACGAAGACGGCTATCGGGGCCGGCTTATCGCGAGGGAGCTTGTAGGGCTGGACTTGGCTTAGGAGGGTGATCCTGAGGTTGCCCTCTTGGACTACTGCGGCGTGCGCGAGTGACGCGCACGCCAGCAGGGCCGCGGCTGTGCCGAGCCAGAGCAGCCTTCTGGGCATCGCTTAGCCGGCCCTGCGGTGCTTGGCTTTGCTCTTGGCCTTACTGCCCTTGCGCGACTTACCGCACTTGGCCTGCAGTTCGGGCCGCAGGTTGGCGATCTTGCCGTTGTGGGCGGTGAAGTCGGCGATCACCTTGTGCTTGCCGGTGCAGATGTTGGTCGAGTTGACCAGCAGGCCCTTTTTGCCGCCCTGCATGGTCAAGGTGAAGCTTTTGACCGGGGCATCGGGGGCGGCCTCGAAGGTGTTGCGGATCCTGCCGTTGAGGGAATCGACCCTTCCCACCAAGTCGACGGTGATCTGGCCGTTTTTGAGCTCGGCGACGAGATCGGGGAGCTGGTGTTCGGAGGAGCGCAGGTAGACCGGGCCGCTCAGCGGTTCATCGAGGATCGGCGTGGTCGCCTTGGCGAAGCCGTAGATGGATTCGGCCGGGCAGGCCTGAGCACGGAACTGCACCCTGGTGCAGATCGTTTTGATGTGGGCTTGCTCGAGGAACTCCGAGCGTGGCAGGGTCACCTGGGCGCGTTTGATGTTCGATTCGCCAGTGCCTTTCATCCGCAAGGTGGCGCTGAAGGAGGGATGCTGGCCTCTGGCGGTGCCGCCCTTCAGCTTTAGGGAGAGCTTGGGCTTAAATGCCAGGGCGGCGCAGTCTGCTGCCTGGAAGGGGGTTGAGACCGTTACCGGGCGATCGTCTGCTTCTGAGCCGAAGTCCAACCCGGAGCCCAGCAGAGTGCTCGCGGTGGAAGTCCTTTCACAGCCGGTCGGGTTCATCACGAATTCAGGTCTATCCGTGTAGGCGCGGATGTCCCTGAGGTGCACCGGGATGCCTTTGATGATGTGGGGGATCGGGTCCGATCCCGTTGCGTCGAGGAAGACTTCAGCGGTTTCGGGGTCGATTTTGAAGGCCTCGCGGACAACGACCGTGCCGATGTCGAAGGGGCCGACGACTCCGGCGGTGATCGCCACCAGCGATATGGCGGAGCCGTGGTAGGGGCCCGCTAGGTAGAGCTTGCCCGGGGCGTAGGCGAGGGCTGAGCCGACTCCCGAGCCGACCAGGGTTCTGCCGATCTGGCTTGCCGCGGGACAACTCGGGCTGTCGAGCTCTTCCTGGCCACCGTGGGGGCCGGTCCTCGCTTTGGCCGCGGCAATCGCCGTGTCAGGGCAGAAGGGGATGCCGGCCAGTTTGCCGATCACCCCCGGCGGCAGCTTGATCGAGAAGTGGGTGATCTCTTGTTCGGAGTCGCTGCGGAAGAGGCGCACGTTGAAGGGCGAGTAGCGGCCTGCGGCGTTGTTGAGGGTTCCCGCGACCAGCCCTGGTTTGAACGGCGGCAGGCCGCCCGAGGGGCAAGGCTTTGATTCGGGGCCGATGATGATCTCGAAGGCCGAGGTGGTGGTGAGCGCGGCTCCCCCCGAGGAGGGGTAGAGAGTCGCTTCGGCGTTGTAGGTGCCGCAGCCGGGCGGGCTCGCCAGCGGCGAGCGGGTGCCCTCGCGGAAATGCAGCGTGAAATGGCTGAAGGGCAGCTGAGGCAAGTCTTCGGCCACGGTAGTCAGCTGGCCAGTAACCGGATTGGGGATCACATTCAGCGGCTGTACAACCTTGATCCCCAGGGTCGGATTCTTGATCACTATGTAGAGGGCCACCAGACTGTCGAAGGGATTCTCGTAAGGGGTCGCCTGGTAGAGAGCGCCGTTGACGTTTTCTTCAATCAGCGGGCTTTCGACTTCGACCGTGCCGATCTTGGAGGCGTTGGGGCAGCCTGCTCCGGCTTCGGAGAGGGCAGTCTCCCTGGCCAAATCCGCTTCTGAGCAGACCTCTAGCCCTTCGGCGATCGAGGGGTTGACCGAAAAGCCCTCGGGCAGGGTGACCACGGCCTTCCTCACGTCGGCGGCCGCGATGCCGTTCGGGTTGATCAGCCCTTCGTCGTTGACGTTCAAGGAGAAGTCGAGGCCGGTGGGAGAGCCAGCGGCCTTGGTCGTCGGCTGGGCGGAGATCGTTGGGCTGAAGTCGAGGCGGCCACAGCCCGAGAAACCCTGCGGCGCAGGCGGTGTTGCCGCGTCGTGGGTCAGCACCTGGCCCGTTGCCCAGGCGGGGTCCGTGAGGTTAGGGGCGCCGCTTGGCATGGTGGCGCCTGGGTGGGGCCAGGAGTCGGCGGACCATCCGGTCGCCAGCGGCCCGTCGCAGTTGCGCGGCGCGATCAGGAAGGGGACGACGGGGATCGAGGCCGGGCAGCTTTCTCCATTGTTGCGGAAACAGCGACCGCGTTCTCCATCATGGACAGGGTCGGCAGGGCTGCCCCAGATCGTCACTTTGGCACGTTGAAACTCAAACACCTGGGATATTCGATTGGTGGTGGCAACGACGTTATAAGGCGGCGTTTCGCTGACGCCAAGGTCAAGCGTGGTCACAACCCCTTGGACCCTGAAGCTGAGTCGTGCCGCCTCGTGTGGGGAGGGGATCAGGTTGTAAATAGGGGCGCTGAAGTCCTGGCCCCCACTCCTGTCACCGACGTGAACTTCGATTATCCCTACCGCCGAGCCATCGGCGCACGCAGCAGCTTCGCCACCGGGTCCCACTTCCGTCAAGAAATCAGCGCTCGAGCAGCGCGGAACCGCGTTTTTTGCCACTCCGGTGAAGCCCGGCACCTGCCCGATCACCAAGTCTTTGATCGGCTCGTCAACCAACGGTTTGTTGCCTGGCGGCGGTCCCGGATGGGTGTTGATGTTGAACGAGGTTGTCATCGCGTAGGGATGAGATCCCGCCTGGCTCGCGGTCGAGCCATCGGCGTTGGTGAAGGTGACGTCGAATTCGTTCAAGCCGAATTCCGCCTGCGCAGCAATGGGCACCAGGAGCGCTCCCGCCAAAGAGACCGCGAGTGTCTTTATCAGGCGCCTCATCGGCTCTTCCCCCCGTTGCGATTGGTTTGCTTGTGGTGCTTTTTGGCAAGCTTTTTCTTATGTTTCTTGTGTCTCTTCTTTGCCGGCTTCTCGACCACGTTGCCGGCGCCTTCGAAGGAGGAGGAGCCGGGAGTCGGGTCATTGGGCGGTGAGAGGGGGCCCTGGCAGGCTTCGCCTTCGCAGGTAGCGGCAGGCAACTGCGGCGGCGGGAAGCCCCCATCGACCCTGGCGTCATAGATGTCCCCCAGGCCGTAGTCCTGGGGAACCAGGCTCGAGAGTGTGATGAAGAAGACGTTCCTGCCTGACGGGTCGACCTCGACGAATTCGGAGCTATCGATGCTCTTGCCGCTGGAGATCAGACTTACGCAGCCTCGGTTTACGACGCTGTAGGCAGGGCCCGCCTCCGTGCAGCTGCCCGATCCCGGTGCCTCCCACTGATAGACGTCCTGCACCCCGTTGGTGTCGCGGGCGGAGAGAGCGTCCGTGCTGGTGAAGTAGAGCCGAATTCCGTCATCGGAGAGCTGGCGTCCGGCGTAGAGAGAGTTCTGCCAGACTGGGATCTTCGCTGCCGCCCAATAGCCTGTTTTTTCGGGGCCGAATATCACCTCCCGCCCAACCGGACGCCCCCCGCTAGGATTGCACGAGGCACAGACCAGGCTGCCCGCTCCCTCGTTCGCGGCGGCGTCATAGAGGTAGACCTCCGCCGTCGCTTGACCGTTGTTGGCGTCGGCGTTGTCATAACCGGTCAGCGAGCCCAAGGAGCTGAAAGCGACGTGGCGTCCGTCGGGGCTGACTCGCGAGATCAGCCTTCGGGGCTCGTGTTCGAAAGGCGAGAAGAAATGAGCTGAGGACGAATCCCCCGGTACCAGCGTCGCTATGTATGTGCTCGCACCGGCGTGGGCGACATACAGGTTCAGTTTTCCTGCCGTCGCGCCTTCGTCCAAAGCTTCGCTGCTGACGAAGTAGACGTAAGAGGCATCCCCGCCTGCCCCCATCACCCCCCTTACCTGATGGGCAATCAGCTGAGTTGTCCTGGCATCGACGTCGAAGCTATAGAGGTCTTCGCCGCCGCCAAGGCTGCTGCCGGTGGTGAAGATCGCCTTCGAGCCGTCGCCGGCGGCGGTCCAGTACTGCGAGCTATTCGAGCCAGAGAGCGCTTCGGCTGCTTTGGAGACCGCGATCGTGCACGCTTTGGCCACTTCGGCGCACTGACCGGCTTCGATTTCACTCTGCTCGGCGGTGGGGTTCTCGCGCACGTAGAGCTTGCCGGGGCCCATGCCCGTGCTCGTGCTGGCGCTCCAAAAGACGCGCGTACCGTCGTCAGAGATCGCATTCTCGGTGCGGTTTAGACGAGCCCGCCCCCCCGGCTCCGACGCGGTTCCGGCCGAGCAGGGCTGGGCGCTCGGCGCCCCGCCGGGCAGCACGCAGACGTAATGCAGGCTCTGGTCGCTCGCGTCGTAGGCGTAAAGGCGGTAGCTGCATTCCAAACCGGTGCTACCACTTTGGAATTCGAGGTCATTCACACATGTCTGCGACTGAACGGGCGCGTCTTCGGTGAGGTTCTCGAACACCCCGTAAATTGCCTTTGAGCCGTCATTTGAGACGCCCTGCAGTTCCAGGGAGCTGTAGTGCAAGCCGGGATAAGTAGAGGCTCTGGTTTCGTGGGGCGGCGCCGCGTTGGTCAGCGCTTCGAAGCCCGGGCTGCCGCACTCGCCGTCGTGGCGACGGTAAAGGTTGGGGAAGCCGGCGGTCGCCCCGGGGGCTAGCACGGGGTCGGCCACCGTGCGCAACCAGGCATCGCAGAGGTCGACTGAGAAAGATTTGAATTCCGTGTCAGTTTGCAGCCCGCCGGGGAGGGCAGGCGCGCCGCGCGGGGGCACGATCGAATGCGTATGCCAGCCCGAGCCGGAGTCTCTGGAGGCCAGGTACTGGGCCGAGTAGGGAGCCGAGCCTGCGTCGCCGAAGCCGCGGCTGGTCGAGTAGGTCAGACGTTCACCCGAAAGCGAGCTCTGGTTGAGCGCGGCCGGCAGGTGGGTGGAGAACTCGTTCGGCGCCTCGATGTCGGAGTTGTTTTTGTCGAGCGGCGAGACCATCTCATAGCCCCGGCAGTCGGCCAGGAAAGCGGCCGGGCCGGTCCTGAAGCCCTCGTTTGGACAAGGACCGCCTTCGCCTGAATTCAGGGCGGCAAAGGTAGAAAAGGTGCGCTCCGGCCCTTGGACCTCGCCGACCAGCGGGTCTTCGGCGGTGAGCCGGTAGTGGTAGGTCGTGCCGGGGGCCAGTTGGTCGAGTCTTGCCGAGCGGGTGAGCGGCGTTTCGCCGGCACCGAAATCAAAGGCGCTCGCGCTCGGGACTCTGGTCGCATTTGAGAAGCCGCCTACTTGATAAGTGGCGTCATCTACATACTGGAAGTAGCCCGTCGTTGGGATTCCCAGCGGGTTTACTTCGGCGTGGATCTGAGCCGCGTCGGTGCCGACTTCGGTCGCGTAGGTCTCGAGAACTTCCAGGCCGGGCTTGGTGATGAATTCACCGGCGACTTCGTCTTTACCTTCGGAGTTCGTCGCGATCAGGCGGAAGTGGTAGGTCGTTTCAGGTTGCAGGCAGTCGGGAGCGGGCGAAGTTGTGCAGCCGAGCTGCACTTCAACCGCGTGCAGATCGAAGTCTTCGGCGCCGAGGGACAGCGTCGGCGTGCTTTTGGCGCTGGAGAAACCGTTCTGCTGGAAGGCAATATCGTCGACGTACTCGAAATGGTATTCAGTGGCTTTGCCCTCGGGGTTGATTTTTGCCCTCAGGGTGGCTCTGATGTTGCCGACCGGTTCGGCCTTGACCGTCGAGGAAAGCGCGAGCGGCCCCGGTGATGGCAGGGACAGGTAGTGCACTCCCCTTTCTTCTTCGCTGATGAATAGGTCGCCAGCAGCACTGTGGAAGGGTGCAATTCCTAGTATGGGTCTTTCGACTCCTCCGAGGCCAACGTCTCCGTAGCCAAAGCGACGAACGGTTTTGCAAAGCCCTTCGTACTCAGACAGTGCCAAAAACCCGTCTGCGCTCTCGCTCGCGAAAAGATGACCTTCGCCGTCGATTCCAAGCGCCCGCGCATTAGATGCTCCGGCAATCTGGCAGAGAGCACTCGCGTTCGTGTCGTACTTCCGGATGCGATCTTGGTCTTCCGCTGCGGCCAGATAGAAGTTCCCACTTTCTTCCACCGAGATGGCGTAGGAGAACCTGTTGGGCCCTTGGAGGAGATCTGCTTCTCCCAGACATTTACCGGCTTCGTCATAGCGTAGGAGGTGACTCACGTAACCTTCTGATTCCAGCGGCCCGATTGGCTTGCTGTCGGCCAGATATACGACGCCTCCCGGTCCGACGCCGATCGGTGTTTCCGGGAGAGCGCCTTTGCCTATTTCACATTCGCCCTGGCCGACTTTGCCGAAACTAAGCAGGAACGCACCCGAGGGACTGAACTTCTGTATCCGGGATGAGGCATCGCTGACGTAGAGGTCCCCGTCACTTGGGCCACCGGAGTTGTCTATGGCGACCTTGCTCGCCTTTTCGAATTGGCCCGCGCCATTGCCGGCGATGCCACGGAAGCAAGTAACGGTACAGGTCTGCAGCGCTTTCGTCGTACCGTCGGCGACGCCCCAGCCGAAGGCCATGACAAAGCTGCCGTCGGTTTTGAAGACGCTGATGCGGTTGGCACCGCGATCAGCGACGTATACTCGTCCGGCGTCCTCGTCGACCACGACACCTTCCGGTCGTTCGCACTGCCCGGCGCCTGAGCCCGGCGAGCAAAAGGTCAGGTCGGCCGACGCCGGAGGTGCCGAAAAGAGTGCCGCGAGCGCGCCGATGCCTATCAATAGGGTTGCCAAGCGCTTCATCGATGCCTCCCTCCGTCCGCCCTTGTGCCGACCACAACTCGGTCGCTGCGGGTCCTTTTCGATGGTCTTCTCGTAAGTGTCGCCCGCCCAAACGAATGGACGTCTGAGCGAGTGAAATTGGACGTTGTGCAACAGGGCCCCTTAAGGTGCGGTTACTGCCCAGGTGCCCGCATACTTGACGGGTTCACCTTCAGTTCCGACGTCAAATTCCAGGATCGCCCCACTCGTGGCAGTCCCGGCCAATAGAGTAGTCGGCGATATAACTTGGGGAGGTACGTTGAGGAAATTCTGAGACTCATAGATACACAGGAAGCCTTTCCCTGCAGAAGGCGCGGACACAGACCCGGGACAATTTTCGTCTTCTGCGCCCAAAGCCACATAGTGAATATTGGCCGGTGAAATCGGTGCAGCCAGCGGAACAGTGAATGAAATCGGCACATAGATGCCAAACCTGTCGGCGTCGTTTCCGTTGTCGGCATAGATACCGGTCTCGGTTTTACCCGAGGGCAGCGTTCCCCCAGCGGTCGCGTCTTTGCCGTTGCATGCAAAGGTGGAGACGCCACTGCCAACTTTAAATTCGGCACCGCCCAGTTTGTTGCACCGGGTGGCGTCGCCGACCGCAATCGCGGTGTTGGTGACGCTGAGGCCGTCCTGACCGGGAGCACCGTTCGATCCCGCCGCGCCGGCATCGCCCTTGGCGCCAGCAGGGCCGGCCGGTCCCGCTGGCCCGGCCGGCCCTGTCGCACCTTTAGGACCCCGCGGCCCCTTCTTGGCCTTTGCGCTCGCGGTCGCCTTGCCACCGCCCGAAGAATTAGAGGCGGCGTAGGCGCCGCCGAACATCGCGAAGACCAGGGCGATGACCGAGATAACTCCCGGGATGCCGAAGCGGTTGCGTAGCGTCGAGAACATCTAGATCTCTCTCCTTGTCCCGTGAGCCCCTCTGCCCGCCGCTTCCCTTAGCGGCTTCCTCGAGGCTCGGTTTGTCCCTATTCCCTGAATCGCGTCTTCGCGGGCTATACCGACTGCGTTCCCAACAGAAGACGTGGCTGGATGTAAACACGCTGGTTCGTGTTTGTCAAGATACGCACGTGGTATTACTGAGAAAGACGTTTATTTGCAGGCTGTTTCTGCCTGAAAAAGTTTTGGGCGAGCTGTCTAGGGAGCGTCTATGACGCTACGAGCCGGCCTGGCTGCGCCGCGCTTCGGGGAGTTCGGACGGATCTTCGTCCGCGTCGAAAGCAAGGATCTTGCCCTCCTTGGGCCCGGGCTCGCCGGGGCGGTAAAAGGCGAGGACGTACTCAATCAAGGGCGCGGAGAGCTGCCGCAGCTGCGCCCCTCTCCCCCGCAGCACCTCGCTTGCGACTCGCGAAGCAATACCGCCAACGATTACACCCTCAACCTCAGGTGGAGGACTAGACTTGCTAGAAAGCTCCGGGGCAGCGGAGCGCAACAGAGTGCCGTAGCGCTGCAGCCATTCGTGGTAGCGGAGGGCGATATCCTCCCCCGCTGACGGAGCCTCGACAAAGAGGAAACGCGCCAGATCGGGCTCAGAAGCCAGGGCGTCGAGCGCCGCCGCCAGCGAGTGCTCCACCCGCTCCCGCAGCGTTGCGCCCTCGTAACAGGGGAGCGACAGCACCTCGAAGAGGCGCTCGTGGCCAGCCTCGTGGGCGATCGCCACGCAGTCCTGCTTGTCACGGAAATTCTCGTAGAAGGCGTTGCGCGAGACGGCGGCCCGCTTGACGATGTCGGCCACCGACATCGCTTCGTAGCCGCGCTCGGCCGCCACGGCGGGCACCGCGGCGAGCAGGCGCTGGCGCTGGTCGCGCAACACCTCCTCCGGCGCCAGTGCGTGACGCCCGCGCGGTAGGCGGCTTGGCGCGTCGGATTTGGATCTAGCGCTGGCCTTGGCCATAGTCGAAATACGAGCTATCCGTTACGCATACAGTCTAGTTCTTAAATAGACCCCAGGTCAACGATGTTTCTCATGCCCAAAAGAAAGGCCCGCCTGCGCGGGCCTTTCCTGGCGATGTGTTCGATGACCTGGACGGTTCAGCCCAGGCTGGGGCGCATCTGGCGCAGCCTTTTGACCCGCTCCTCGATCGGGGGGTGGGTCGAGAAGAGGCCGGCCATGCCCTTGCTCGAGAAGGGCTTGACGATGTAGAGCGGCTCGGCCGCCTGGTTGACCTGCATCGGCATGTCCGCCGCTCCCTGCTCGAGCCGCAGCAGGGCGCTCGCGAGGGACTCCGGGTTGCCGCAGATTTCCGCTCCGCCGGCGTCGGCCGCGTACTCGCGCTGGCGCGAGATCGAGAGCTGGATGATGCTGGCGGCGATCGGCGCCAGCAGGACCATCGCCAGCGAGGCGACGAGGCTGAGTGGCGACTCATCGTCACTGCCGAACCACATGAACATGTAGGCGAGGTAGGTGATCGCCGCGCCGATCGCCGAGGCGACCGACTGGATCAGGATGTCGCGGTGCTGGACGTGCGCAAGCTCGTGGGCAAGCACCCCCCGCAGCTCATCCTCGGAGAGCAGTTTGGTGATCCCGCGGGTGACCGCGACGGCCGCATGTTGGGGGTTGCGCCCCGTTGCGAAAGCGTTGGGTTGATCCTGGGGGATCATGTAGAGGCGCGGCATCGGCAGCCCGGCCCGGGTGGACAGTTCACGGACGATCTCGTAGAGCCGCGGCGCTTCCGATTCGTCGATCGGCTGGGCGCGGCTCATCTTCAGCGCCAGTTTGTCGCTGAAGAAGTAGGAGCCGAGGTTGATCAGCAGGGCGAAGCCGAGGAAGAGGGCTGCCGTGCTGGGGCCGCCGATCAGGGCGCCGATTACGACCAGCAGGCCCGAGAGCGATGCCAGCAGGATCGTCGTGCGCAAGGTGGCGCCGAGAGTGGACTGCTTGGTGGTCTTCATGAAGTCGTCGCTCCTAGGTTCGGTGGTTCGCGGTTCTTTGATTGTCACTGGCGATCGGGCCGTTGACCATAGGTGCCAACCCCTATCGGGGCTGACGGAACCACCTAGGCTTGCCCAATGCGACCGGTGGCCCCCCGATGACAATCGCCGTGATCGTCGTCCTTTTGGCAGCCGTGCTCGGCCTCGGCTGCGGCCTGCTGATCATGCGACGCCGCCGCGCCCCGCTGGAGCGGCTGATCGAGGAGATGGAGAAGGTCGACCTGAGCAGGCCGGGACCGCTGCTGCCGCGCTCGATCGACGGCGTCGGCGAGACCGAGGAGGTGGAGCGGATCGAGCTCGCCTTCCTGCGCATGGTCCGGCGCCTGGAAGCCGAGCGACGACGGGCTGGGAGCGCGGCACTGCAGGCCCAGGAGGAGGAGCGGACCCGAGTCGCCCGCGATCTTCATGACGAGGTCAACCAGTCGCTGACCGGCCTACTACTGCGGCTCGAGGCGGCGCGTGAGCAGGCGCCGCCGGAGCTGGAGGCCGAACTGGCCGAGACCAAGGCGCTAGCCAACCAGGCAATGCGCGAGCTGCTCTCACTCGCCCGCCAGCTCCGCCCCACCGCACTCGACGACCTCGGCCTTAAAGCGGCGACCGCGGGCCAAGTCGAGCAGCTCGCCCGCGGTGAGATCGAGGCCGAGTTCGCCGCCGAGGGCGACTTCTCCGAACTCGGCGACGACGCCCAGCTGGTCGTCTACCGCGTCGCCCAGGAGGCCCTTTCCAACGCCGCCCGCCACAGCGGCGCCGGGCATGTCACGGTAAAGCTGCGGCGCAAAAACGCGGACGGCGGAGTCGAGCTCGAGGTCAGCGACGACGGCCGCGGCTTCGCCTTCGATGAGTCCGAGGGCGGCCTTGGCATCGGCGGCATGCGCGAGCGCGCCCTGCTGATCGGCGGCGAGCTGAAGATCGAGTCCCGCCCCGGACACGGCACCACGGTCCGGCTGTCGGTCCCGAACTGAGGCGGTTCACGCGTCAACCACCCAACAGCATCGCGGCCAGCGTCTCTCCCACCCGACCCGGTTCCTCGTCGATCTGCTGTTCGGAGAGCCGGATCACCTCGTAACCGCGGCGCCTCAGGTCAAGGTTCCTTCGGTGGTCGTCCTGAAAAGCGGCTTTGCCTCGGTGATGGCGGTAGTGGTCGGTTTCGACAATCAGCCGCTTGTCTGCCCACAGGAAATCGACGAGACACGGCCCGATACGAACGTTGACTCTGGGTCGTGGAATTCGATGGCGGCGACACAGACGCAGGAAGTCTCCCTCCAGATCACCGCGGGTACGGTCGCCGCCCTCGTCTCCTATCGGTAGACCAATGACACCAGCCTGTCGGATGGCCTTCCGCAGCTCGCGGGCGGGCACGGAGCCCGGCCACCCCGCAGAGAGCGCCCGGCGCAGATCGTCGATCGTGCGCGCCGGCGTCGTGACCGGAATATGACGATGAAGAGTCACGTGTTTGGCGAGGAGGGACTGAGATCGGTGCACGCGAACTCCGCGTCGTTTCGTCTTCCCTCCACCACCAGCAACGATGGTGTCGACCGGTCCGTCCGCGGGCGGCAAGAGTCCCCAGAGGAAGGCTCCGCTGCGGTGGCTAACCGCCGCACCCCAGTAATCGAGAACGGAATCCCCGCAAACCGACCTTCGCCCCACGGCAAGAACGGCCGCAATCCATCGTCCCTCAGGAGATAGCGCCGCGTGACCCACGGCGTAGACGCCCTGATGCACTCGGTGCAAATGCCCCGCCATCACGCGCGCTCGCACTGCATCGTCACTGACCCCGGCACGGCGGGCTTGAGCGATCGAGATCACCCCATGCTGCCGTTCGGCGATCTTCGCGATCGTGGCATCGGACCTGGCGGCTTTTCGGTCCATTTCACGGATAAGCCGCCAGGTCCACGTTCTCTCCCCCCTGTGGCTGGGAAACTGGGCGGATGCTTCGGGTGCTTATCGCTGACGACCACGGGATCGTTCGCTCCGGAATCCGGCTTCTGCTCGAGCGCCAAGCTGATATCGAGGTGGTGGCCGAGGCCGCCGATGGCGCCCAGGCGCGGGAGCTGGCGGTGCGAGAGCGACCGGACCTGGCGATTCTCGACGTCAAGATGCCGAAGCTGACCGGGCTGCAGGCAACCCGCGAGATCCGCCAGCAGGCGCCCGAGGTCTCGGTGCTGATCCTCTCGATGCACGATGACGAGCGCTACCTCTTCGAGGCACTGAAGGCCGGCGCTTCCGGCTACGTGCTGAAGGCGCAGGCCGACACCGACCTGCTGGCGGCGATCCGGGCGGTCGAGCGCGGCGAGCCATTCCTCACTCCCGAGGCGCAGCGGACGCTGATCAAGGACGTGCTCGAGCGTGGCTCCAGCGGCGAGGAGGAGCTGACCCCGCGCGAGGAGGAGATCGTCAAGCTAGTCGCCGAGGCGAACACGACGAAGCAGATCGCCGAGGTCCTCCACCTCTCCGAGAAGACGGTCGAGAACCACCGCGCCAACGCGATGCGCAAGCTCGGCATGCGCGACCGGGTCGAGCTGGTCCGCTACGCGATCCGCCGTGGCCTGATCGAGCCCTGACGCGCCCTAGCCGACGCAGCGGTTTTGATTGACTGAGGCGACCGATGGAGGCCGCCACCGGAGATTTCAAAGAGAAGCGCTGGCTGGCGCTGATCCTGCTCTGCTCGGCGCAGTTCGTCGTCGTCCTCGATGCTTCGATCGTCAACGTGGCGCTGCCGACAATCGGCAAAGCGCTCGACTTCTCGCAGGAGAACCTGCCTTGGGTCGTCAACGCTTACGTGCTGACCTTCGGCGGCTTCCTGCTGCTCGGCGGGCGCACCGCGGACCTGCTCGGCCGCCGGCGCGTCTTCATGGCCGGCTTGTTGCTGGTCGCGGTCGCCTCGCTGGCGGCGGGCTTCGCCGCAACGGAGGGGCAGCTGATCGCCGCCCGCGCCGCTCAGGGGCTCGGCGCCGCGATCATCTCCCCCGCCGCGCTCTCGATCGTGACCACCACCTTCCGCGAAGGCCCCGACCGCACCAAGGCGCTCGGCATCTGGGGAGCGCTGGGCGGCTCGGGCGCCGCGGCGGGCGTGCTCGCGGGCGGGGTCCTGACCAAGTACCTCGGCTGGGAATGGATCTTCTTCGTCAACGTGCCCGTCGGCGCGCTCGTCCTCGGCCTGACGGTCCCGATCGTCCCGGAGAGCCATGCGGAGGTCGAGCACCGCCGCTTCGACGTCATCGGCGCCGTCTCGGTCACCAGCGGGCTCGCGCTGCTCGTCTACGGGATCTCGAAGGCGCCTGACGTCGGCTGGGGGTCCGGCCGCACGATCGGCGTCCTCGCGGCCGCTGCGCTGCTGCTGATCTTCTTCGTCCTCTGGGAGCTGCGGACGCGGGCGCCGCTCGTGCCGTTCTCGATCTTCCGCATCTCGGCGGTGACCTCGGCCAACGTGGTCGGGCTGCTGCTCGGGGCCGTGATCTTCGCGAACTTCTTCATGCTGACGCTCTACGTCCAGCAGGTGCTCGGCTGGTCGGCGCTCAGGACGGGCCTGACATTCCTCGCCACCGCCAGAACGACCGTGCTCTGGGCGGGCGTCTCGCAGGCGCTCATCACGAGGATCGGCCCCCGGCCCGTCGCGACCGTCGGGC
>DATNGZ010000068.1:0-4030 GCA_035605695.1 Solirubrobacterales bacterium | reverse complement strand
CGTGGGTCTGGAACTCGACGTAGGCCTCGTCGAGGATCACCGTCACGTGCTCCGGGATCCGCGCGCAGAAGGCCGCGATCTCGGCCGCGGGGATGTGGGTCGCGGTCGGGTTGTTCGGGTTGCAGACGATCAGCAGCTGGGTGGCGGCGGTCACCTCGGCCGCCATCGCCTCGAGGTCGTGGACGCCGCCCTCGGCGAGCGGCACGCGGATCTCGCGGGCGCCGGTCAGCGCCGGCAGGTACGGGTACATCGAGAAGGACGGCCAGGCGTAGACGATCTCGGCGCCGGGCTCGCAGAGCGCCTCGGCGGCGGCGAGGAGGATCTCGCAGGAGCCGTTGGCGACGGCGATCCGGGCCGGCTCGGTCTCGTAGCGCTCGGCGAGGCGCCGGCGCAGCAGGGTCGCGTCGGGGTCCGGGTAGCGGTTCATCGCCGCGGCGGTCGCCTGGATCGCCTCGATCACCTTCGGGTGCGGCGGGAAGGGCGACTCGTTGGAGGCGAGCTGGGCGATGCCGCCGGAGGCAATCGCCTCGGGGGCCTGCCCGGTGGGAACACCGGCCTGGTAGCCCGGCATGCGGGCGAGCTTCTCGGCGAAGGTGACAGTCATTGCCCAGAGTTTGCCCGAACCGTGTAGACGGTGCCGGACCAAGCAGGACAAGGACGCAGGGAGCGTGGCGTGCTCCGCACGCGAGCGACCGAGGACGCCGCCCTGCGCCGCGTCCGGCGCCGTCTACTGCGCGGCGTGGAGGTCGGCGCGCAACTCCTGCGTCGCTCCTAAGTACACGTGGGCCGGCTTGTGGCCGAGCGGCGCGTAGTAGTGGACCATCGCCCGGATCACCTGCGGCATCGCGCCCGGGACGTCGATCTCGCGGGCGCAGATCAGCGGCACCGAGTCGAGCCCGAGCCGGCGCGCGGCAACGGCCGGGAACTCGGCATCGAGGTCGCCGGTGGTGGTGAAAAGGCAGCTGACCATCGCCTCGGCGCTGAGCGCGTTGCGGTCGAGCAGCTCTCGCATCAGCGACTCGGTGGCGCCGACGATCGCCGCGGCCTCGTTGGCTTCAGCCTGCACGGCGCCGCGGACCGCGAACAGTCGCTCCTCGCTCATCGTTCCGAATCTTCCCAGAGCCGGGCGATCTCAGCCTCACTGAGCCGCCGCGCCTGCCCCTGCGAGAGCGAACCAAGCTCAACCGAGCCGAAGCGAACCCGGCGCAGCGAGACCACCCGGTTGCCGACCGCTTCGGCCATCCGCCGCACCTGCCGATTGCGCCCCTCGCGCAGCGTCAGTTCAACCTCCCGCTCGCCCAACCGCCGCAGCTCAGCCGGCGCCGTCATCCCATCCTCAAGCTCTACCCCGCTGGCAAGCCGGCGCAGGTCCGCATCCGAGGGCGGGCGGCGCAGCTCAGCCCGATAGGCCTTGGCGACCCCATAACGAGGATGAGTCAAGCGATTGGCCAGGGCCCCATCATTCGTCAGCAGCAGCAGCCCGGTCGAATCGACGTCAAGACGACCGACGGGATAAAGCCGCGCCCCCGAATCAACCAATCCAACCACAGCCGGCCGACTCCCCGGCTCCCTCGCGGTAGAGACCACGCCGGCAGGCTTGTTGACCGCCCAAACCTCGAGCGCCTCCGTCCCAACCAAGCTCCCATCCACTCGCACCTCGTCGGCATCACTGACGTCACGAGCCGGATCCGTAACCACCTTCCCGCCAACCGTGACCCGGCCGTTACCGATGATCACCTCAGCTTTACGCCGCGAAGCAACCCCGCCATGCGCGAGGAACTTGGCGAGCCTCACAGCGCAAGCAGGGCCGGGGGAGGTCCTGACGGAGCCTCCCCGCTTTTGCTCCGACAGGACCTCCCCCGGCCCTGCTTCACGGCTGAGATCGCTGCTCCCCAGCTTTCAGGAGTCGCTCGCGCAGCTCGCGCTCATCCTCAGGCGTCGGATCAAACTTCGAGGGATCCGGCAGCTGGTCCATCCCGGAGAGACCGAAGAGCCGCTCGAACAGCTCCGTCGTCTTGAATATCGCGGCGCCAAACTGGGAGCGGCCAGACTCCTCGATGAGCCCTCGCTCCGCGAGCGTCTGTACCGCCGACTCTGAAGTAACACCGCGGATGCGGGCAACCTCGGGCCGAGTGACCGGCTGTAGGTAAGCGACGATGGCGAGCGTCTCAGCTTGGGCTTGCGTCAGCGGTGGAGTGCGCGGCTTGGCCAGCAGGCGCCGGGCCGCAGCCTCGCTGGCAGGGTCGCTGGCGAGCGCGAAGCCGCCGGCAACCTCACGCAACACAACCCCCCGCTTGCCCTCGGCGAGGTCGTCGCGCAGCAAGCCGAGCGCCTCCTCGACCTGTCCCTCGGTCGCTTCGGTCGCCTCGGCCAGGTCGCGGGCGCTGACCGGCTGCGGCGAGAGGAAGAGCAGCGCTTCAACCGTGCGCGAGAGGTCGCTCACGCCGCCGGCTCCCGCTTGCGAATCTCGATCGGGCCGAACGGTTTGGACTGCTCCCAGGTCGCCTCGCCTTTGCGGTAGAGGTCGAGCAGAGCGAAGAGGGTGACCGCCTGGGTGAGCCGGTCCTCGCTGCCGAACTGCTCGTCGAAGTCGATGCTGGAGCGGCCGCGCAGTGCCTCGCGCAGGGCGCGCAGGCGCTTCTCCAGCGAGACGGTCGGGCGGATGTGGTCGAGGTTCAGTTCGGGCGGCAGCGCCAGCAGGTCGCCGAGCGCGGCGCCGAGCCGGTCGGGGTCATAGACGGCGGTGGCAGCGTCGAGCGCGACCTTGCGCAGCTCGGGCGGCAGCGGCGCCGAGCGGTAGAGGTAGCCGCGCGCAGCCTCGAAGCGCTGCTCCAGCACCGCTGCGGCGTCGCGGTAGCGGCGGTACTCGAGCAGCCGCGCAACCAGCTCCTCGACCGCCTCCTCGGGGGTTACGTCTTCCAGCCCCTCTTCTTCGCCCGGCAGCAGCAGCCGCGACTTCAGCTCCAGCAGCGAGGCGATCAGGACGAGGAACTCGGTCGCGACGTCGAGCTCCAGCTCGTCCTCCTGCTCGAGGTGCTCGATGTAGGAGACGACGATGTCGCCCAGCTCCACCTCCAGCAGGCTTACCTCCTCGCGCAGGACGACCGCCATCAGCAGGTCGAACGGCCCGGCGAAGACGTCGAGGTCGAGGTCCAGCTCGGCGACGGTCACAGCAGGGACCGTAACGCCCCGGCGGGATGGCGACTAGGCTGGGCCGAAGCCCATGCGCTCGCGGACCTCGGCGACGGTCGGCGCGGCGATCGCGCGAGCCTTCTCAGCGCCGGCGGCAAAGATCGCCTCGAGCGCCGCCTCGTCGGGCCGCAGTTCGGCGTAGCGCTCGCGGACCGGGGCGAGGAACTCGACCGTCGCCTCGGCCACGGCCTGCTTGAAGTCGCCGTAGCCAGCGCCCTCGAACTCGCTCTCGACCGCGGCCTGGTCGATGCCGCGGGCGACGGCGTAGATGTCGATCAGGTTGGTGATCCCGGGCTTGTCGTCGCCGCGTCGCACCTCGCGTCCCGAGTCGGTGACGGCGCTGCCCAGCTTCTTGCGAATCACCTCGGGCTCGTCGAGAACCAGGACCGTCCCCGCCTCGGTCCCCCCCGTCGTCGACATCTTCCGCTGCGGCTCCTGCAGGTCCATGATCCGGGCGCCGACCTCCGGGATGCGGTACTCGGGCACGACCAGGGTCTCGCCGAAGCGCTCGTTGAAGCGGCGGGCGATCTCCCGCATCAGCTCCACGTGCTGGCGCTGGTCGTCGCCGACCGGCACCTCGGTCGCGCGGTAGGCGAGGACGTCGGAGGCCATCAGCACCGGGTAGTAGAAGAGCGCCGCCGAGGCCAGCTCGCGCTGGCGGCCGACCTTTTCCTTGAACTGGGTCATCCGGTTGAGGTCGCCGTGCGAGGTGACCGAGGAGAGCAGCCAGGTCAGCTCGCTGTGCTCGCGCACATCGGACTGGCGGAAGAAGATGCAGCGCTCTGGATCGAGGTCGGCGGCGAGCAGGATCGCGGCGGTGTCGTAGAGCCGCTCGCGC
>DATNGZ010000067.1:0-27658 GCA_035605695.1 Solirubrobacterales bacterium | reverse complement strand
GCCATCGCGGCGATGATCGAGCCGGCCGCCATGAAGAGCAGCGCCTTGAAGAAGGCGTGGGTCATCAGGTGGAACATGCCGGCGCTGTAGGCGCCGATCGAGACGCCCATGATCATGTAGCCGATCTGGCTCATCGTCGAGTAGGCGATCGCCCGCTTCAGGTCGGTCATCACCAGGGCGATCGTGCCGGCGACCAAGAGCGTCGCCAGGCCGGTGAAGGCAGCGATGTCGGCGGCGGTCGGGGCGAGGACGAAGAGGGTGTGGGTGCGGGCGATCAGGTAGACGCCGGCGGTGACCATCGTCGCCGCGTGGATCAGCGAGGAGACTGGGGTCGGGCCCTCCATCGCGTCGGGCAGCCAGGTGTGGAAGGGCAGCTGCGCCGACTTGGCGAAGGCGCCGACCAGGAGCAGCAGGCAGATCGCCGTGATCGTCCACTCGTTGGTGCTGAAGACCTGCGGAGCCTTGGCGAAGACCTCGCTGTATTCGAAGGTCCCCAGCTCGCGGAAGATCAGGAAGGCGGCGAGGACGAGGCCGATATCGCCGACGACGTTGATCACGAAGGCCTTCATCCCCGCCTTGGTTGCCGTCGTGCGCCGGTACCAGAAGCTGATCAGTGCGTAGGAGGCGAAGCCGACGAAGGCCCAGCCAACGATCAAGAGCACAAAGTTGCCGGCGAGGACCAGCAGCAGCATGGAGAAGACGAAGAAGTTGAGGTAGCTGAAGAAGCGGTGATAGCCCTCGTCCGACTGCATGTAGCCGTACGAGTAGAGGTGGATCAAGGTCGAGACGCCGGTGACGATCAGGACCATGAAGACCGAGAGCGGGTCGACGAAGATGCCGAGCTTGATCTCGAGCCCGGCGACGCTGGCGTAGTCCCAGAGCGAGGAGGCATGGTGGCGCGCCTCGGGAGCTTCACCCAGCAGGCTGATCAAGGCCGCGACGCCGCAAACGAAGGCAAGGCCGATGGCGGCGGTGCCGATTGCACCCGCTGCCTTGGAAGGCAGGACTTTGAACCCCAGCGCGATCGCTATCGACCCCAATAGCGGGAAGAGCAACACGAGCCAAGCCCACGCGGTAGCGTTCATCCGCGCAGCTCCCGCAGCTCATCCACATCAAGCGGAAGCTTGCGTCTGAAGATCGCCACGATCAGGCCCAGCCCAACCACCACCTCACAGGCCGCGACAACCATCACGACGATCGCGAAGATCTGCCCCTGCTGATTGCCAACCATCCGACTGAACGCAACCAGCGACAGGTTGCCTGCGTTCAACATGATCTCTAGACACAGCAGGATCACAACCGGGCTACGACGGATCAAGATCCCCATCGCCCCCACCGCGAACAGCAGTGAGGAGAGGACGATGTACCACTCGGTGTTCACGCTGTGCCCCCGGCGTGGGAGGGGGCTGCGAGCGGGTCCTCAGAACGCTCGGCGGGAGCCTCGCTTGAGTGTTCTGAGGACCCGCTCGCAGCCCCCTTGCCGGCTCCCTCGGTCCTTGCGCGACCGGCGAGGACTACAGCGCCGACCGCGGCAAGGAGCAGCAGGATCGACGAGGCCTCGAAGGCGAGCAGGAATCGTTCTAGGAGCAAACGGCCGATCCCGGCCGGGTCGCCGAATCCTGGGTTGACGTCCGGACCGTGCGTGCCTAGAGCGACTAGGGACGAGCCGAGGACTGCTATCGAGAGCTCTACGAAGATGGCGGCTCCCATTAGCGGAGCTAGGAAGCGCTGGCCTGGGATTGGCTCCCAGGCTGACTCAGTGTCGCCGCCTACATATGCGGTGACGAATACGTAGAGGACCATCACGGCGCCGGCGTAAACAACTACCTGGGCAGCGGCGACGAAGGCGGCGCTCAAAAGCAAGAAGAGCACCGCCAAAGAGAAGAGGTGGACTATGAGGGCGAGGACGCCGTAGAAGGGGTTGCGCAGGGCGACCACGCCGACTGCGCCGCCGAGGGCGCCGAGCGCCGCGAAGAAGAAGAGGACGGCTTCCATCTACTCGCCCTCTGCCCGCAGCGGAGCGCGCTCGATCGGCTCGGCCAGCAGCATCTCCTTGGTGAAGATCAGGTCGGAGCGGTCGTAGTCGGCCATCTCGTAGTCGTGGCCCATTGTGATCGCGTCGAAGGGACAGGCGATCTCGCAGTAGCCGCAGAAGATGCAGCGCGAGAGGTTGATCTCATAGACCGCGGCGTAGCGCTCGCCGGCCGAGACGCGGTCGCCGGGGATGTTCTCGGCGGCGACGACGCGGATGCAGTCGGCCGGGCAGGCGGCGGCGCAGAGGGAGCAGCCGACGCACTTCTCGAGGCCGGTGTCCTCGAACTTGTGCAGCTTGTGGCGGCCGCGGAAGCGCGGGTAGACGGGGGTTTTCTCCTCGGGGTACTGGATCGTCATCGGGCCCTCGATCAGCCGCGCCATCGTCGTCTTCAGCCCGCGCAGGGTCTCACCGAAGGCGCGGTAGGCGCCACCGACGCCGCCCGGCTCGGGCCCGCGCTGGACCTCGACCACGCTGTCGTCTTTGAGGTAGGGGAACTCAGCCACGCCAACCCCCGGTGCAACGCTTTGTGGTTCTCCGAGCGACGTAACGCGTTGCGCCTGAACTACGGCTGAGGTCGCCGCACTTGGTGCAACGTTTTACGGTCCCGATAGCGACGTAACGCGTTGCACCCATCAGGTGACCACCACCAAGACAGCGGTGACCAGCACGTTGAGCGTCGCCAGCGGCAGCAGCACCTTCCAGCCGAGACCCATCAGCTGGTCGTAGCGCAGGCGGGGCAGGGTCGCCCGCACCCAGATGAAGAGCAGGACCAGGCCGAGCATCTTGGCCAGCATCCAGATCGGATCGAGCCAGCCGGGGCCGGGACCCATCCAGCCGCCGAGGAACATCGCCGCGGCGACGCCGGAGACGACGATGATCTCCATGTATTCGACCAAGAGGAAGCTGCCGAAACGCATGCCGCCGTACTCGGTCATGAAGCCCTGGACCAGTTCGGCGTCGGCCTCGGGCATGTCGAACGGGGTACGGTTGGTCTCGGCGAAGCCGGCCAGCATGAAGATCAGGAAGCCGACGAACTGGGGGACGATGAACCAGATTGCGCCCTGGGCCTCAACGATGTCGACCAGCGAGAGCGAGCCGCCCATCATGATCACGCCGAGGAGGGCGAGTCCCATAGCCACCTCGTAGGAGATCAGCTGGGCGGCGCCGCGCATCGCGCCGAGCAGGCTGTACTTCGAGCCCGAGGACCAGCCGCCGAGCAGCAGTCCGTAGAAGGCGATCGAGCCGACGGCGAAGAAGTAGAGGATGCCGATCGGCACGTCGATCCCGTAGAGGCCGACGCCGCCCTGGACGTTGCCCCAGGGGATGATCGCCAGGGCCAGCACGCCGGAGAGGACCGGCAGCAGCGGACCGAGGATGAAGAGGGTCCCGATCGCGTTGGCCGGCCGGAAGGCCTCCTTGGAGAGCAGCTTGCCGACGTCGGCGAGCGGCTGCAGGATGCCGAAGGGGCCGACCCGGTTGGGGCCGTAGCGGTGCTGGAAGCGGCCGATCAGCTTGCGCTCGAGCACCGTCATCAGCGGCAGAATTCCGAAGATCACGGCGAAGATGACCAGGCTCTTGACGATCATCACCCAGGTCGCTTCGACGACCGTCGTGTCGGCGATCGGCAGCATCAGCCGCCAGTCTTCTCGATCGTGACGCTGACCGGCGAGCTGTTGAGAAGGGCATTGGCGTTGGACTCGGCGGTGCCCTCGAGCAAGAAGCAGGTGCCCTCGCTGACCCGCTCCCGGATCGCCACTCGGGCGCGGACGCTGGTGCCGTTCTGGGCGACCTTGACCTCGTCGCCGGACTTGAGGCCGAGGCGGCCGGCGTCGGGGATCGAGAGCTCGACTCGTTGTTGCGGGACCAGGAAGCGGAGTGGGGGGTTCAGCTCTGTGATGGGACCTGCCCAGAGATCGCGGTAAGTCCCAAGGGTTAGGGCGTCCGGGGCGGGGTCCCCAAAACGCTCGGCAGGAGCCTCGCTTGAGTGTTTTGGGGACCCCGCCCCGGACGCCTCATCGGGCTTCGGCGCCGCTGCGCGAGACGGGGTGTCCTGCCAGCGGATGCCGCGGCCGCCGATGTCTGCGTCAGTAATTCCGGCGTAGAAGGGGACTGCGTCCACAAGGGCGGCGAAGGCCGAAGGCTGAGAGCTGATGCCCGTGTCGTGTCCCAGCGCTATCGAGAGCTCTGCGAGGACGCCCCAGTTCGGGCGGATGTTGCCGGGGCGGGGAGCGCTCGGGCGTACGCGCTGCAGGCGACCGTCGGGGTGCGAGACGGTGCCGTCTTTCTCGGCGTGGGTCTCCAGGGGGAAGACGATGTCTGCCATTGCCGTGGTGGCGTTCTCGAAGGTCGAGAAGGCGACGATGTGGTCTGCGGCCGCGAGGGCTCGTTTCCATGCTTCGGTGTCTGGGAAGTCGCGCAGGGGGTCGACGCCGAAGAGGAGGAGGGTCTTGAGCTCGCCGGACTCGAGGGCGGCCCGGATCTCCTCAGTCGACTTGCCGACGAGACCTGCATTTCCCATCTCATGCATGGGAAATGCAGGTCTCGTCAGGCCTGGGCCGGCGTCGGGGAGGCAGCCGGCCTCGCGCAGGCCGCGGGCATTGGCGAAGTCGGGGATTTCCAGGAGCCCCGAGCCGTCTTGGCCGGCCAGGTCGAGGGCAGAGGCCACGTCGAGCAGGGCCGCGATGGCGCCGCCGCCGGCGCGGCCGATGCGGTCGCCCCAGAGGACGACGACGGACTCGGCGCTCTTCAGCGTCTCAGCCATCTCCGAGATGTCGCCACCACCGCGCACTCCGCTCGCCAGCTCGGAGAGGAAAGCGCCGGCTCCGCCGGGTGCGTAGCGCGCTACCGCGATGGCGCCGCCGTCGAGGGCCGTCGGCTGTTCGGTCGCAACGGCCAGCTTGGCGCCATTGCGGCGGATCGCCTTGCGGATGCGCAGATCGAGGATCGGGCTGCTGTGCAACGGGTCGGTGCCGACGACGAGGATTACCTCGGCGTTGTCGATGTCGCGGACCCGGGCCGAGAGCTCGGGGTGGTCGAGGCGGACTTGGATCTCGCGCGAGGGGCCGCGCGAGGGCCGCGAGTCGATGTTGGGCGAGCCGAGCGCCTCGCGCATGATCCGCTGGACCAGGTAGCCCTCCTCGCTGGAGGCGTCGCCGACGATCGCGGCGCTCTGGGCACCGCCGGCCTTCAGCGCCGCGGCGGCCTTGGTGATCGCGTCCTCCCAGCTCGCCTCGTCGCCGCCGCGCAGGCGCGGGCCGCGCACGCGCTCCTCGGCGCCGAACATCTCGAAGCCGTAGCGGCCGCGGTCGCAGAGCCAGCCGTCGTCGACCTCGGCGTTGTCGCGCGAGACGACCCGCTTCACCTGCTCGTCGCGGACGGTGAAGCTGACGTTGCACTGGCTCGGGCAGAGCGTGCAGACCGAGCCGGCCTGCTCGATGTCCCAGGGCCGAGCGCGGAAGCGGTAGGTGTAGTTGGTCAGCGCTCCGACCGGGCAGAGGTCGGTGATGTTGCCGTGGAAGGGGGCGACGTAGGGGCGGTCGTCGAAGGTGCCGACGAAGGTGCGGTCGCCGCGCTCCAGCAGCTGCAGCTGCTCGTCCTCGGCGACCTCCTGGCTGAAGCGCACGCAGCGGTAACAGAGGATGCAACGCTCGCGGTCGATCGCGACCAGCGGCGAGAGCTCGATCGGCTTCTCGAAGTGGCGCTTCTGGTCGGTCATCCGGCTCTTGCCCGGACCCCAGCCCATCGAGATGTCCTGCAGCGGGCACTCGCCGCCCTTGTCGCAGACCGGGCAGTCGAGCGGGTGGTTGACGAGCAGGAACTCGACCACGGCGCTCTGCGCGTGCTTGACCTGGTCGGTGCGGGTGTGGACGACCATGCCGTCGCGGACCGGGGTCGAGCAGGAGGTCTGCAGCTTCGGGATCCCCTCGATCTCGACCAGGCACATGCGGCAGGCGCCGACCGGGTCGCCCAGCTTCGGCTCGTAACAGAAGACCGGGATCTCGACGTCGCCCCGCTTGGCGGCGTCATGGAGCATCTCGCCCTCGGTCGCGCTGACCTCGCGCCCGTCGATGATCAGGTTGATCGTCTTGCCGCTCACGTCGCCGCTCCCAGAGTTTCGGGCGCGCCCTGCACGACGGCGATTCGCTCGGCGTCGGGCAGCCCACCCGCTTCCGCCATCACCTGCTCGAACTCGCCGCGGAACTTCCTCACCATCGCCCCAACCGGCATCGCCATCGAGTCGCCGAGCACGCAGAGACAGTGGCCGATGATGTTCTCCTGCACCGAGGCGACGATGTCGAGGTCCATCGGCGTCGCCTCGCCGCGCACCACCCGTTCCAGCATCTTCACCGTCCAGTTCGTCCCCTCGCGGCAGGGGGTGCACTTGCCGCAGGACTCGTGGTGGTAGAAGCGCGCCGTGCGCAGCGCCATGTGCGGGATCGAGACGCGATCGTCGGCGACGATGATCGAACCCGAGCCGAGCATCGAGCCCGCTTCGGCCATCGCCTCGAAGCTGTAGGGCAGGTCGAGGCCCTCCTCGGCGGTGAGCACCGGTGATGACGAGCCGCCGGGATAAAAGGCCTTGACCTCGTGGCCCTCGGCCGGGCCGCCGGCGAGGCCGTAGATCAGCTCGCGCGTCGGGATGCCAAGCTCGACCTCGTAGTTGCCGGGCCGCCGCACGCCGCCGGAGATCGAGACCACCTTGGTCCCCGGCGACTGCTCGGTGCCGAAGCCCTTGAACCACTCGGCGCCGTGGTTGACGATGTGGGGGACGTTGGAGAGCGTCTCGACGTTGTTGATCAGGGTCGGCCCGCCGTAGAGGCCCTGCACCGCCGGGAAGGGAGGCTTCAGCCGCGGGTTGCCGCGCTTGCCCTCGAGCGCGTCGAGCAGCGCCGTCTCCTCGCCGCAGATGTAGGCGCCGGCGCCGCGGTGGACGACCAGCTCGAGGTCGCGGCGCGTGCCGAGGATGTCCTTGCCGAGGTAGCCGGCCTCGTAGGCTTCGGCGACCGCGGCGTCGAGGATGTCGGCCTGCGAGTCGTACTCGCCGCGGATGAAGATGAAGGCGTGGCCGATGCCGGCGGCGAGCGAGGCGATCGCGATCCCCTCGATCAACTGGTGTGGGTTGCGCTGCATCAGCTCGCGGTCCTTGAAGGCGCCCGGCTCGGACTCGTCGGCGTTGCAGCAGAGGTACTTGTCGACGCCGCCGCCGCGCGGCAGGAAGCTCGCCTTTTTGCCCATCGAGAAGCCGGCGCCGCCGCGGCCGCGCAGCCCCGACTCTTCGAGCTCCTTCAGCACCTCGTCGGGCTCGAGCTCGCGGTAGGCCTTCTCCAGCGTCGCGTAGCCGCCGTAGTCCTTGTAGCCGGCGAGCGTGCGCAGCGCCGGGTCTTCGGCATTCTTCAAGAGCATCCGCGTCTCAGGCATCGGGTCCTCCCGGCAGCGGCCGCTTCTCCAGCGCCTTCTCGGGCAGCACCTCGGCGCCGTCGCGTAGCTGCTCGATCGCGGTCTTCGCCTCGGCCGCCTCGAGCGGGCCGAAGTAGCGCTCGTCGATCGAGGCCATCGGCGCGATGTCGCAGGCGCCGAGGCACTCGAAGCCGGTGACGAAGAAGCTCTCGTCGTCGCCGGCCGCCTCGCGGAAGGCGTCGAGCAGCTCGTCGCCGCCACGCATCCAGCAGCTGATGTTGGTGCAGACGGCGACCTTGTGAGTGCCGACCGGATCGGTGTGCAGCAGGTCGTAGAAGCTCGCCACCGACTCCAGGTAGGCGGGCGTCACCCGCATCACCGCGGCGGCCTGGCGGATTCCCTCCGGCGTGCACCAGCCGTAGAGCCGCTGCACCGCCCAGAGCGCCGGGATCGAGGCAGATTTCCGATCGGGATACCGCCCCATCAACGTCTCGATCTTCTCCCGCAGCTCCTGCGGGCAGTCGACTTCGTGCAGCTCGGGAACCTGCTCGGAAGAGCGGTCTGGGATGCGGCCCTCGGTGACCGCTCGATCCACCGGCAGGTTGGGATTAACGATGCCGGGTCCGTCGACGGGGCTCATCGGTCGACCCCGCCGAGGATCGGATCCAGCATGCCGAGGCTGCAGATCATGTCGGCGATGTAGGTGCCCGTCGACATGTCCTTGAAGGCCTGCAAGTTGACGAAGGAGGGGTCGCGGAAGTGGACGCGGGCCGGCTTCGAGGAGCCGTCGGCGAGGACGAAGCAGCCGAGCTCGCCGCGCGGCGACTCGATCGCGTAGTAGAGCTCGCCGGGCGCCACCCGGTAGCCCTCGGTGACCAGCTTGAAGTGGTGGATCAGCGACTCCATCGAGGTCGAGAGCTCCGAGCGCGGCGGCAGCACGTACTTGCGGTCGTCGGCGATGAAGGGGCCGTCGGGCAGAGCGTCGAGCGCCTGCTCGACGATCCGCGTCGACTCGACCATCTCCGCCACCCGCACCCGGTAGCGGTCGTAGTTGTCGCCGACCGTGCCGACCGGGATCTTGAAGTCCATCTCCGGGTAGGCGAGGTAGTCGAAGGCCTTGCGCAGGTCCCAGGGCTCGCCGGCAGCGCGTAGCAGCGGCCCGGTCACGCCCAGTTCCAACAGCCGCTCGCGCGGGACGATCCCGGTCCCCTTGGTGCGCGAGAGGAAGACCTCGTTGCGGTCGAGCAGCGCTTGGTACTGGCCGACCCGCACCGGCATCTCGGCGATGAACTCGCGCAGCTTCGCCTCGAAGCCGAGCGGGATGTCCTCGATCACGCCGCCGACCTGGAAGTAGCGGGTGTGCATCCGCTGCCCGGTCGCCATCTCGAAGAGGTCGAGGATGCGGTCGCGCTCGCGGAAGCAGTACCAGAGCATCGAGATCGCGCCGAGGTCGAGCGCCGTCGTCCCCAGCCAGACCAGGTGGGAGTGGATCCGGTTGAGCTCGAGGAAGATCGTCCGCAGGTACTTGGCCCGCGGCGGGATCTCCAGCTCGATCAAGCGCTCGACCGCGCCGCAGAAGGCCTCCATCTGGAAGAAGTAGGAGACGTAGTCCATCCGCTCGACGAAGGGGATGACCTTCCAATAGCTCTTGTCCTCGCAGGACTTTTCGATCCCGGTGTGGACGTAGCCGATCACCGGCTTGAGGTCCCGGACCACCTCGCCTTCGAGGTCGACGATCAGGCGCAGCACGCCGTGGGTGGCCGGGTGGTGCGGGCCGATGTTGACCGTCATCACCTCGGTGCGCGGCTCGGTCAGGCCGATCTCAGCCATAGTTGCGCTCGTTGTAGGTGAAGGTCACGGGCTCTCCGCCGACGGGGAAGTCCCGGCGTTGAGGCCAGCCAACGTAGTCCTCGGGAAGCAGGATGCGCGTGAGGTCGGGGTGGCCCCGGAAGACGATGCCGAAGAAGTCGTAGACCTCGCGCTCCTGGAACCCGGCGGTGGGGAAGAGCTCGACGCAGGAGTCGAGCTCCGGCAGCGCCCCCTCGCCGGGATCGGCGAGCAGCGCCTTGACCCGCAGGCGCTCGACCCGGTCGCGGTTGAGCAGCTCGTAGTGGACGGCGAAGCGCGGCTCGGCCGGCAGGTAGTCGGCCGCGTGCAGGCTGGAGAGGAAGCGGTAGCCCTGGCCCGGCGCGTCGCGCAGCCAGCCGAGCACCGCCAGCAGCTGCGCCGGGTCGATCGACATGCTCGCCGCGCCGTGGTCGAAGCCGGTGTCGAGGATCGCGCCGGGGTGGTGCTGCTCGATCTCCCCCCGGATCAGCTCCAGTCCGGGGGCGTCAGGCACCGATCAGCTCCCTGGCCGCGAGGTAGGCCTCCGCTGCCTCGGCGCTCGGTTCGCTGCGCGGGCCGCCCCGGGCCCACTCCTCGGTGCCGGCGGCGCTGTAGCGTCCTCGCCAGCCCTGGTCCGGGTTGCCCTGGATCTTGCGCTGCAGCTTGGTGAAGCCGTAGAGGACCGCCTCCGGCCGCGGCGGGCAGCCGGGGATGTGGAGGTCGATCGGCATGAACTTGTCGGCGCCCTGGACCACGGCGTAGTTGGAGAACATGCCGCCGCTGGAGGAGCAGGCGCCCATCGAGACCGCCCACTTCGGCTCCAGCATCTGGTCGTAGAGGCGGCGGACGACCGGTGCCATCTTGATCGAGACCCGGCCCGAGAGGATGATCATGTCGGCCTGGCGCGGCGAGGCCCGCAGCGCCTCGGCGCCGAAGCGGGCGAGGTCGTAGCGGGCGGTGACGATCGAGATCGGTGCCTCGATCGCGCAGCAGGCGAGGCCAAAGGTGAGCGGGAAGATCGAGTTCGAGCGCGCCCAGCCGAGCATTTTCTCGAAGTTGGTCATCACGACCTTCTCCTCGACGTAGCGCTCCAGCTCCTCACCCTCGAGGTCGCCGCGCAGCATGTCGCGGGCGCGCAGCTGCCGCGAGCGCATCGTCTCGCGGGTCTCGCGCTCTATTTCCAATCGAGCGCACCCTTTCGCCAGACGTAGGTGAAGGCGACCAGCAGCAGGGCGATGAAGGTGACCAGCTCGCCGAGGACGAAGACGCTGTCGGCGCCCTTCAGGATCACCCCGATTGGGTAGAGGAAGACCACCTCGATGTCGAAGAGGATGAAGAGCATCGCGATCAGGTAGAAGCTGACGCCGAAGCGCAGGCCGTGCGAGGCCTGCACCGGGATGCCCGACTCATACGGCTCGGACTGGCGTAGGCTCGCGGCGGTCGGGCGCTGCGGGCGTTTCGGCCCAATTACGTGATTGAGCATCGCGAAAGCCCCCCCAACGGTGACGCCGAGGAAGGCGAAGACGAGAATCGGCAGGTAGCTCTTCAGCACTGGGAAGTTCGATTCGCGGGCGGCTCGCGGGGCGCCGTTCGCCCCAGCTCACGCCTGCAGATGCCTTTATACACCCACCTTGTAACAGATTGCTACATAGTGATTTTCCGCATCAGCAAGCCGAATCCCGACCCTCTTAGGAGGAAATAGCCCTGTGGTTGCCGTCCACGTCGTTGTTGGCTGCGCCCTGATCCTGTTCAACCTCGTTGCCTTCGCGGTCGGCGGGATCGCTTGGTACCGCGACCGTCCCTCGATTCGCTTCTGGTATCTGCTGCGCGTCGCCCAGGTTGCGGTCTTCCTGCAGGCGATGCTCGGCGGCCTGCTGGTCTTCACCGGCCACAAACCCGACGAAAGCCTCCACTACCTCTACGGGATCCTCCCCCTCGTCGTCTCCCTGATCGCCGAGGGCGCCCGCACCGGCGCCGCCGAACGCGAGCTCGGCGACGTCGACTTTGAAGCCCTCCCGGCCGACTCTCAGCAGTCCCTGGCCCTGGCGATTGTCCGCCGCGAGATGGGGATCATGGCCGTCAGCTGCGGCGTGATCCTCTTCTTGGCGTTGCGGGCGGCAGGGACCAGCGGCGCTTTCTGACGACGCTTGACAACCATTGGGTGAGAGGGCCGGGTGGCCCCTCCCAAAACGCGCGGCAGGAGCCGCGCTTGAGTGTTTTGGGAGGGGCCACCCGGCCCTCCTTCAGGGATGACTACGGCGATCGAGGGCGAGCTGGACTACTGCGACGGCCAGGAAGAGGGTGCCTGTAGCTAGGTGGAGGACGGCGTCGGCGTCGTTGTTGGGGAAGGTGAAGATGCCTGCCGGGCTGGTGCTGAAAATTGCCCAGACGCCGGTGACGATCAGGGCCACGGCGACGTAGATCGCGTAGAGCACTGCCCAGCGTGGCTTCAGCGCGAAGTAGAAGGCAGGGAGGAAGAGGAGAAAACCGGAGAGGGCGTGGACGCCATTGAAGTCGACGCCCAGGACGCGTTGTGTAGACGCCCCGTCGCCGAAGTCGAAGGTCGGTTCGGCGATCAAACCGGCAACCGCCCAGGCGATCTGCAGCGTGGCGAGAACCACGATGCCCCACTGGGCGAAGGTCCACTGCGTCCGCGGGCCCGTCGTTGCCTCCATCAGGAAAAGCGTACTGCGGTCAGCGTCAGGCTTCCGGAAGGTTCTCCAGGTCCGCCCGGTCCTGCGCCCGGTCCTGCGCTTCCTTCATTTCGCGAAGGCGAGCGAGGGAGCACACCCGGACGGGCGTGCCGAGAAGGTCGCTGTCCACGGCGTCCTGATCCAGCTGTGAATAGACCGGCACGCCTTCGGCCAGCTGGACGATGTCCAGGCCGCCGAACTTCGTGTCGGCGGTGACGTTGCCTCCTCTGCGAATGACTCCGGCATCTCCGTCCGCATCGAACCGGCGATCGCCTGCCGTCGGCAGAGTTGCATCGAGAGAATCCAGCGCTGTGACGAGACGGTCGAGGTTCTCGGGGTCGGGGTCGGGCACGAGATCCAAGTCCGCTGTCGCGCGTACGTATCCGTGTGCGCCTACCGCTACCCCTCCAATGACGACGAAGCGGATGTCCTGCCCGTGCAACGTGTCGAGCAGGGAACGGAGGTCGAACTCGGTCAATGGCCCCGGGCCGCGCCCTTGATCGCGCTCATCTGCTTGCTGACGGCATGTACCTGCGCCAAGCGCTCGCTCATCGGTAGCGCCCAGCTGGCTTCTCGCCGAGCGGAAGCAGCTTGATCCAGATCTCCAATTCCCCTGCTCGTGGGAACTTTTTGTTTGCTCTCGTCGCGTTGGGGCATCGGACCTATCGTACCGCTAGCCTCTTTTGCACCATGCTTGATCACGTCGGCATCGAGGTCAGCGACCTGGCCCGCAGCAAGGGGTTCTACGAAGCGGCGCTGGAGCCGCTCGGGATCCGGCTGCTGATGGAGTTCGAGGGCGCTGCCGGCCTCGGCAAGGACACCGAGCACGGGCCCAATCCCTTCTTCTGGATCTACGAGCGGGGACGCCCGGCCGTCAGCGGCGCTCACGTTGCTTTTGGCGCTCGCACGAGCGAGCTCGTCGACGCTTTCCATGCCGCTGCCCTCGCCGTCGGCGGCACAGACAACGGCGCCCCTGGGCCGCGCCCGATCTACCACCCCGGCTACTACGGCGCCTTTGTCCTCGATCCCGACGACAACAACGTCGAGGCCGTCTGCCACCAAGCGCCGCAAGGCTGACTCAGTGGCGCCTTAGTCGCACATATCGCGACCAGCGCGCCACTCTCAGTCCAAGGGGCGATACTCGCCGCCGCTGAAGACGAGCGGGTCGCCCTCTCCCGTCGCCAGGTCGCGGACCTCGCCGGTGACGATCACGTGGTCGCCGGCAGCGACCACGTCGCGCAGCTCGCAGGCGATCCAGAGCAGGGCGTCGTCGATCGCGGGGATTCCCTCGCGCTTGCTCCAGGCGACGCCCTCCCACTTATCCGCCACCGGGGCCTTGGTGGCGAACGAGCGGGCGATCTGCTCCTGGCCCGCGTGCAGGACGCTGATGCCGAAATGGTTGGCCGCCTGCACTGCAAGCAGAGTGCGGGAGCCGCGGTCGAGGCAGGCCAGCATCAGCGTCGGCTCGACCGAGAGCGAGCAGACCGCGTTGGCCGTTGCCCCCGCCGGCCCGTCGGGTCCGGCGGCGCTGACGACGGTGACGCCGGTGGGCAGCATCGCCATCGCGGCGCGGAAGCGAGCGGGGTCGGGCGGACTCATGGCTGGACGGGACAATATGATGCCGCCGCGTGCGCCTGGCACTGATCACAACAACGGCCCTCCTCGCCGCCTGCGGGCTTGCCGCCTGCGGCATGGGCGAGGAAGGGGTCTCGGTTTCCAAGAGCGACTCCAACTACAACGGGGCCGTCCTCTTCGCCACGCACTGCTCCGGCTGCCACACGCTCAGTGCCGCCGGCAGCCAGGGCAGCGGCAATCGCGGCTTGCGCACGCAGGGGCCGAACCTCAACCAGCGAACCGAGTCATATGACGACGCTCTATTCGCGATCCAGAACGGCGGCTTCTCCGGTGCGATCATGCCGCAGAACATCATCGTCGGCGAGGAAGCCGAAGCGGTCGCCCGCTTCGTCGCTAAGTACGCGGGCGATGAAGCCGAAGAATCGCCTCGCCCCGGCCAGACCTCGCCCTAATCTTTTAGGGCGATGCTCGACCTGAAGCTGATCCGCTCCGACCCTGAGCGGGTCAAGATGGCGCTTGCCCGCCGCGGTGCCGCCGAGCAGGTCGACGAGCTGCTCGGCCTCGATGCCCGTCGCCGCGAGCTGCTGCCGCAGATCGAGGGGGCGCAGGCAGAGCGCAAGACGCTCTCCAAGCAGATCGGCGAAGCCAAGCAGCGCGGCGAGAGCGGCGAGGAGCAGATGCGTGCCGTCGCGACGCTGAAGGAGGCGATCGAGTCCGGCAAGACTGAGCTGGAGCGGGTCGAAGCTGACCTGCAGGCGATTGTCACGGCGCTGCCCAACCTTCCCGACCCCGACGCCCCGGACGGAATGACCGAGGAGGACGCGGTCGTCCTGCGTAAGGAGGGCGAGCGGCCCAGCTTCGACTTCGAGCCCCGCGACCACCTCGATATCGGCACCGAGCTCGGCCTGATCGACATGGAGGCCGGCGCCCGGGTATCGGGATCCCGTTTCGCCTACATCAAGGGCGACCTGGTCCTACTCGAGCTGGCCCTGGTCCGCTTCGCCCTCGACCTGGTCCGCGGCGAGGGCCACGAACCGGTCGTGCCGCCGGTGCTGGTCCGCGAAGAGGCGTTGGTCGGCACCGGCTTCTTGCCGGGCGACCGCGACCAGATTTACGAGATACCGAAGGACGAGCTCTTCCTCGTCGGCACCTCGGAGGTGCCGCTGGCAGCTCTGCACGCCGACGAGATCTTGGAAGCGGATCGCCTGCCGCTGCGCTACGCGGGCTTCTCGACCTGCTTTCGGCGCGAGGCCGGCGCCGCCGGTCGCGATACCCGCGGCATCTTCCGCGTCCACCAGTTCGACAAGGTCGAGATGTTCTCGTTCGTCGAGCCTTCCGAGTCGGCTGCCGAGCACGAACGGCTGCTGGCGATCGAGGAGCGGATCCTGGCCGAGCTGGAGATTCCCTACCGGGTCGTCAACGTCGCCGCCGGCGACCTCGGCGCGCCGGCCGCGAAGAAGTACGACTGCGAGGCTTGGATCCCGAGCCAGGATCGCTACCGTGAGCTGACATCTTGCTCGAATACGACCGACTATCAGGCCCGGCGCCTCGGCTGCCGATACCGGCCGGGTGAAGACGAGGCACCACAAGCTGTCCACACCCTTAACGGCACCGCAGTCGCGGTTGGGCGCACGATGATCGCCCTGATCGAGAACCGTCAGGAGCGGGATGGCGGATTCACGCTACCCACTATTTTGCATTCGTATGGTTCGCCTGAAAAGATCGGCCCACTATGAGTAGCGGTGTGCGCGATGCAAAGCGGGTCGTCCTCTGCGATGACCACGAGATCGTCCGTGAGGCGATCAAGGCCCGCATGGCCAATTCGAGCATCGTCGAAATTGTCGGCGAGGCCGGAAACGGACGCGACGTGGTCGACGTCGTCAAGGAGCTCGAGCCCGACGTCCTGATCATCGACGTCGAGCTGCCCAAGCGCGACGGGATCGAGGCGACCAAGGAGGTGCTCAAGGTTCGGCCGCGGACCAAAGTCATCATCTTCACCGCACATGCCCAGCCGGACCTTCTGGCATTGGCGCTGCGCGCGGGCGCCTCCGGCTACGTGCTCAAGTCAGCTCCGGCCGAGGACATCGCCCGCGCGGTCAAAGCGGTCACCGGCGGCGGCACCTTTCTCGGTGGCGACTTCGCCGGCGGCAAGCCATCGGAGGTCGAGAAGCTGCTCGAGCTCTCGCCGCGCGAGCGCCAGATCCTCGAGCTGCTGGCCGAGGGGCTGCGGGTCAAAGAGATTGCCGAGCGGCTTCAGCTCAGCCCGGCGACCGTTCACACCCACGTGCGCAATGCGATCGCCAAGCTTGAGGTGGACACGAGGACCGAGGCCGTGGCCCTCGCGGTGAAGTTCAGCTATCTGGGCGCCGGCGGCAAGGCCTAGCCGGCCTGCTCCGCGGCGGGCTTCAGCTCCAGAGCGCAGCCGTTGATGCAGTAGCGCTGGCCGCCCTCTCCCGGGCCGTCGTCGAAGACGTGTCCTAGGTGGGCGTCGCAGTGCTTGCAGACGACCTCGGTGCGGCGCATGAAGAGGCTGTTGTCGGGGCGCAGCTCGACGTGCTCGAGGTTTGCCGGCTCGGTGAAGCTGGGCCAGCCGGTGCCGGAGTCGAACTTCGTGTCTGAGGAGAACAGCTCGGTGCCGCAGCAGACGCAGGTGTACATCCCCGCGGTCTTCTCGTCGACGTAGGGACCGGTGAAAGCTCGCTCGGTGCCGGCCTTCCTAGTTACCTCGTACTGCTCGGGCGTCAACTCAGCGCGCCATTCGGCGTCGGTCTTCTGGACCTTCTTTGTGGTCTCGGTCATTTCGCTCCTTTCGTCTGTATCTAGGGTACGGGGAGGTCCTTACGGGGAGGTGACGGGCACTGCCTCGCCACTCCCCAAATCCCGCCGGAGGCGGGATTAATAGAGAGCCGCTCCGCGGCTGAGAATTACCCTGCGGTGCTGGGGGAGGGAGTGTCGAGGCAGTGCCCGTCACCTCCTGCATAGGATCGATACGTAGATGGCTGACGCGTTCTACGAACGGGGTGCGAGTGAGGGCCAGTACCTCGCTACTGAGCTTACGAGGGGTCCCTGGGATCCCGGATCGCAGCATGCTGGACCGCCATCGGCGTTGCTTGGGCGTGAGATCGAGCGTGTCGATGAGGCCGCCGAGTTTCAGGTTGGGCGGGTTGTCTTTGAGATCTTGAGGCCGGTTCCGATCGGGCAGGTGACCGTTGAGTCGCGGGTTATCCGGCCAGGAAAAAAGGTGCAGCTTGTCGAGGCGTCGTTGAGCAATGAGGGTGGGGAGCTGATGCGGGCTACCGCCTGGCTGTTGCGGACTTCGGAGCTTGAGTTGCCCGAGGGCGCTGTGGCTGATGATGCGCCGCCGGCTGGGCCGGAGGAAGGGTGGACGCCTGAGTTCTTTCCTACTGGGCAGGACGCTGGGTACCACACGGCGATGGAGTGGAAAGCGGTTGCCGGGGCGTTTCTGGAGGCGGGACCGGCGACCGTTTGGATGCGGATGCGGCAGCCGTTGATCGATGGGGAGGAGCCGTCGCCGTTGCAGCGGGCGCTGGTTGCCGCCGATGTCGGCAACGGGATCAGCGCCGTGCTGGACTGGCGCGAGTACGTCTTCATCAACGTTGATCTCACCGTCCACTTCGAGCGTATGCCGGAGGGTGAGTGGGTCTGCGTCGACGCCGTCACCCGCCCCCAGCCAACCGGCATAGGCACCGCGGAGTCGGTCCTCTCCGACCAGCGAGGCCGCATCGGCCGCGCCGCCCAGTCGCTCCTCATAGCGCAGCGCTAACCCCTCCGACCACAGGTGCAACATTTTCCGGCCCCACGGCGACCACAAAACGTTGCGCCCGCGACCGGATCGGCGGCCACTGCCGAGGTGCAACGTCTTTCGGCTCCGTGGGAGCCACAAAACGTTGCGGGCTTAGGGGGTGACTGGAAGAGCTTGGGAGCGGGGGGCGATCACGACGGCGATCGTGGCGGCTGAGGCCAGGGCGATCATTGCCGCTAGGAGGAAGGCGCCCTCGTAGCTGCTCAGTGCCGCCGCCGCTCCCGCGAGCGGGGCGCCGAAGCCTACGCCGGCGTCGAAGAAGGCAGTGAAGGTGCCAAGCGCCGCGCCGCGGCGGGTGTCGGAGACGCGGCTGACGACGATCAGGGAGAGGGAGGGGTAGAGCAGCGAGAAGGCTGCGCCCATCGTCAGGGCGCCGGCGACCGCGACCGGAAGGCTCTGCGCGATCGCGATCGTCGCCAGGCCGATCGCCTCGACCACGGCGGCGACGAATGCCACCCGCGCCGCGCCGACGCGGTCGGGCAGGTCGCCGCCGATCAGGCGGGTGAGCACGACCATCGTCGCGAAGGCGCCGAAGACGGCGGCGCCGTGGCCGACCCCGCGGGAATCGAGGTGCAGGACGACGAAGGCTGCCATCGTCCCGTAGCCGATCGAGCCGAGGGCGAGGGCGGCGCCTGGACGGACCGCCTCGCGCTCGATCAGCGTGTGGTGCTCTTTCTCGGGGTGGGGGACCGCGTGGAACGGGTCCGGCAGGCGGGTCGCGATCAGCGCCCCGAGCAGCGGCACCAAGCCGGCGAAGAGCCAGACCCAGGTATAGCTGGAGGCGTGCAGGATCAGCTCGCCGATCAGCGGGCCGATGCTGAGGCCCGCCCAGACCGAGAGTCCGTAGAGGCCGATCACGCGGCCGCGCCGCTCCGGCGGCGCCAGGTCGACGACCCAGGCCGAGCTGGCGGTGAACACCGTCCCCTCGCCGGCGCCGAGCACCAGCCGCGCCGCGACCAGGCCCGCCACCCCGAGCGGCAGCAGGTACATGAAGCCACCGATCGCGACCAGGATCGAGCCGAGCAGTACCGTCGGCTTGCGCCCGCGATGGTCGGCGAGGCGGCCGGCGAAGGGGCGCAGCAGCAGGCCGGTGATCGCGTAGGAGCCGATCACGATGCCGACCGCGACGTTGCCGCCATCGAGCGGGCCGTGGACGAAGCGCGGCAGCACCGGCAGCACCGCGCCGACCGCGACCAGGCCGCAGAAGGTGACGGCGAAGACGCCGGCGAAGGCAACTCCCGGCCGCGGCACGAGCGGCCGCGCGTCGTCGGCCACGGTGCTCACCGCAGGAGCCCGGCGAGGTCCTCGACGACGTGGTCCGGAGGCGGATCCACCGCTTCGGCCTCGGCCTGCGAGCTGGCGCCGCTCAGCACCAGGATCGTCTCCAGCCCCGCTTGCCGGCCGCCCCCGATGTCGGAGGCGATCCGATCGCCGACCATCGCCACTCGGCTCGCGCCCGGGATCAGCGCGCAGGCCCGCTCGAAGAGGTGGCGCTCGGGCTTACCGCCGATCTCGGCCGTCACCCCGGAGGCGGTCTCGACCGCTGCCAGGATCGAGCCGGTTCCCGGCCAGGCGCCACCCGGCATCGGCAGGGTCGGGTCGTGGCTGGTCGCGAACAGGCTGGCGCCGCCCTGCAGGGCCAGGGTCGCGGTCAACAGCTCCTTGTAGTCGAAGTCACGGTGGCCGCTGACGAGTACCGCATCCACTTGTCGCGCCGCTTCACCTTCAAGCAGCTCCAGGCCGGTTGAGCTCACGGTCTCCTTGAAGCCGGGAGCGCCGATCACGAAAGCGCTGCCACCTCTGCCAACCGCGTCGGCGGCGAGCTCCGCGGTGACGACCCCAGCGGTGACGACCCGGCCGTCCAACACGGGCACGCCCATCCCGCGCAAGCGCTCCACATACGTGGACGGCGGGCGCGCCGGATTATTCGTGACGAAGACAATCTCCTTGCCCCCGTCGATTAGGACCCGCAGCGTCTCGACTGCTCCCGGCACCGCCTCGCGCCCAACCCAAACCACCCCGTCGAGGTCGACCAGAAACCCATCGAATTGATCAGCAAGCGCCATCCGACCCGTCAGGCTATTAGGGCCTATTCCGGTAGGGGTGGAACGTCTTGTACTTTTTCGGCGATTCCCTGCGGCGTCAGCAATCGCGTCTCCACCGAAAAAGTTAAGTGGAACCCCTACCGGAATAGGCCCCAACCATCCGGGTAGATACGGTGCGCCCCATGAACGATCAGAACGGGCAGGTAGTAGTAGCCAACGACGTATCCCGCCGCTACGGTTCGGGGGATGCCGCCGTCGACGCCCTGGTCGACGTCAGCACCAGCTTCGAGCGCAGCCGCTTCACCGCGATCATGGGACCATCGGGCTCGGGCAAGTCGACCCTGATGCACATCCTCGCCGGCCTCGACAAGCCGACCTCGGGCACGATCGTGCTCGACGGCGACGAGATCACCAGCCTCGATGACGGGGCACTGACCAAGCTGCGCCGCGACAAGCTCGGCTTCGTCTTCCAGTTCTTCAACCTGCTGCCGGTGCTAACAGCCGAGGAGAACTTGGTGCTGCCGCTCTCGATCGCCGGGCGCAAGCCCGACAGCGCCTGGCTCGACCAGCTGGTCCGCACCGTCGGCCTCGAGGACCGCCGCACCCACCGCCCCTCCGAGCTTTCCGGCGGGCAGCAGCAGCGCGTCGCCGTCGCCCGCGCCCTGGTCTCCAAACCGGCCGTCGTCTTCGCCGACGAGCCGACCGGCAACCTCGACTCGAAAGCGAGCGAGGACGTCCTGCGCCTGCTGCGTCAGTCCGTCGACGAGTTCGGCCAGACGGTGATCATGGTCACCCACGACCCGGCCGCCGCCGCCCACGCCGATCGCTTGATCACCCTGCGCGACGGCGAGATCGTCCACGATGGCTCTCCTGGCTCGGCCGGCGAAGTGATCGAGCTGATGAAGCAGATGGGCTAGCGCCTTGACCGCGCTCGCCCTCAAGAGCCTCTGGGCGCGCAAGGCGCGCGCCATGGGAACCACTCTCGCGGTCGTGATCGGCGTCGCCTTCGTCGCCGGCAGCTACATCCTCACCGACACGATCTTCGCCGCCTTCGACGAAATCTTCGGCGAGTCGCTCAAAGGCACGAGCGTCGTGATCACCGCCGAGAACCCGGTCAAACAGGAAAACGGCGAAATCCCCACTGTCAGCGCTTCGCTGCTGCCGCGGGTGACGAGGACGCCAGGAGTCAAGCTGGCTGCCGGCGCGATCTTCACGCCCGGCGGCTTCTTCGACGCCAAGGGCGAGAAGATCGGCAACAAATTCGCGCCGAAGTTCATTTCCTCGGAGCTGCCCGGCAGCCTCGAGTCGCTCACCTACATCGAAGGCAACCGCCCGCGCGGACCGACCGAAGCCTCGATCGACAAGGCGGCGGCCGAAGCTTCGGACCTGAAGCTCGGCGAAACGATCAAGCTGATCGGTCAGGGCAGCGCCCGTTCCTTCGAGTTGGTCGGCTTCACCCGCCTCGGCGGCGCCTCCTTCGGCGGCGCCAGCATCGCCCAGGTGACGCTGCCGGTGGCGCAGCGCCTGACCCACAAGGTCGGGCGCTTCGATCAGATCTCGGTGGCCGCTGACAAGGGGGTCTCGGCGACGGCGCTGAAGGACCGGATCGCGCGCCAGATGCCGGCCGGCGTCAAGGTTGAGACGGCGAAGGAAAACGCCGATCGCGGCTCGGAGGAAATCCGCGAAAACCTCAGCTTCCTGCAGATCTTCCTGCTCGTCTTCGCCTTCATCGCGATCCTCGTCGGCTCCTTCCTGATCTTCAACACGTTCTCGATCACCGTCGCCCAGCGGATCTCCGAGTTCGGCATGCTGCGCACGCTCGGCGCTTCGCGCCGGCAGATCCTCACCGACGTCGTCGTCGAATCCCTGGCGATCGGGATCGTCGGGGCGGTGATCGGGATCGGCGGCGGCTTCTTGATCGCGATGCTGCTCAACGGCCTGCTGGAAGCGTTCGAAATCGACCTGCCGACCACGGCTCTGGTGATGGAGTCGCGCACGATCGTCGTCTCGCTCCTGATCGGGATCGTCGTCACCGTGCTCTCCTCGATCGTGCCGGCGGTGCGCTCGACCAGGGTGCCGCCGATCGCCGCGCTGCGCGCCGTCAGCCCAGCGCCCAGCCGCCGCCGTCGCCTGATCGGGATCGTGGTTTCGCTGCTGCTCGGCGCGGGCGGGCTGGCGATGATCCTGATTGGGCTCTTCGGCGGCGCCAGTTCCGGCACGGCCGCCGGCCTGATCGGTGGTGGCGCGGTGGTGATGGTCTTCGCCGTCTCGCTCTTCAGTCCGCACCTAGTGCCACCGCTGGCGACGGTCGCCGGTTGGCCGCTGCAGCGGCTGCGCCGGCTACTCGGTCGCCTCGCGCGCGAGAACGCCCAGCGCAACCCGAGCCGCACCGCGGTGACGGCGGCGGCCCTGATGATCGGCCTCACCGTGGTCGCCTTCGTCACCGTCTTCGCCGCCGGGCTGAAGAGCTCGGTCGCTCAGGTCGTTGATGAAAACTTCGCCGGCGGGCTGGTGATCCAGAACAGCGACGGCTTCTCGCCGATCCCCGGCGGCGCGGCGGTGGCGGCCCGCAAAGTGCCGGGGGTGAGCGCGGTTGCCACGATCCGAGCCGAGCAGGCGAAGCTGCTCCCCGGCGGCGCCGGCGCGAGGGTCTCGGCGGCCAGCCGCGACGTCGAAAGGACTGTCGACATCGAATGGAAGCAGGGGGGTCCGGCCGTGCTGCGCGGCTTGCGCGACAAGCAGGCGATCCTCTCCGACTCTTTCGCCTCCGATCACGGCCTCAAACCCGGTGATCGCTTTCGTCTGCTCAGCCAGACCCGCCACCGGCCCAGCTTCGAAGTGGCCGGCGAGTTCGACTCCAAGCTCGGCGTCTTCGGCAGCGTCCTGATCACCCAGGCGGCGATGGCCCGGGAGTTCGGCCAGACCCAGGACACGATCGACTTCGTGCAGGTCAGGTCGGGCGCCAACCCGGCCGAGGTCCAGGCAATCCTCACGCAGGGGGTCGAAAAGGCCTTCCCGGTTGCCGAAGTGCTGAACCAGCAGGAACTGAAGGAAAGCCGCGAAGAACAGGTCGATCAGCTCGTCAACCTCGTCTACGCGCTGCTCCTGCTGGCGATCTTGATCTCGCTCTTCGGCATCGCCAACACGCTGGCGCTCTCGATCCACGAACGGACGCGGGAGCTGGGCATGCTGCGCGCGATCGGCATGTCGCGGCGCCAGGTGCGGACGATGATCCGCTACGAGGCGGTGATCACGGCCCTGATCGGGGCGATCCTCGGCATGGCTCTCGGCCTGGTCTTCGCGGCGCTGATCGCGCAGCCGCTGAAGGACGAAGGCTTCACGCTCTCCTATCCGATCGGCTCGCTGATCGGCCTGCTCGTCTTCGCCGCCGTGATCGGCGTCATTGCCGCAATTCCGCCGGCCCGTCGAGCCTCGCGGTTGGACGTCTTGGAGTCCCTCCAGTACGAGTAGCGCTCAGCGCTTGACGAGGCGCCTGACCGCGGCCATCAGCTCGTCGGTCATCTCCTGCTGGTCGCCGCCCTCGGCACCGGCGACGCAATGTGCCGCGTGATCGGAGAGCAACTCCAAAGCGACCTTGTCGAGCGCCGCCTGGATCGCCGTCACCTGGGTGACGACGTCGATGCAGTAGCGGTTCTCCTCAACCATCCGCTCGACCCCGCGCACCTGGCCCTCGATCCGGCGCAAGCGCTTCAGCACCGCCTCGCGGTTCTCTGTGTATCCGTGGGTCATCTCGGTCTCGCTGCTCGCCATTGGCCTTACGCCAGTATGGCATACCCCCTAGGGGTATTAAGCGAGAGCCGGCGCGGGCTTCGCCGAAGTCAAGCCGAGGCCCATCCGCAGCGCCCCGGCGACCTCGAACATCGCGGCGCGGGCGCTGGGGCAGATCGCGGTCAGGTTGGCGAAGCCGTGGATCAGGCCTGTGTAGCGCCGCAGCACCACCTGCACCCCTGCCTCGCGCATCCGCGCCGCGTAGATCTCGCCCTCGTCGCGCAGTGGGTCGAAGCCGGCTGTCGCCACGTAGGCAGGAGGCAATTCGGAGACGTCCTTGGCGCGCATCATCGAGGCGCGCGGATCGGCTTCGTCGATCCCGTCGGGGATGTAGTGGTCCTCGAACCACTCCATGTCGTTGCGGGTCAGGAGGAAGCCCTCGGCGAAGGTGTCGCGCGACTGCTGGCCGCCGACGGCGTCGGTAACCGGGTAAAGCAGGAGCTGCATCGCGGGCTGCGCAGCGCCGCTCTCGCGGTTCTGCAGGCAGAGGGCGGTGGAGAGGTTGCCGCCGGCGCTGTCGCCGCCGACCGCGATTCGGTTCGGGTCGGCGCCGAGCTCGGCCGCATGCTCGTGCGCCCAGGCGAACGCGGCGACGGCGTCTTCGACCGGGACCGGGAAGGGATGCTCCGGGGCCAGCCGGTAGTCGACCGAGAGCACCCGGCAGCCGCTGTGCTCGGCGAAGAAACGGCAGACGCTGTCGTGGGTCTCGAGGTCGCCGATCACCCAACCACCGCCGTGGTAGTAGACGAGCAGCGGCTGCGGCGGCCTCGGCGCGCCCAGCGCGACGTAGAGCCGCGCCGGCATCGCGCCGCCGGGGCCGGGGATAGTCATCTCCTCAACCCGCGCCATTGGCCGCGGCGGCCCGCAGACCACCGGTACGCCTTCCCGGTTCTCGGCCCGCGCCTGCTCGACGCTGCGCCCTTCGACCAGCGACGTCTCGCCGCTCCATTTCGCCAGGGTCAGCAGCGCGTGGATGTCCGGGGCGAGCTCCTGCCCGTCGAGCCGCGGCGGTGGGCCAAAGATCCTCCGCTGCGCCCGCGGCGACAGGCCACAGGCTCTGCGGACGAAGCGGTGCTCTGCACGCGGCGGAAGTCTGGGCAGCTCCACGGACCAGGCAGGCTACGCGATCTGCGGGTGACATATCTCACACGTGTGTTCCCGCCGGGGACTAGCCTGGGAAGAGGCATGGAGGCAGCCACCACAACCGCTCCACGCCCGGCGCCCCGGGTCTCCGAGCGACGGCTGCCGCCCAGTCCACCACTGCCGAGCCCGATTCAGACCGCGATCTGGTCGCGGCAGGCACGTCGCATGCTCTACGCCTGCCAGGACCGCTACGGGGACATGTTCACGATTCGCGTCGCCTACGAAGGCACCTGGGTGTTGCTGGCCGACCCCGAGGCGATCAAGCAGGTCTTCACCGGCGACCCGCGGATCTTCCACGCCGGTGAGGGCAACGAAATCCTCGCCCCGCTGCTCGGTCGCAACTCGGTGCTCGTCCTCGATGAGAAGCGGCACATGAGTCAGCGCAAGCTCTTGCTGCCGCCATTCCACGGTGAGCGTATGCAGGGCTACGCGCAGACGATGGGCGAAATCGCCGAGCGTGAGATCGACAGCTGGCCGAGCGGCACTCCCTACAAGCTGCGGCCGCGGATGCAGGCGCTGACCCTCGACATCATCCTGCGCACGGTCTTCGGCGTCGGCAAGGATGAGGCCGACAAGCTGGCTGACCTGCGCGCCGCCCTGCGCGAATTCCTCGACATCACCACTAACCCCCGCTTCCTGCTGCCGCTGCTGCTGGTTGGCCCCAAGAGGATCCGCGGCGTCTCGGCCCTCCGTCGGCGGATCGACCGCGTCGATGAGCTGATCTACCGCGAGATCGCCGAGCGCCGCCGAGCGGGCGATGTCGAGGAGCGCGACGACGTGCTCTCGATGATGATCGGTGCCCACCACGAGGACGGCAGCCCGATGCGCGACGAGGAGATGCGCGACGAGCTCCTCACCCTGCTCGTCGCCGGCCACGAGACGACCGCGACCTCGCTCTCCTGGGCGGTCGAGCGGCTGGTCCGCCACCCGGACAAGCTCGAGCGCCTGCGCGCCGAGGTCGGCGACGGCGGCGAGGAGTACCTGACCGCGACGATCCAGGAGACCCTGCGCCTGCGCCCGGTGATCTCGATCGTTCTGCGCAGGCTCACCGAGCCGGTCGAGATCGGTGGCTACGAGCTGCCCGCCGGCGTCTCGGTCGCCCCCAGCGTCTACCTCGTCCACCGCAACCCCGAGATCTACCCCGAACCGGAGCGCTTCCTCCCCGAGCGCTTCCTCGAGCGCCCGCCCGGCACCTACACCTGGATCCCCTTCGGCGGCGGCGTGCGCCGCTGCCTCGGCGCCTCCTTCGCCCAGTTCGAGATGGCCGTGGTCCTAAAAGAGCTGGTCAAGCGCCACAACATCCGCCCGGCCAAAGCCGAGTCCGAGCGAGTCTTCAGGCGCGCGATCACCGAGACCCCGCGCCACGACGCCGAAGTGATTCTCAGCTAGCTCTCCCCGGAGAGGACGTCCTCGATGTCAGACCCCATCCGACTTTGACCCCACCCCAGGGGGGTCAAAGTCGGATGGGGATATCAAGCCCTAGATCGACTGGGGAAATGGCCCCAGACAGGGTCCTCGTCGAGATAGATCTCTTCTTTTCTCGATTGATATTTGGATGCTTGACCCAGCGTTCGGCTGCAGCGCGATGCTGAGCCCAACGGCAAGCCCGCCTGGTCGTATGACGAATGACGGAGGTGACGATTCCACCTTGGCTATTCGGCTACACAGGTCTTCAACTTCACCCGTTATTCCCTGGGCTGAGCCTTCCGCACAGCACAATTTGACAACCAGCATTCCTTCGTAGGAGCTGCTCACAGCTTTGCCTCAGCCGCAGCCGGTGTTGTTGCCGCACGAAGAACACGTGTAGCAAGAGCCGGTGCGCTGCATCATGCCGCCGCACTGCTCGCAGGCTGGGCCCAGCTCGAGCCCGGACATCTTGGCCGGGACCACCGGTGGTGTTTCGGTGAAGGCCGCCGCGGCCGGGACGGGCTTGGAGTGGCCGTTGCCGCCGTTGGACGGGCCCGCGGCGCCGCCGCTGGTATCGATCCCGAGGCCGAGTTGGGTGGTCTCGGCGTCGTGCTTGGCGCGGACCTCCTGGGTCATGATGCCGAGGTCCTCGAGCACGTCGATGTCGTCGATGAAGCGGCTGCCGAGCCAGCGCATGATGTAGTCGGGCATCGACTTGGCGAAGGGGATCTCCGGGTTGCGGGTGATGCCCTCCGGCTCGAAGCGCATGTAGCTGAACTTCTTCACGTAGTCCTCGAGAGGCACGCCGTACTGGAGGCCCATCGAGATCGCGGTCGCGAAGGCGTTCATCATGCCCTTGATCGTCGAGCCCTCCTTGCCGATGTCGGTCAAGAAGATCTCGCCGACCGAACCGTCCTCATACTTGCCGGCCGTGATGTAGCCCTCGTGCATGCCGATCGAGAACTTGTGCGTGATCGACTCCCGCTCTCGCGGCATCTTGTGACGGTGGGGCTTGGCGGTCGCCTCCTCGGCCGGCTCGGACTTCTTCTCGCCGGCGTCGGTCTTCAGCGCCTGGGCGGTCTTGGAGCCGTCGCGGTAGATCGCCAGAGCCTTGAGGCCCTTCTTCCAACCGTGGAGGTAGGCGTCGGCGATGTCCGACACGGTCGCCGTCTCCGGCAGGTTGACCGTCTTCGAGATCGCGCCCGAGAGGAAGGGCTGGGCGGCGGCCATCATGTCGATGTGGCCGGTGTGCGAGATGGAGCGCTCGCCGACCGCGACGTCGAAGACGGGCAGGTGCTCGTCCTTCAGGCCGGGTGCCCCGATGATCGTGTTGTGCTCGTTGATGTAGGCGTCGATCTGCTCGATCTCGGACTGCGAGTAGCCGAGCGTCTCCAGCGCCAGATCGACCGAGCCGTTGACGATCTTCATCTGGCCGCCGCCGACCAGCTCCTTGAACTTGACCAGCGAGAAGTCCGGCTCGATGCCGGTGGTATCGCAGTCCATCAGGAAGCTGATTGTCCCCGTCGGGGCCAGGACCGTCGCCTGGGCGTTGCGGTAGCCGTGCTGCTCGCCGAGGGCGACCGCCTCGTCCCAGCTCTCGCGGGCGGCGTGGAGCAGCGGCTCCTCGACGAGCGAGTCGTCGATCTCATAGGCCGCCGACTGGTGCATCCGCATCACCTGGTTGTGGGGCTCGCGGTTGACGGCGTAGCCGTCGTAGGGCCCCATCGCGGCGGCGACCTCGGCCGACTTGCGGTAGCCGCGGCCGGTCATCAGCGCGGTGATCGCGGCGGCCATCGCACGGCCCTCGCCCGAGTCATAGGGAATGCCTTCCGCCATCAGCAGCGCCCCGAGATTCGCGTAGCCAAGCCCCAGCTGGCGGAACGCCCTCGCGTTCCGCGTGATCTGCTCGGTCGGGTAGCTGGAG
>DATNGZ010000066.1:0-67353 GCA_035605695.1 Solirubrobacterales bacterium | reverse complement strand
GACGTGCAGAAGTGCTTCCGCACGACCGACATCGAGGAGGTCGGCAACACCGCCCGCCACCTCACCTTCTTCGAGATGCTCGGCAACTGGAGCTTCGGCGACTACTTCAAGGAGGAGTCGATTCCCTGGGGCTGGGAGCTCTCGACCGAGGGCTTCGGGATGGATCCCGAGCGGATCTGGGTCACGGTCTTCGGCGGCGACGAGGAGCTCGGACTCGGCCCCGACGAGGAGGCGATCGCGGTCTGGCGCCGGGTCGGCGTGCCCGACGAGCGCATCGTCCGGCTCGGCCGCGAGGACAACTTCTGGCAGGCCGGCCCGGCTGGGCCCTGTGGTCCCTGCTCGGAGCTCTACCTCGACCGCGGGCCCGAGTTCGGCGCCGAGGACGAGCGCCCCGGCGACGATACCGAGCGCTACCTCGAGTTCTGGAACCACGTCTTCATGACCTATGACCTCGGTGCCGACGGTTCGCTGAGCGAGCTGCCGATGCGCAACATCGATACCGGCATGGGCCTCGACCGGATGGCGGCAATCCTGCAGGAGGTCCCCTCGGTCTACGAGACCGACCTGGTACGGCCGTTGGTCGATCTGGCCGAGGCGATGTCCGGCCGCTCCTACGACGAGGGCGGGGCGGTGACGCGGGCGATGCGGATCGTCGCAGACCACTCGCGCGGCGCCGCCTTCCTGATCGCCGACGGCGTCGTCCCGTCCAACGAAGACCGCGGCTACATCCTGCGCCGGATCATGCGGCGGGCGATCCAGCAGGGCCGCACGCTCGGCCTCGAGGCACCGTGGCTGAGCCGCTTCACCGAGTGCGCGATCGAGATCATGGGCGAGGCTTACCCCGAGTTGGTCGCCGAGCGCGCGACGATCGCGCGCTGGGTCGGCGATGAGGAGGATAGCTTCGGCCGCACCCTGGAGCGCGGCAGCGAGCTGCTCGACAACCTGGTCGCCGAAGCGAAGCAGAAGGAGACCTCCTGGATCGATGCCGCCGACGCCTTCAAGCTCCACGACACCTACGGCTTCCCCTATGACCTGACCAAGGAGCTGGTCGCCGAGCAGGGACTCTCGGTGGACGACAGCGGCTTCGAGGAGCTGATGGACGAGCAGCGCCAGCGTGCCCGCTCGGGCGCCGCGACCGCGCATGGCTCCGAGGATCGCCACGAGCGGGTGATCGCCTTCGCCGGCGCGGCCGCGCCGACCCAGTTCGTCGGCTACGAGACACTGCGGACGACGACCGGCCTCGCCGCGGTCGAGCGCGAGGCAAATAAGGACTACGCGTCCCCTGCGGATCTGCTCTACGGAGAGAAAACAGTCCCGGCCGGGGGCAAGCGGGCGCTGATCAAGCTGGAGGAGAGCCCTTTCTACGCGGAGGGAGGGGGACAGGTCGCAGACAGTGGGGTGATCCGCTGGCCCGCGGGAGAAGCCAAGGTGCTCGACGTCTACCGAATTGGCGAAGACCAAGCGCTGGAGATCGAACCCGCCGATGGTCTCGACGACGGTGTCGCTGTCGAGGCCGAAGTCGATCGCGAGACCCGCCACGCGACGATGCGCAACCACACCGCCACGCACCTCTTGCACGCGGCGCTGCGCGAGCGGCTCGGCAGCCACGTGCACCAGGCCGGCTCGGCCGTGCGCCCCGACAAGCTGCGCTTTGACTTCAGCCATGGCCAGGGGCTCAGCGCCGAGGACCTGCGCGCGGTCGAGGATCGCGTCAACGAGTGGATCAAGGCGAGCCGGCCGGTGCGCTGGTTGGAGATGGAGCGCACCGAGGCCGAGCGGCTGGGGGCGATGGCGCTCTTCGGCGAGAAGTACGGCGAGTGGGTGCGCGTGGTCGAGGTCGACGGCGTCTCGCGCGAGCTCTGCGGCGGCACCCACGTCGCCAATACGGCGGAGATCGGCATTTTCAAGATCGCCTCCGAGGGCTCCAGCGCCGCCAACGTGCGCCGGATCGAGGCGCTCAGCGGGCCGGCCGCGATCGACTGGTTCCGCGAGCGCGAGCAGCGCCTGGCCGAGGTCGGCGACCTGCTGGGCTCGCCGCAGGACCCGCTCAGCGGCGCGAAGCGCGCGGCCGAGCGCCTGAAGGAGGCCGGGAAGGGGGCGGAGCAGGCGCAGAAGCAGCTGGCGAGTGAGGAGGCGGAGCGGCTCGTCGGCGAGGCCACCGACGACGCTGGCGTCAAGCTGGTCGCCGCACAGGCGCCGCTTGCTGACCAGAAGCAGCTGCTCGATCTTGCCAACCGCGTGCAGTCCAAGCTCGGCGGCGACTCCGCCGTTGTCCTCGGTGGAGCTGAGGCCAGCAAAGTCGCGCTGGTCGTCCTGGTCTCCAAAGGCGCCGTGGGCCGCGGGCTCTCGGCGGCCGAGATCGTGCGCGAGGCGGCGCCGGTAGTCGGCGGCGGTGGCGGCGGTCGCGACGACATGGCCCAGGCGGGCGGCAAGGATCCCGGCAAGCTCGATGAGGCGCTGGCGGTGGCGCGGGCGGCAATCGAGGGGAAGCTGGGGTAGCTGCGTTGCGCGTCCTCGCCCTCGACCACGGCACCGCCCGGATCGGCTGCGCGATCTCCGACCCAAGCGGCACGCTTTCGACCCCGTTGCCGGTGATCGAACCGCCGGAGGCGCGCTCGGTCGCCGAGCTGGTCGCCAAGTACGAGGTCGAGCGGGTGGTCGTCGGCCTGCCGCTTCACCTCAGCGGCGAGGAAGGCAGCCAGGCGGCGCTGGCGCGCACCTTCTGCACCGAACTGGAAGCGATTGTCGACGTTCCGGTCGAGACCTACGACGAGCGCCTGACGACCCGCATGGCCGATGCGAGCAAGCGCGAAGGGGCGACAGCCGCCCCCGACTCGCTCGCCGCCGCGCATCTGCTGCAGGCATACCTCGCCGGCCAGGCGGCGATCGAAGAGCGCGACGATGAGTGACGATCCGTTCACCGAGGCCGACGATCCGGCGGCGGCCGAGCGCGAGCGGCGGCGCCTCGAGCGCGAAGCACGCCGAGCCAAGTCGACGCCATCCGCCGCGCCCGCGCCCGCGCCAAAGGCCAAGCCGCCCAAGTCGAAGAAGCAGCCGAAGGTCAAGAAGACCAAGCCACCACGCGCCCCGAAGCCCCAGCCCGCTCACTCCCGCGGCCGCCGACTCGGCGTCGCCTTCGCGCTTGGCGCGGTCTTCCTCGGGATCGCCGCGATCGCGGCCCTTGCCTACCGCCACTTTCACCGCAGCAGTCCGCCTCCACCGGTGGTGGTGCGGACGATCACTCTGACTATCCCAGAGGGCTACACCCGCTCTCAGACCGCGGAGCTCGCCAAGCAAGAAGGCCTACAGGGCAACTACGAGAAGGCCAGCGTCCATTCCAAGTACCTGAATCCCGCCAAGTACGGCGGCGGCGGCGCCAAGGACCTCGAGGGCTTTCTCTTTCCCGATACCTTTGAACTGGTCAAGCACGCCAAGGCCGCCGACCTCGTCCAGCTGCAGCTCGAAGACTTCAAGCGGCGGATTGCCGGCGTCGACATGAGCTACGCGCGCGCGAAGAACTTGACGACTTACGACGTGCTCACGATCGCCTCGATGATCGAGCACGAGGCGGGCCTGGAAAGCCAGCGCAAGCTGGTCGCCGCGGTGATCTACAACCGCCTGCACGAAGGGATGCCGCTGGGGATCGACGCGACGACCCGCTTCGCCACCGGCAACTACACGCGGCCGCTGACCGAATCCGAACTGGCCGTCGACTCGCCGTACAACACGCGCACCCACACCGGGCTGCCGCCGGGGCCGATCGACAGTCCCGGCCTCGCCTCGATCGAAGCCGCCGCCCACCCAGCGAAGGTCGACTACCTCTTCTATGTGGCCGAGCCGGGGGCGTGCAACAAGCTCGCCTTCTCCTCGACCGAAGCCGAATTCAACGCCGACGTCGAAAGCTACAACTCGGCCCGCGAAGCGGCCGGCGGCAACTCGCCGGACAGCTGCGGGGAATAACGCAGTGCCGCGCCTCGCCGTCCTCGGCTATCCGGTCGGCCACTCGCGCTCACCGGCGATGCACAACGCCGCCCTCGCCGAGCTCGGCTTGGCGGAGTGGAGCTACGAGGCGATCGAGGTCGCTCCCGACGCGTTCGAGACGCGGGCGCGGGCGCTCGAGGGCGAAGGTTTCGTCGGCGCCAACGTCACCGTCCCCCACAAGAGTGCGGCACTCTCACTCGCCGACGAGCTCTCGGAGCCGGCGCGTGAGATCGGTGCCGCCAACACACTCAGCTTCGCTGAGGACGAGATTCGGGCCGAGAACACCGACGCCGATGGGCTGCTGCGGGCGCTGCCGACCGCGCCGACCGGCAAGCGGGCGCTTGTGCTGGGGGCCGGTGGCGCCGCCCGCGCTGTTGTCTGGGCGCTGCTGCGCGAGGGGGCCGAGGTCGGCGTCTGGAATCGAACTGAGCTTCGCTCCCAGCACCTCTGCGAGGAGCTCGGCGGTCAACCCGTCGCCGAACCCGCCCAGGATTCATACGAGCTGATCGTCAACTCAACCGCCGTCGGTCTCGGCGGTGAGGATCCCTTTGCCGAGCTTCCCCTGGCGCCGGGCGGCTTTTCCTCGCAGCAGACAGTGGTCGACATGGTCTACGGCGGCGAGCAAACCGCGCTGCTGCGCGGCGCCGAAGCCGGAGGAGCCACCGTCGTCGACGGCATCGAGATCCTGGTCCAGCAGGGCGCCCTCTCGTTGGAAATATGGACGGGCCGCCCGGCGCCTCTCGACACAATGCGCGCCGCCGCCCGCAGCTGACGTTCCATCGGCCCAGCCTTTCACTCGGTGACTTCGCCTTTTTACGTCCATACGGACTAGAAAGTGCGAACTCAGCAGGCGGTGCCGCCGGGCGGTCCGCCTATAGCCTTGAGGCGATGAGCGCATTTCGATTTACAACCGCGGGCGAGTCGCACGGGCCGGGTCTGGTCGCGATCGTCGAGGGGATGCCGGCCGGACTTGTCCTTGAGCGCGAAGCGCTCGACCGCGACATGGCGCGACGCCAGCTCGGGCATGGCCGCGGTGGGCGGATGAAAATCGAGACCGACACGGTTGAGATCCGCTCGGGCCTGCGCCACGGTCGCACACTCGGCAGCCCGATCGCCGTTCTCGTTGCCAACCGCGACTACGCCAACTGGGAGGAGCGGATGAACCCCTGGCCGGTGGAGGCCGAGGTCGACGAGGTCCACCTGCCGCGTCCTGGTCACGCCGATCTCGTCGGCGCCCAGAAGTACGGCCACGACGACATCCGCAACGTGCTCGAGCGCGCCAGCGCCCGCGAGACGGCCGCCCGCGTTGCGGCCGGCTCAATCGCCCGCGGCTTCCTCAGCGCCCTCGGTGTCAGCGTCCACAGCCACGTCACCCAGATCGCCTCGGTCATCGCGCCGGAGCGGGCCGACCTCGCGCCGCAGGACTTCGCCAGCGTCGATGAGGACCCGGTGCGCTGCCTCGACCCCGACGCCAGTGCGGCGATGGTCGAGGAGATCAACCGCTTGCGCAAGGCCAACGAGAGCCTCGGCGGCACCTTTGAGGTGCGCGCCTTCGGTCTGGTCCCCGGCCTCGGCTCGCACATCTCCTGGGAAGACCGGCTCGACGGACGCCTCGCCGGCGCCGTCGCCTCGATCCAGTCGATCAAGGGGGTTTCGATCGGTGAAGCCTGGGACGTCGCCGGGCGTCCCGGCTCCGAGGCCCACGACGAGATCTTCTGGTCGCAGGAGCGTGGCTACTTCCGTGAGACCAATCACGCCGGCGGTCTCGAGGGCGGGATGACCAACGGTCTGCCGCTCTCGGTGCGGGCCGCGATCAAGCCGATCTCGACTCTGACCAAGCCACTGCGCTCGGTCGACACGGCGACTAAGGAGCCGGCCCAGGCGCTGCGCGAGCGCACCGACTCGACCGTGGTCCCCGCTGCCGCGGTCGTCGGCGAGGCGATGGTCTGTCTCGCCCTAGCCCGCACCTACCGTGAGAAGTTCGGCGGCGACCACATCGACGACGTGCTCGCCGCGGTCGACGCCTACAAGAGGCGTATCGATTTCCGGGGATGAAACCTCCTTTTCCCATGCCATGGATGGAAAAGGGAGGTCTCGCGCGGTGAAGCCAGCGCTCGTCTTCATCGGCTTCATGGGTGCGGGCAAGTCGACCGCCCTGGCCGCGGCGCGCGACGGTGGTCTCGAGACCACTGAGATCGACGAGCTGATGGAAAAGGCCTTCGGCAAGTCGATCACGGCCGCATTCGAGCAGGATGGCGAGGCGGCCTTCCGCGCGCGCGAGGCCGACGTCGTCGGCTCGCTGCTGGAGGAAGCTGATGGCGGCGCGATCGCCCTCGGCGGCGGCAGCGTGCTTTCCGATCGGGTGCGCGAGGCGCTGCGACGCCACATCGTCGTCTGGCTCCAGGTCGATGCGCGCGAGGCCTGGCGGCGGATTGCTCGCAGCGACCGGCCGTTGGCCAATAGCGCCGAGGGCGTCGCCAAGCTGATGGAGGAGCGCCTGCCTTTCTACGACTCGCTCGCCGACGCGATCCTGCCGCCGGGCGACCGGGGGCTGATCGCCCGTGCGATGCCCTCGCTGCTGGCGCTGGCGGAGCTGCCGGCCGGGACCAAGATGCTCTGGGCTGCCAGCGCCTCGGGCGAGTATCCGATCTTCGCCGGTCCCGGCGTCCTCAGCACGGCGCTCTGGCCACTGCCCGGGCGGCGGTTCTGCGTCACAGACAAAGCGGTCGGCGCGCTCTACGCCGAGCAGCTCGGCCCACTCGCCGCCCGGATCGAGGTCGAGCCTGGGGAGTCGGCGAAGACGATGGCCGAGGCCGAGCGGGTGCTGCGAGAGATGGCGCGCGCCGGGATGACCCGCGAAGACCACGTCGTCGCCCTCGGCGGCGGCGTCGTCGGCGACCTGGCCGGGTTCTGCGCCCACCTCTATCAGCGTGGAGTGCGGGTGATCCAGGTTCCGACCACCCTGGTCGCCCAGGTCGATTCAGCCTACGGCGGCAAGACCGGCGTCGACCTGCCCGAGGGCAAGAACTACGCCGGCGCCTACCAGCTGCCCGCCGCGGTTCTGGCCGACACCAACACTTTGGCCTCGCTGCCGCGCGAGGAGCTCGCCGCCGGTTTCGCCGAGCTGCTGAAGACTGGCCTGCTGGCGGGCGGCGAGCTCTGGGAGCGATCGAAGGCGCTCGAGGCGCTTGAGCCCGGGGCGGCGCTCTCCGACCTCGTCTTCGCCTGCGCCCGCTACAAGTGCGAGGTCGTCGCTGCCGACGAGCGCGACGGCGGCCCCCGCGCCGTGCTCAACCTTGGTCATACCGTCGGCCACGCGATCGAGGCTGCGAGCGGCTACCGGCGTTATCGCCACGGCGAGGCGATCGGGCTTGGCCTGCTGGCGGCACTGCGGCTCTCGGACGCCCCGCAGTTGCACGACGAGGTCGAATCAATCCTGCGTCGCCACGGCCTTCCGGTCGCCCTCGATCCCGGTGTCGATGTGGGCGAGACCCTCGACGCCCTGCAGCGCGACAAGAAGCGCACGGCCGAGGGCGTCGGCTTCGTCTTGCTCGCCGAGCCGGGCGCCCCCCGGATCGGGGGACAGGTCGATCCGGCTAAGGTCAGGGCCGCCGTGGAGGAGCTCTACGAATGACAACCGCGCACAACCGCGTCGCCGTCCTGCACGGCGTCAATTTCGACATCCTCGATCGCCGTGACCCCGAGGTTTACGGTGGTCTCTCGCTGCGCGACCTGGAGACCAAGATCGAGGACTGGGCGCGCGAGCAGGGCCTGGCGACGATCTTCTTCCAGACCAACTCCGAGGGCGAGTTCGTCGAGTACATGCACCGGCTGCCCGAGCTGGCCGACGCGGCGATCGTCAACGCCGGTGCCTGGTCGCACTACAGCCGCGCGATCGCCGACGCGCTCGACGTCGCCGGCCTGCCTGCGGTCGAGGTCCACCTCTCCGATGTCGAGTCGCGCGAGGAGTGGCGCCGGCTCTCGGTCTTCGACGGTTTGGTGCTGGCGAAGATCTGCGGCAAGGGGCCGGACGGGTATCGAGAGGCGCTCGAGCTGCTCGCCGGCAAGCTCGGCACGAACACGGCCTGATGCAGGCGCGTGCGGACCGCCTCGCGGCGCTGGTCGCCGAGCGTGAGCTCGACCGCTTCCTGGTCAGCGACCTGGTCAACGTCCAGTACCTGACCGGCTTCGGCGGCACCAACGGCGCCTGCATCTGCGGCGGCGAGGCGCGCGTCTTCCTCACCGACTTTCGCTACACGGAGCGCGCCGAGTCCGAGGTCGAGGGCTGGGAGGTCGTCACCGTCAAGGACGACTGGCTGGGCGGGATCGCCGCGCGGCTCAGCGGCAAGGTCGGCTTCGAAGACCACCACATGTCGGTTCGCGCCAAGGGCAAACTGGAGGAGAAACTCCCCGAGGGCGTCTCGCTCGAGGGCGCCGGGGGGACCGTCGAGAAACTGCGCCGGGTCAAGGATGAGGCCGAGCTGGCGGCGATTTCGGCGGCGGCCGAGTTGGCCGACGAGGCCTGGCGCTGGGCCCTGGAGCGCGGCCTGGCGGGGCGCACCGAGCTCGATGTCGCCCGCGGGGTCGAGGCCTGGATGCGCGAGCAGGGCGCCGAGCCCTCCTTCCCGACGATCGTCGCCGCCGGACCTAACGGTGCCCTGCCACACGCCGAGCCCGGCGAGCGCGAGATCGGCCGCGGCGAGCTGGTCGTCTTCGACATGGGGGTGAAGCTCGACCGCTACTGCTCCGACGGCACCCGCACCTTCGCCACCGGCGAGCCCGGGGAGCGCGCCCGCGAGGTCTACGAGGTTGTGCGCGAGGCGCAGGCGGCGGCGCTGGCCGCGGTCAGTGCCGGGGTCAAGGCCGAGGATGTCGACACCGTCGCCCGCGAGCCGATCACAGCCGCCGGCCACGGCGAGCGCTTCGGCCACGGCCTCGGCCACGGCGTCGGGCTCGAGGTGCACGAGGAGCCGCGCCTCTCGCAGCGCTCCGAGGACGTGCTCGCGGCTGGAGAAGTGGTGACGATTGAGCCCGGCATCTACTTGCCGGGCGAGCTGGGAGTCCGGATCGAGGATCTCGTGGTCGTGACCGAGGACGGCCACCGCAACCTCAGCGGCCTACCGAAGGAGCTGCGGCTGGTCGACTGACGGGTGGCCATCCGGGTGCAGGGTTAAGACCGACCCGGCGGCAGTCGATGAGGTGGTCGTGGCACCGACATCGAACATGCTTCGCGACGCCCTCGCCTCCGAGCACGGCCCGGCCAGCTCGAGTGAGTCGCTCGCGGCGATCCGAGCCGAAGCGCGGCGCGAGCGCCTGCTCGACGGGGAGCGGCGGATGCGGCGCTACCGTGCTGCCTGCTTCGCGATTCTCGGCCTGGCGCTTGCCTCGGCGAGCCCCGCGGTCGGCTGGCTCTGGCTGGCGCCGCTCGCTGCCGGCTTCGGTGGCTTCGCCGTTGCCGATCGCTTCATGCAGGCCAGTCCGCGCCCGGGGCTATGGGTTGCGGGAGCCTGGGGCCTGCTGCCACTGCTGCTCGCCGCCGCGGTGATCGCGAGCGGCGGCCCGACGAGCCCGGCGCTGATGTGGTTCGCGCTGCCTGCGGTCACCCTTGGCGTCCGCTTCGAGCCCTGGGGGATGGCGGTCGGCACCGCCTATCTCCTCTCCGTCTTTCTGATCAGCACGGTGGCGATCGACCCTGTCAGCGCCGCGGCCCACAGCCAGACCTTGGTCGCCGCCCTCGCCCTGATCCTTAGTACCGTGATCCTCTCTGGGGCGCTGGTCGAGTCCGACCGTGCCCATCGCCGCCGCTCGACCCTCGACCCGCTCACCGGCCTCTTCAACCGCAATGCCCTCGAGCAGCGTCTGGCCGAGCTCGACGGGCAGCCGAGCAATGGTAAGAAGGGTCTCTCGCACGCGCTACTGCTCTGCGACCTCGACCACTTCAAGCGCGTCAACGACAAGCTCGGCCACGCGGCCGGCGACGCGGTCCTCAAGGACGTCGCCGACACGATGCGGGCGGTGCTGCGAGCCGGTGACTCGATCTACCGGATCGGCGGCGAGGAGATCCTCGTAATCCTCCCCGGCGCAACAGAGAAGGATGCCGTCGGGATTGCCGAGCGGCTGCGCCAGGCGGTGAGCAGGCGTCGTCCGGCGGGGGTGGAGGTGACGATCAGCATCGGCGCCGCGGTCTCAGGGCCGCCGAGGGTCAACACGGACGATCTGGTCTCCCGGGCCGACGTAGCTCTCTATTCAGCGAAGGCTGGCGGCCGCGACCAGGTCTTCGTAGCGAACTGACGCTGACGGTCCCTGGCGCCGCCATACGGCGTCCTCAGTCGGCCAAATAGCGCTGCTATTCGGCCTCCCTGCGTCCTTGTCTGGCGACGCCAGGGCGGCGTCAGTCAGCGACTGAGGTCGATGCCGCTGTCGAGGCGCGCCGCGAAGGCGGTGATCAGCGCGACCGTTGCCTCGAGGTCGGCGAGGTCGACCATCTCAACGGGGGAGTGCATGTAGCGCAGTGGGATCGAGACGAGGCTGGTCGGTATTCCCGAGCGGGCAAACTGGACCGCGTCGGCGTCAGTTCCGGTCGAGTTGCCGGTGGCGCCGATCGTGTGCTCAATCCCCTCCGCCTCGGCCGTCTCGACCAGTAGCTCGAAGACCTTTGGTGAGAGCGTGGCGCCGCGGTAGATCACCGGTCCCGACCCCAGGGCGTGGCTGCCGAGCTCCTTCTCGTCGATCCCCGGCGCGTCGGTGGCGTGGGTCACGTCGACGACGATCGCCAAGTCGGGCTGGACGGCGAAGGCGGAGGTGCGGGCACCGAAGAGGCCGATCTCCTCCTGCACGGCGGCGATCGCGGCGAAGCTGGCCTTGAGCGAGTCGTGCTCGTGGCAGCGGCGCAGGGCCTCGAGCGCGACGTAGGCGCCGAGGCGATTGTCCATCGCGCGGGAAACCAAGCGTTCGCCGGAGAGTCCGAGCGGCTCGGACGCGATCACGACCGGGTCGCCGACGCGGATCAGTTCGGCGGCCCCCTCGCGACCGTCGGCACCGATGTCGATGTGGAGGCCCTTCAGCTCGACCACCTTCTTGCGCGCTTCGGCGTCGAGCAGGTGCAGCGGCTTGCGTCCGACGACGCCGGACACCGGACCGTTGCGACCTTGGATCTCAACTCGCTGGCCGACCAGGATCTGGGGGTCCCAACCTCCGATTTGGGCGAACCAGAGGAAACCCTTCTCGTCGATGTGGCGGACCACCAGCCCGATCTCGTCGATGTGACCGACGACCGCGAGCAGCGGCGATGGCTCGCCGATGCGGGCTACCGAGGAGCCGATCCCATCGGTCGAAAGCGTCGCGAAGGAGGCTGCCTCGCGCCAGACTGCGGCGGCCTGGGCCTCGTAGCCCGACGGACCCGGTACGCGCAAGAGGTTATGGAGTAGTCCAGGGGTTTCGTTCACAGGGCGCGCAGTATGTCGATAAAAACAAGCGTCCGCGGTCTGGCGATTCGAATAGCGTTCCACAGGTGAGCGCGAGCGGTATTAGGGCCTTGGTAACGGGAGCCTCCAGCGGGATCGGCGAGGCGACTGCGCGCCGGCTCGCGCGTGAGCCCGGCGCCAGCCTGATTCTCGTCGCCCGTCGCGAGGATCGCCTGCGGGCGCTGGTCGAGTCGCTGCCCTGCGAGGCAACCTACGTCGCCGCCGACCTCACCGATGCCGATGCACCCGGGCGGATCGGCGCCCACGTGGCCGAGCACGGCGGCCGTTTGACCCTGCTCGTCAACAACGCCGGTGCCTCTTGGCGCGGTGGCTTCGGCGAGGCCGGCTACGCCAATCTGCAGCGCCATATGGAGATCAACTTCGACGCCGTCGCTCGGCTCACCGAGGAGCTGCTGCCGGCCCTGCGCGCCTCCGCGCCGAGCGCGATCGTCAATGTCGCCAGTACCGCGGGGCGGGTTGCCCGCGCCCGCACTGGCGCCTACTCGGCGAGCAAGTTCGCGCTGATTGGTTGGACCGATGCGCTCTACGCCGAGGAGCGCCCGCACGGCGTCCACGTCGGCATGGTGCTGCCGGGGTTCATCGCCACCGAGGGCTTCCCGGCGACCGAGCTGCGCCAGAGGGCATTGACCCGCTGGGTCGTCTCGAAGCCCGAGAACGTCGCCGAGGCGATCCTTGAGGCGGGCCCGGGCGGCAAGGCAGAGCGCTATGTGCCGCGCCCCTACGCGCTTGCCGCGATCGCCCGCATCCTCGCCCCGCGCCTGGTTCGTCGCGTGCTCTCCGGCGGCTCGGCCGCCGCTCTCACGACCACCACCGCGGCCGAAAAGGAATAGCCGTTCGGGAGCCCGATTAGAAGAAGCTGGAAGGGCTCAGGTGGCAGTACTGAAATTCGAAGACGAAGCTGACGTTATTGGCGGCGTTGGCGGCGCGTTCAACCCGGACCTGTTCGTGGGCAGCGAGAATCTTTTCGTTTCCCTGCAGGGCCTTGCCGAGCTTGCGCAAGTCCGTCTTGACGATGTCGAGGTGGTTGAACCACTTGAGCAGCCGGGCGTCGTCGGCCGGCGGCCGCGGCACCGCGGCAATTTTCTTCTCCGCCTTTCCGAACGCGCTTGAGGCCTGGATGAACTGAGAGCCGGCTTCGCGCACCGTCTTCACCGACTTGCTCCGCGCCTTCGTTTTGACGTTCTTGAGGATCCGCTTGTTGGCTTCGGTGTTCGCCTGACAGATCGGATCAACCTGTTCGACGTACTGGAGGCGCGTCGGTTCCCCTTCGGCCAAGGCGGACGCGACTGGCAGCAGCGCCATTGCGGCGAGCGATATGACGGCTGTAAGGACCCCCTTCATTCCCTGTCCGCCACGTTAAACGATCAATCCCCCGTCGCTGTGTTGAGCTCCGAAGAAGTAGCGATGCGCTCCCTTCTTTAGGATTCGCCGCCGTGATCAGCACCAACCAATTCAAGAACGGCTCGCACATCGAGATCGACGGGACGATTTTCCGGATCATCGAATTCCAGCACGTCAAGCCAGGCAAGGGCGGCGCCTTCGTGCGGACCAAGCTGCGCAAGATCGAGGACGGGTCGGTACAGGACAAGACTTTCCGGGCCGGCGAGAAGTTCCGACCAGTGCGCACCGAGTCGCGCAAGATGCAGTACCTCTACGACTCCGGCGAGGCGGCGGTCTTCATGGACAACCGCGATTACGAGCAGATCGAGATCGCGCGCGACCTGGTCGGCGAGGCGATGCAGTGGCTGCTTCCCAACGCCGAGGTAGACGTGCTCTTCGTCGATGAGCGGCCCAGCGACGTACAGGTGCCGAGCGCGATTGAGATGAAGGTGACCCAGACCGAGCCGGGCGTCAAGGGCGATACCGCCTCCGGCGGCGGCAACAAGTCGGCGACCCTGGAGTCCGGCGTGGTGGTGCAGGTGCCGCTATTTATTGAAGAGGGCGAGATCGTCCGCGTCGACACCCGCAGCGGCGAATACGTCTCGCGCGCCTGAGGCATCGGGTCGCCGGCGCCGGCGCTGGGGTGGCGCAGCGGCCTCAGATGTGGTACTTGTTGGAGGATTTCAGGGTACGCCCTGGAGCTTTTGAGGGAGGAAATTTGTGGGCGGCGGGTTCGAGCGATGCGGCGCTGAACCTCTCCTCGAAGGCTCCATTGGGGTAGCTGTTTCCCAGTCCATTGAGCAATAGAGGGAGAACCAGTCATGCGAATGAACAAGATCCTGGGGGGGTTGGTCGTGGCGCTGATGCTTTGCGCTGCCTTCGCCGCCAGTGCGGGGGCCGCTCCGGCCTGGAAGTTCAACGGCAAAGCGTTGGAAGGCACGGAAACGATCCTCGGGGGGGCCGAAAAAAGCGGCCTGACGATGTGGGGGTTCACGACCACCTGCAACAACTTCCTCTACGAAGTCGACATCAAAAACGAAGCGGGGACCGGCAAGGGGAGCATCACCAGCCTGCCCCTGTTCGGCTGCTACACCAACTCGACCTGCACGGTTGAAGCGATCGAAGCCGAATCGTTCCCCTGGCCCTCAGAACTGAAAACTGTCGGCGCCAATAACTACCTCGTAGTCAAAGGGGTGGACGTCTGGATCCTCTACGGCGGCTGGTTTTGCCCGCTGTGGGGCGTCTGGGCCAACGTCACTGGAACGGCCGGCGGCCTGATCAACAACACGACCGAAAGCGCCACGTTCAGCCCGTCGACTTTCTCAGCAACGGGAACGTCGCTGAAATCGCTGGGCGAAACGGTCGAATGGAACGGCGTCTTCCCGACCGAAGCGTTCGAGTGGCACCGAGGCGAGTCGATCAGCGCCTCCTAATGAATTCCGTAAAGACAACCGCGAGCGTTGGGATCATCCTGGCGCTCGCGGTAGCGGCGTTGGCACTGGCCGGGTGCGGGGGAGGATCCTCGGACGACTCGAGCTCGGCCACCGCGAGCTCGGAAACGTCGAGCTCGGGTAGTCCAAGCGCCGCTGCTCCTGGCGGCGCCAGTGGCGAAGCCGGCAGCGGCTCTCCCTCGGCGGCGGAAGCGACGGAAGACGGCGGCTCGGCGGTTCCGGGCGCGTCTCCCGGTGGAGGATCTTCTTCCGGCGGCAAGCACGGTCCGCCCATCGCGCAGCCCAAAGGCGCGCCGGAGCGCGGCATCACCCCTCAGGAACGCAAGGAAGTGACGGTGGCCAGTATGGCCCTGGTTAGCCCGTCGAGCTTGGGGTCCAGCGGCGGCCCGCAGACGCTGCCCGCCGAGTACACCTGCGATGGCAAGAGCACTTCGCCGGCGCTTCGTTGGCAGGGGGTGCCGCCGGGGACCGCCGAACTGGTCCTCTTCGCGATGAACGTCCAGCCGGTCAACGGAAAACTCTTCTTCGACTGGGCCGTGGGTGGGCTGAGTCCCGACCTGGACGAAATCGAAGCCGGAAAATTGCCCAGGGGCGCCGTCACCGGCCGCAACAGCTTCGGCAAGGTGGACTATGAAATCTGCCCCGAAGGCAGCGAAACGTACATGTTCATCCTCTTTGCGCTGCCGAAGAAGCTCTCGCCCAGCCAGGGCTTCGAACCGTTTGAAGTGCGCGAAGCGGCGACCAACCTCTCCGGCAACGCCGGCCTGCTCGCCCTCAGCTATACGCGCGGCTGACAGCAGCAAAGAGGGTGGTCGAGGGGTCCAGCCGCCAGAAGCGCGAGAATGGCGTCATGCGTAGGTCAGACCAGCGCCGTGACGCCGTTTTCGCCTGCTACCAGCGCGATGTCACCGGCCGCCCGCTGGAGGAGCTGGTGGCCGAGTCGCGGCCGTTCACGCGTGAGCTGGCGGCCGCGGTGGAGCTGCACCGCGACGAGCTCGACAGGGCGATTGCCGCCCACGCAAAAGGCTGGGAGCTGGAGCGGATCGCCCCCCTGGAGCGCAACCTGATGCGGGTTGCGCTGTATGAGATCGAGTACAGCGACGACGTGCCAACCGAGGTCGCGATCGACGAGGCGATCGAGATCGCCAAGGAGTACTGCGGCGCCGACGCGCCGGGCTTCGTCAACGGCGTGCTCGGCGCGATCGTGCGCGAGCGCGAGGGCGTGCGGTGAGCCGCCTGCGCGAGATCTCCGAGCGGCTAACCGCGATCGCCCGCGAGCTGGAGGGCGAGGGGGCGACCGACGCTCGTGCGGCCGAGCTCGCCCACGAGGCGGCCGACCTCTCCGCCGAGGCGGTCGAGGAGGCAAACCGTCGCATCCGTGAGGGCGAGGCCGCTTCACAGTGAGCGCACCTCGCCGGTGAGTTACCCCGAAGACCTACGCACCCTGGTTGACGCCGAGCTGGAGCGGCTGCGCTTCCCGGCGCCGGCAGCGACCGCCGGCCTCGAGGAGGCGATGCGCTACTCGCTGCTTGGCGGCGGTAAGCGGGTGCGCCCGGTGCTGGCGCTGGCCACGGCGCGGGCGCTCGGCGCCGAGCCCGCTGACTTCCTCGCGGTCGCCTGCGCGGTTGAGCTGATCCACACCTACTCGCTGATCCACGACGACCTGCCGGCGATGGACGACGACGAGCTGCGGCGCGGCCAGCCGACGTCGCACGTCAAGTTCGGCGAAGACGTCGCGATCCTCGCCGGCGACGGCCTCTTCGCCGAGGCGGTGCGGCTCTTCTGCGAGCAGCCGGGCGAGCCGGCCCGGGTGCTGGCGGCGCTGCGCGAGCTCAGCGCCGCCACCGGCGTCGACGGCATGGTCGGCGGCCAGTACGTCGACGTCGCGGTGGCCGAGCGCGACGCCGAGGGCCTGCGGGCGCTGCACACGCTGAAGACCGGGCGGCTGATCGCCGCCAGTGTCGGCGTCGTCCTCACGCTCAACGGGCTGTCCGAACCTGAGACAATCCCCTTTCGCCGATTTGCCAACGAGCTGGGCGTGCTCTTCCAGATCGTCGACGACATTCTCGACGTGACCGGAAGCGATGAGCAGCTCGGCAAGACCCATGGAAGCGACGAGCGACATGGAAAACTCACTTACGTCAGCCTCTTCGGCCTTGAGCGGGCGCGAGAGCTTGCGGCCGAATCCCACGCCAAGGCAGTCGGGGCACTGTCCGAGGCAACCGCTGAGACCGCTGACCTGAGGCGAATCGCCGACTACATCTTCACCAGAGACGAATGACAGACAACGGACACGCACCCGAGCACGAGGACGGCGCCGCGCTGCGCCTGCTTGACGGTATCGACGGCCCGGCCGACCTGCACGGCCTCGACGAGGCCCAGTTGCAGCAGGTGGCCCAGGAGATGCGCACCTACATCATCGACACGATCGGTGAGATCGGCGGCCACTTCGGCGCCAACCTCGGCACCTGCGAGCTGGCGGTAGCGCTGCACAGCCTGCTCGACTCGCCGCGCGACAAGGTGCTCTGGGACGTCGGCCACCAGGCCTACCCGCACAAGATCCTCACCGGCCGCCGCGATGGCCTGCCCTCGATCCGCCAGTACCAGGGGCTGGCCCCGTTCTGCTCGATCTTCGAGTCCGAACACGACATCATGGGCGCCGGCCACGCCTCGACCTCGATCGGCTACGGCCTCGGCCTCAAGGAGGCGATGCGCAAGGGGATCGGCGAGGACGGCAGGGTGGCCGCGGTGATCGGCGACGGGGCGCTCACCGGCGGCGTCGCCTACGAGTCGCTGCACGCCGCCGGTGGCCTGCAGACGCCGATGGTGATCGTGCTCAACGACAACGGGATGTCGATCTCCCCCAACGTTGGTGCTCTCTCGCGCTACTTCAACCGGGTGCGGCTCAACCCGCGCCTCTTCCACGCCCGCGAGGGGGTCGAGGACCGGCTGACCAAGCTGCCGCTCGGGCTCGGCAAGCGGATCGAACGGCTGGGGCCGGAGATCAAGTCGGCGATCAAGGCCTACTGGGCGCCCGGGCTCTTCTTCGAGGAGCTCGACCTCGCCTACATGGGCGTGATCGACGGCCACGACGTGCACGCCCTGCGCGAGGCCCTGCGCGAGGCCTTCGACGCTGAACGCCCGGTGATCGTCCACATCCACACGGTCAAGGGCAAGGGCTTCTCACCGGCCGAGGAGGGCGGCCTCGAGGGGATGGAGCAGTGGCACGCGGCGAAGCCGAAGAGCATCGTCAACGGCGCGCCGGCGCCGAAGCCGGTCGCGGTACAGGAGTCCGACTCGCCCGAGGCGATCGCGCCGGAGCGGCTGGAGAAGCCGCCCGCCGCCGGTGCCCCGCCCCAGTACACGAAGGTCTTCGGCGAGGCGATCGTCGCCGAGGCGCGGCGCGACCGGCGCGTGATCGGGATCACCGCGGCGATGGCGGGGGGGACGGGACTGCAACAGCTTGCCGACGAGGTGCCGGGCCAGTACTACGACGTCGGCATCGCCGAGCAGAACGCGGTGCTGCTGGCCTCGGGCCTGGCGATCCAGGGCGCGAAGCCGATCTGCGCGATCTACTCGACCTTCCTCCAGCGCGCCTACGACCAGATCATCCACGACGTCTGCCTGCAGGAGCTCGATGTCACCTTTGCCATGGACCGCGCCGGCCTGGTCGGCGACGACGGCCCGACCCACCACGGCGCCTTCGACATCTCTTACTTCCGCCCGATCCCCAACGTGGTCGTGATGGCACCGCGCGACGAGGCGATGCTGGTCCACATGCTGCGCACCGCCGTCGACCATTGCGGCCCGGTGGCATTGCGCTACCCGCGCGGCACCGCCGAGGGCGTCGAGCTGCCGGTCGAGCCCGCGGCTATCCCGATCGGCAGTGGCGAGCTGCTGGCGAGCGGGGAGCGGGTGGCCTTGCTCGGCTACGGCTACGGCGTCGCAGTGGCGCTCGAGGCAGCCGCGATCCTCGCCGGGCACGGTCTCACCGCGACCGTTGCCGACGCCCGCTTCGCCAAGCCACTCGACGCCGAGCTGCTGGAGAGCCTCGCCCTCGGCCACGACCTGGTGGTGACCGTTGAGGAGAACGTCTTGCCGGGGGGATTCGGCTCGGGCGTGCTCGAGCACCTCGAGGACGCTTTTGGCGATCGCTCGGAGGAGCGCGCCCGGGTCCTTCGCCTCGGCCTGCCCGACCGCTACGTCACCCACGGTAAGCCGGCGCTGCTGCGCGAGGAGGCCGGACTGACCGGCCCCGCCGTCGCGGAGCGGGTCCTCGCCGCGCTGCGCTCGGGAGAGCCGGCCCTCAGCTGACCGGGTTAGAGAACCGCCTCAAAAATTAGGGCTTGCACCAATGCGCTCAATCGGTTAGCCTCTCGGCGTCTCTTCTGGGGTTACTTGAGGGAGGAGAGGCATCTCTATGTATGTGGGTCCGCAGGTAGGGAGCCTCGTGGATCTACTGCTTTAGCCGCGCCGGTGCCAAGGGCACCGCGCCGCGGTGCTCGGGTCTCAGGTCTTCTCTTTTTCCTCCTCCGCCGCCAAGCTCTCCGCTAACAGCACAACCTCCGAGAGCCGGACCTCGAAAACGGCGGCGATGCGGCGGACCGTGCCCCAGGCCGGGTTCGTCCGTCCCGACTCGATGTGCGAAATCCAGGTCGGGTGGATCTCGGCCAGGTGCCCGAGTTCCTCCTGGCTGAGGCCGCGCTCGGTCCGGAGGCGACGAATCGCCTGGCCGAGAGCCGGTTGAGGTTCTTTGCGCGGTGCCATCCATAGGACGCTTCCCGCCAACGATGCCCCGGTCTATAGAGACCAACTCAAGTAAGAGCCCGGAGTTGCACTCCCGTGCCTGAAGTTGATGAAAAAGCCCACATCTGGTCGGAATCATGAGCCTTCACTCTCCGCCGCTGCGCAGATGCCCGAGGCTTGATCGATACTGGCGACTTGACTGACGCGGAAGTCACGATACGCAGGTGCCGGCCCGAGGATGCGCGAGCGGTCCTGGGGCTTTGGACTCAAGAGCGGAGTGAGCATGCGAGTATCGCCGACCGCCTCGATGACGTCGAGCGCCTGACTGGAGATTCCCCGGCCGCCCTTCTGGTTGCGGTGCGCGGCGAGGAGATCGTCGGCGCTCTGATCGCCGGCTGGGACGGGTGGCGGGGGAACATGTACCGGCTGGTTGTGAGCGAAGGGCATCGGCGGCAGGGCATCGGGATCGCGTTGACGCGGGCCGGGGAGGAGTACCTGCGTGGCTGCGGCGTGAGCCGGGTGACAGCCCTGGTCGCCTTCGAGGACGACGCGGCTGGAGCATTCTGGGAGTCCGCTGGCTATCCCCAGGATCAAGAGATCGGCCGTCGAGTGCGCAACCTGTAGCCCTGTCCGAGCGAGCGCGGCCGCACTCAGCCGGGGATATCGATCCAGCGCACGATCAGTCCGCTGCGCACTTCGTGAAACGCCGGTGGCGCCGGGGGAGGATCACCGGCCAGAAGGGCAATCACCTCAGCCGGCCCATGTAGGTGCTCCTCTACCGCGGTCGTCCAGTGGACATCCGGGTCGAGCAGGCGTTCCAGCAGGGGCCAATCACGGCGCTCGATCGTGGTCAGCACATCGCAGACCGCGGGCACTTGGTCCGCCACGGTTAGATCGCCTCCAGGTCTCTAATCATGCACACGCATTCTGCATCTAACAAGACCCCACAACAGAAAACGCCCCGGCGGGGAGCCGAGGCGAGTTCTGGGGTTACTACAGGGAGGAGAGATATGTATCTCTATATATGTGGATCCGTGGGAGGTAGGTGGGCCCTTTGATGAGTCGCGGGCAACTCGCCGTGGGAAGCGACAAGAGCCATATGGGCGACTCCGAACCCAGCCAAAAAGTCTTTTCGATCTGCCCCTTCTATCGGTTGTCCTCTACGAATCCTTGAACAGCGTACGAACGTATGTGCGGTTTGTGTGTGAGTGGGATCACAGACCGCTTTGCGCGTTCCGGAAGGCCCTGTCAGGCGTTGGCTACCCGGACAAGAAGCATCGAATCAGCTGAAGTCAAAGCGTGGTTAAAAACCTGTATCGGCCGCCCGCGGGCGGCTGGCCGGCCGAGGCGGCGCTACCGTTGCGGCGGATGAAGAAGGCGCGGATAGATGCGGTCCTGGCCGAGCGGGGTCTGTTCCCCTCGCGCACGGCTGCCGCCGGGGCGGTGCGGGCCGGTGCGGTGCGGGTTGGCCGCGATGGTCCGGTGGCCCTGCGCCCGAGTCAGCTGATCGAGCCCGAGGTGGCGCTGATCGTCGCCGAGGGGCGGCGCTTCGTCTCGCGCGGCGGGATCAAGCTTGAAAACGCGCTCGACGCGCTCGGAATCAATGTCGCCGGGCGCGACTGCCTTGACGTCGGCGCCTCTACTGGTGGTTTTACCGATTGCATGCTTCAGCGCGGGGCGGCGCGCGTAATCGCCGCTGACGTTGCCTACGGTCAAATCGACGTCAGCCTGCGCAACGACCCTCGGGTGAGGGTGATCGAGCGCCTCAATGCCCGCGAGATGCTGCCCGCCGACCTGCCGTTTGTGCCCGGCCTGGCGACGGTCGACGTCTCCTTCATCGCGCTGGCCAAGATCTTGCCCGCGGTGGCCGGCTGCCTCGAGCCCGGAGGAGAAGTGCTGGCAATGGTAAAGCCGCAGTTCGAGCTGGGGCGCGCGCGGGTTGGCCGGGGCGTCGTCCACGACCTCTCCGACCGGCGCGAGGCGATCCTTGGCGTGGCACTGACTGCGCGCGAGCTGGGTTTGCCGATCCGCGGCTTCGCCTCTTCCGGATTGCCTGGGCCAAAGGGCAACCGCGAGACCTTCGTCTGGTGCGGTGGCGATGGGGCCGAGGTCGACGATCTAGAAGCGGCAATCGCCGCGGCAGAGCCTCAAGAACGCAAGGCGAAGGGTCGGGGTCAGAGGCGATGAAGACTGCAGCACTAATTACCCATTCGCACCCGCCAACCGCGACCGAGGCGGTTGCCCTGGCCGCCTCCGTCGCTGGGGATGTCGACTGGCGCCTGGTCGCGACCGCCAACGAGCTGGCCAAGCACGGCGAGGCGGCGGCCGGGGTGGAGGCTGTGGAGCACCTTCCGACCGACCCGGACCTCTGTCTCGTGCTCGGTGGCGATGGCTCAATTCTCTACGCGCTGCGTCGCTTTGCCCGCACCGGGGTGCCGGTCTTCGGGGTCAACTTCGGCACGGTCGGCTTCCTCGCCGCGGTCGAGCGCGACGAGGCGGAGGCCGGGATCGGCCGCGCCCTGGCCGGCGAAACCGAGACGATCGAGCTGCCGGCGCTCGCGGTCGAGATCGACGGCGAGAGCCAGTTCGCCTTCAACGACGTTAGCTTCAGTCGCCGTCCCCAGGACCGAGTCGCCGAGCTCAGCTACCGGATCGCCGGCGAGGAGGTCGGCAACGTGCGCTGCGACGGCCTCGTCGCCGCCACCCCGGCCGGTTCAACCGGCTACAACCTCGCTAACCAAGGCCCAATCCTGGCCTGGGGCGTAAAGGGCTACGTAGTCAGCTACATAGCCCCGCACTCCCTCACCGCCCGCGCCCTCGTCGTAGCTCCAGGCGACGTCCTCACCGTCGGCAACGCAGCAGGGCGAGAGGGAGTCGACGTAGCAATCGACGGGGCCCACGCGGGCACCCTCGCCCCGGACGCCGCCCTAGACGTCCGCTTCGTCGACGCCGTCGGCAAGCTGGCTCAGCTCCCGGGCAGCAGCTTCTACCACCGCATCCGGGAAAAGTTCGGCCACCTAGCCGTCTGAGGCCTGTCCCGGGAGGGGTGGAACGTCTTGTACTTTTTGGGCGCCCACCTTGCGGCGTCAGCAACTCCGTCCGCATCCAAAAAGTTAAGTGGAACCCCTCCCGGGACAGGCCTCCAAAGCCGACGTGTCCGGTTCTCTAGGGTTTCGCCGCATGGAGCGAAAGTGGTGGACCCTTCTCCTCGTTTCAATAGCCACGTTCATGCTGTTGCTCGACGTGACGGTCGTCAACGTCGCCCTACCCGACATCCAGCGTGAACTCCACGCCAGTCTCTCCAGCCTGCAGTGGGTGGTCGACGCCTACTCGCTGACCCTGGCCGCCTTCCTGCTCACCGCGGGCTCGCTCGGCGACAGGCTCGGCCGTCGCCGCGTCTTCACGATCGGCTTTGGGGTCTTTACCTTCGCCTCGTTCCTCTGCGGCATATCCAACGACCCGACCCTGCTCAACCTGGCGCGCGGGCTACAGGGCGTCGGCGGGGCGGGGATGTTCGCCACCTCGCTGGCCCTGATCGGCCAGGAGTTCCACGATAAGGACCGGGCGACGGCGTTCGGTGTCTGGGGGGCGACGGTCGGCGGCGCTGTCGCGGTCGGACCGCTGGTCGGCGGGGTGATCACCGAGAGCCTCGGCTGGGAGTGGATCTTCTTCGTCAACGTTCCGATCGGTATCGGGGCGATGGTGCTGACCGAGCGCAAGATCGTCAACGTCTTCGCCAAAGATCCGGAACCGATCGACGTGCCCGGGCTCGTCACCTTCTCACTGGCCCTCTTCCTGCTGATCTTCGGGCTGATCCGCGGCAACCCCGAGGGTTGGGACAGCGCCCTGATCCTCTTCTGTCTGATCGGCGCCGCGGCGCTGCTGGCGGCCTTCGTCGCCATCGAGCTCCGCTCCAAATACCCGATGCTCGACCTGACGCTGTTTCGCAAGTCCGCCTTCAACGGTGTCTCCGCCGTTGCCTTCGGGCTCTCGGCGGGGATGTTCGCGATGTTCCTCTACCTGACCATCTACATGCAGGGAGTGCTCGATTTCTCGCCGCTCGGGGCGGGCCTGCGCTTCCTGCCGCTGACGGTCCTCGGCTTCATCGTCGCGCCGATCTCGGGTGCGCTCTCGAACCGGATCCCGATCCGCGTCCTGCTCGGCGTTGGCCTCGCCACGGTCGGGGTCGGCCTGCTGCTGATGCACGGCGTCTCACCCGACTCCGGCTGGACGACCCTGCTCGGCGGTTTTCTCGTCGCTGGCATCGGCATCGGCATCACCAATCCCGGGATCGGACAGGCGGCGATCGCCGTCGTCCCGGTCGAGAAGTCCGGCATGGGTTCGGGGATCAACACCACCTTCCGTCAGGTCGGGATCGCGACCGGCGTCGCCGGGCTCGGCGCGGTCTTCCAGTCAAGCGTCAACTCGAAGCTCTCTGAGCTGCTGCCGCACGCGCCGAGCGGGCTCGGCGAAATCGTCGCCTCGGGCGGCTCGAAAGCGGCCGCAGCGGTGACCCCCGCCCGAATCCGCCCCGAGGTCGTCCACGCCTCCGACGTCGCCTTCGTCGGCGCCTTCAACGAGATCATCCTGATCGCCGCCATCCTTTCCTTTGTCGGCGCCGCGCTTGGCTTCGCCCTCGTCAGGTCCAGGGACTTTGTGCAGCATGCCGAGGGTGCCCCGGAGCCAGCCGCGGCAGAGGCGTAGGCACGACCCCGCGAACTGTGGCTTGAAGAGCGGCTTCGGTCCGCTGGCGGTGCTAGATACAGAGGGGTGTTGCGCGAGCTGAGAATCGAGAATCTGCTCTTGATTGAGAGGGCGGAACTGCGCCTCGGCGAGGGGCTTAACGCGATTACCGGCGAGACCGGCGCGGGCAAGACCGTGCTGGCGCATTCACTTGATCTTCTGATGGGCGGTAAAGCCCGGTCGCAGATCGTGCGGCCCGGGGCGGAGGAGGCTTGGGTCGAGGGCGTCTTCGATCTGCCGAAGGGATTGCTCGGGGGGCCGGAGATGGCTGAGATTGCCGAGCGGCTGCCCGAGGATGCCGACGAGGTCGTTTTGGGCCGGCGGGTCTCGGCGAGCGGGCGGACAAGCGCCTTTGTTGCCGGGCGCGCTGCCTCGGCATCCGATCTGAAGCTGCTCGGGGGGCGGCTGCTCGCTTTCTACGGGCAGCACGAGCACCGCAAGCTGACCATTTCCTCGGCCCAGATGGAGGTGCTCGACGGCTTCGCCGGGCCGAGTCACCTGGAGCTGCGAGACAGCTACCGGGAGGTGCACCGGGAGTGCCTGCGGTTGGCGGCGGCGCTGGAGGCGCTGCGGGAGCGCGACGGATCTCGGGAGCGCGATCTCGACCTGTTTCGCTACGAGCTCGCCGAGATCGAGGAGGTTGCGCCGGATCCTGAGGAGGCGGACGGGTTGGCGGGCGAGCGCGAGCGGTTGCGCCACGCCGAGGGGCTGCGCGAAGCCGCCGCCGGCGCCCAGGCGGCAGCGATTGGCGCCGACGAGGACGGCGGCGGGGCGGTTGGGACGCTGGCGCAGGCAGAAGCGCTGCTGCAGGGCGTTGGCGGCGTCGATGCGGATCTCGACGCGATCGCGGCTCGGGTCAGCGCCCTCGCGATCGAGCTCGGCGACGTCGCCGGTGAGCTGCGCGGCTACCTCGACGGCCTCGAGGCCGATCCCGGCCGCCTCGCCGCGATCGAAGAGCGGCTCGAGGCTCTCGACAAGCTGCAGCGCAAGCACGGCGGCAGCGTCGAGTCGGTCCTCGCTCACGCCGAGCACTGCCGAACCGAGATCTCCCGCCTGGAGAACGCCGAGCAGCACTGGGCGGAGGCCGAGGCCGCGCTGGCCGGGGCCGAAGCGCGCCGGGCCAAGCTCGGCGACAAGCTGGGCAAGGGCCGGGCGAAAGCGGCGGCGCCGCTGGAGCGCGAGGCGGCGGCGGAGCTGGAGCGCCTGGCGATGCCCGGGGCTCGGCTCGAGGTCGTGCTCGAACCGCATCCCGACGGCTTCGGCCTCGGAGGCGCCGAGACGGTCGAGCTGAAGCTGGCGCCGAACCCTGGCCTGGAGGCGGCGCCACTGCGCGATGCGGCCTCGGGCGGCGAGCTCTCGCGGGTGATGCTGGCCCTGAGCGGTTTTGGCGGTGGGGCCGGCGCCGCGACCCTGGTCTTCGACGAGATCGACGCCGGGGTCGGTGGCAAGACCGCCCGCGCCGTCGGCGAGCGGCTGCGCGCCCTCGGCGCGGGCCGCCAGGTGCTCTGCATCACCCACCTGCCCCAGGTTGCTTCCCTTGCCGAGACCCACTTCAGCCTCGAGAAGGACGTCTCCGGCGATCGCGCCAGCGCCAGCGTGCGCCGCCTTGAGGGTGAGGAGGTGGTCGAGGAGATCCTCCGCATGCTTGGCGGCGAGCACTCTGACGAGGCAGCCACGCGCCACGCACGCGAGCTGCTTGCCGCGGCCTGAAGGCGATCCAAGAACGGTTTGATCCCCTTGTCAGGGCGGTTAACCTGCTTCGGTGGCTACCTCCAGTCGCCGTCGCCTGCCCGCTTTGCTCTCACGCCGTAACGGGGCGTCGGCAGACGAGGCGATCGAGGGCACGGCGCGGCTCGGCCGTCGTACCAAGCACCTGGTCAAGCGCCTAGCTCCCGGCGACGTCGCCGTCATCGACCACGTCAACATCGACCGGATCGCGGCCGAGGAGCTGATCGCGACCGGCGTTTGCGCGGTGGTCAACGCGGCCGCCTCCTCCGATGGGCGCTACCCCAACGCCGGTCCGCTGCTGTTGGCCCAGGCCGGAGTGACACTGGTCGATGCCGAAGAGGGAGATCCCTTCGAGCTGCTCAGCGATGGCGACCGGCTGACGATCGTTGGCGGTGGCCTTCTGGTCAGCGGCCGCGAGCTGCTGCGCGGCCGCGTGCTCGGGGTCGAGCAGCTGGAGCGCCAGCGTAACGAGCAGCTCGAGCGAGTCGACGAGGCTCTCGCTGAGTTCGCCGAGAACACGGTGGCCCACGTGCGCGGCGAGACCGACCTACTCACCGGCAGCATCGAGTTCCCGCCGACGCGCGCCTCCTTTCGTGACCGCCACGTGCTGATCGTCGTCCGCGGCGACCGCCACCGCCGCGACCTGAAGGCACTGCGGGCCTACATCCGCGACGTGCGGCCGCTGGTCGTCGCCGTCGACGGTGGCGCCGACGGGGTGCTCGAGGCGGGGATGAAGCCCGACGTGATCCTCGGCGACATGGACTCAGCAGGCGACGAGGCGCTGCGCTGCGGCGCCGAGCTGATCGTCCACGCCTACCCCGACGGCCGCGCGCCCGGCCGCCAGCGCCTACTCGACCTGGGCCTCAAACACACGCTGCTGCCCGCCGCCGGCACCAGCGAGGACGTGGCGATGCTGCTCGCCTACGAGAAGGGAGCGACGCTGATCGTCAGCGTCGGCGCTCACTTCAACCTGATCGAGTTCCTCGACCGCAAGCGCGGCGGCATGTCGTCCACCTTTCTCACTCGCTTGCGGATCGGCGAGAAGCTGGTCGACGCAAAGGGTGTGAGCCGGCTCTATAACCCGAGCTCCCCGTTCGGCCCGCTCGTACTCTTCCTCGCCGCCTTCGCGATTCTGCTCGCGGTCGTGATCATCACCTCGCCGGCCCTCAACGATCTGGTCCAGCTGGTCTGGCTGAAGATCCGGATCTGGCTGGGTCTTTAACGCGAAACCTCGTTTGTACGTGTCATTCGCGCATAAACGAGATCTCGCGGCCCGAAGGTAGCCTGCACCCCGATGGGATACAGCGCCCGATACCACGCGACCTCGCTGGTCGCCGTCTTCCTTGCCCTCGCCATCGGGATCCTGATCGGCGCCGAGTTCGGCGGCGACGCCCTGACGAACACCCGCAAGGACCTCGAGCACAGCCTCACCGGCAACCTCCAGGATGAGCGGGCGCGGGCAGACGAATTGGGTGAGCAGTTGGCCCGCTCCGATGAATTCGCCAGTCGGGTCTATCCGGCCCTGGTGCGAAACCGGCTTGCGGGAAGGCGGATCGGCGTTATCGCCCTCGGCGACCTTCCCGGCGGAACGTCATCGGCGATCGAGGACGCGCTTGGCCCGACCGGGGCGCGCCTGGTCGGGATCGGGGTGGTGCGCGAGCCGGTCGACCTGCGCGCCCTTTCCGCCGACCTGGCGAAAACCCGCTTCGCCGACATCAGGACAAACCCGGAAACGCTCACAGCTTTTGGCTCCGGGGCGGGGCGCCAGCTCGTCCGCGGCGGCACCCTGCTCGAACTGGTCCGCAGCCAACTCTTCTCCCGCGCCAGCGGCAACTTCGGCGCGCTCGACGGTGTCATTGTCGTCCACCAGCCGCCCGAAGAGATGGGGCCGCTGCAGCGCTCGACCGCGGCGCAACTCGAATCGGCGCTGATGGGCGGCATAACCGGAACGCGAACGCCCGTGGTCGGGGTCGAGACCTCGACTGCCGAACCGTCATCAGTCTCCTTCTTCGGCGGCAACGACCTCTCCAGCGTCGACGACGTCGAGATGACTGCGGGCCAGGTCGCGACCGTGTTCGCCCTGCTCGGGGCTGAGGGCAGCTTTGGGGTCAAGGGTTCGGCCGACCGCCTGCTGCCGGATTTGCTGCCGCCGGCGGGGTCGCGCTGAGCGTGAACTGGGTCGGCTTCCCAGTTGCGATTGCCGTCGCCCTGCTTGTCGTGCCGGCCGGGATCCGAGGATTGCTCGACGCCGGCCTGGTGCGGACAAACTATCGGGCCGCGAGGCTCGCCTTTCCACTCGGCGCCGTGCTGGCGACGGCGGCGCTGGTCGCCCTGGCCCCCCTGGCCTTTCTCAACGATCGCGGTGATCTCGACCTGCTGGCGCCGGGACTGCGCCAGTGGATGCCCTACCTACTTGGGGTCGCCTTCCTCGGTTTCCTTGACGATTCGCTGGGCAGTGGTGAGGAGGCGGGCGCGCCCCGCGGCTGGCGCGGCCACGCCCGGGCACTGCGCCAAGGCAGTCTCTCGACCGGCGCGGTGAAGGCGTTGGGGGCCTTGGCGCTGGCCGCCTACGTCGTCTCCGGCCGCGGGCTCGAATCCTGGCGCTACCTCGCTGACATCGGGCTGCTGATTCTCGCCACCAATCTTTTCAACCTGTTCGACCTGCGGCCGGGGCGGGCGGAGAAGGGTCTGGTCCTGCTTGGCGCTGGCCTCTGTCTCGGCGCCTGGACGCTGGCGCCGCTGGAGCTGCTTGGAATCTTCGCCGGGCCGATCCTGGTCGGCGCCTGGTTCACTCTGCGCGAGCGGGCGATGCTCGGTGACACTGGCTCGAACCTCATCGGGGCCGTCGGCGGGGTCTGGTTGCTGACCACGCTTGGTCCCGATGCCCGTCTGATTGCCCTCGCGGCGGTCGCCGGACTGACCATTTACGGAGAGTTGCGTTCAATTTCGGCGACGATTGACTCGGTTCCGCCACTGCGCTGGCTAGACTCGCTCGGCAGAGCATGAGCAGACCTTCCCAAGGAGACACCCGCTTCATCTTCGTCACCGGCGGGGTGGTTTCAGCTCTCGGCAAGGGGATCGCCGCCGCCTCGATCGGCCGCCTGCTCCGCTCGCGCGGCTACCGGGTCCAACTGCAGAAGTTTGACCCGTACATCAACGTCGACCCGGGGACGATGAGCCCGTTCCAGCACGGCGAGGTCTTCGTCACCGAGGACGGGGCGGAGACCGACCTGGACCTCGGCCACTACGAGCGCTTCACCGACGAGAACACCTCGCGCGCCTCCAACGTCACCGCCGGTGCCGTCTACAACTCAGTGATCAACCGCGAGCGCCGCGGCGACTACCTCGGCGCCACGGTGCAGGTGATCCCGCACATCACCAACGAGATCAAGAACCGGATCCGGATCGTCGCCGAGTCGCAGTCGGTCGACTTTGTCATCACCGAGATCGGCGGCACGGTCGGCGACATCGAGTCGCTGCCGTTCCTCGAGTCGATTCGCCAGCTCTACACCGACCTCGGGCCAAAGCGCTCGATGTTCGTGCACTTGACGCTGGTGCCCTACGTCGGCCACGCCGGCGAGCTGAAGACGAAGCCGACGCAGCACTCGGTCAACGAGCTGCGCCGGATCGGGATCCAGCCCCATGCTTTGGTCTGTCGTTCAGAGGGCCGGCTCGACCGCGAGATCCGCGAGAAGATCGCGCTCTTCGCCAGCCTTCCCGTCGACGCGGTGATCTCCGCCAACGACGTCGACAACATCTACAAGGTGCCGCTGGTCTTCCGCGCTGAGGGCGTCGATGACCTCGTGCTCGACCACTTCGAGATGGAGGCGCCGGCGCCCGATCTGACGGAGTGGGAGGAGATGATCCGGCGGGCGGACGGGGCCGAGGACATGCTGCGAATCGCCCTGGTTGGCAAGTACGTGCAGCTCGCCGACGCCTACAAGTCGGTGATCGAGGCGCTCGAGCACGGCGGCATCCACCACGGTGTCAACGTCGAGGTCGAGCTTGTCGATTCGGAGAACTTCGACCCAGAGCAGCTGCAGGGTGTTGACGGCATCCTGATCCCGGGCGGCTTTGGCGAGCGCGGGATCGAGGGCAAGGTCGCCGCGGCGCGGATCGCCCGCGAGCGCTCGATTCCTTACCTGGGGATCTGCCTCGGCATGCAGATTGCCGTGGTCGAGTTCGCCCGTACGGTGGTCGGGATGGAGGGCGCCAACTCGGCCGAGTTCGATCCCGAGACTCCTTTCCCGGTCGTCGACCTGCTTCCCGAGCAAAAGGAGGTCTCCGAGATGGGCGGCACGATGCGGCTCGGGGCCGACCCGGTGAAGCTGCACGAGGGCACGCGAGCCCGCGAGATCTTCGGCGAGGCCGTGATCTACAAGCGCCACCGCCACCGCTACGAGGTCAATAACCAGCTACGGCGCCGACTCGAGGACGAGGGCCTGGTCTGCGGTGGCACCTCGCCCGATGAGCGCCTGGTCGAGATGGTCGAGCTGCTGGACCACCCTTTCTTCGTCGCCTCGCAGTTCCACCCGGAGTTCAATTCGCGTCCGAACCGGCCCGAGCCGCTTTTCCGCGAGTTCGTCGGCGCCGCTGCACGGCATGCGGGCGAGCGTCCCGCCGACGAGACAGAACTGCCGGACGCCGAATCCGTCCGGGGGCTGTCCCGGTAGGGGTTCCACTTAACTTTTTCGGTGGAGACGCGTTGGGCTGGCGCCGCGAGGAATTGCGGAAAAAATACAAGACGTTCCACCCCTACCGGGACAGTCCCTCAGTCATTTCGAATCCCGGTTAGCCTGTCTCGCCGTGAAGAGGCTTCACGAGACTTTCGTCCGGCTTTGTGAGATTCGCAGTCCGACCGGTGAGGAGCGGGAGGTGGCGGACACGATCCTCGCCGAACTGCGCGCGCTCGGTCTTGAAGTAAGCGAGGACGACGCCGCCGGGCCGGCCGAAGCCGGGGCCGGCAACATCGTCGCGCGGCTGTCCGGTCGCAGCGACCGCTGGGTGATGTTCTGCGCCCATATCGACACCGTTCCTCACCAGGGCCAGATCGAGGTGGTCGAGTCTGAGGGTGTCTTCCGCAGCGCCGGCGAGACGATCCTCGGGGCCGATAACAAGGCCGCCGTGGCCGTCTTCATGGAGCTGGTCGCGCGCCATCTCGCCGAGCCGCCTCCGGTGGGGATTGAGTTGCTCCTGACCGTCGCCGAGGAGCAGGGGCTGCGGGGCGCCAAGGCTTTCGACGTCTCGACCCTGCGTTCGGACTGCGGCTTCGTGCTCGACCATGCCAGCGCCCCAGGTGAGGTGATCGTCAGCTCACCCACCCAGCAGCGGGTGCTCGCCGAGTTCACCGGGGTCGAGGCCCACGCCGGTATCCGCCCCGAGGACGGCAACAACGCGATCGCTGCCGCGGCGGCGGCGATATCGCGCATGGAGCTGGGCCGGCTCGACGCGGAGACGACCGCGAACGTGGGGGTGATCGCGGGTGGAACTTCGGGCAACGTCGTTCCCGGTAAGTGCGAGATCGTTGCCGAGTCGCGCAGCCTCGATGCCGGCCGGGCGGCTGAGGTCGCCGGGCTGTTGAGCGACGCCTGCGCCTGGGGCGCCAGCGAGCACGGTTGCGACGCCGACGTGCGGATCGAAGAGCTCTTCCGCGGCTACCGGATCGCGCCTTCCTCGCCAGCTCTGGCCCTGGCTGAGGCAGGACTACGCCGCGCTGGTCTCGAGCCGGAGCGGACGGCGACCGGGGGCGGAAGCGACGCCAACGCCCTGATCGTCGACGGCTTCGACTGCGTCCTGCTCGCCAACGGCACCGAGGCGAACCACACCCCCGACGAGACGGTGAGCGCGCGTAACCTCGACCTGATGCTCGAGGTCTGCGAGGGCATAGTCGCCGAGGCCGCAACGCCGCCGGGGTGAGCGGCCGGCTGAAGCTGCGACGGGGCGTCGTCGTCAGGGCGGAGCCGCTGACGGTCGAGGTTGACGGAGAGCAGCGTCCGGCCTGGGCCGACACCGTTCTACTGGGCGAGATGCGCGAGGGCGACGAGGTCGTGGTCAACGTCGAGGCCCTCGACCTTGGTCTCGGCTCAGGCGGCTTCGACATCGTCCACGTCAACCTGACCCGCGGCCTCGAGGGGGCTGGGCCGGCCGGCGAGCACGTAATCAAGCTCAACTACAGCTCCCTCCAGCACGCGGTCGACCCGGTGGAGCTTCCGGTGCGCTTTATGGACCGTGGGGGTGCAAAAGGCGCACCGGAGGGGGTTAATGAGTCGATACCTGTGCTGGTTCTGCCACTGCATGGGCATCTGGCGCCGGCCGCTTGGGCCGCGGCCCAGGTTTCGCCAGAGCTCAAGGTTGGCTACGTACAGACGGCCGGCGGCGCTCTGCCTGGCTCGCTCAGCAGAGACGTCGTCGAGCTGCGAAAGCGCAATCTGCTCTGTGGTCACATCACGGTGGCACCAACCTACGGCGGCGAGCACGAGGCGATCTCAGTAGCCGGTGCCCTCGAGGCCGCCGCCGGTAGATTGGAGTGGGACGCGATCATCGCCGGCCCCGGCCCAGGAATCATCGGCTCCGACAGCCGCCTCGGCCACGGCGGCATGGCCGCCTTGGACACGGCCCACGCATCGCTGGCCCTGAGCCTGCCTACCTTGCTTTCGCCCCGACTCTCCACTGCCGATCCTCGAGAGCGCCACCAACCCGTAAGCCACCACACCCTCACAGTGATGCAGCTTCTCCTGGGTGGGGTGGAGGTGCCGGTTCCCGCCAGTGAGCCGGTACCTATCGCGGTCCTAGCTACGGCAGCGGGCTGGCGCCACCGCCTCCACGAAGCTCCCATCGACATAAAGGGCTACGAAGCATCCGGCCTGCCGGCTCGGACGATGGGCCGCACTCTCGCCGAGGATCCCCTCTTCTTTGCGGCAGCCCTAGCTTCGGGCAGAGCCCTGGTCGAATTGTCCGCGGGTGGCGTGGGCTGAGGGGGGCCGAGAACGGACGCCCTGCGCCCGCCCGCAGGTCCCCCTCAGACCGCGACGGGCCCCGCGGCCGAGCGCACGGTCCCTTGCGAATCAAGGTTTGTCCCGTCCCAGGGAGAACCCCCCGGCCATGGTCGTCGCCGATCCCCCGAAAACCGAGCCCCGCTTCGAAGGCCTGGTCCTCGACTTCCTCTCCTACCTGGAGCTGGAGCGGGGCCTCTCGCGCAACACCCTCGATGCCTACCGCACCGACCTGCACCAGTACGGCGAGTACCTCGACGCCCACCACCTCGACGCGCTTGCCGCCGGCCCGGCCGACATCAGCGAGTTCCTCGCCGAGCTGGCAACCGGCAACGGTCGGCCGCCATGCTCGTCGGCGACCGTTCACCGCAAGGCCGCATGCCTGCGCTCTTTCTACAAGCAGCTGCGCCGCGACGAGCTGATCGGGGACGATCCGACCGCGGCCCTCAGCGCCCCGCGCCGGGCAAGGAAGCTGCCCCAGGTGCTCAACTACGCCGAGGTGCAGAAGCTGCTCGCCTCCCCGCACGGCGACGAGCCGACGACGCTGCGCGACCGGGCGCTGCTCGAGGTGATGTACGCCTGCGGCTTGCGCGCCTCGGAGACGATCGGCCTGGAGCTAGCCGACATCGATCTGCACGAGGGCTTCCTGCGCGCCCGCGGCAAGGGCGGCAAGGAAAGGCTGGTGCCGCTCGGCCGCAAGGCGATCGCGGCGATCTCCGGTTACCTCCGCGGCGGCCGGCCGAAGCTGATCGGCGACCGCCACGAGGCGAAGCTCTTCGTCAACTTCCGCGGCGGCCCGCTGAGTCGCCAGGGCCTCTACAAAATCGTCCAACGCAACGCCCGCGATGCCGGCTTGGCAGGCCAGATGAGCCCACACACCCTGCGCCACAGCTTCGCCACCCACCTGCTCGCGGGTGGCTGCGACCTGCGCGCCGTCCAGGAGATGCTCGGCCACGCCGACATCTCCACCACCCAGCTCTACACCCACCTCTCGGGCGAGGGCCTGAAGCAGGCGTACTTCAAGGCCCACCCTCGCGCCACCGCCGGCTAGCAGTAGATGCCAGCCAGGCCCATGCGGTCGTACTTCTTTCCGGATAACGGAGAGAAATACGACCGCGATGGGATAGAACTGGCGAGTGCCCGAGTTGCCCGAGGTGGAGACCGTTTGCCGCCAGCTTGATCCTGAGCTGACGGGGCACCGGATCGATGGGCTTGAAGTTCTTGATGCGCGCTGGTGTCGTCCCATGTCCCCCGCCAAGCTGGAGGCTGCGGTCGAAGGCGCGACGATCGAGGGATTGGGACGGCGGGGGAAGTACCTGCTGCTGGCGCTCGAGGGCGCTCGGACGCTGGTCATGCACCTGCGGATGACCGGCAACTTGGTCCTGGTCGAAGGCGAGAGCAAGCTCGATCCTTCCGAGGGGCGGCGGCTGTATGAGGCGGAGCGCTCGACGTCTGAGCGACATCTGCGTGCCCGCTTCACGCTCGACGACGGTCGCGAGGTCTGGTTCACTGATCCGCGCCGTTTCGGCGAGGCCTTTCTGATCGACGACGCAAAGCTTGAGGAACGCTTCATCAAGCTCGGCGTCGAGCCCTTTTCTGACGCTTTCACGCCCGAAGCGCTAGGAGAGATGGCCGCGAACCGAATCGTGCCGTTGAAGTCGTTCCTGCTAGACCAGTCCGGCGTTGCCGGGGTCGGCAACATCTACGCCGACGAGGCGCTCTTCCGGGCGCGCCTGCACCCGCTTTCCCCGGCCGGGTCGATGAGGCCCGAGCACCTCGAAGCGCTGCGAGATGCCGTCATTGCGGCGTTGGAAGCGGGAATCGACGGCGGTGGGGCCTCGATCGACGACTACCGCGATGGTCGCGGTGAGAAGGGAACGATGCAGAACGAGTTCCTCGTCCACACGCGCGAGGGCCAGCTCTGCCCGCGCTGCGATGGCACCATCGTCCGCATCGTCGTTTCCGGCCGCTCGACCTACTTCTGCCCGAACTGCCAGGTCCGCCTGCGCAAACGACCGCGGAGGCGTCGTCCGGCCCGTCGTTCAACGTAAATCGGCCATGGCCGGAAAGACGCTGAAGACAGAGGCGGTGGTGCTGCGCAGCATCCGCTACGGCGAGGCCGACCGGATCCTCCACCTCTACTCGAAGACGAAAGGCCGGATCGGGGCGATCGCCAAGGGGGCTCGGAAACCGAAGTCGCGCTTCGGCGGACGCCTCGAGCCGTTCTTTCGCCTCGACCTGATCCTGCATGAAGGCCGGGGAGAGCTGCTCACAGTGACCAACGCCTCCACCCTTGACGGCTACCCGCGCCTGCGCGCCTCCGGTCCCGCCCTCAATGCGGGCGCCCGCGCCTGCGATGCGGTGTTGCGCTTGCTCGACTCGGCTGAGTCCAACCCCCCCGCCTACAACCTGCTCTGTCGCTACCTGGCGCTGCTCGACGACCCGACCGCGGAGCGGGGGGCGAGCCTTGAGACCGCGCTCTCCTTCCGGCTTAAGCTGGCGCTGGCGGCGGGTTTCTCGCCGGAGCTCGCCTCCTGCGCGCACTGCGGCGAGGCCGAACACCTGAGCGGCTTCTCCGGCGCGGCTGGCGGTGTCGTCTGCGTCAGTTGCGAAGCGGCCGCCTTCCCGCTCTCCGAGGAGGCGCACCGCTTCATGGTCGCGGCGATCGGCAGTCCTTTGGCTGAGGCGCCCCGGGCCGATGAGATGGCTCTGCGCCAAGTAGAGCGGGCGGTTCGCGAGACCCTTGAGCATCATGCGCACGTGCAGCTGCGCTCCGCTGCTTAAGGCCCTATCCCGGCAGGGGTTCCACTTAACTTTTTGGATGCTGACGTATCTGCTGACGCCGCAAGGTGGACGCCCAAAAAGTACAAGACGTTCCACCCCTACCGTGATAGGGCCTTAGGATCGGTGGATGGATGCGACGCTGACGTTTGAAGATCGGGTGCGCGCTTTGGAGGAGCAATTCCTCGATGCGGCGGCGACTCGGTCTTATCCGGCGAAGCGCCAGATTGAGGAGCCCGACAGTCCTGTTCGTACGCCGTTTCAGCGCGATCGGGATCGGATCGTCCATACCAAGGCCTTCCGCCGGCTCAAGCACAAGACCCAGGTCTTCGTCGCTCCCGAGGGCGATCATTACCGCACCCGGCTTACCCACACGATCGAGGCTTGCGGCATTGCCCGCACTGTGGCCCGCGCGCTGGGCCTCAACGAGGATCTGACCGAGGCAATTGGGCTCGGTCATGACCTCGGCCACCCGCCCTTCGGCCACGCCGGCGAGGAGGCCCTCGACGCGGCCCTGCGCGAGCGCTGCGGCAGCGACTTCAAGCACAACGAGCACTCGCTGCGGGTGGTCGAGGTGCTGGAGCGCGACGGTCGCGGACTCAACCTGACCGAGCAGGTGCGCGACGGCATCCTCAACCACACCGGCTCGAACAAGCCCGCCACTTTGGAGGGGCGGATCGTCAAGCTGGTCGACCGCGTCGCCTACATCAACCACGACATTGACGACGCGCTGCGGGCGGGGATCCTCAGCCCCGGCGATCTGCCGGCGGCGGAGATCGAGCTGCTCGGCGCAAGTGGCTCGGCCCGGATCGACACCCTGGTCCGCGACATAGTCGAGCGTTCCCGCGCCGCTGGCGACATCGTGCAGAGTGATGAGATTGGCGGCGCGATGCTGCGGCTGCGCAAGTTCATGTTCGATCGCGTCTACCTCGGCCCGCTGGCGCGCAGCGAGCACGAGCGCGTCCACCGGATGATGCAGACGCTCTTCGACCACTACATGGAGCGGCCCGGTGAGGCTCCCGAGCTCGAGCAAGGCGCGAGCGAGTGCCAGCGGGTCGCCGATTACCTGGCGGGGATGACCGATCGCTACTGCATCGCCAAGTACGCGGAGTTGGCCGAGTGGCGCTGATCTCAACCGAGAGTCTGGAGCGGGTCAAGCAGGCGGTGGACATCGTCGAGGTGATTTCGGCCCACACCGACCTGCGCCGTCAGGGCACCCGCTGGGTCGGCCTCTGCCCTTTCCACGAGGAGCGCACCCCGTCCTTCTCGGTCGACGCGGCGGAAAAGCTCTACCACTGCTTCGGCTGCGGGGTGGGCGGCGACACGATCAAGTTCGTCGAGGAGAAGGAGGGACTGGGCTTCGCCGAGGCGGTGGAGCTGCTCGCCGAGCGTTACGGGGTCGAACTGGAACGCGAGCGCGAGGACCCGCGGGCGGAGGCCAAGCGCCAGCAGCGCCGCCGCCTCAGCGAGCTGCTCGACCGCACCGCCGGCTTTTACGCCAGCTATCTCTGGGACTCCGACGAGGCAGCAAAGGCGCGCGAGTACCTGGCCGAGCGCGGCCTCGGCGAGGAGATCCTGCGCGCCTTCGCGGTCGGTTACGCGCCCAGCGCCTGGGACAAAGTGCTGCTGCGCGGCCAGCGGGCCGGCTTCAAGGTCGAGGAGCTGCGCGGGGTCGGCCTGGTCCAGCGCGGCCGGGGCGGGGGAGAGTACGACCGCTTCCGCTCGCGGATCATGTTCCCGATCCGCGACCGCCGCGGCCGCACGCTCGGCTTCGGCGGCCGAGCGATGCGCTCTGATCAGGGTGCCAAGTACGTCAACACGGCCGAGACCGACTTCTTCCACAAGAGCAACATGCTCTACGGCATCGACCTGGCCAAGGCGGCGATCGCCAAGGCGGGTCGCGCCGTGGTCGTTGAGGGCTACACCGACGTGCTCGCCCTGCACCAGGCCGGGATCGAGGAGGCGGTCGGGGTGATGGGGACCGCGATCACCGAGGAGCAGGTGGCCTCACTCTCGGGGATGGTCGACGAGGTGGTCTTGGCCCTCGATGCCGACTCGGCGGGGCAGGAGGCGATGCTGCGCGCGCAGCGGGTGGCGGGAGACCGCAAGATGCGCCTGCGAGTGGCCGCGATGCCGCCAGGCGAGGACCCGGCGGAGATGATGGCCGCGGAGGGAGGCGCCGAGCGCTTCCGCGCCCTGCTCGATGGCGCTCTCGAGCTGACCGCCTTCCAGGTCGGGCTGGTGATCGGCAGGACGGATTCCTCAGTGCCCGCGGAGCGAGACCGCGCCTTGGACGCGGAGATCGCCCCGATCCTGGCCGGAATGGGAGAGGGCGCCAGCCGCGATGACCTGGTCCGGCAGGTCGCGGAGAAGTTCGACATGGAGCCGGCGATGGTGATGGGCAAGGTCGTTGCGGCCCGCCCCGTAACCGGCGGCAGGGCTGTCGCTGCAGGTCGTGGTGATTCGGCTCCCGCGCCACGGCGCACAGCGGAGCTGACCTCGCGCGAGCGCCGCGAGCGGGCCCTGCTGGCGATGTGTATTGCCCTGCCGGAGCAGGGCAAGGGCTATCTCGAGCGGCTCACCGGCGAGCACCTCTCGCCGGGCGGATCGCGCGCCGCCGCCTGGCTGCGCGAGCATCCCGACGACCCCGCCTCCGACCTGCCGCGCGAGGACTCGGAGCTGTCCGGCCTGATCGCCGAGCTGGTCATCCTCGCTCACGACGAGCCCGCCTCGCCCGAGGCGATGGAGCTCAACTTCCTCCTGCTCGACCAGCGCCGCATAGAGGCAGAGATCGCAGCCGCCGGCGAGCGCAACGACTACGAGCGCCGTGCCGCCCTCAGTCGCGAGCGCGCCGCCCTGGTCCAGCGCATTGCCCACACCGAGCGCGTCAGCGGCTAATCGGTAAATTCCGTTCCGTCGGTCCGGGGTAGCTCAATCGGTAGAGCACTCGACTGTTAATCGAGTTGTTGTGGGTTCGAGTCCCACCCCCGGAGCTTTTCTCATGCGGTCGCGCGGCTGCGAGCGAGCCGCTCGACCAGCTCGGCGCCGCGGGCAGCGCCGTCGTGCGCACGCCCCCAAGTCGCCAGCTCGGCCGCGCGGGCGGCGAAGGCGGGGTCGCCGAGCAGGCGGCGTGCGGCCCAGCGCAGCGGCGCCGGCCGGCAGAGACGCCAGGGGACCGAGAGGCCGGCCCTGGCCCAGGTCACCCGCATCGCGGTCTCGCTCATGTCGCCGATGATCGGGCAGATCAGGACTGGGGTGCCGGCACCGAGCGCGCGGGCGACGGTGCCGTGGCCGCCGTGGGAGATCACCAGCGAGGCGGCGGGCATCAGCTGGCTGTAGCTGAGCCAGTCGACCAGGATCGCGTTGTCGGGGACCTCGATCGGGACCTGCGGCACAACGCGGTTGGTCGTGGCGACGACGCGAACCGGCTCGTCGGCCAGCGCGGCGAGGGCTGTGCGCACCAGGTGATTGTCCGAATCGTGGGCGGTGCTGGGGGCGACCAGCACCAACGGGTTCTCTCCGGGCGGCAGCTCGATCTCCCGGTGGGGAACCTCGAAGGTCATCGGCCCGGTGATCTCGACTCCTGCGGGCCAGCGGCGCGGGTACTCGAGTTGCGGGAACGTCCCGACCAGCGCCAGCTCGGTGCTGATGCCGCCGTGGAAGCGCTCAACCGGCGGCAGTTCGAGTCGCGCCCGCTGGCGGTTGAGGTCGCGGCGGCCGTGCTCGAGGCCGATGTTCAGCGCCCGTTGTCCCGTCCGCCAAACCGCTTGCCCGACCGGGGTCCGCGGCGGCATCAGCCCGATCGCGAAGAACGGCAAGCCCGGCTCGACCACTGGGTAGATGTGGGGGATCAGCGTGGCGAGCGGGATTCCGGACCTCTCCGCGGCCAGGGCAGGGGCGAGGGTGAGGATGTCGCTGACGACGACGTGGGGCCGCATCTCCTCCAGCAGCGGCAGCAGCGCCTGCGCCGCCTCGGCCGCGTGGTCACCGTCGACCGAATCGGGATCGGGAGGCGGGAACATCTGGTATTCCTCGGCCGCGGCAAAGCCCAGCCCGGCGCCCTCGACCGCCTCGCGCCGCTCCTCCCAGGTCTCGAGCACGACCTCGTGGCCGCGCTCACGCAGCGCCCGGCCCAGCGCGATCGCTGGGAAGACGTGCCCCGGGTCGCCAAAAGCGGCGACGAGAAAGCGCAGGCCCTCGCTGCCGCCCGTCGCCGTCATACCTGCACTACGGGGTGTCGAGCCCCTCGCCAGGCCTCGTAAAGACGATCTCGGGGACGTGGCAGTTGGGGGAGGTACGCAGCAGGAAGCGGACCGCCTCGCCGAGGTCCTCGGGCCGGATCATTTCCTCGCCCGGGACCTGGCCCTTGGCGAACTCGGTCATCGGCGTGTCGACGAAGCCGGGAGCCAGCGCCGTGCACTGGATTCCGCCGCCGCCAACCTCGCGGTGGGTCGACTGGGTGAAGTTGATTACCGCCGCCTTGGTCGCGGCGTAGATCGAGAGCCAGGCTTGCCCGCCCTTGCCGGCGATCGAGGCCGTGTTGACGATCAGCGCCTTGCCGTGCTCGGCGCCGGCCTCTTTCAGCAGCGGCAACCCCTCGCGCGTGCCGATGATCAGCGCCCGCAGGTTGACCCCGAGTTGCATGTCTAGGTGCTTGGTCTGGATCTCCTCCATCGGCGCGCCGATGCCGACCCCGGCGTTGTTCATCAGCATGTCGAGCCGGCCGTAGGCCTCGCGGTGCTTGGCGAAAACCCCGACGACGTCCTCCTCGTCGGTCATGTTGGCGGCGACGCTCTGCACCTCGAGCCCATCGCCGCGGAGACTCTCGGCGGCGCCCTCGAGCTTGTCGGGTCGTCGCGCGGAGACGGTCAGGGCGTAGCCCTCTTCGCCAAGCACCCGGGCAACCGCCAGCCCGATTCCGCTCGATGCCCCAGTGATCAGTGCCGCTCGCTCCGCCAAGACCCTCTCCTTTGCTCGACAGCTTCCGCCGCGGACCCTATCTTGGGTTCGCGCCGCGCGGATCGCGCTACGGCGGCAGCCTCGCCGTCAATAACATGCCGCCGATGCGCCTGAGCCGAGTTCTCGCCGCCCTCGTCTGCGCCCTCGCGGTGGCGCTTGCGGTCACCGGCTGCGGCAGCGGATCGGACTCCTCGACCGGATCTTCCTCGGGCAGCGCCCAGAGTCGCCCGGCGCCACCGAGGAACGAGTTTCCCAGCGCCAATGGCAAGACTCTTGCCGAGGTCCTCGAAGCAGAAAACGCCGCGCCGTCCACACTCGTGGTTTCGCCCGCGGCCGAGGTCTTTAACAAGGGTGAGAATCGCTACCCGTTCGGGGTCTTTCAGCGCGACCGGACCCAGGTCCCCGACGCCGAAGTGGCGCTCTACTTCGCCAAGGTGCCGGGGAAAGGTTCCGGCACGGCCGGAGCCGGTGCCCCAGCGGGCACCGCGAGTGCGGAAAAGGCCGAACAACGCGCTCTCGATCAGCCCGCGACGGGACCCTTCCCCGCCGCGATTGAAACGCTTCAGACCCAGCCCGCCTTTCGTGCCCAGACGACGACAAGCGACCCCGACGCCGGCACGGTCGTCTACAAAACCAACGTCGACTTCCCCAGCAACGGCGAGTGGCGGATCGCCGCTCTGATCAGGCAGGACGACAAGTTGACCACAACGCTGCTGCCCAGCGCCGAAGTCGGCCGCTTCTCGAAGGTGCCGCAGGTCGGGCAGAAGGCGCCGCTGATCCACACGCCGACCGCCGACGACGTCGGCGGCGACCTGGCCAAGATCACCACCCGCATTCCCCCGGACACCCAAAACAAGGTTGACTACGCAGATGTCCTCGGTAAGGAGCCGATCGTGCTCCTCTTCGCCACCCCACAATTCTGCGTCAGCCGCGTCTGCGGCCCGGTCGTCGACGTTGCCGAGCAGCTCAAGCAGCTCTACGGCGACAAGGTGGCGTTCATCCACATGGAGATCTACCAGGACAACGACCCGAACAAGCCGGTGCGGCCGCAGGTGCAGGCCTTCCACCTGCCGACCGAGCCGTGGTTGTTCGCAATCGGCCGAAATGGAAAGATCGAAGACGAGATCGACGGCGCGTTCGGCGTCGAAGAACTGACCCGCGTGGTGAAGGGACTGACTGGAGAATGAGTGAGAAGACCACCCCAAGCCCCGATGCTGAGCTACTGGCCTCCTTCGCCGAGGAGGCACGACGCCGCTGCGACGTGATCGCCGCCGGCCTGGCGACCGAGACGACCGACTTCGAGACGATGCGGATCGAGGCCCACGCCCTGCGCGGTGCAGCTGGCGTAGTCGGCCTGCGCCGCCTGGCCGAGCTGGCCGGCCTGATGGAATCCGACCTCGCCGAAGCGAAGAAAACCGGCACCATCCGCGGCGGCCGCTCCCATCAGATAGCTGACGCAGCCAAGGCCCTGGCCGAGGGCGCCGCCGCAGCCTCCAAGGGCGAGGAAGAGCCTCCCGACGTGGGCCGCTCCCTGGCGCAACTCTTCAGCGCCTAGCGCTACCCTCCTCAGCCAACGGGGCGGTAGCTCAGTTGGTTAGAGCAGCGGACTCATAATCCGTCGGTCGAAGGTTCGAGTCCTTCCCGCCCCACTACTAAAAGCCAGTTATAGAGCCAAATAGCTTTGAGCTACTTGGCACGAAGTAGCTAAATTGGTCCCGAATTGGTCCCGAAACGCGCTAGAATTCGGGACCGATGCGACAGCCAGCGCCCCACCCGATCTCCGGCCATGTCTTCAAGCGCAAGGGGAAGCGTGGGGTTGTCTGGTACGCCAAGTTCCGGTTGCCGGACGGCCGGCAGCAGAAGAAGCGGCTCGGGCTGGCCTGGACCGAGAAGACCGCGCCACCCGACGGCTACTTCACGAAAGGCAAGGCCCAGGCGCACTTGGACGAGCTGCTGCGCCAGACGCGCGACGGCTCCCTGCCGGGGCTGGTCCAGACCGGCAAGACCTTCGCTGACGCCGCCGACGAGTGGCTTGCCTACAGCGAGAACGTCCGCGACTGCAAGCCGTCCACTCTCCGCGACTACCGCAACATGGCCCGCGTCCTCGTCCGCGAGTTCGGCAAACGCAAGATCGAGACGATCACGACCCAGGACATCGACCTCTGGATCAGCGGCTACGGCGGCTCCAACCGGACGCGGCAGAAGTACCTCGTCTGCCTCGGCTCGATCTTCAAGCGGGCGATGAAGGTCTATGGCCTGCCCCGCAACCCCGCCGATCTCGTTGAGCGCCCGCGAGTTCGTCGCGCGGCGAAGATCGACGTGCTGCGCCCCGAAGAGGTCTTGGCACTCGTCAGGGCGGCGGAGTCTGATCAGGACGCAGCGATCTTCCATACGGCGGCCTTCGCCGGTCTGCGAATGGGCGAGCTGCTGGCGTTGCGCTGGCGCGACGTGGATTTCACCCGCCGCACAATCCACGTCCGCGAGAACTGGACCCAGGGTGAGACGACGACGCCGAAGGGCGGGACCGAGCGAGCCGTGCCGATGGCCGAGGAGGTCGCCGAACGTCTGGCGCGACTCGGCCAGCGCGATCACTTCACCACCGACGACGATCTTGTCTTTTGTACGGCATGCGGCCAACACGTCGGCTACAAGTCCTTGAAGGAGCGTTACCGCGCCGCTCTCCGGGCGGCAGACCTGCGCGAGGACTTCCGTTTCCACAACCTCCGCCACACCTTCGGCAGCACCGTGATTCGACACGCCGACTCGCGGGAGGTCATGGAGTGGATGGGGCACGCAGACCTGACGACGACCAGGCGTTACCTCGCTTTCGTTGACCGCGAGGATGCTGCCAAGCGAGTCTCTGAGGCATTCCGCCTGGAGGAGCCCCAACGATCGAGACGACCGGTACCCGCTCCGTGACCCTGGCTTATCGTCCGCGCCGAATTCCATAGGTGTTCTCGCCTACCCAGCGCTCAAGTTCCGGGCGCGTGAATCTCAGGCCACGATCGCCGATACGAACGTGGGGTAGTCCCCGGGATCGCACCAGCTCGTAAAGGGTGCTGCGGGGCACATGGAGAAGTTCGGCGGCCTCGTGAGCGTCGAGAAGGGGATCTCTGAGGAGTTCAGGCTCGGTCATGGGTCTGGTCGACGTCAAAAGTGAGCGGCTCATCCATCGGCTTCCCAAGTCCGGCGCGAGCCTTCAGCGCCCCCACGAGTGGGCGAATCGGATGGGGCTTCATGTCCTTAAGGTCAATTGGAGGCCCGCATTTGATCCACCGATTTCCTGCGGACGCCGACTGTCCAGCGCTGACCGCCGCCGTATCGCTGCTTTTCCTCATGTCTAGTAGTCCATCCAGGGCGTCCTTTTGCGCCACTTTTCCGCCGCCGATTGCTCACACAGACCTCACACAGGGCAGCGCCATCGGCGTCCTCGCCAAGGGCCTCTGCCCTGATCTCATGGCCGTGGCCGGCACGGCCTGGGCTTGATCCACTCCTTCGAAGCCGAGCGGCGAGGGCTAACGCCCGGCCAAGACGCGGCGAAGGACTGAGGAAGATGCTCGGCGGCGCTGGCGCGCCCAAGCGAGCAAGCAGAAGACGGTCAGGCAGGAGCAGTCAGATCAGTAGATAGAGCCGTAGAGCCAGTCAGTCAGACCCACGGACAGACCGATTAGGACCTGGACCCACACAGCAGACCAGCCAGCCAGAGGTAGGCAGGCAGGCACCTACGAGCAGCCCTACAGCACCCACAGCCACAGCCCTCACGCCACATCACCCTCCGGTGATCCCCGGCGCGGCGTAACCGCCCGGCAGCCCTGCGGCCGCCCGCAAATTCACCGGGGCGCTGGGCCGCCGCGCTCGACTCCTAAAGAAGTGGATCAAGAACGACCTCTTCTTTGACCTCTAAGGCATGAGCGAATCGGTGACGCACGGAAGCCCCCCGCTTGGAGTACGGAGTGCCTTGCCGATCCTTAACGAAAAGAGTGGCGCATTCTCGCCGCCGTTTGGACATAGCTTCTGATGCTCAGCATTGGAAAGCTCGGAAAAGGCCAGGAGGGCTACTACCTCTCCAAGGTCGCCGAAGGCCAGGAGGACTACTACTCCGGCGAGGGTGAGGAGGCCGGGCAATGGCTGGGCGACGCCGCCGCCGAGCTGGGCCTCTCCGGCGAGGTCTCACCGGACCTGCTCGTATCCATGCTGACCGGCAACAACCCCGCTACCGGGGAGCCGCTTGGACTGGTCGCCGTCTCGGGCAAAGGCCCGGTGCCCGGCTTCGATCTCACCTTCTCCGCGCCGAAGTCGGTTTCGCTCACCTGGGCGCTCGGAGGTCCCGAAGCCGCCGTCGAGGTCAAGGCCGCCCACTGGCGCTCGGTAGAAGTCGCTCTGAACTACATGCAGCGCGAGGCTTGCTGGACCCGCCGGGGCAAAGGCGGCGCGGTCTTCGTCAAAGGCAACGGCTACCTCGCCGCCGGGTACACCCACCGCTCCTCGCGAAATGGCGACCCGCAGCTGCATACGCATGTGCTGGTCGCCAACGCGACCAAGGGACCGGACGGCAAATGGACCCGCCTCTACCACCCGGCGATCTACGAGCACGCGACCACAGCCAGCTACATCTACGAGGCCCACCTGCGCCACGAGTTGAGCCGCCGCCTCGGCGTCGAGTGGCAGGCGCCGCGCAAGGGCATCGCTGAGATCAAGGGCTTCGCCGATGAGTGGCTTAAGGCGTTCTCGACCCGCCGCGCGGAAATACTCGAGGCGGCGGGGGAGGGAGCCTCGGCCCGCGCCCGCCAGATCGCCACGCTCGCCACCCGCAAGACAAAGGAGAAGGGCGTCGAGCTTGGCAACCTGCGCGAGCGCTGGCAGGCCAAAGCCGGGGAGATCGGTCTTGATCGCGAGGCCATCGCGAAGACAGGCAGGGAGGTCGATCGGGCCGCCAAGCCGGCGATGGCCCAGCTCGACCGCGAGGTCACGGCCCACGCCTCCCACTTCGACCGCCGCGCCGCGATCCAGGCGGTTGCCAACCTGCTTCCCAGCGGAGCGCCCGGCCACGAGGTCGAGGCAGCCGCCGACGCCTTTCTCGCCTCCGAGTCCGTGGTCACGGTCTCAGAGACCGCCAAAGGCGCCCGATACACAACCAAGCGAATCTGGGAGCTTGAGCGCCAGGCGCTTGAGGCTGCGAAGCGGATGGCGGCAGAGCCACGCGGTGAGGCCGGGGAGTTGGTCGCCGCTCGCGTGATCGCGGCCCGCCCGACCCTGAAGCCCGACCAGCGCGAGATGGTGCAGCGCTTGCTCGCAGGACGGGAGGGCATCGTCGTCGTGATCGGAGAGGCCGGGACGGGCAAGAGCTTCGCCACGGTCGCCGCCGCCGAAGGCTGGGCGCAAGCGGGCTTTGAGCTTCGCGCCTCCGCGCCGACCTGGAGAGCGGCCAACGTCCTCAGCGCCGAGGGCCTTGAGGCGATGACCGTCGCCGGTCTGCTTCGCGATCTTGACCGCGGCGAGCTTGGTCTGTCCTCGCGCTCGGTCCTCCTGGTCGACGAGGCCGCGATGGTCGGCTCCGAGCATCTGGCCCGAGTGATCGGCCACGCCGAGGAGGCCGGGGCGAAGCTGGTCCTGGTCGGAGACCCCGAGCAGCTTGGCTCGATCGAGGCAGGCGGCTTGTTCTCGGCGATTGCAGATCGAAGCGAGCCCGTCCACCTGCACGAAGTGATCCGCCATAACCACGAGCTCGACCGCGACGCGGCGAAGCTGATCCGCGACGGAGCGGGTCGCGAGGCCCTCTACCTCTATCGATCCGAGGAGCGAATCACGGTCGCCGGTACCGCCGAGGAGCGCCGCGTGGCGATAGTCGAGGATTGGTGGCGCTCCTACTCCCAGGGGGACGACGCACTGATGGTCGCGAAGCGAAACGTTGAGGTCGAGCGCTTGAACGCGACGGCGCGCGAGCTGGTCAAGACCGAAGGGCGTTTGGGCGCCGAGGAGATCGAGGTCGGCGGCGTCCCCTTCGCTGCCGGCGATCAGGTCATCACCCGCGTCAACGACCGCGCCGGCGGCATCTACAACCGCGAGCGCTGGGAGGTCGCCCAGGTGGACGCCGAGCGCGGGCGGATCGTCCTTGAGGGCATCGACCAGGCCCGCCGTGTGGAGGTCGGCCGCGACTACCTGGACCGCACCACCTTGGGCGGCGAGGCTCCCGCCCTGCAGCACGCCTACGCGGTGACGACCTACTGCGCCCAGGGCACGACCGTGGACACCGCCTACGTGGTGATTGACCCGAGCATGGACAAGCAGGAGTCCTACGTCGCCACCTCGCGCACTCGCGAGCAGACCTACCTCTACACGACGCCGGAGATCGAGAGCGAGCGAAGCGAGTACGCACCCGGCGGGCCGCAGCGAAACGCCATCGCCCACATTGGCGAAGCGGTCGAGCGCGATCGCGCCCAGACCGCCGCCCATGACGAGGCGCTGCGTGCCGAGCTGGCGAAGCTGCCCACCGTGGAGCTGGCCGCCAGGCGGGACGAGCTGGGCACCCCGGCTCGCTTCGAGGCCCGCCACCAGGAGGAATACGCCGACCAACACCGGTATGTGGCGCAGCGCCGCCGCGAAGTCAAGGAGGCGACCAGCAACCGCGAGGCCGTCGAAGCGCTCGGCTGGCGCGAGCGCCGCCAGAAGTTGCCCTACGCGATCGAAAGCGAGGAACTGCTCCATGAACGGCTGGCCGAGGCGAAGGAGGAGCTGGCGCAGATGAGGCCGCCGACAACGGAGGTCCGCCGCGAGGCCGAGATCGCCACGCAGCTTCTTGACGCCCGCTCAGCCCAAGCGCTCACAGCCGCCCGGATCGAGCCGCCCTCCTACATCGTCAAGGAGCTTGGGCCAAGGCCCGCCGATCCGGGCAGGGCGAGCGCTTGGGATCGCGGCGTTCAGGGAGTCGAGCGCTACCGGCTCGAACACGGAGTGAAGGACAAAGGCAGCGCCTTCGGCCGCGAGCCGCAAGACGCCGGAGCGCGAGCGGCGCAGAAAGCCGCACAGCGAAGGCTGACCGAGACCCAGCGCAGGCTCGGCCTTGAGCAGCAGCGGGTCAAGACCCGAGAGCAGGCGAGGGGCAACGAGCGGGGTCTCGGCATTGGTCGGTGAGCCCCCGACCCGCTCGATTGAAGCACCGGACTCGCGGCCGTAAACCCCCTGCGGGGGTCGGGCGCTTCGCGCCCTTTACTGCCGCTTCGCGCGGCGCCGATTTGGCGGGTAGGTCGGGGGGAGCGGGTGCCGGTGGCTGCTGAGGCGACAGTCGCTGCGCTTAGCGCTGCATGGTTGAGGTCGCCCGCTTGCTGTCCTCCGGGCTTCGGGTGGACAAGAACGACGCGAGTAGAACCGTTGCCGAAAAGCCTTCCTTGCCACTCTCGGCCAGTCGCCCACTGGCTTCGGCTTGTACGTCGAAGATGGCCTCAAGAAACTCGTTTGCCAGCTCGTCAATTCGTTTGAAGCCCTCCCGATCCAAGATCAACGGTGACCAGCCCGCGTAGCTGTCCGGGTCATCGAAGATTCCGGCCTCTATTGATCCTTGGGCATCGTCAAAGAAGTTTTCGAGAATCTGCGCCGTGATGCCCGAGAGGATGCTTGAGGGAAGGTCTTTCCACGCGCCCCTGGGAACGAGGATCTGTCGCACGCCTCGGTAGAAGTGCTCTACAGCGCCCCGACGAGGCTCCGTTTTGACCATTTCGATCAGGCCCAGTTTCTTCAGCTTCTCGACGTGGTAGCTGACCTGGCTTAGGCCTTCGTGCAACTCCTTGGAGAGCTGGTTTGGGCTAGAGACCCGTTCGTTGAGGATGGCCAGAATGCGAGTGCGGAGTGGGTGGGACAGCCCGCGCATCAGCGCGTGGTCAACGACGTCCCTGGAGCCCGTCTGCTTCTTCTTTGTCGCGGCTTTGCCTTTCTCGGTGGCTGGCTTCTTCGGCATTGGACACCCCTCTAGATCGCGTATTGGTACGACATTTCAGAGCGCGCAAGACTAGCGGTCCAAATCCAATCCTGCTAATTGATTAGAAGCGTTTTTCGCAGACTTTCCGAGTACCTCTACGAAAGTCGAGTGGTGGACACTCATCCCTGCTGACGACCAAGGCCCGCCGCCGGAAGCGGCGCGGCCGGTTGAGAAGGGAGGTGAGTGCAATGAAGGTGATCCCAGTCGATCCCGTAGCTCCGCTGCTCTCAACGCGCAAGCTGGGCTAGGCGAGGTTGGGTAGCTCGCCGGGCTTGATGGTGAGCTGATCCCATCGGCCGGCGGGGCGACGGGCCGACTCGGTTCGTCGCCCCGCATTTACCGCAACTGTTTCGGAGCTAAAACGATTCGAGGAGTCCTACTCTGCCCTGCGTGTCGGGTACGCCCGCTGGGTTGTCAGCATGAGGCTCCTGGTTGGCGCTCGATGCTTGCTCGATGGACAGGGAGGGCGGTGAACTCGTCCCTAAACGGCCTCGCCGCCCTCCCTCGAAAGCAACTGGATCGAGTTTCAATGACGCAGGGAAGATCGTTAACGACTGAGACATCGGAACGGCACAATGCCCTTGTTATCCCGATGAGCGACGGCTATGCCGTCTCTTGCTCGTGCGGGTGGACCGGCGGGGAGTATGACGAACCTGAGCCCGCCGAGCGGGCGGCTGAAAGCCACGAAGCGGATCGCACCGGGGAGGTTGAGAAGTAGTCAGCCACGAGCACGGGGCTCTTCTGAGCCGCTACAGACTGCCAGGGAGGCGCACCGCCCCGGCCGGCAAATCATCTCCCTCTCGCCGGGGCGGTGCAGCCGCAGAGCCAGGCGCTCCCTGCACCCCTTGCTTCTCGTCCGAGCAAGTACGAAAATCGTTTGGTCGGTTTCTGCTAACCGACTCGCAGGAAAACGGCCGACGATCAAGGAATCGCGAGGAGGAAGCGGGACGCGCCCGAGGCTAAGGCTGAGCTAGCGGCATTTGCCGAGAAGCACGCGCGGCGCGAACAAGCGCTTGAGAAGAAAGCCGACGAGCTGAGGGCCGATCGAGACCAGGCGATCCGAGCCGCCTACAAGGGCGGTATGCCGATGACTGAGATCGCGCGGGTGCTGAAGATGAGCCACCAGCGGGTCTCGCAGATCGTTCGGAGCTAGCGACGGAACTTGGCCCCGTCGCCCTTCGGTCTATAAGACATGGCGAACCGGGGAGGGCTGCGCAGCGATGCCCTAGATGCCTATGAGAGTTGCGCAGTTGCCTATGACGACCTGACAGCCCACCATGACTTCGGCCTGTGGCTCGCCAGCCTTATGCCGGAGTTGGAGCGCCACGGTCTTGAGGGAAACCGCCTTCTCGATGTTGCCTGCGGTACCGGCAACAGCTTCCGTGAGATGGCCGCCCGGGGATGGAAGGTCGTTGGCTGCGACCTATCGCCAGCGATGATCGAGCTGGCCAAGAGAAAGGCGGATGACTCCGTGCGCCTTGAGGTCGCCGACATGCGCGAGCTGCCGGCCTTCGGCGAATTTGATCTTGTCTGGGCGCTGACCGATCCGCTCAATTACCTGCTCGACGCCGACGAACTGGCGATGGCCTTTGAGGGCATGCGGCGAAATCTGGCCCCCGGGGGTCTGGTCGTCTTCGACCTGAACACGCTCCGCATGTACCGGACCGAGTTCGCTGACACTGAGGTGATCGAGACCGAGAAGGGTCGTTTGGTTTGGGAAGGACGCTCGGCCCGCGATGTTGCGCCTGGCTCCCTGTGCGAAGCCCGGCTTGGATACGAGTCGGACGAGTCGGCCAGCGTCCACCGGCAACGGCACTTCCCCAGGGAGGTCGCTCTAGACGCCCTTGCAGCAAGCGGCCTCAAATGCCTAGACGTATTCGGCCACATAGAGGATGCTGTTTTCAGACAGCCCCTAGACGAAGGCAGGCATCTCAAGGCGATCTATGTGGCGCGAGGCGCTTAAGAGCCCGAGCGGGCTGAGGACTACGGATGGATGGCTGCCCTCCGAGCGCGTATGGTCGCCGCATGGGGATCAGCGACGACCAGGCGTTCTTCGATGCCGATTGACCGACGGCAGATTCTGAGGGCAATTGATGCTGAGTGGCCCAAGGCTGTCCAGTACGCCGCTGGACTACGCGACCAAGACCTGTCGCTTTGGAAGTCAGAGAAACGGCCTCAGGAGCTGAAGGATGTTGCTGCACAGTGGTTCCCGCCAGAAATTGATCCGGACCCTCCACACGGCTTCTCGTTACGGCAATACAAGGAGGCCACCTCTGAGACGATGTGGCTGCGCCATCGAATCGTCGTTCACTTGGACTATGACTTCCCCGATGGCCTGGAGCGCTCAGCAGTTCAGGCGCTTCTCGGGGGGTTGCTGCGTCATGAGCTTGAGCATGCCCGGCAATACGCCTTATGTCCGCACATCTTTGATCTGTTCAACGGGTTGATTAAGCCCACGCTGTTTCAGGCCTTTGGGGGGTCAATCCCGGGCGCCTATCTGAATTGCGTTCCCATTGAGCTTGATGCCAATGCGGCTGCCGCAAGCTATCTACGTGACTTTCATACGGAGCACATTGAGGCAATTCGAACGACGGATTGCGCAAATCTGACAAGAGCGAGTAGCGGGCCCCAGCCACTCGACACGCTCCTAGTGCGCATGGTCTCTTTTCTTTATGTCTTTCGCGGCTCCGCCGAGGAACGATTCCAGCCGCTCGCCGTGCGTAGCTACTTCCAAAGCGAAGACGCCAAGGCAATTTGGGATCGTTTGGTTGATGCCGAACAGGCTTAGAGCCTGACTTCGCTTTTAACGACGTGCCTAGGGTGTCGTTGGCACTTGAAGGCCGTCGAGCCATGCTGACAGCCTGGAGGCTGTCTGAACTGCTTCCTGCGCCTCCGCAAGAGTCGGTGCTTCGCCGCGATGAGCAACCTTATTTCGAGTGACGAAGAGTTTCTGGACCTTGTCAAAGAGATCCGGCTGCTCCTCGTGCAGAGAGCGGCCAAGGGCTGCCTTCATCGCTTTGTGAGGCAATTGGGCTATGGCAATATCGATCTCCCGCCAATTCTTCAAAATCACAGCGACGAGTTCCTTGCGCTGAGGGGGAGTCTTCTCGCGCAGTGTTTCCCTGATCTTCATCTCGGAGGCGATTGCTGCAAGAAGAACGCAGCGCCTTACATCGCGTCGTGATGCGGTGATGGTGCTCTCTGGCTGGGGACCTATGAGCGTGTGTCGCGCATCCGCAAGTAGTACATCTGCCTCTAGGACGGTTTGCTCTTGATCGAGACGGCCGACAATCTTGTCGAGAGAATCCCGGCCCAGCGCGGCGTCCTCGCCAAAGCTCTGAAGTACCAACCCGTACTCCCAGTTGATGTTTTTGATTCGTTTTCCGGCTTCGAGGTCGATGAGATCCGCGGTTCCTGCATGCCGAATGGGCTCATGGCTCGCCCCAAGCCAGTACTGTTGCCCCAAAACCCGGAGCCATGCCAGGAAGTCTTCCGCGACGGCGATGGCCGTTTTTGATGCCTCGGTGAGCGCCCGCTGGCCATCTAAGCCGCGGGGGTCGTCGGGAGGGAAATGGTCAACTGCGGCCTCGCTTTCAACCCAGATGGCGACTTGGAAAATGTTGACCGTCGCGGCGATGATTTCCTCGCCCCGGCTAATTCCAACCTTGAAGAGACGCTTTTCCTCGGGACGCGCAATTCCAAAGTCGCCCTGATCGGATGGCAGGCTGACGACGATCCCGTATCCATCCCGCTCCAAAAGGTAGCTCGCTCCAAGGAGTTCACCCCTCACCCATAGTCCGCCGGTTCTAAACGGGAAAAGGGCTACCTGCTCTTTTTTGGAGGATGGCGAGTTCATTCTCGGTCGACGATGTCGAGACAAGCATTTCAATACGAAAACCTTGCCACTTCCTTGCTTTTCGCGCAAAGCGGCAACGACGGATCAGTTCACGCTTCATTGGCGAGCACCGCGGATCAGAAGTACCATCCCAGCATGACTCCGCGTCAGTTCCGCATCGGGGGGATCGCCTTTTCCGCGGCCTTCGCCAGCCTCGGCATCTGGGCACTCGCTGAGGCCAAATACGGCACCGGCGCCTTCTGGCTGGCATTGAGCGCTGCCTGGATGCTGAACGCCCTCTTCAGGAACAACACTCTGCGAGCGCAAGAACGTCGGCGACAGCGATTGGAGACAAAGTACGCGTCACGACCGATCCCGGCGCAGCCGGACAACCCGCCCCGTTGGTGCAGCCTGGATAACCCGCCTGATTGGTACTTGAATCCCGCCACCAACGAACCTGCGTACTGGTCTGAGATCGGTTGGCGGACGAAGGAGCCGAGCTCGACCTAGCCCGAATCGTTCATGAAGAGACCAACGGTCATCCAGGACTCGGAGTCAGCGTGCTCCCAAATCGCGCAAAGCAGAAGCGCAGCTTCGCCGCTCGGTGTCGCCGAACCCGGTCGTAGACTCGGATTCGTGATGAGCGAGACCGTTGACCCACGAGCCGCGAGCAGCACGGTCCTCGCAGGCCCCACGGACCTAGTCGGGGACGAGATCGTCCCGATTGGCTTGGTCGAGATCGACGGCATCACCGTCGGGGTGCCGAGGCTGATGCCGGGTGCGGCCGAGTGGGCGACAGTTAGTGCGGCCGAGGCGTCGGCGGATGCGTACCGCGAGGCGGCATTGAGGCAACTCGACCGCCGCGGCCAGATTCCGTGCGTCGACATCAGCGCGGCTGTCAACTTTCGGCTGAATGCTGGCACCGCCGTGGCATCTGCGGGTGTTGGGCTCGAGGCGTACGCGAGCTTCCATCTCGACCGCCTCTCGGCGGAGACGGCCGCCGCAGCCGCGAAGCGGCCGCTCAACGAGCGTTACGCGGAAGAGCTACCCGCGTTGTTTGGGGTCGACCCGCCGACCAAAGAGGACTGGTGGCCTGCCTTTCGCCGCGTGCAGAGCCTAGCTGCGCTTCAGCGGCACGGTGTTGAGCGGCCAGTCAAGAAGAGTGGCCTCGTGGGCGAGAAGACCCTGAACCAACGGTTCTACGACCGCGAGTATGTCGGTGCGGCCAAGACCATGCTGGCGGCCTTCGAGTACTTCACGCCGGACTGGATCTCCGACGATCGCCAGTCTGCGCTACGCGCGCTCACCGACCAGCGGACATAGTCCGCCACTGGCAAACAGCTCGCCGCTCCAGGCCGGCACACGCTGGGCCGGATGCCTCGTGAGTTCGCTTGCGTCGAGTTCAACGTGCCACCGCGACCAGCGACAGTCTTGGGTCATGGCCGAACTCTTGACTCCCGCATCACGCGAAGCGGAAGCATCGCGTGCATGCAAATTGGCCATCGCAGTCCATAGCTACGGATGGGAACGCTTGCCTCGTGCGGTTCTCGTACCGCCTACGACATAGACCTATTCTGGACTTGAGATGCCTTCATTCGTGAAAGCCACGATCGGTACCTGCTGGTGGTGCGGCAGCGCCGCCAACAGCCGTGAGCACAAGTTCAAGCGAACGGATATCGAGCGGGAGTTCGGTCGCGGTCCGTACCGCGACGGCCAAACTCTCGTTAAACACGGCTACGACCAGCGACCGAGCGACGTCACCGGCTCGAAGAGCAAGGTCTTCAAGTTCGAGCCAACGATGTGCACTCGCTGCAATGGCGAGCGAAGCCAGCCTTTCGACGCGGCCTACGACGAATTCATGGACTATCTCTCAGATAACGAGGCTGCTGTTCTTGGGTCTGGAGAGGTAGATATTCGTATGGTATTCGGAGTGGAGTGGGAGTCGAAAAGCCTCGACTTGGTGCGATACTTCGTCAAGCACATCTGCTGCCGCCTCGCAAACGTTGCGGAGCACCGTGCAGTCTCGCTTGACGCTCGCCTGATTGAGTTTCTAGACGGAGGCGCGTATCCACGGTGTTTGGGACTCGCGGCCCTAATAGACATGAGTGTGGCCGAGTGGTGGCGAACGATGCGCCTTCTTGAGGAAAAACCCGGGGACTACGGATCCTTCCTCTTCCTCACCGGCATCGGTGGCGTCGACGCACCGAGGCCAGAGTCGATTCAGAACCCCGAGGCGGGCATGCTTGTTGGCTGGTTCGGCATCTATTGGCGCATCGCGGAGGACGAATACATCCCCAACCAGCTTGCTGGGCCAGTTTTGCCATTGATCGTCACAGACTGGATTTTCGGCACCAAAAACCGCTTGGTATTCGCCAGCGTTTCTGCTTCCATCGAATCAGGCGGAATCGATCCTCGAGGGAAGCAGTTCAGCGATCTAGTTGATGGCTATGGGTTCGACCGCTCGCGCTCCATGATCGACTCGGGGAAGCAGTTCCTAAGACCTGAGCCCAGCCCACTCGGGCTCCACCGCTCTCCGCCGAATCCCCGGACGTGATTCGCTCTATCAGGCCAGATCCGGCTCTATAGACGGGTTCCGGCGCGACTCATAATCCGTGGAGCGCAGGTTCGAGTCCTGCCCGCCCCATTTCAATTGCAATAGAGCCGCCGAGCGGCTTGGCATTGTCCCCATCATGAAGCTTGCCCGCTTTGCAGTTCTTCAAATCGGTGTGCCCGAAGAGAACGACGACTGGCGCTCGTTCTCTCTAAAGACCAATGAGATCGGAGTGACCTCTCTGACTGCTTGGGACTCAAAAGAAGAGGTAGAAGTCCTTGTCGGTGCGTTCGTCCCGCTTCCTGCTCCGCCGGTTTTGACCGACGCGGGCATGATAGAGGTGCCTCGACAGGCGCGGCTGCTGGCAGAGGCGGCCATCGAATCTACGGCAAACCACATCTCGGTCTTTCGCGGCACTCGTTGCGGGATTGTTTCGCCTCGCCTTCCGGTGGCATTTCACTCAGAAGACCCGAGCGAGCTTCAACCCCTTCGTGATGCAGGGGGCATCGCTGATGGCGATCTCTTCGTCGCTGGCGATTACTTCACACTTCGGCTCGATCCGGTGCTGATCAGGGACTTGGACGATCGCGAGGACGGCGTTGCGCTTCTCGCTTCCGCCCTCGCGACGACCGATCTATCAGCCAAGTATCGCGAGCTACTGCGGGTCTTTGAGAGAGCATTCGCCCGCACCTCGACTAAGTTGGCCGTGTGCCTGACTGATTTCCTCGGAGTCCGTCCGGTGCTCGGTTATACGAAGCCCGAGGTCAAAGAATGGGTTGCAAAGCTTCGCGGGCGCACGGTCCATGCGGATAGAGACCATCGCCTGCTCGTCGCTGCGGACTACAGGCCGGTCGTCCATCGGATGCTGTTCGCGGCTTACGACGTTTTGCTCAACAAGCACGACTGGCACTCCCCAGAAGGGGCGAGGCGGACCATTTGGTCTCCCACGCATGGACCGCGAGCCGACGGTGGCATGGTCGCGATTGGGGGAGAGACAGGCGCCGTCGCAATGGAAATGCTGGATTGCTATAGCGCGTTCAGCATGAGTGCCAATTCCCTCAACTTCCAGCTTGAGGATGATTTTTGGCCACGGACCGGACCGCCAAAGATGACGGGGAAGCCACAGACTTTGCAGGTCGTCGGTGCTGAAGACTTTGGACCGGTGGAAAGAGCCGCCTAGAGTTGAGGGAGAGCTGGAAAAACTTGGTCCCGAAATTGGTCCCCGACTCCACCGAACTCAGCCGAACTCCTTGGACTTGATTCGCTCTATCGGGCCAGATTCGGCTCTATAGACAGGTTCCGGCTCGACTCATAATCCGTCGGTCGAAGGTTCGAGTCCTTCCCGCCCCACTCATCCTCGCACCGCCGAACGGGCGTTCCTCCTCACTAAATAAAGAACCGGCCTGTTTTGCTTGCATTTTCCTGAGTGCGCCGAGATGCTGCGCCAATGATCAAGGATTCCTATTCGTTAGGGCAAGCCTGATCCGATGACCCCTCGGGCCAGAGCACTCGCCGTCTGCCTCCTGGCCCTCCTCGTCTCAGCCGCCCTCGCCGCCACCTACGCGCTCGCCGAATGCGCGCCCGGGCCACCCATTGGCGATGGTGATCTGCTTGGCGGCGGAAGCAAAGCCGCCCCAAACATCCCTCAGTGCATCGTGGGCGAACCGGTCAACTGCGCCACCGGCAACCAGACCGAGGAACAGACCGATCTCATCCTGGCCGGCCGCGGCCCCGCCCTTCACGTCACCCGCACCTTCAACTCTCAGGTCGCCGCTGAAGGCAAACTCGGCCCCTGGGGCTTTGGCTGGTCGGGCCCCTACAGCTCCCATCTGGAATTCAATAAAGAATCCGGTGCGGTCACCGTCGTGCAGGAAAACGGGGCCAAGGTCACCTTCCTCCTCGAAGGAGGCAAATACGTTCCCGGCCCCTGGGTTCAGGCCACCCTGATCAAAGAAGGGGAAAGCTATGTCTTCACGCTGCCCGATCAGGAAAAGCTCTGGTTCAGTACCGCAGGGTGGCTGACCAAACAAGAAGACCGCAACGGCAACGCCCTCACCGTCACCACCTCTGGGGCCAGCGTGCTCAAAGTCAAAGACGCCGCTGGCAGGGAACTGGTCTTCGGCTACACCGAAGGCAAGGTGACGAGCATCGAAGACCCGATGGGCCGCAAAGTCAAATATGCCTACACATCGAACCACCTAACCTCGGTGACGCTGCCCGGAGAAGAAACACCGCGCTGGAAATTCGTATATCCCTTCCCCTTCATTTTGGCTGAAATGATTGACGGTCGCGGTGGCGTCACCAAAACCGAATACGACGAAAAAAACCGGGTCAAAAAACAGACCGATCCGATGGGACGGGTGCTCAAATTCGCCTACGGCGAAGTAGAAGGATTTAGGACGACGACGATCACCGAGCCGAACGGCTCGACCACCTTCGAGAAGTTCAACGCGGCCGGCGAGCCGCTAGAAGTTATCAAGGCCAAAGGCACAGGCCTCGAACGGAAAACCACCTACGAATACGACTCCGCCTACCGGCTCGTAAAAACGACGGACGCGCTAGGCCACTCGACGACCTACGAATACAACGAAGCCGGAGACCGCACGCTCGAAAAAGACGCCGAAGGAAACGAAACGAAATGGACCTACAACGCCACCCACGACGTCTTGACCGAAACCACGCCCAAAGCCGAGGTGACCACCTACAAACGAGACGCCAAAGGCAACGTCGAAGCGATCGAACGCCCCGCACCGGGCGAAACGACCCAGAAAGCGACCTTCAAACACGCCGCCAATGGCGACCTGGAATCCGCGACCGACCCGCTCGGGCGCGAAACCAAATTCGAATACGAGACTTACGGCAACCTCAAAGCCGAAATCAACCCCGCGGGGGACAAAGCCACCTGGACTTACAATAAAAACGGGGAGCAGCTGACAGAAGTCAGCCCGCGCGGCAACGAAGAAGGCGCCAAAGCCGAAGAATTCGAAACGAAAACCGAACGCGACGCCCAGGGCCGGCCGATCAAGGTCACCGACCCGCTCGGCCACGAAACCAAATTCGCCTACGACAAAAACGGCAACCTCGAATCGTTGACCAACCCTCTAGGTCAGACGACCAAATACACCTACAACGCCAACGACGAGGAAACCAAAGTCGAAAAGCCCAATGGCAACACGACCGAATTCGTCTACGGCAGCATGGGGGAAGTGAAAAGCCGTACCAATGGCAACGGCTACACGACCAAATACGAACACGACACGCTCGCGCAGCTGACCGAAACGATCGATCCCCTGGAACGCAAAGCGAAACGGGAATACGACGCCGCGGGCAATCTGAAAAAAACCGAAGACGCTCTCGGCCGTTCAATCTCCTACGCCTACGACAACGCCGATCGGCTCAAAGAAGTCAACTACTCAGAAGCGGCTACCGCGGACGTCACCTACAAATACGATAAAAACAGCCACATCGTCGAAATGATCGACGGCACGGGGACGACCACCAGGGTCTATGACCAGTTGGGCCGGTTGACCGAAGTCAAAAACGGCAAATCAGAAGTCGTCAAATACACCTATGACCTCGGCAACCAGCAGACCGAAATGGTCTATCCAAACGGCGAAACCGTAAAACGTGCTTTCGATAAAGCCGGGCGGCTCGAAAAAATCACCGACTGGCTTGGCAAAGAAACCGCCTTCTCTTACAACCGGGACTCGCAGACGAAAGCGATTACCTTCCCCGCCGCGACCGAAAACGTGGACGAATACTCCTACAACCAGGCCGGGGAGATGACGGCGGTATCGATGAGGAAGAAAGCCGAAGTCTTGGCTTCGATGACCTACACGCGGGACAAACTCGGACGGGTTGAAAAATCCGTGGATACTGGCTTCTCCGAAGAAGCCGAACGCAAATACGAATACGATGCCGCCAACCGGCTGACGAAAAGCAACGGCACACTGTTCGGTTACGACGCCGCCAACAACGTCACGAAAATCTCTCCGACAACCTATACCTACGACAAAGCAGACCAGATCGCGACGGCGAGCAACGCGACTTTCGAATACAACAAAGTCGGTCAGCGGATCAAAGAAACGCCCACGGGCGAATCGTCCATTCCCTATGCCTACGACCAGGCAGGAAACCTGATCTCGACCAGCAGCGGAGGGTTTGAAAGCACCTTCAAATACGACGGGACGGGCCTGCGGACTACCGAAACGAGGAATGCCTCGACCTATCCGATGGTCTGGGACTCCACCGCGGGGCTCCCACTTCTGATTCGGGCCGGGCAGAACTACTACATCTACGGCCCCGACGGTCTGGTGATTGAGCGAATCACGACAGGTGTGGCGAACTATCACCACCACGATCAGCTTGGGTCGACCAGAATCATGACCGACTCAAGCGGAGCAGTTATTGGGACCTATCGATACGGACCTAACGGGGCGCTCTGGAAGCAGACGGGGACGGGGACCCAGATGGGCTTCGCCGGCCAGTTCCGAATGAACACCCAGAAACAGCTGATCTACCTGCGGGCGCGAACCTACGACCCGGTGACTGCGCAGTTCCTGACCCCTGACCCAGTAGCTGCGATCTCGGGGGAAACGTATGCCTATGCGGCCGCGAACCCGGTCAACCTAATGGATCCTAGCGGCCTGTATCCACGCTCTGGGTCCTGCCCCTGCCCTCCGTGTCCAGAGGATGATCCCTATAGCCGTCCGGCACATCAGCTGCCAGAGATAGTCGTCAACGGTGATGACGATGACTGGGGTGGCCTGCCTGGTCCTCTCGATTATGCCCAAGGCGTCATTGATGGGGCGCTCGATAATAGGGGTAAGTACTTTATGGAGCAGAATCTACTAAAGGCAATCAGGGAGGGTGCCATGAAGGAGGGCTTGGTGTCAGCTGGTAAGTCGTTCTTGGAGCATGTTCTGAGGAGAAATGGCTCCGATGGGGCAGCCGATAGGGTTAAGTCTCTAAGCGATCTGCATGACGCTTGGGGTTGGGCCAAGATCGTGGATCGGGCTTTTGGTTATTTGCTGGGGGGTTTGCAGCCCTTTCTCATGACTGAGAGTCAGGCCCGCATGTTCATGATGCAATACGGGGGGCAGGCTCAGGAGATTTACTAGGTCACGCCGTGACGGGCGCACATGGAGGTCGATCATGCCAACTGGTCCAGAGACGAGAATTGCTCGTCCTGTTAGCGTGTCTATTCTGCAGGCAAGCAAGTAATGGACGGGATTTGTAGGGGCTCAGTCATCTCATTGAGTACCTTTGTGGGCCCTGAGAAGACTGGTGCTTACTTGTGCCCGGCTGCGATTAAGGCGAGGAGGGGGTCGGCGCTCCAGGATGGAGGCCGATGAGCGGCTCGCCGCCGAATTCCCTCAAGTAGATCGCCCAAAATTTCGGAGTGCAACGAGAGTCGCCTCTCCCTCGTGCATGGTTCCGGGGCGCTGGCCGGAATCTGCTCGTGGCCCTCGTCCGGTAGCCGCAGTTGAAGCTCACAGCTGGCGGCTCGTGCTGACTCTTGGGGGCTCTGCGTTTCAAGCTCTGGAGGCTCGATTCCGGCAGTGGGCCCTCCTCGGCCTCCGAAGCCGGAGCCTAGTCCTGGTGAGAAAGGTGGCAGGTGGATGATGTCCGAGGCAGGGGAGAGCGCGGCGGAGGAGTATGCCGGTGATCTATTGATGGGTAGGGTAAATGCCACTACCCTTGACAAGATGGGAAAGAGTGCGCTAATTGGTTCCCTTACCCATTTCGGGATCGAAGGACTCAGGGCAGGCAGCTACGAGAAGACGGCAGCGGTGGCTGATGGGGTTAGCAAGGGGTACTCTCTCTGGGAGAGGGCCGCATTGGGCGCTGAGATCCTGGGGGCGTTCGGCATCCGGATCTTGACGGCCCCCTTGCCATTCTTCGCCACTCCGTCGCTTCCAACGGTCGCAGCCGAACCTTGGCGCCTGAATCGAAATGGCCACAGTATGGCTGGGTAATCAGGATGATGGATGAGATCCCGGCGCTGGCGCGGTTGGCTTGAGCCCGAGCACGGGCTCGCCGCCAAATTGTCCCCAGGTCTCCCTGCCGAAGGCGTCAATAGCCGCAAGCGTCATTCCCCCGTAGGAGCGGCAGCCCAATAGGTTCGTCCAGGTCGTGGCCGCGACCATGTAGGGCATGTCTGGGTTGAGAAAAAGGAGAGTTCCTCCGTACATGGTGTCGAATAGACCGATCAGTTCGAGTTGGGCTCGCTCCGGTAGATCCGGTCGATATTGGATCGCGAGGCGGCCGTGCTCAAGGGAGTGCACGACGCTGACCGGGGGAGGGGCCTCGCGGTAAGCGCCGTCTGCCTGCTGTGCATCGACGTGGTCTCCGGACGTCGGCGGATTCGTCTTGTAGCGCGGTTCCGGCGCGCTGGCTGGAATGTGCTCGTGGCCCTCGTCGGGTAGCCGGAGGCGAAGCTCGCACTCCGCGGCTTGTGCTGCCTTTTGAAGACTCTGTTTTCCAAAGTGTGGGGGCTCGATTCCGATGCGGCTGTCGGGCGCGATGCCGTTGGTGAGCCCGCTGTCCAGATTGATGTGCGGGTTGCCGCGGGCGCCAGGATCTGACCCGAAGAACAAGAGGAAGACGGCGGTGAGGGGGATGAGCGCCAGCACCACCACGGTGGCGTAGGCGGCAAAGAGTCGCCCCCTTCCTTTCCTGGCTGGAGGGTTGGACCTGGATGCAGCTGGCTCTTGTTCCTTCCCACTGGCCATGTTTGAAACTTTATTGAGTAGTGGTCCAGCGCTCAAAACTTGGTCCCGAAATTGGTCCCAGACTCCACCGAACTCAGCCGAGCTCCTTGGACGTGAATCGCTCTGTCAGGCCAGACTCAGCTCTATAGACAGCTTCCGGCGCGACCCATAACCCGTCGGTCGAAGGTTCGAGTCCTTCTCGCCCCATGACGCGACTCGTCCGTAGGAAGAAGTTGCGCGACAATCGCATGACTCTGCGCGCCATGGGCGCGCTCGATCTGCCTAGCCTCGTGCCCGATGGCTGGCACGCCGCTCGTCTCCCTGCTTCCACGAGTCGAAGACCCAGTCCCCGACATGATCGGCGTGGGCTTCATCTTCAGTACAGCTGGGCCGGAGGCGTCGTCATGCTCGTTTTTGGATCGATGTTGGGGCTCTCTGCGGCTGAACTTGACACCTGAACTCGCCGCGGTGTCAGCATGGGATTTGTGGCGGGCGCGCTCTTTTTTACTGCGGCGCTGCTTGGGCAGATACTATGAAGACAATGAACCGCACTTCGACAGTCGGACTCCTACTCGGCTCTGCTCTCGTGGCTGCCTGTGCGATTGCGCTGACGGCCTGACGCGGGCCGGCACTGGCGGCGCGTACGCTTTCCTCTTTGCCGGCATAGCCGTATTCAGCGTTTTTCTTATCTGGCCTGAGCGCACACGCCCCTTTGGCAGCCATAGCGGTCACCGAAGAGCGCGGCGTCAGCCGCAGTAAAACCGCTCCTAAGCCCCCGACGCCTGGTATCAGGCCCGGCTTCAGCGCTGCCCTTTGTCGGGTAAATCTGACGCCTCAGTCAATCGGCGGCCATACTCGGTGGGGGTGTTGGTAGCTCCCGTCGTAGAAGAGCAGATCTGCTGCCGGCCGCTTGAGTTTGATCCGTCTTGTGAAGCTGAGGCCAATGCCAGAGCAGGCGTTGTAGACGACGTGCGGTGGGGGCGGGGAAGGCGGGATAATTCGCAGGTGGGCCGGGTACAGCAAAAAGGCCGTGATGACGGTTGATTTGAACGGCCGTTCAGCGGTCTTTGGCCTTTCCACCACCCGTATGTGATCAATGCGAGGCTTGGGGTCGCCTACGCAATATCCGCTGGGCACGCTGAAGGTGAAAGCGCGGAGAGCATGAGTGCTCATCGGGGGATCGCCTCTAATAAGTTGCCCAGCCACGATCCGCGCGGGCTTGACTTTGGCCGGGACTTCTTCGTATTCGAGGGCAGAGGCCGCAGTGGCGTCAATTGCCGTAAGAGCGCAAGCAGCGCAGATCGCGGCTGCCCAGGGAATCCACAATTTCGTCCCACTACTGCGCAAACAGATCCTCCACGGCCTTTCGAAAGGAGGCTGGGTCGATTGCCGGGAAGCGGAAAAGCTCGGGCTCAATCGCCTTGAACTGAATCAGGGCCTCTGCCGGGTTGACCAGGCCGGCAGCTATCATCTCCCGAACGTCACGAATATCCTGGTCGTGGCCTCGCTCGGCCTTGGAAAGCGCTTGAGCGACTGGGTCGAAATGGTGAAAGGTGAGTCTGCCCTCTTGGCGGATCAGCGGGCTTCGATCCTCCCATCCCTTGGGTAGGGGAATGAAGTCAGATGGGGCTGCGAGCTCGACATTGAGGTTCAGCGCCTCCTTTAGCCGGGGTATCTCGCGCAGAATCTCGTCGCGATCGGGGATGAGCTTGATATCGACATCAATAGTTGTCTCGCGCCAACCGTAGAGAACCGCGGTTGCTCCGCCGGTGAGATAGACGTGGCCGTCCACATCGACGGCGCGTCCCAGCTCTCGCATGAACTGCTCGATGCGTGTGGAGTTGGCTAGCTCGCGCATGCGGCGGCGCGCTCGAAGCTGACGAGTCGCCGGATCAGGGCGTTGTAGGCAGAGTGCGCCGCGTTGCCTTTCTCGGCGGCGAGAAGGGCGTAGAGCTTGTGCTCGGGAGATGCGATTGGCGTAGTGAGCTCGATACCTATGGAGCGCAGTCGAGGGGCGCCGATCGAGACGAGAAGTGCCTCGATCGATTCATGCCCGGCACTCAGGTCCGCAGCGCCTCGCTCGATGAGATCGGCGCCTGGAAACGTCTCCAGATTGGCGAAGCTTTTCATCCCGGTGAGCGTAGCGGCCCGCGGAGGCTCTAGCTCGTCGTTCGGGTTTGCTTGCGGGTCTTGCGGCTCGCTTTCATTTCGCTGCTCTTGACCCTCGCCCCCGCGTAAGAGGACTCGACCAGCTGCTTGCCGCCGGACCAACCGAAGGCCCAGGAGACGAGGATGATCGCGAAGAGGACGTCCCAGGCGGAGATGATCAGCTGCTGGCCGATCGAGTAGGCGGTGGCGGTCTTGGCCGAGGCTTCCCCGGACAGGGCCGCTGAGTTCATTGCTTGGGTGACGCCGACGCCGCCCGGGGTGGCCGAGACGCTGTTGGAGATCGAGTTGGAAGCGGTGACGGTGGCTACGTTGTGGAAGCTGACCGGAATGCCGTAGGCGCCGAGGAAGACGGCGACGATCGAGAGCCGGGCGAGGTAGCTGCCCAGCTCGGGCAGGGACCAGGCGGGTGAAGGCGCGCCGCGGGGTGCGCAGGATTGCACCGCCCGCGAGCAGTTGCCCGCGCAGTTTCGCCAGCCGCTCCCAGAAGACGCGCGCGAGCAGGACGAGCAGGACGATTGCGCCGGATGCGATCAGCAGGATGAGGCCAACGTGATCGGCGACGACGCCGAACTTGATCGAGAAGGAACCACTGACGGTGAGGAAGAGGTAGAGGTAAAGGCCGACGTTGAAGATCGAGAAGGGGATCTTCTCGACGATTAGCCCAGAGATCACCAGCGGGAAGGTGGCGCCGACGATCAGCGTGGTGAACATCACCAACATCACGAAGGTGCCGATGTTTGCCGGCAGGAAGCCGTTGAGCGCGACCGCGGCGGCGTAGGAGGCAAGGACGATGCGAAAGGGCAGGACGGCGCGGGGGAGGGCAGCGCGCAGGATGCCGTACCAGGCAAACGCGGCAAGGCTGGTCTGGATGCTCTCCAGGACCACACCACCGGCAACTGCCCAGGCGGGTACGGCGGCGACCTTGTCGAGGAGATCGTCGATCCAGTCGAGCACCGGCACGCCGAGCAGCTCCAGTACCGCAAGCAGGGCGGCGATTCCACCGAGCCAGGTAGCGATGCGGATCAAGCGACGGTGCAGTGCCTGCCGCTGACCGTCTTCGGCAGACGCTGCGTCGGCTTCCACGGCCGCACCCTAGCCAACCCGCCCGGCGCCTCCGGCCGGCCATGGCAACCCGCGACTAGCCGCTCGCCGTCATCGGTGCGAAGATCGCGCCGTCAGCCCGCAACAGATAGGAGTGAATGTGTCAGGTACAGACCTAAGCTGGAAGAGCACCCGGGTCGCCCGGCTATTGCCGCTGGCGCTGGTGATTGGCATCGTCGGGGTGGCCGCATCCGGCTGTGGCGGGAGCAGCGACAGCAGCAGCGCATCTTCGGAAGCCACCAGTGCGATTGAAAAGGCGACCAACGAGACCAAGAAGGGCCTCGAAAAGGGCAAGGAAGAAGTGCAGAAAGGCTTCAGCGAAGCCGAAAAGGCTGCGAAGGAAGCGGCCGAGGAAGTCAAGGGGAGCAGCACCAAGGGCGTCGAAAAGGCGACCAACGAAGCCCAGAAGGGCCTCGAAAAGGGCAAGGAAGAAGCGCAGAAAGGCATCGAAAAGGGCAAGGAAGAGGCCGAACGCGGAATCGAAGAAGCCGAACAGCGGGTCAAGCAGTCCGGCAACTGAGCGAGTCAAATGGAGGCCCGGCGGCGCCCTGCCGTCGCCGGGCGCCTCGTAACCGGCGGCCCAGCAATGGCCTCAGGCATCCTTGTCTATCGATGCCGGGACCCGATGACCAAGATCCGTTCGAAGCACTTGTCGTCGACGCGATCGACGCCCTGCCGGAGGACTTTCAGCGTGTGCTTGAAAAGGTCGCGGTCGTCATGTCCGATCACGGCGCCGAGGTGCACGCGTACGGGCAGTACTACGGCGACGGTGTGGCGCAGGAACGCTATGAGGACCGGATCGTGATCTACCGCGACACCCTCGAACGCGACTTCGGCCACGACCAAGACCTACTGGCGCGTCAGGTCGAGCGCACCCTGAGGCATGAGTTGGCCCATCACCTCGGCTGGAACGAGCGCGGAGTGGGCGACTTGGGTCTCTAAGCGCCCAGTGGGGGCTAGCGGACCTTGCAAGCGCGCGAGAGCCCGGTCGTCAGCCGCTGCCCGTTGGCGAACGAGAACGTCGCCCTGGCGAGCGGGAAGCTCGCGGTGGCGAAGCCGGCGGGCGCAGAGCAGCTGGCGCTGATGAAGCTCCGCTGCCGGCCTTTGTAGTTGTAGGTGCGACCGATCGTCATCCCTATTTCGGTCACGTAGCCGAGGTCTGAGGCCAGCTCGGGGATCTTGGTTGAGAACACGGCTCCGTACCTTCCCGTGCGGCTATGGGAAATCTCAAAGGGAAGAACAAACGCCGCTCGCACCGGGCTCGACCCGTAAAGGTGCAGCAGCATTCCAGGCCGGTGGTGAATGCGAGCGTTGAAGGCGAGCACCTCGCCCTTCGCCGGAATCAGGGGGGCGCCGGGAAAGTCGACGTTGGCGCCAAAGTGACCGCGGCCGACGAGGGCCGGGCGGCAGGCCCGCAGCGCTGCTTCGCTGCTGGTCTGCTGCAGCTGCGGCGCCGAGCAGGTGGGGAGGCCGTTGGCCGAGACGACCCCGGCCCGGTTGACGGCCACCGTCATTTCGCGCAACTGTGGTGGGCGGGTGCCGTCTGTGGTGCTGACGTCACCTTCGAGGCTGACGCTGACCGGCGCGCGATGTTCGCGCGGCAAGGCGCGCGGCCGCAGCTCGCCGTCGAAGTGCACGCGCAGGCTGCCCTGCTGGATCAGCTCCCCCCGCGCCGCGACGGCACCGGTCAAGGCGAGGAGAACGAAAACGGCTGAGGCAACGAGGCGGCGCATAGTCCCGTATTTAGTCTAGGTAGAGGCCAATCCGGGGTGGGTTAACGATGCGCTACGGCGTCAACAAGGCCTAGGGTTGGGCGATGGCCGGCGCGGAGCACGGAATCGAGTTGTCGGCGGGCGACGAGTTCGCCGGCTACCGGATCGAGCAGCGGCTGGGGCGGGGCGGCATGGGCGTGCTCTACCTGGCGCTCGAGCCGGGCTTGGAGCGACGCGTAGCGCTGAAGCTGATCGCGCCAGAGGCCGCGATGGATGAGGTTTTCGCCAGGCGCTTCGCCGAGGAGTCGAAGATCGCCGCCTCGATCGAGCACCCGAACGTGGTGCCGATCTACGCGGCCGGCAAAGAGGAGGGGGTGCCGTTCATCGCGATGCGCTACGTCGCCGGCGCCGACCTGGCAAAGCGACTCGTTCGCGAGGGGCGGCTTTCGCCCCAGATCGCGGTCGAGCTGATCGCGCAGATTGGCAACGGGCTCGACGCGATCCACGCGGCCGGCCTGATCCACCGCGACGTCAAGCCGGCCAACGTCTTGCTCAGCGGCGGCGAGGGGGCCGAGCACGCCTACATCACCGACTTCGGCGTCGCCCGCAACGTCGCCACCGAGTCCGGCTTGACCCAGACCGGCCGTTTCGTCGGCACGCTCGACTACGTCGCCCCCGAGCAGATCTCCGGCGGCGAGATCGACGCCCGCGTCGATGTCTACGCGCTCGGCTGCCTGCTCTTCAAGCTACTCACCGGCGAGGTGCCATTCCCCAAGGACGGCGATGCGGCGCGCCTCTTCGCCCATCTCAACGACCCGCCGCCGGCCCCCTCGCTCTACGTGCCCGAGGTCTCGATGGCGCTCGACGACGTGGTGATCCGGGCGATGTCGAAGACGCCCGACGACCGCTACCCCTCCGCCGGGGACCTCGGCCGAGCGGCGCAGGCAGCGCTGCGCGGTGAGCGGACAACGGCGCCGGAGCGAACCGTGGCGACCGGCGCAGCAGCAACGCGCACCGCGGAGACGATCTCGGTTGAGCCCGAGGAGGCCAAAACG
>DATNGZ010000065.1:0-9304 GCA_035605695.1 Solirubrobacterales bacterium | reverse complement strand
AGGAGTCGCCCACCTCGCAGAAGCCGAACTCCTCCGAGGACCACAGCACGATCTCGGCGCCCAGCCGGGACAGGTGGGTGGCGCAGGTGGCCGAGGCGGCCAGGAAGTCGAGCACGAAGTCACGGTTGGAGACCGCGTCGATCGAGTTCGGCGCCACGCGCTCGAACCCGAGCTCCTGCGCCACCAGGCGCCGGTCGGTGGAGTAGTTGACGCCGGCCAGCGCGCCCGCGCCGAGCGGCAGCTCCGTGGTGGAGCCGAGCACGTCGGCAAAGCGCCGCGCGTCGCGGGCGAACATCCAGAAGTAGGCCAGCAGGTGGTGCGAGAGGTACACCGGCTGGGCGCGCTGCAGGTGGGTGTAGCCGGGCATCGGCCAGTCGCGGTGGCGCTCGGCCAGCTCCAACAGGCGCTCCATCGCCGCCCCGGCCAGCTCGATCGCCCGCAAGGAGTGCGCCTGCACGACCATCGCCACGTCGGTGGCGACCTGGTCGTTGCGCGAGCGGCCGGTGTGCAGCTTGCCCGCGAGCGGGCCGATCTCCTCGCCAAGCAGCCGCTCGACGGCCATGTGGATGTCCTCGTCGGCCTCGGCGAACTCGAAGCCGTGCTCGCCGATGCGGGCGCGCACGCGCTCGAGCCCGGCGTCAATCTGCTCCTGCTCGGAGTCGTCGAGGACGCCGATCCCGCGCAGGCCACGGGCGTGGGCCTGGGACTGGTCGATGTCGTACGGAGCCAGCCGCCAATCGAACTCGATCGAGCGGTTGATCCGCCAGAAGCGGGGGTCGGGATCTTTGCGGAAGCGAGACATCAGCGAATCGATTCGGCGAGAGCCTCGCACACCCGGCTGACCTGCGACTCGCTCATCGTCGGGAAGAACGGCAGCGCCAGCGAACGCGCCGAGGCGGCTTCGGCGACCGGGAACTGCCCCTCGCGGTAGCCGAGCTCGCGGAGGTGGGGAAAAAGGTGGATGCAGGGCAGGTAGGCCTTGCTGGCGACGCCACGCTCGGCGAGGCGGGCGATGGTCGCATCGCGGTCGATCCCCTCGTTGAGCTGAATCGCATAGACGAACCAGCTACGCCGCTCCTGCCCCCGCCCAGAAATCGGCACTTTCACACCACCAGCAGCAACCCCGCGGTGACTTCGTGTTTTGTCTCGATATGCGAGAGGAACCACGAAGTCAGCCTGGGAGAGGGCGTCCTCGTATAGCGAGGCGACTCGAGCCCTTTCCGCGAGCATTGTGTCGAGCTTCTCGACCTGAGCGACGCCAATGGCGGCGGCTATGTCGGAGAGGCGGTAGTTGAAGCCGAGCCCGCCGTGATCGAGCCAGCCCATGTCGGCGGCGCGCCCCTGATTGCGCTCGCTGCGCAGCCGGGCTGCGGTGGCGGCGTCGGGCGGGACGATCATGCCCCCCTCCCCCGTGGTCAGCTGCTTGTTGGCGTAGAAGGCGAAGACCGCGAGGTTGCCGCGGGCGCCGACCTTGCGACCCTCGGAGTCGATGGCGCCAAGCGCCTCGCAGGCGTCCTCGAGCAGACCGAGGTCGTGCTTTCCCGCCAGCGTCTCGAGCTCCGGTGTCGCGGCCGGGTAGCCGAAGATGTCGATCGGAAGGATGCCGGCGGTGCGCCCTCCGACCGCGGCCGCGGCGGCCTCTGGGTCAAGGTTGAGCGTCTCGGCACCGACATCGCAAAAGACCGGGCGAACGCCCTCATAGAGCAGGCAGTTGGCAGAGGCGACGAAGCTGAAGGGGCTGGTCAGGACCTCATCACCAGGCCCCCAGCCGAGCGCCCTCACGCCGAGGTGCAGGCCGGTCGTGCCACTGGAGACCGCGACCGCGTCCTCGACCCCGAGCCAAGCGGCGAACTCGCGCTCGAAGCGCTCTCCCATCGGGCCTAGCGAGAGCTGGCCGGAGCGCAGCACCTCGAGCACAAGCTCCTCCTCCCGGGCGCCGATTTCGGGCTTGGCCAGCGGAATCTGCTCGCTCTGCGCAGGATCCATGGCGGCGGACCCTACTCGTCGCCGCGCGGCTGGAAGGCGTAAGCCAGCGAGTCGACCAGCGCCTCCCAGGAGGCCTCGATGATGTTCTCCGAGACACCGATCGTGCCCCACTCGCGCTTGCCGTCGGTCGAGTCGAGCAGGACGCGGGTGACCGCGCCGGTGCCGTGGGCCTCGTCGAGGATCCGCACCTTGTAGTTGGTCAGCTCGATATCGCGCAGGTGCGGGTGGCGGGCGCCGATCGCGGCTCGCAGGGCGGTGTCGAGGGCGTTGACCGGGCCGTTGCCCTCGGCGACCTCGACGTAGCGCTCGCCGTCGACTTTGACCTTGATCGTCGCCTCGGTTTCAACCGCGCCGCCCTCACGCTTCTCGGTGGTGACGCGGAAGCTCTCCAATTCGAAGAGGGGCTCGTAGACATCGGCCTCGCGCCGCAACAGCAACTCGAAGGAGGCCTGCGCCGCCTCGTAGTGATAGCCGCGGTGCTCGCGCTGCTTGAGCTGCTCCACGGCCCGCGTGGCTGCCTCATCGCCGAGCTCGAGCCCGGCCCGCTCGGCCTGGCTGCGAATCGTCGCTTTGCCCGAGAGCTCCGAGGCGAGGATGTCGCGCTCGTTGCCGACCCGCGCAGGATCGAGGTGCTCGAAGGTACTGGCGTCGGCGGCCACCCCGGCCGCGTGCATCCCCGCCTTGTGGGCGAAAGCGTTGCGACCGACGTAGGCACGGTCGGGGTTCGGCGTCATGTTGCAGAGCTCGTCGAGGTAGTGGGAGGTCGGGGTCAGACTGGCGAGCTGCTCCTCGCTGACCACCTCGAAGCCCATCTTGAGCTGCAGCGCCGGCAGGATCGAGGCCAGGTTAGCGTTGCCGCAGCGCTCGCCGTAGCCGTTGACGCAGCCCTGAACGAGGCGGGCGCCGGCGCCGACCGCGGCGAGCGAGTTGGCAACGGCGCACTCGGCGTCGTTGTGGGTGTGGATGCCGACCTTGACCGCGCCGTCGAGGCCGGCGATCACCGCCGCCGTCGTCTCGGCGACGAACTCGGGCAGACTGCCGCCGTTGGTGTCGCAGAGGGTGACGTTCTCGGCCCCGGCCTCGGCGGCGGCCCGTACGCATTCGAGCGCGTAGGGCGCGTCGTCGCGGAAGCCGTCGAAGAAGTGCTCGGCGTCGAAGACCGGACGCTTGCCCTGCTCCCGGCAGAAGGCCATTGAGTCGGCGATCATCGCCAGGTTCTCCTCGTCGGAGACCCTGGTCACCTTCTCCAGGTGCAATCGCCAGCTCTTACCGACCAGGCAGACGACCGGGGCGAAGGAGGTGACCAGCACGGCCAGGGCCTCGTCGTCCTCTGCCCTGCGGTCACGGCGCCGCGTCATACCGAAGGCCGCGATCGTCGCCTGCGCCAGCTCCTCCTCGGCGAGCAGCTCGAACAGCTCCATCTCCTTTGGGTTGGAGCTGGGGAAGCCGGCCTCGATGAAATGGACGCCGAGCGCATCGAGGACGTGGACGACCTTGAGCTTCTCGCCGACCGAGAGCGACATGCCCTGACCGCCCATGCCGTCCCGCAGGGTGGTGTCGTAGAGCTTTACCTGTTCCATCTGATGCCTTTCACTTCGAGAGATCGGGGTGAGGGCCTTTTGGCCCAGGCGCGTGGCATCGCCACGCCAGCCGCTAGGCGGCTGCGGTAATTCGCCCGATTGCCTCGAAATGGTGCTGCATCAGGAACTGACCTTACTCGCCTGGTCGACCTGGCTCGGCTGCTCGACGAAGTCGAGCCACTCGAGGTACTCCTCGGCGCGGCCGTAAAGCGCGTCGACGAACTTCGCCTGCACGTGGCGAGTGATCTCGCCGGGCTCGCCAATCGGATGGTCGTCAATCTCGCGCACCGGCACCAGCTCAGCGGCGGTCCCGGTGAGGAAGATCTCCTCGGCCAGGTAGAGCTCGGCGCGGGCGATGTCGCGCTCGACCACGGTGTAGCCGAGGTCGCGGGCGATCTGGATCACCGACTTGCGGTTGATCCCGTCGAGGATCGAGGCGACGTGCGGCGGGGTGACGATCTGGCCGTCGCGGACGAGGAAGATGTTCTCGCCCGAGCCCTCGCAGACAAAGCCGCGCTCGTCGAGCAGGATCGCCTCCTCATAGCCGGCATTGGTCGACTCGGTCTTGGCCAGGATCGAGTTGAGGTACTGGCCCGACGCCTTAGCGTGCGGGATCAGGCCACCGGGGCCGATCCGCCGCCAGCTCGAGACCTTGGCGCGAATGCCGTGCTTCTGGCCCTCCTCGCCGAGGTAAGCGCCCCAGGGGAAGGCAGCGATGATCAGGTCGACTGGGGCGTCGGTTGCATAGAGGCCGAGGCTGCCGTAGCCGCGGAAGGCGAGCGGGCGGATGTAGCAGGAGCCGAGCCCGTTGCGGCGGATCAGCTCGCGCGTCGCCTCACCGATCTCCTCGGTCGAGTAGGGCATGCCCAAGTAGTAGAGCTCAGCCGACTTGGCGAGCCGGTTGAGGTGATCGGCGTGCCTGAAGACGGCCGGCCCGCGCTCGGTCTCATAGCAGCGGATGCCCTCGAAGACGCCGGTGCCGTAGTGCAGCGCATGACTGAGAACGTGCACTTTGGCGTCCTCCCAGGGCAAGAACTCGCCGTTATGCCAAATCAACTCTGCCTGATCCATGTTCGGAGAAGTATGCCCGATCACGCAAGGGCATTCGAGCCAAGTCGAGAAGAGGACCGCGTCAACCGCAAAGGAGACCTTTAGATGATCGCCGCAGTACGCAAAAGAGTCAGCTATTCCAACGTAATCGCCACGATGGCCCTGTTTATCGCTCTGGGCGGCGTAGCCGTCGCCGCTGGGCTTCCCAAGAACAGCGTTGGGCCCAAGCAGCTAAAGCGGGGCGCTGTCACCGCCGCCAAGATTCGCAAGCAAGCCGTGACCAGCGCCAAGCTGGCGCCGCAGTCGGTGATCAACGGCAAGCTCGCGGCCAACTCCGTCGGCCCCGGAAACATTGGCAACGGCGCCGTGACTACGGCAAAGCTGGCCAAAGGCTCGGTGATCGCGGAAACGATCAAGAACAGCGTCGTGACCACCAACAAGCTGAACAACGAAGCGGTGACGACCCCGAAGCTGGGTAAAGAAGCGGTCGCGACCGCAAAGCTCGACAACGAAGCGGTGACCAGCGCCAAGCTGGGTAAAGGCTCAGTCACAGCGGCAAAGCTGAGCGACGAAGTCGGCCCGCTACTGGGCACGCTGAAGAGCGGCCAGACGCTGCGCGGCGTCTTTGACATGGGCGCCGAAAGCAAAGCAGTACGGGGGGCAACCAGCTTCCAGTTCCCGCTGCTGAAAGCGCCGGGCATATCGCCCACGGACATTCTCAAATTCGGCCAGACCAACGCGAACTGCCCGGGAGTGGGCAGCGACGAAGCAACCCCACAGGCCGCGCCCGGTCGGCTCTGCGTCTACATCAGGCTCGAAAACGGCCTGAGCGCCCTGACCCTCGACACTGTCAGTCGTCTCGGATTCGGCCTCGCCGCCTTCTTCACGGCGGCGGCAGAAAGCAACGAAGTCAGCGGCATGTGGGCGGCCACCGCGCCCTAGGCGCTCAGCTCAGCGAGTACTGCCTCGGTCACCTCATCGGTGCCGACCGCGGTCTCCCCCTCACCGGCAAGATCCGGGGTGCGGAGGCCGCGGTCGAGCACCGCGTCGACCGCGGTGTCGATCCGCGTCGCCTCATCCGGTCGGTCGAGGCCGTGGCGCAGCATCATCGCCGTCGAGAGGAAGGTCGCCAGCGGATTGGCGATGCCCTGGCCCGCGATGTCCGGCGCCGAGCCGTGAACCGGCTCGAAAAGACCGGGCTCGCCATCGGCGCCGAGGCTGGCCGAGGGCAGCATGCCCAGCGAGCCGGTCAGCATCGCCGACTCGTCGCTGAGGATGTCGCCGAAGAGGTTCTCGGTGACAATCACGTCGAAGTCCGCCGGGCGCGAGACCAGCTGCATCGCGGCGTTGTCGACCAGCAGGTGATCGAGCTCTACATCGGGATAGTCGGGGGCGACCCGGCCGACCACCTCGCGCCAGAGGCGTGAGGTCTCCAGCACGTTGGCCTTGTCGACTGAGGTGACGCGGGGCTTGCGGTCCGATCCCTCGGCGCGGCGCCGCGCCGCCTCGAAGCCGACCCGGGCGATTCGCTCGATCTCGGCGGCCGAGTACTCGCAGGTGTCGTGGGCCGAGTCGCCATCACGGCCTCTGTCGCCAAAGTAGATGCCGCCGGTCAGCTCACGCACGACCAGCAGGTCGGTGCCGACAATGCGGTCTTGCTTCAGCGGACTGGCGCCGATCAGGGCTGGACTGGGCCGCACCGGACGCAGGTTGGCGTAGAGGCCCATTCCCTTGCGCAGGCCGAGCAGACCCTGCTCGGGGCGGGGCGCGTCGGGGTCAGTCGTGTCCCATTTCGGCCCGCCGACGGCACCGAGCAGGACCGCGTCGGCAGCGCGGCAGGCGTCGAGAACCTCGTCGGTGAGGGCGGTGCCGTGGGCGTCGATCGAGCAGCCGCCCATCAACTGCTGCTCGAACTCGAACTCACCCAAGGCCTCGAGCAAGCGGCGCGCGGCGCCGACGATCTCGGGGCCGATGCCGTCGCCGGGCAGCAGGACTATGCGGGGAGCGCTGGGCACGGCGGGCACTCTATGCGGCTACGCGCTGGCGCGCGCCTCGATATTGAGGCGGACGTAGTCGAGCGTCAGAGGCTCCGAAGACTGCTCGAGGATTGCTTCCGCGAACGGCAGGCGCAGCTCCTCGGGCAGGCGCGCCAAATGGGGGCCGAGCGTCACCGTCATCGTGAACCGCAGGGGGTCGGCGGGGGTGACCGGCTTTGGCTCGAGCCAGCAGCGCGCCTCTGCGAAGCCCGCCTCTCGCAGGCGCGATTCGGTCTCTTCGGGGCTGGCGAAGTTCCACATCAGCGTCATCCCTTCGAAGTAACGCGCATACTCCGGCCGTACCGCAACCGCGGCGATCGCCTGAGCATGCTCGGCGACGTTGCCGAGACCACCGCACTGAGCAACGATTCGACCACCTGGACGCAGCGCCGCATGCAACCGCGCGAAGAGGCGGTCGTGGTCGAGAATCCAGTGAAAAGTCGCGGTGGAGAAGACCAGGTCCACCTGCTCGTTCACTCGCAGCTCGGAAAGGTCGGCGACGAGATACGAGGCCGTGTCGCCCAACCGCTGCCGCGCCTTGCCGACCATCCCCTCGGAAGCGTCAATGGCGAGAACACTTCCCTTCGGCAAACGCTTCGCCAGCTCTTCGGTGACCCGACCGGAGCCACAGCCGGCGTCGATCACATCCTCATCGCCACGCAGCTCGAGCCGCTCGAGGACCTCCATTCCCCAGCTGAACTGGGGGTCGGAGATCGCGTCGTAGGTCTCGGCGTCCCACTCGCGCGGACCGCTGTTCATCGCGCCTGCCATCGAGCCTCAGAGCGCCGTCGTCACCGGGCCGTGGTCGGCAGCGCCCGAACCCTCAAACGAATCGATCGCGGCGCCATTCTCCAGGGTGATGCCGATGTCGTCCAACCCGTTCAGCAGTCGGTGCTTGACGTCGGGCTCGACCTCGAATTTGAAGACACCGGCCGCACAGGTGATCGTCTCGTCGTCGACGTCGATCCGCGCCTCACCGGCCCCGGCGACCGCCCGGCAGTGCTCCTCGTCGAGGATCGCCGGCAAGAGGCCGACCTTGGTGCAGTTCGAATAGAAGATGTCGGCGAAGGACGGCGCGACGATCGCCTCGAAGCCGAAGTCCTCCAGCGCCCAGGGAGCGTGCTCGCGGGAGGAGCCGCAACCGAAGTTCGCCCCGGTGACGAGTATCGGGTTCGGCTCGAGCTCGATCTCGCCATCGCGGATCCAGTCGTAGAAGAGGAACTCGCCGAAACCGGTCCTCTCGACCCGCTTGAGGAACTGCTTGGGGATGATCTGGTCGGTATCGATGTCGGCGCGGTCCAGCACCGACACCTTGCCCTCGATTACGTCTATCGGCCTCATCTCTAGCTCCAATCCCTGATGTCGACAAAGTGACCCTCGATCGCCGCCGCCGCGGCCATCTTCGGGCTGACCAGGTGGGTCCTGCCGCCCTTGCCCTGGCGGCCCTCGAAATTGCGGTTCGAGGTTGAGGCGCAGCGCTCGCCCTCGATCAGGATGTCGGGATTCATGCCGAGGCACATCGAGCAGCCCGCCTCGCGCCATTCGAAGCCGGCCGAGCGGAAGACGTCATGCAGCCCCTCGGCTTCAGCGTCCGCCTTCACCTGCTGGGAGCCGGGCACGACCATCGCCCGCACCGAGCCGGCGACCTTGCGTCCGTCGACGACCTCGGCCGCCTCGCGCAGGTCCTCGATCCGCGAGTTGGTACAGGAGCCGATGAAGACGCGTTCGGGCGCCACCTCGGTCATCGGCGTGCCCGCCTCCAGGCCCATGTAGACGAGGGCGCGTTCGGCCGACTCGCGATCGGCAGGCGAGTCCATCGCCGCCGGGTCGGGCACCGAGTCGGTTACCTGGACGACCATGCCTGGGTTGGTGCCCCAGGTCACCATCGGCGAGATCGCCCCGGCGTCGACGTCGACCTCGGCGTCGAAGCCGGCGCCCCTGTCGGTCGGCAGGCGGCGCCAGCGCTCGACCGCGGCGCCGAAGTCCGCGGGCGCTGCGGCGCGTCCCCGCACCCACTCGAAGGTGGTCTCGTCGGGAGCGATCATGCCGGCCCGGCCGCCGCCCTCGATCGTCATGTTGCAGACGGTCATCCGTCCCGGCATCGAGAGCGCCTCGATCGCCGGCCCCGCGTACTCGACCGCATAGCCAGTCATGCCGCCGGTGCCCAGGCGCCCGATCGTCGCCAGGATCAGGTCCTTGGGCGTAACGCCGGTCCCCAACTGGCCGTTGTAAGAGATCCGCATCGTCTTCGGCCGCTTCTGCACCAGGCACTGAGTGGCCAGCACGTGCTCGACCTCGGAGGTACCGATGCCAAAAGCCAGCGAACCGAAGGCGCCGTGGGTCGAGGTGTGGCTGTCGCCGCAGACGATGGTCATGCCCGGCTGGGTGCGGCCCTGCTCGGGCCCGACCACGTGGACGATGCCGTTCCTGACATCGCCCATGGGGAAGAACTCGATCCCGGCTTCCGCCACGTTCTTCGCCAGGGTCTGCAGCTGCAGCCGCGACTCCGGGTCGGCCACGGCGTCGACGCCCAGGGTCTGGCCCTCGGTGGGGGTGTTGTGGTCGGCGACCGCCAGGGTCCGCTCGGGGCGGCGCACCGGGCGGTGCGCCTCGCGCAGGCCGGCGAACGCCTGGGGCGTGGTCACTTCGTGG
>DATNGZ010000064.1:0-90906 GCA_035605695.1 Solirubrobacterales bacterium | reverse complement strand
ATGTAGTGGGAGCAGGTGATCACCCGGTGCGAGCGGTTGGTGATCCAGCGCTCGACCCCGTGGATGTAGGTCTGCGGATGCTTATCCACCCAGCCCTGATGGCGACCGTGCTCGGTGGCGTGGATCGTCGTCAGCAGCGGCGCGCCAAAGCGTTTGGCTAGGTGATCGCAAGCGTTGGCGACAAGCCAGTCGTGGCCGTGGACGAGGTCGAAGTCGTAGCGGTCGCCGAGCTCGACCCCGGCGGCGAGCATGTCGGAGTTCATCCGCTCAACCCAGGCGACGAACTCGCCGAGGTCGGTCGGTCGCTTGGGCTCGCGAATACGGTGGATGAAGACCCCGCCGCGCTGCTCCTCAGCCGGCGACTCCTCCCCCCCGCGGGTGAGGACGTGGACCTCGACCTCGCGCTCGACCAGCGCCTCGGAGAGCTTGCGCACGTGACGGGCCAGACCACCCTCGATTAGCGGCGGGTACTCCCAGGAAAGAATGAGGACGCGGGTCACGGCTGCAGGAGCGGCGAAAGGCTCAGGTCAGGGGCGAGGGCGCGCATGCGCGGGTCGGCGATGGCCGGAGAGTCTATGGCCTCCAGGGCCGCTTCGGCGTGGGAAGTCGCCCGCTGGAAGGCGTAATCGCCCGCCTGGCCGCGTTTGTCGAGGAAGGCCCAGTCGCTCGCCTGCGCCGCCAGCAGCTCTCGCGTGGCACGGCTGGCGCCATCGCCGCGCAGACCGCCGCGCAGCGCTCGCAGCAACCGCAACTCCAGCCGCCGCGCGCCCCAGGCGAGGTCCGCGACCGCGGGTGAATCCCAGGTGCTCAGGTCCTTGTCCTCGCCCCAGGTCGAGGACGAGAGCGGGCGCTCGAGCGGCTCGTGCTCGGCCAGCGCCTCGGGCACGGTGAGCAACCGCACCCCCGCCTGCTCCGCCTCGGCCAGGACCTCGCGCAGCCAGATCGCCCCCTCCGACCACCAGTGGCCGAGCAGCTCGGTGTCGATCGCGAAGACGAGCAGGCCGCGGCGCTTGCGCGAGGCGGTGAACTCGCGCAGGCGGGCGGCGGCGGCGGCGAGAAACTCGCCGGCTTGGCGCCGCGCCGCCTCTACCGCCGCGGCGGGGTCGTAGGGGCCGCCGCCGACCTTCCAGATTCGCACGCCGCGCAATGACTCACCGGCGAATTGGGCGTGAGCGGGATCGGAGGGATAACCGTCGAGCGACCAGAGCCACTGGATCGCCTCCCAGTCGATCGGCAGCGCCACCGGCCCGGCCTCCGTCGCAACCGGGCTGAGCGCGTCCAGCGGCTCCTCGTAACGGCTCTGGTCAATGCAGAACCAATTCACTCCTTGCTCGGCCAGGCGCCACTCCAGCCCCGGCACATAGGCGCACTCGGGCAGCCAGAAGCCCCCGTCCCAGCCGAAGCGCCGCCGGTGCGAGCGAATGCCGGCGTCGAGCTGCAAGCCCAGTCCCTGGGGCGTGGCCAGCAGGGGCAGGACCGCGTGGGTCGCCGAAGAGGCGGCAAGGGCGATCCGTCCCTCCTCGTTGGCCCGCCGAAAGGCGCGCAGGGGGCTGCCACCGTCGGCGTCGAGCAACTCCAGCACGCGCCGGTAACGGGCCAGCTCTGCCTCGCATGCATCGAGGCATTCCGGCGCCACCTCGCCCTCTCTGACCTCCGCTTCGGCGGCACCGATCCGCCACTCGAGCAGGAACCGGCGCAGTCGCTCCTGCACCCCTTCGTCCTCCAGCTGGTCCGCCAGGACCGGGGTGATCGTCATCGTCACCCGCTCGGCCACCTCCAGCACCGGCAGGTAGGAGCGGATCACCGCATCGAACAGCCACTCCTCGCCGAAGGGGTAGGTCCCAAAGCCCTCGACGTAGGGCATGTGGGAGTGGAGGACGATCGCCAGGTCGCCGGCGCTCTCCTCAGGGGGCATGGCAGACGGTGAGGAAGTCCAGGGCCCGGTCGAGGTCCCCCTCCCTCAACTCGAAATCAGAGGCGGCGATCGCGGGCGTGAAGCGATCGTAGAAAGGCTTGGTCAGGCGCAGCGCCTTGTGGACGCGGTCCCAACCGAGCTTGATCGCGAGCTCGTGGGCGCGCAACTTGCGAGCGTGGAAGAGGCCGAGCATCTCGACCCGGGGGAAGTGGGCCTCGCAGAGATCGCGGAACTCGGCGGCGCGGTACTCGCGCACGTGCCAGGGGTTGTCGGACTTCTCCGCCCCCGGAGGCGCCAGGGTCAGCAGGTTCGGCGTGGAGACGTAGGCGATGCCGCCCGGGGTCAGCATCGACTTGAAGTGCCCGAGGATCGCGCCGGCATCTTGAACGTGCTCGATCGTCTGCAGGAAGACGACCGCGTCGCAGGGCTCGGCGAAGCTTTCGACCAGGTCGCGCTCGAAGCGCAGGTTGGGGCGCACGTAGCGCAGGCGGGCGTGCTCGTGGGCCTCGGGGTTGGCGTCGACCCCGACGACGCCCGCCGCGGCGCCGGCCAGAACGTTCGAGCCGTAGCCCTCGCCACAGGCCATATCGACCACCCGCTTGCCGGCAATCTGCTCCGCGATCCACTCGTAAACGACCAGGTGGCGCCGATACCAGTAGTTCTCCTCCGGCACGTCGGGCAAGGTGCGCTCGCCGGTGAGCGGCAGCGGCGGGACCCCCGCTGGCTGATTTTCCTGGACGTAGTCGCGCACGCCCCGCCACCGTATTGATGTCGTACTTGTTGCCGCATACCGGAGACAAGTACGACATCAAGCCCGCGCGGAGAATCCGCATAGAGTTCCGCGCCATGCCAGCCTCCCCCACCGCTACCCCCGAGCACATCAAGGACGTCAACACCCGCTACCACGACGCCGCCGCCCACGAATACGACGCCAAGTGGGGCATCGACTTCGGCGAGACCGGACAGGAGCAGGTGCGCCAGAAGCTGGTCAAGGCGCTCGGCGGCCGCAAGGGCGAGAGCTTCGGCGCCGGCCTCGAGATCGGCTCTGGCACCGGCTACTTCTCACTAAACCTGCTGCAGCTCGGGGCGATCGAGAGCCTGACCGCGACCGACATCTCCGCCGGGATGCTGAAGCGGCTCGCCACCACCGCCGCGGGGCTCGGCCTTGAGGCGGAGACCGTGCAGACCGAGGCCGAGGAGCTGCCCTTCGAGGACGAAAGCTTCGACCTCGTCTTCGGCCACGCCGTCCTGCACCACATCCCCGACCTCGACAAGGCCTTCGCCGAATTCCGCCGCGTACTGCGTCCCGGTGGCGCGATCGCCTTCGCCGGCGAGCCCTCCCGCTACGGCGATCGTCTTGCCGCGCTGCCGAAGCGCGCCGGCATGTTCGTTGCTCCCGCCTGGCGCCGGGTCGTAAAGGCCAAGCCCCGCGCCATCGCCGAGGCGGAGCAGTCCGAGGGGCACTCGCTCGAGGGCGAGGTCGACGTGCACGCCTTCGCCCCCGCTGACTTGCGCCGCCTGCTGAAGGACTCCGGCTTCGAGGACCGTCACGTCGGCGGTGAGGAGCTGCTCGCCAACGCCTGGGGATGGGGACTGCGCACGGTCGAGTCGAGTGCCGAGCCCGATTCGGTCTCTTGGGGCTGGCGCAGCTTCGCCTTCCGCAGCTACATCGCTCTGCAGAAAGTCGACACCCGGCTGCTCGAGCCGCACCTCCCCGCCGAGCTCTTCTACAACCTGCTCGTCTCCGCCCGCAAGCCGGCCTAGCCGCTTCGGTCGCGGCGCACGCGGTAGAGCTTGAAGCGGGATTCGAAGCCCTTGAGGCGGCGCTCGCCAGCATAGGAGTAGTCGAAGGTGTCCGGCGCCGCTTGTTTCGCGGACTGATCGACCAGAACGCTGCCGGGCTTGGCGACGTTGGTGATCCGGCTCGCCAGGTTGACCGAGCGGCCGTAGTAGTCGCCGCTCTGGGCCAGGGCCGGACCGCGGGCAATGCCGGCCCGCAGGCGCGGAAACTCCTCCCCCTCTTCCTCCGAAGCCTCGACCAGGCGCAGCGCCGCGTCGGTCATCAACTCGGCATCGGTCGAAACCAACATCGCCGCGTCGCCGATCGTCTTCACCAGCCGCACCGGAGGTTCGGCGACCGCGGTCGCCATCTCCTCGAGCCTGCCCGCGACGAGGCCGAGCTCCTCGGGCGCGATCTCCTCGCCGAGCTTGGTGAAGCCGACCAGGTCGGCGAAGCAGATCGAGACCTCCGTTGTGGCTCCCAACTCACCCGAGGCGAGGTCGGCGGCGCCGATCACGTCGCGGCGGATCTGCTCCAGCAGATGCGCCCGCTGCGCGTAAAGAAGGGTGGGCTCGAAGAGCGGAAGCATGTGCTCGGCGGCGGCAGCGAAACGGAGGGCGAGGTCCCGCTCGGTGTCGCCCGGCTGCATCAGAGTACGCACGGTGATCTCGCGATTGGCCTCGGCGATCCGCGCGGTGCCCATGCCGATCGTCCGGGCGACCTGGATGATGCCGTCCTCGGGTAGACCTGCGTCGAGGAAGGCTTTGACGCGTCTGGCCGCCTCCAGATCCGACTCGGTTAGGACGCGCTCGTCGGCCTCGGGGTAGGGAATGCCAAGCGCGGCGCTGGCGCGCTGCAACAGATTGAGGTCGGCGCCTGAGAGCTCGGCCACCTCCCCCCGCGTGTAGCGGGGGCCCGTGCCGGCGATCCCGCGCTCAACCGGCAACAGGGTGAGCCTGCCGCCCTCGACCGCTTCGCGCAGTTCCTCCAGGGACACGCCTTCGCCGGCGAGCTGTTCGAGCAGCGTCAGGCGGTCGCTGCGAGCATCGCCTGCGAGCCCGTCGAGCAGGTCCTCGGCCTCAAAGTCGATCATCGCCACGCAGCCATTCTCTCGGTTGGCGACTTATCCGTCATATAGACGGATAAGTCGCCAGGTCAGGCCCTTGCCACGGCGCCGCCTCGGCGGGGGTCGCCGCCGCCGCTCAGCTCACCACTCCCGGGGTCGCGCGCAACCGCCTGGGTACCGCCGAAGAAGAGGTTGATCTCCGGACGGCGCAGGACCGGTGTTCCGCGCGCCTCGATCCGTGCCAGCGCTTCGTCGTCGATCCCGGGCTCGGCTTGGACCACGCCCTGCTCGAAGTGCAGGCGGGGTGCCCGCACCGCCTCCCCGGCCCCCATCCCCTGCTCGACCGCGCGCACGATCGTCTGCAGGATCGCCGAGCGGATTCGATTGGAGCCGGCGCTACCCAGCCCCATCTCGATCTCGCCGCCACGCAGCACCACCGTCGGTGCCATCATCGACGGAACCCGCCGACCCGGCGCGATCGAGTGGAAGCCGAGCGGGTTGAGGTCCTCCTCGCCAAGCATGTTGTTGAGGATTACGCCGGTGCCAGGGACGAGTACCCCCGAGCCCGAGCCATTGGAGCAGGTGACGTTGGCGCACATCCCGTCGCCGTCGAGGACGGAGATGTGAGTGGTCGAACCGAGCAGATCGCCGGCGGAGAGATCGAGCGCGGCGGAATCGAGCAGGCTTGCCTCCAGCCCCTCGCCGTAGAGCGCCTCGGCGAAGGCCTCGCCCCGGGCGTCGTTGGCTGCGGCCATCGCGGCGACGAGCTGCTCGGGCCCGCTGCGCTCGCCGAGGCGCTCGAGCAGGCCCAGGCAGTAGGCGATCAGGATGCCGCCCGAGGAGGGCGGCGGGTTAGTCAGCACTTCGGTGCCGCGGAAGCCGGTGCGGATCGGTGCGCGCTCGATCGTCTCGTAGGCAGCCAGGTCCTGCGGTCCGAGCGTGCCGCCGTGTTCGACCACGTACTCGCTCAGCGCCGCCGCGACCTCGCCCCGACAGAAGGGCTCGGCCCCCTCGGCGCCGTAGCGCTCCAGCGCCTCCGCCAGCTCCTCGAAGCAGAAGACCTCGCCCTCGCGCAGAGTTCTCCCGGCCGGCGCGTAGAGCTCCCGGGTGCCCGCGAGCCGGGCGTGGATCGGTTCGAGGATGTCAAGAATGTAGGCCTGCTCGGCGTTGACGGGCGCGCCCTCGCGGGCGAGGCGCACGCCCGGCTTGACCAGCTCGGCGAGCGGCACCGAGCCGAAGTGTCGCAGCGCCTCCTCCAGGCCCACGGCGGTGCCGGGGACGCCGCAGGAGACCGGACCGACGTAGAACGTCTGCACCGTCTCGGCATCGAAGTGAACCGGCACCGGGACCAGCTCGGACCCGCGCCCGACCCCATCCCTGCCGGGCGCGGCGACGAAGAAGTCGAGCAGCATGGTCTCGCCGCCGTGGTGGACCATCATGAAGCCGCCGGCGCCGAAGCCGGTCAGGGGGCTCTCGACGGCGAAGGAGGCGAGCGCGGCGCAGACCGCTGCATCGACCGCGTTGCCGCCTTCGCGCAGGACCTCGGCCCCCGCCTCGGCGGTCAGTGGATGGCCCGCGGCAACTACCCCGCTCATCGGCCCGAGACTAGGGCTAACCGGGCAGGAACTCTGGGACGTCGATTCCGAGCTCACCGGAGCGCTCGGAGCGGCGCGAGGAAGCAGGTGCGTCTTTGGTGCGCCGGATCATCGGCTCGGCGGCGCGGCGCGGCGGCGCCGCACGGCCATCGAAGCGGGTCGCGACGACCGTCACCCAAACCTGGTCGCCCAGCTCCTCGTCGACGTTGGCACCGAAGATGATGTTGGCGTCTGGGTGGGCGGCATCGCCGACCAGTTTCGCCGCCTCGCTGATCTCGACCAGCGAGAGGTCGGCGCCGCCGGTGATCGAGAGCAGGATCGCCCGCGCGCCCTCCATCGAGGTCTCAAGCAGCGGCGAAGAAATCGCTTTTTCGGCCGCCAGCACCGCGCGGTCGTTGCCGTGGCCCATGCCGATGCCGAGCAGCGCCCGGCCGGCCTCCGACATGATCGTGCGCACGTCGGCGAAGTCGAGGTTGATCACGGCGGGCAGGGTGACCAAATCGGAGATGCCCTGGACGCCCTGGCGCAGCACGTCGTCGGCGACCTGGAAGGCCTCGACCATCGAGGTCTGCTGGTCGAGCACCTCGAGCAGGCGGTCGTTGGGGACGACGATCAGCGTGTCGACCTCCGACGCCAGTTCCTCGATGCCCTTGTTGGCCTGATTGCCGCGGCGGCTGCCCTCGAAGCTGAATGGCTTGGTGACGATGCCGACGGTGAGCGCGCCGACCTCGCGAGCCAAGCGGGCGATAACCGGGGCGGCCCCGGTGCCCGTACCGCCGCCGGCGCCGCAGGCAACAAAGACCATGTCGGAGCCCTTGAGCAGGCGCTTGATCTTGTCCTGTTCCTCGAAGGCCGAGCGGTGGCCGAGCTCGGGATCGGCGCCGGCGCCAAGGCCGCGCGTCGCCTCCTCGCCGATGTGGACGGTGACGTCGGCCATGCAGAGCTGCAACGACTGAAGATCCGTATTGACGGCCATGAACTCAACTCCGGGAATCCGCGCCTCAACCATCCGGTTGACCGCGTTGACGCCGCCGCCGCCGACGCCGACGACCCGAATAACAGGCTGGTGCGGCTCGCCACTACCGGGCGGCTCATACTCAGGCTCCTCCCGCCCATAACGAGGAGCTTCCACAATCGGCTCAACCTCACGCCGCCCATAGCTGGGCTCCTCGGAGAAAACCCTTTTAAGCCTCTCCGGAGGCGTCTCCTGAGAACCTTCTAGAGTCGGCTCCGCTGGCTCAGCGGGACGATCTTCAGGCGCACCTTCCGCGGGGGGCGTCGAGGGTGGGACGTCGCCCGCAGCTTGCGAGGACGACGGGTCGCCCTCGGCGACAGGACCCGCGGCCGAGCGCTCTGAACCCTCGTCCGGGGCGTCCTCAGAAGTCGAACGAAAAAGGTCCGACAAGGGACCCTCGCGCATGCTGGCTCGTTTACTGCGCCGACTCATTGTTCGCCAGAACCTCCTTCGCCAACTCGCGGTAGTAGTTCGCGGCGCTGCTGCCGGAATCGTACTTGAGCACGCTGGCTCCCTTTACGGGCGCCTCGGCGAATTTGATCGCCTTGCGGATTCTGGATTTGAAGACGAGGTCGCCGAAGTTCTCTTCGAGGATCTCCACCGCCTCCTTGGCGTGGACGGTCCGGGCATCGAGCATGGTCGGCAGGATGCCCTCGATCTTCACGTCGGGATTGAGGTTCTCCTGGATCATCTTCAGCGTGTTCTGGAGCTGAACCAGTCCACGCATTGACAAATACTCGCACTGAACGGGGACGATCACCTTGTTTGCCGCGGTCAGCGCGTTGATCGTCAGCAGGCCAAGGCTGGGCGGCGTATCAATGCAGACGAAGTCGTAATAGCCGGAGACTTCTTTCAGCGCCTTCTCCAACGAGCGCTCGCGGCCGATCTTGGTGCTCATCGCGATCTCGGCCCCAGCCAGATCAATCGACGCGACAGCGATGTCGATCTCGCGCTCGACGATGATCTCGCTGATCGGCATGTCGTTGACTAGCACGTCGTAGAGGCTTTTCTCCACCTTGTCCGGATCGATTCCCTGGCTCATCGTCAGGTTCCCCTGCGGATCGAGGTCGATGCAGAGCACCTTGTAGCCGGACTCGGCGAAGGCAACGGCAAGGTTCAAGGTAGTGGTGGTCTTGGCGACCCCACCCTTCTGGTTGGCAAAGGCAATGACATCGGCGTGCTTGACCGGCGTCTCCTCCTCGACCCGCTCAACCACCACCTCGTGCCGAGAAGGCGCCAACAGGTCCCGAGGCATAAACCGCTCAGGCCCCTCACTCGCCGGCTCAGCTACCTCGGCGACAGTCGCCGCTGCGCTTGGTCCCGCAGAAGCTTCAGCCACTGGAGCGGTCGGACCCACCTCGCTGCTGACCCGCGCCTCTGGGTCAACGTCGATCCGCTCATCCGCGGGTGGCGTCGAGGATGGGACGTCGCCCGCAGCTTGCGAGGACGACGGGTCATCCTCGGCGACAGGACCCGCGGGCGGGCGCTCGGAATCTTCGTCGTCCCAGCGCTGCTCGTCATTAGTAACCTCGTCGTCCCAGCGCTCCTCCCGCTCAGGAACCACTTCCTCCATCCGCTGCAACTCCTCAACAATCGGATGCGGCTCTTCAACAGCGACGGGCTTGGACTTGTTCTTGCGGCTAAGGAATCCCATTGCGCGGGTATTCGCATGACCGCCCTCTTTTCCTGCCGCCCTGAGAAATTGCTAGGAATCACCCGGTAACCGATCTACTCGACAAGCGCGTGGTCTTCGTCACCGGCAAGGGCGGCGTCGGCAAGACCACGGTCGCGGTCGCCCTCGGCCTGCGCGCCGCCGCCGAAGGCAAGCGGACGATCGTCTGCGAGGTATCGGCGCAGGAGAACGCCTCGCGGATCTTCGAGCACACCGAAATCGGCTTCCACGAGGTCGAGGTGGCGGAGAACCTCTGGTCGATCTCGATCGACCCGGACGAGTCGATGCGCGAGTACGTGTTGCTGCAGCTCAAGGTGCGGGCGATGCGCGACATGCTCTTCCGCAGCCGCATCTTCAACTACCTCGCCGCCGCCACGCCGGGCCTGAAAGAGCTGGTGACGATCGGCAAGATCTGGGAGCTGGCCCAGCTCGACCGCAAGGTCAAGAGCGCCCGCAAGTACGACCTGGTGATCGTCGACGCACCCGCCACGGGTCACGGAATCGGCTTCCTGCAGACGCCACGCACCTTTGCCGCGATCGCCCGCGTCGGACCGATCCACTCCCAGGCCCAGCAGCTCGACCGGCTGATCACCGACCAGGAGCACACCGGCGTCGCGATCGTCGCTCTGCCGGAGGAGATGCCGGTCAACGAGTCAGCGGCGCTTGAGCATGACCTGCGCGAGGAGGTCGGCGTCGCCGTCGACCGCGTCTACATGAACGGCCTCTATCCCGAGCGTTTCTCCAACCAGGAGGCTGAGCAGCTGGCCGAGCTCTCCGCTGGCGAGGAGGGGGCGATGCGGGCGGCGGCGCGGGCGGCGCTCTCCGAGCACAACCGCGCTCGTTCGCAGCGAGCCCAGCTCGCCCGCCTGCGACGACGGGTCGAGGCCCCGGTGAAGACGTTGCCTTTCCTCTTCGAGCCGGACCTCGGCGTCGAAGCAGCCGGACAGCTGGCGAAGAGGCTCGGCTGATGCCCGCCGTCGGCGAGATCCTCGAGGGCAAGGACATCTGCATCTGCGCCGGCTCGGGGGGGGTCGGCAAGACGACTACCTCGGCGGCGATTGCGCTGGGGATGGCGGCCCGCGGCCTCAAGGTCTGCGTGCTGACGATCGACCCGGCGAAGCGGCTGGCCGACTCGCTCGGCCTGAAGGAGCTGGGCAACGAGGCGCGGCAGGTCGACCCGAAGCTCTTCGCCGCTCAGGGAGTCGAGATCGAAGGCGAGCTCTGGGCGATGATGCTCGACGCCAAGGCGACTTTCGACGAGCTGGTCGCGCGGCAGGCGCCCGACGAGGAGTCGCGCGACCGGGTCCTGAACAACCGCATCTACCAGCAGATCTCCAACGCCCTCGCCGGCTCGCAGGAGTACATGGCGATGGAGAAGCTCTTCGAGCTACACACCGAGGGCCGCTTCGACCTACTGGTTCTTGACACGCCGCCGACCCGCAACGCGCTCGACTTCCTCGACGCGCCGAAACGTCTCACCCAGTTCATCGAAGGCCGCTCGCTGCGCGTCTTCATGAAGCCGACCGGGATCGCGGCACGCGTCGCCGGGCGCGGCGCTTCGGTCGCCCTCGGCGTAATGAAGCGGATCGTCGGCTTCGACCTGCTTGCCGACCTGGCCGAGTTCTTCAACGCCTTCAGCGGCATGGTCGACGGCTTCCAGGCCCGGGCCAAGCGGGTCAACAGCCTGCTCGGCGACAGCCGCACCTGCTTCCTCGTTGTCTGCGGCCCACAGGGGGAGCCAGTCGACGAGGCCGTCTACTTCCACCGCAAGCTGGTCGAGGCGAAACTGCCCTTCGGCGGCGTCATTGTCAACAAGGTCCACTACCCGACCGAGAAGCTGCGCGGCGACGGCGACGACCTGCCAGCGGCTCTAAGCGAGAAGCTTGGCGACGAGGACCTGGGACGGCGGGTAGCGGAGAACTTCGCCGACTACCAAGCCCTGGCCGAGCGCGACACCGGCAACATCGCGCGCCTCGCCAAGGAGTTGCGGACCAAGGGCGTGATCCGGGTCCCCTATCTAGACGAGGACGTCCACGATCTCGCCGGCCTGGCCGAGATCAACCGCTACCTCTTCGCCAGCAGCGAGGAGCGGATTGAGATAGCCGCCGGCCGGGCTTAAGGCCGCCTATTTCCCGTCCCAGTTGCCGACAACCGGGATCGAGCCGACGCTCCCTCGGATGAAGATGTAGTCGGAGGATCCGGGCGCGAGCGAGTTGCTCAAGTGCCAGCTTTGATCCCAGGGGTAGTAGGCGCCGGTGGAGTCGCGGCCGTCGCCGTCCCAGTCGCCCACTACGGGAATCGAGTTGGCGGCGCCGCGAGAAAAGATGTAGTCGGAAGATCCGGGCGCGAGCGAGTTGCTCAGGTGCCAACCCGCGGGTTCCGGCTCGTAGAAGCCGGTGGAGTCGCGGCCGTCGCCGTCCCAGTCGCCCACCACCGGGATGACTCCCGCCTTGCCTCGGGCGAATATGTAGTCGGAGGATCCGGGCGCTAGAGCGTTGCTCAGATGCCAGCCGGCCGGCCCGGGGTCATAGAAGCCGGTCGAGTCGCGGCCGTCGCCGTCCCAGTCGCCCACTACGGGAATCGCGCCAGCCTGACCGCGAGCGAAGATGTAGTCCGACGATCCCGGAGCAAGGGCGTTGCTCAGGTGCCAGCCGGCGGGGCCAGGCTCGTAGAAGCCGGTTGAGTCGCCGAAGCCACTCGGTGCCTGGGTGGGCGTCGATTTGGGTTTTGGCGTCGCTTTGGGCTTGGGTTTCGCCTTGGGCTTGATGTCCTTGATGTGGATGTAGCTGAAGAGCGCCTTCGACACTTTGCGCTCCGAGTAGCGCCCGGTGTTGGCGCGGTTGTACTCCTCGATCGTCACGGTTCCGTTCGAGTTGACCGACTCGACCCAGGCGACGTGCCCCATCGAGCCTGCGTCCGTCTGGGCTACGGCACCGACCGCAGGCGTGCCGTTTACGGGGATTTTCAGGCTGCGCGCGACGTTGTCCCAGTATTTCGCGTGACTCCATTTAGGGCCGCGGTAGTAGTCGTTGAAAGCGACGTGATTGCGGCTGTTGAGGCGCCAGGCGACAAACGACGTGCACTCCCGGTTGTAGAACTTCCAGGGGTCGTAGACCGCGTCCTTGGCCTTCGACTTCAGCTTCGAGGGGTAGTCATCGACGCCGGCGGCCGCGATCGGCGCCGTGAAGGCAAGCACCAGGAGCACCACGATCGACCCCAGGGCCGGCAGGGCCCGTCGAGCTTGACTCGAAACCGCCAGTTTGCTCAGGACATTCGTCGCCACGAGGGGCGGATCGTACCCCAATGCTGATCGCTAGCCAGCCTGCCCGTAGTGGTCGTACTTAAGCTCGCCGACCTCCCAGTCAGCGTCCTCGGGCACCGGGAATAGGTGGCGCACGCGGGGGGTGTCGATCCGCTCGCGGTGTTCAAGGTCCCCCTCGATCGCGGGGAAGTCGAGGGTGCTGTCGGGCGCCTCGACCTCCTCCAACCAGGGGGTCGCGGTGATGCGGATCTCGTCCTCGCCAGGAATCGGCTCAAGGATGCGCGTTGACTGCCCCTCGTGCTCGTCCTCCGGCTCATGGTGCGCGGCGTGATCTGACGTCACTGTCTCCTCCACCTCTCCTGTGTCGGGTGTCTCCCAGTCTGTCTGCATGCCGACGATCGCCCCATCGCCGGCCTCGAGGCCGGTCGCGATCAGGGTCTCGTCGGCGGCGGTGTTGAGATCGGCGCTGAGCTCGCCGAGGGCGGCGTCGCGGAGGATCCGGCGCACTCCCTCCTCGACCCAGGTGGCCAGGGCGAGGCCGGGCGTCGCGGGGGCGCCGTTCATCAGCGAGCGCTCCAGCTCAAGCGCATGCTCGATCTGCTCGCGGGCCTCGATCCGGCCGAAGGTCTGATCGGCGATCAGCGCCGAGGCGCGCATCGGCAGCGAGGCGCCGACCGGGCCATGACCGTCGAGCACAGCACGCAGAGCCAAAAGATGGTCGCTGAGGCCCTCCAGGGCGGAGTCGCGTCCGCAGCCCAGCTCGAAGCGTCCGACCGCCCAGGCGAGGGCGCCGTCGGGATCGGGGCGGGCCTCAAGCGTGCCGGCGAACTCGGCCAATTGAATCGCCTCCTCCTCGCTCAGCTCATAGCCGCCGGGGCGCGTTGCCGGGGCACCGGTGGCGATACGGGCCCAGCGCTCCTCGCCGGTCGGCGCGAAGGCGTGGGGACCGAGGCCGACGCTGCCTGCCTTGAAGAGGTGCATGACGCTGATCAGCTCGCGCAGCTGCTGCAGCGCGGCTTCGGCGCTCTCGCTGCCCTCGCCCTGCTCGGCGACGGCAAGGAATTGTGGTTCCCAGGCAGCGCGACCCATGCCGCCACTGAGCTTCGCCTCAGCCGGGGCCTCGATCGCGTCGGCGCGGACGATCTGCACGCCGTGGGTGAGCTGCAGGCGGGGCAGCGACGTCCGCAGCCCAACCAGCGGCGCGATCAGCACGTCGGCCTCCTCGACCCCGCGGGTCTCGGCCTCGAGCACGGTGAGCGCGTTGCGCAGGCGCTCGTGATCGAGCGAAAGTTCGGTTGATCCGTCCCAGAGCCTGGCGAGGAAAACGGTCAGCATCAGCGCGGCGCGCTCGCCGGGATCACTCGGGACTGGCTCGCCGCGAGCTTCCAGATAGGCGGGGGCAATGCCGGCGGCGGCGACCGCGTCGCGGGCCGAGCCGAAGGCATCGAGCCCACGCAGCTCGGCTTCCCTTTCGCGCACGTACTCCGAGGTCAGCGGCCGGTAGCTGTAGAAGAGCGAGTCGTCGCCGCTGTCGGCGTCGACGTCAAAGGGGATCTGGTCGCCGCCAGCGACGAGCGCGCTGAGCCGGATAGCCGCCTCGGAGGCAAGGCGGGTCAGGGCATCGTTGACCAGTCGATCACGCACGCCCCAGGCTTCCGCTCCACGCTCGGCGCTCCTGCGCCTGCATGGACGCTTGCAGCGAGCGAACCCGCGAAACCTCGTTAATGCGCCAACAAGGCGTAAGAACGAGGTATCGTGAGCTAGGCGGGGGCTGGAGTGCGCTCGGCCGCGGCGGGTGCCTCTTCGAAGAGCCAGCGGGTGCCGTAGCGGCGCATGTCCTCAACCAGCGGCACCAGCGCCTCGCCCTTCTCGGTCAGCGCATACTCGACCCGAGGCGGAACCTCGGGGAAGGTGTGGCGCTCGACGATCCCCTCCTCTTCCAGAGCCCGCAAGCGCAAAGAGAGCGTGCGCGGGCTGATCCCCTCCAGCGAGCGCTCCAACTCGCAGAATCGGCTTGAGCCCTCGGCCAGGTCGCGAATCACAAGAAGGGTCCACTTGCCACAGACCACTTCGGCCGTGCGGCAGACAGGACATCGGGAGTTTGAAGCGGCACTCATCGGCAGAACGAGGTTTTTGTGTCAATTGCCTCGCTGAAGCGAGTGTAGCGCTCCTGCTTCACTTACTGAAGTTTTGGGCTACTGCTGGGCTGATTCGGAGCGCTGAGTGGGGACGACTTCAGCTTGAAGGATGTTGATCCTGTACTTGACATCGTTGGCTCCGTAGACGAATTCCTCCGGCAGCCCGGGTTCGACTTCGAGCAGCTGGCAGGTGTCTGTGCCGGAGAGGCACTTGGCGTCGCCGAGAACCGTCTTGACGTTGTTGGAGACCATCAGCAACAGGTTCTCTCCCTTAGGAGCGAGCCCCATATAGGTGACGACCGGAGCCTTCTCGCCGGGCAGCGGCGTGGTCGGCAGGACACCCCGTTTGACAGTCGGCTCGCCCATCTTGCGACCGCCGGCCTTGGTCGTCTCGGTATGAGCGATCTGCACGTCGATCGCGAAGGTGAACAGCTCCACCGACGGCGGATTCTGGCTGCCTGCGCTCCCATCCGAAGGAGGGCTGCTCGAGGGTGGAGCTTCGCTCGTTGCCGGCGGTGACGTGGTGGTCGCTTCCCCACCAGAGGCCGACGACGTTTCGCTCGTCGCGGTTTCTTCCTGAAGCTGCCCCCCCTTGTGGATCGGGCCGCTATAGCGCTGCTTGAACGGATCGGTGGGGGTCCGGCCCTTGAGCCGCTTGCGGTAGTCCCGCAGGCCCGGCTTGGCCTCGACCACGGTGAGCCGCGCCGTCCCGGTTACCGCAGTGCCCGGACTGGCGGAGATGCCGGCGACCGGCGGGGGCGCTTCCTCCGAATCGCCGGAGAGCAGGAAAGGCGCTGCGGCGATCGCCACGAGCACGAGCGCGACCAGCGGCAGCAGGCGCCGGTCGTGCAGGTCGTAATAGAGGTCGACCAGGAACGGCGGCACCTTCAGCTTGGGCATCTTCAGCTGCGCTCCCTTGAGCCGCTTCATGGCGTTCCTCCGGTGATGGTCGCGGCGGGGGTCGCTTCAGCGACGGGGCTTTCCGGCGTCGCCCCGGCAGTCACGCCCTGGGCCGGCGGCGTCAGGTAGGTCGTCACCGAGAACGTCGCTTCCAGCGCCGGGAAGCCCTTGTTCTGCGCCGCCCCCAGCGAGAAGCCGTCGATGGTCAGCAGGCGCCCGTCGACCGCGACCTGCCCGTCCTCGGTCTCGACCAGCGAGTCGAGGCCCTTGATGAAATCGGCGATCTTGAAGAAGTCGCCATCGAAGGTGAGCGTGTAGGGCATCACCGCAAGACCGGCCGGGCCCACCGACGCACCGAGCGGCATCAGCGAAGCGGCCGCCTCGGTTGGCGAGGCAGGGGTTGAATCGGCGGTCGGCACCGCCGGCGTTTCTTCGGCCGCAGCTCCTTCGCTTCCGCTCAGTTGCAGGTTGCGGAACTTGACCCCGGCCTTCTCGGAGATCCGGTTCAGCTGGACGAGCAGCGAAGCCGTGTCGTCGTCGCCGGGGACCGCCTTGCCGAGAACCACGAGTCGCTGGTAGTCGGTGGGAAAGTCCCTGCGCGCCTGCGCCGCGATCGCTGCTTCCTGGCGGTGCTGGGAAAGAGACTGCTGCAGCTGGGCGACTTCGGTTCCAAGTTCCTTCGCTTCGTCACGCTTGGGGCTCAGCAACGCGATCCAGAAACCGGCGACGAGCAGGACGACGCCGAGAAGGACCACGACCAGCCCGTTGGTTGATTTCATCTTCAGCTTCATCAGCCTTCCGCCGCCGGTTCTTCGCTGGAGGTCGGGGTCGCTTCCGGTTCAGCGGGCGCGACCGGCGCAGCTTCCGGCGCCGAGCCGGTGACGGGTATCGGCGCCGCGTCGAAGGCGACGACGAGGGCGAACTTGGCGATGAAGTCGCGTGTGCGGCAGTCTTCGTTGGCCCCGCCGGCGGCTGCGTCGCCGCTGCCGGTTGCGGCGGCGGACGAGCTTTCCTGTTCGGAGAGTTCGGATGATTGGACACCGACGCGAGTCACCCCATCGATGTCCTTCAGGGCGGTGATGAAGCCGGCCACAGCTTCCTGGCCGGCTGCGCAGCCGTTGATTTCCAGCGCCGGGCCTGGCACCGCCCCACGCAGGCTGCCGCTGGAGGAGGAACTGGAGCCTTCGCCTTCCACCGCAGAGCCTGAAGTGGCGCTAGCGCTGAGGCTGACGAGCCAGACGTCGTGAGGCAGGACCAGCGAAAGTTCACGCATCACGCGCTCCCAGTCGAAGCGACTGTCGCCGAGGCTGGTCACGGTCGCGATCCGCTGTTCGGTCAGGCTGGCGAACTGCGTGTAGGGGGCGAGCTTCTCCGCCCGGGCCTGGGCGGCGGCGTCTTCATTCGTCAGTTGGCTCACTTCCGCCTGTCGTTCGGAGATCTGATTGTTGGTGAGCACAAGCACGGTCACCCCGGCCAGCACAGTGACCAGGGCGCCGATGACGACGTAGGCGAGCGGGCCGGTGCGCAGCGGCGCCTGGTCTCCACGGCGGTCCTCGGTGGGTACCAAGTTGACGGGGCGCATCAGGACTCCAGCGCCAGTCCGTAGGGAAGCGTGAGTCGCGCGGCAGCGCCCTCGTCGAAGCCGGCTAGAGCCGCTGGCCGGGTGGCCGTGATCGGAAAGCCCAGGCCCTCCTCCATCTGCTCGCGAAGCCCGGGTATCGTGCTGCCTGGCCCGCAGAGGACGATCCGCTCGACCGGCACCGCCCCTTCCTGGGCGCCGTAGTAGTCGAGCGAGAGCCGCAGCTCGTCGATCAAGCCGGTGACACCCTCCTCGAGCGACTGCCGCACCTCGGTGAGGAGCTCGGGCTCGCCTTCGAGTTCCTCCAGTGGCCGCTCCAGCCCCACGTAGGAGAGCCACTGCGAAGCGTGATCCGCCGAGAGCCCGCGGCCGGCCGCCAGGCGCCCTGATATCGCCTCCAAGCCGACGTGCGAGACCCTGGTGAAGAGGCATGCCCGTCCCCGCGCGACCGCGAGGTTGGTGACGTCGCCGACACTGCAGTAGAGCGCGGCGGCGGCGGGGCGCTCGCCGGGCTGCTCAGTTGCGATCTCGGCCTCGAGGCCGGCGAGAGCGCGGATCATCGCGAAGGCGGAGAGGTCGACCCCGACTGGCTGCAGGCCGGCGCGGCGAATCGGCGCGAGGAAAGAGGAGACCATGTCGCGGCGGGCGGCGACGACGACGACGTCGATCTGCGGCGTGGAGCCTTCCTCGGCGGGCGCGCCACCGACCACCTGGTGCTCGAGCACGGCTTGGTCGAGCGGCATCGGTATCTGCTCCTGCGCCTGAAAGCGCACGGCGGCATCGAGCTCCTTCGGGTCCTCGATAGCGGGCAGTCGCAGGGTCCGCACGACGACGCGCTGATTGCCAACGCCGAGCCGGACATTCTTGGAGAGCTTGTGCTCGGCGAAGAAGGCCTTGAGCGCGTCGGAGAGGGCGTCCGGATCGACGACCTCCCCCTCGTGGAAGACGCCCGCGGGGAGGGGCTCGATCGCGGAGGCCGTCACCCGAATGGCGCCGTTGACCGCGATCTCGGTCGCAGCAATGCTGCCGGCCTCGATATCGAGGCCGACGACGGCTGTGGTCTTCTTGCGTCTGGTCAGTTGCATCGTGGAGAGAGGCGCCGTTGCACGCCCGCCCTCCCTCAATCGACAAAAAGGCCGCAGACCTTTCGCCCTGCAACTACCAAGAACTAGAAGAACCTGACGGACCTACGAGATGGTGCCCAGGTACCAGTCGACCAGCTCGTTGCCGGCCAGCAGCGCGACGACGCCCCCAAGGGCCAGAAACGGCCCGAAGGGGATCGCCCGCTTGCGCGCCGACGAGCCGTGCCTGGCGATCATCGCCAGGCCAGCCAGCGAGCCGGCCAGCAGCGCGACCAGGATCGCGGGGGCGACGCTGCGGCCAAGGAAGAGGCCCATCACGGCGGCCAGCTTGACGTCGCCCATGCCCATCCCACGCGGGTAGGCCAGCGCCGCGAGGAAGAGCAGGCCACCGGCGCCCGCCGCGGCGAGGGCCCGCTCCGGCAGACTGTTGGGATCGGTGATCGCCGCGATCGGGATCGCGAGGGCGACGGCGGCGATGAGGATCTTGTTGGGGATGGTCCGCCGCTCGAGGTCGGTCAGCGTGATCGCGGTCAGCATCGTGACGAAGACGAGGCCAAGGGCGATCTCACCCGGGTCGCCCCAGAGCACGACCACGGTGAGGGCATAGAACAGGCCGAGGCAGAGCTCGGTCAGCGGATAGCGGGCTGAGATCGACGCGCCGCAGCAACGGGCGCGGCCGCGAAGTAGTAACCAGGAGAGCACCGGGATGTTGTCGTAGGCGGCGATCTGCGTCCCGCAGCCCGGGCAGCGAGAGCGCGGACCGACGATCGATTCTCCTCGGGGAACGCGATGCGCCACCACGGTGACGAAGCTTCCGGCGAGTAGGCCCCCGATAAGGGCCAGAGCCGCTGCGCCAGCCATTCCTCAGCCCCCGTTGATCGGGGTGTTGGTGTCGACCTCGATGCGGGTCGGGAATCTCGGATGGTCGTACATGAACGAGAGCGCGCTGCCGGTTGTGTTGGCCCGCTCGACGGTAATTCCGACGCCGAGGCGATCGCCGGCCGGAATCGTAACGGGGCTGCCGTTGAAGGTCATTTCCTGCCGTACTTTTTCCCAGGCACCGCGCCACCAGCCGGTCCCGCCAGGGTTGTAGATCCAGTAACCGAAACCGGTCGCTTTGTTGGTCAGACGGGTATCGGGCGGCGAGGCGGCGTCGTGCCGTTTGAAGAGGAAGATGCAGATCTGGCCGTTATACGATTCGTCGCTCAGAGTGCGCGTGTAGAACTCGAGCGTGGCCTTTTCAAGCATCATGAAATTCGAGGTCATCGGGTCTGTCACCCAACGATGGGTCTGTGCCTCGGGGTGAGTGGTACCCGTCGGCGTGAAATTGCAGCTGGGTGTTTCGTCGCGAAGAATCTGCACTCCCTTGTCGGTGTCCGGCGTCGGCTCCAGATAGACGTCATCGGAGTAGTCGTAGAGCGGGGGGTTCGATTCGTCGTTGATGTCGGGGTCAGGAGGCACACCGGTCAGCAGGGCGTCAGGCGCACCCGCTTTGCCCGAGCCGGTCTGCAGCCCGTCGGCACAGAGGCCGAGGGTGTTGTGGAGCAGGTGGTCGCCGGTGATGTCCTGGCGCGTGGTGACCCCGGAGGGCGAGCAGGGCGTATCGGAGAGGTAGAACTGCTGCGCGGTGACCACTCCGTTGGCGCCCGGAATCGGATCGTTGAGGGCGCTGTCGGTGGGATCGACGAAATCGGAGGTGACTTCGACGTAGCCGCGTTCACCGGACTGATTCCCTGGCGTGTCCAGCTTCACAGCGACGACGATCTGCTTGTAGTCCTGTTCGCCGGGGCAGGTGGCGGCGGGACAGCTGGCGTCGTTGCGCCAGACGACGTAACGGTAGATCTTTCCGCTCACGTCGCCGCTGGTGAACGAGGTCGGGCCGGGGCTGACGATACCGCCCGAGACGAAGCCGCCCCCGTAGAGGCTGCCCCCGTTGACGACGAGGTCCTCGTAGCCGCTCGGCGGTTCCCTGAGCAGGGCGAAGGTGCTGCTGCTGACGCGGTAGTTCGGGTTGAGCGAGCTGGTCACGTGCGGAGGAGCAGCGGTCATCGCCAGCTGTTTGTTCTGCAGACCGCGCAGCTTCTCGATTTCTTCCTGCGCCCGGTTCAGCGCCACCTGGCTCGACTTGGCGCGCTGGTTGTTCTTGGTCGCGGCGCTGAGCACGCCGAAGGCCGCCAGGGCGCCGAGAGCGAGGATGACAGCCGCTACCACCACCTCGATGATCGTCATCCCGGCCTCGGCCCGAGGCGCTCCGATTCGTTTCGAGATCGAGGTGCGCATCTTCAGTTCGAGAGGGTCGCGTTGCGCATGCTGGCGCCATCGGAGACGGTCAAGCCGCTGCCCCGCCCGTTGGGGTTGGGAATGTGAAGCTTCGCCCCGATGTAGGTCGATTTGGTCGGCGATGCGGTGGGCCCACAGGTGAGCGGATCGGCTTCGCTACTGGGCACATAACAAAAGACGCTCGAGCTGTCGATGCCTGCGAAGACCCTCACCGCTGTGCCGGTGTATTTGCCTTCCGCCGCCTCGATCCGCGAGCAATAGGTCGTCGTGCATTCGTAGGTGACCTCGCACTTGATCGCCGGCGTGCCACTGGCGAGGGCGCCACTGCCACCACAGGGGGTATGGCGGACGTAGGTGAGGAAGGAAACTTTCGAGGCGGTCGCCTGGTCGACCCTGACCCCCTCGCGGATCTCCCGGGTGAAGCGCTCCATCACCCAGCGCGCGGTCGAGATGCTCTGGGCCCGCTTGCTCAGCTCGGGCTGGCTCTTCACGGCGCTGATCAGCATCGATCCCGCTGCGGCGACGATCACGATGCTCATCGCCGAAGCGACGAGCAGCTCGATCAGGGTGAAGCCGGCCTCACTGTCGAGTCGGCCCATCCGCCGGGCGGGGCTCATCTGCCGACCACCTTGAAGGCGCGCTTGACGGGCGCCGGCTCCGCCATACCAACCGCGTTTACCGCTTTGACCTGAAAGACGTGCTTGCCGGGATGCAGTCGCTTCAGCTTCAGCGGCGATCCGCAGGAGCGCCAGCCACTGCGGTCGATCTTGCAGCTGAAGCTCGTCCCCGCCTGCCCAGTCGTGTCAGCGAAGCGGAAGACCGGGCGGCGGGCTCTCGTCTTCGAGGCCGGCCCGAAGGTGATCAGGGTGTGCGGTGTGACGTGCACGACGCCATCGCCGTGCTTGGCGCCGGCGCCACTGCCGCCGCCCGCCGTGGTCGAGCCGCCGGAGGCCGACCCCCCGGTGCCGCCTTCGGGCCCGCCCCCGCCTGGGCTGGGCGGCGGGGGGGGTGGCGGTGGCGGCGCGCTTTGCTGCGCATAGGAGACCGAGGCGGAGCAGGGCGAGGTATCGCCGTTAATGTCGGTGGCCGTTGCGCGGAACGACGTGGTCGAGCCGGCGAGGACGCTGACGGGGATCCCAACTCCGCCCAGCTGAGTGAACGTGCCGGTGGCGACCGGAGCACCGGAGCAGTCCGGCGTCGCGTAGATCTTGATCGCGGTGTTCGGATCGGACTGGCCTTTGACCCGCGGGGTAAGCGATTCACCCGGGGACGCCGGGTCGGTGCTCAGCTGCGAGGGGGTCGGCGGCCCCAGCGGCGCCGAGTTGCCGGTGGAGACGAGCAGTGTGCCGCTGGCGAAGCCATCGTAGATGTCGGTTTCGGCATCGAGGTCGTCGACGGTGAGCCGTTCTTCGCTGATGAAGAAGGCGTGCGAGCCGTCTTCGGCGACGCCGCCGAGCGGAAGTCCGGCGGAGGAAGGCCCTTTGCCTCCCACCGGGCCGGTCGAGACCAGATGCACCGTGCCACCGCTAGCGTCGTAGACGTCGAAGGCGGCATCGGTGTCCTGCGAGACCAGTGGCTCGGTAGTGACCAGGAATACGTGGGCGCCATCGCTGGAGGCGCCGCTGAAGCTGGCGTTGAATTCGCCGTTACCCGCGGTGACCCCATTCGAGATGAGCGTCGTCACGCCGCCGGCCCAGCGGTAGATGTCCTGTTTTTTGTCTGTGTCAGCGGCGGTCAGGGCCTCTTCTGTCTCGAAGAGGATTGCGGTGCTCGAGCCGTCGGGCGAGATCCACCGAAACGAGGCCGGCAATTCTGCATTGCCACCTGTCGTGCCGGTCGAGACGAGCGTGGTGACGCCGCCGGCGCGCCTGTAGACATCCGCAGATTCGTCTTTGTCAGCGCCGTCGAGGGTGTCGCTGGTCGCGAAGAAAATCGTGCTGCCATCCGCAGAGGCACCGGCAAAGGTGGCTGCGCCAGCGCCGTTGCCGGCAGGCCCAGCCGAGACGAGTGTCGCCACCCCACCGGCCCAGTCGTAGACGTCCTGGGAACTGTCGCCATCTTCGGCGCTGAGGCGCTCGTTGGTCTCGAAATAGACGTGCGAGCCATTGTTCGAGGCGCCGCCGTAGGAGACGCTGCAGTCGAGCACCGGGCAATCGAGCGGCGCCGAGACGAGCGTCGTCACACCGGTCGTCAGGTTGCGCTGGTAGATGTCGAGAAAGGAGTCTTTGTCGGCTGAGGTCAGCTTCTCGTCGGTGGCGAGAAACGCCTTCGTGCCGTCTTCGGAGGTGCCCCGAAGGACGGCTGCGAAGTTTCCACTCCCACAGCTTTCGGCGGCGCAACCGGGATCGCCCTTCGAGACGAGGACCGTCCTTGCTGCGGCCAGGTCGCGCACGTAGACGTCGATGAAGTTGTCTTCGTCGTCGGCGGCGAGCCGTTCGGCGCTGCGGAAGAAGACCTTTTTGCCGCTCGGGATCACACCCCCCGGGGCGAAGCTCGAATCGACTTCACCTTTGCCGCAAGCTTCCGCTGCGCAGCTGCTGTCGCCGACTGAGACCAACACGGTTGAGTTTTCGTCGAGGTCGCGCATGTAGACGTCCTCGCTGCGGTCGGTGTCCTCGACGACCAGCGACTCCTTGGTCGAGAAGAAGACTTTCGTGCCTTTGACCGAGGCGCCGTCGTAGAGAGTCGGAAAGGCGTCGTTGCCTCCAATCGGACCGGTCGAGACCTCGCGGGTCACGTAGCGTTCGAGGGTGCCGTCATAGGAGCGCTCATAGACATCGCTCCTCGTATCGGTGTCGCCGGGGACGAGCTGATCCGTGGTCGTGAAAAAGGCGGCTTCACCGTCACCTGAAGCGCCCGAAAAATTCGACGCGGCGGCTGCTGCGGGCGATGCAGTGAGCAGGAGTGCTCCGAGCGCCGCCAGGGCGGCCGCAACGAGGTGGCGCACCCGCGTCCGCGTTGCGGCAGTCGCTGAGAGGCGACGGGCTGGTGTCGGCTGCGCCGGCATCTTTGATCTATCGGTCGTGATCGGCATTTCGCTTAGCTGCGTGGGAAATCACCGGGGGAACGCACAAGGGGCGGACCGTTCGGCCCGCCCCTTGGCAACGTTCATGCTTGGCTAGGCCAAACGATGCGGTCGAGGCTATTGACCCCAGTTGCCCGGAGCGGGAGATGGGCAACCACCCTTGCCGGGGTTCGTGCAGCTATAGCTGAGTGCACCTGCAGTACTTCGCGTGATCAGGAATTCGGTTTCTAGTCCGCCTGAGGCCTTCGAAGCGATCTGGTATGCAGAGCCTGCAGGAAAGGTAACAGTGACGCCTGTTGCGGGAACAGTCGGCTCAATCGCCTGCAGCGTTGCCAGGTTCGCAGCCGTGCCACATTCTGCATATGAGTTGTTGTGATCGCTCGCGCAGGTCTCAACTGCGACCTGCACCGTATGAGCGACCTCCTTTGCCTTTGCGTCGCCGGCCTTTTCCTTCTGGTTGAAGAAGGCGGGCAGCGCGATCGCGGCCAGGATTCCGAGGATGAGCATGACGACGAGCAGCTCGATCAGCGTGAAGCCGGCCTCGCTGTCACCGTTGAGCCGGGCGCCAACCTTTGCCCGGAGATTCTGGAGAAACATTAGGTACCTCCTATGGACCTATCGATTTCGCCAGAGCCCCGTCGCGTTGCAGCCACGTGGTGTCTGTCGACCCCGGTGGTAACCCGGCTGACTCCGAGAACGGAGCCCCGTCGGCTTTGCGCCCCCGCTTCACAGCGGGTTTGCCTTTTGCACCGAAGCACTGGCAGATTCATCACCCCCTCCTAATCGACAGCCCCCTCAATCCCTTGATCCCCGAAATTTGGACTTCCTCCCTCAAAAAGTCGGGCTTCTCGGCTCAAAACCCGAGATAACGTGTCAACCAGCATCAGCGCCGCAATCAGGACGGAGAGCTGACCCTCAGCCCACTGGCCGCGGCAGCCGAAGCCAGGCGGTCGTCATAGGTGATGAAGATCCCGATGTCGTCGTGCACACTGAGCGCCGTCGCCAGATGCAGGGCATCGAGGCTACGGAGGGTCGCTGGGCCAACCGAGGCGGCGCCAGCCAAGACCCCATCGTCAAGCGGCAGCAGAGCCATGTCAAGAAGGTAAGCCTGAGCATCGGCGGCATACGGCTCGCCGTAGCGGGCGCATACCCTTATTGCCTCAGCGCCGAGCAAAGCGCTGGAGACGTATCCCTCCCACTCGACCAGCTCCGCCAGCAGGGCGTCGAGCTCGGGCTCGCGCAGTGGCAACTTCACATAGGCCGAGCTGTCGAGATAAGCCAAGCGCCCCGCTATAGCCGCTCTTCCCGGAGCTGGTCGAGGACCTCGCGACTGGGCGGGCCCGCAGGGGGCAGAGTGTGTGAGCTGCGCACACGGGCCGGCAAATTGCCGCGTGGCATCGTCGCCCCTCGCTCTGCCACGAGGCGGGCGATTGGCGAATCGACCGGGCCTGAGGGCATCAGCCGTGCGACCTCACGCCCTCGCTCGGTGACGATGAAGCTCTCGCCCGCCTTGATCTGCGTCAAATAACGGGAGAGGTTCTGCCGCAGCTCGCGGACGCCGACCTGGTTCATGTGCGTCAGCGTAGCACTTGGCTTGGGGCTCAGCGGATCTTGTCGTAGAGGCTGAAGATCGGCAGGTACATCGCGATCACGATGAAACCGACGACGCCGCCGACGAACAGGATCATCACCGGCTCGATCAGGGCGGTCAGGGCCTTGACCTTGGCGTCGACCTCGGCCTCGTAGAAGTCGGCGATCTTGGCGAGCATGTGCTCGAGCTGTCCGGTCTCCTCGCCGACCGCGATCATGTGGCCGACCATCGGCGGGAAGATCGCGTTGCCCTGGATCGGGCCGGCGATCGAGCCGCCGCGCTTGACCGAGGCGTAGACGTCGTCCATCGCCTGCTCGACGACGATGTTGCCCGAGGTCTCCCCGGTCAACTTGATCGATTGCAGCATCGGCACGCCGGAGGAGACCGAGCCGGCAAAGGTGCGCGACCAGCGCGCCAGCGCAACCTTCTGGATCACGTCGCCGATCTTGAAGGGGATGCGCAACACGAGGCGGTCCCACATCTGTTTGCCGCGTTCGGTGCGCTTCCACCTGAAGAAGAAGACCAAGGCGGCGACCAAGGCGGGGATGAGCACGAACCAGTAGCCGGTGATCGCATCGGAGGCGGTGACGCAGATCTGGGTCGGAAACGGCAGCTCCGCCTTTTCGCCGGGGTTTTCTTCGGCGATCTGTTCGAAGATGCCGACGAAGACGGGGATCACGAAGGCGACCACGGCGACCAGCACGAGCATCGCCACGACGAAGATCAGAATCGGGTACATCAGCGCCGATTTGACCTGGCGCCGCAGCGCGTCGGTTTTCTCTACTTGGAAGGCGATCCGGTCGAGGGCCTCCTCGAGCCGCCCGGATTGCTCCCCCGAGCGGACCATCGCGCGGTAGAGGCGGTCGAAGACTTTCGGGTGGCGCTCCATCGCCTGCTCGAGGGTCGAGCCAGCCTCGACGTCCGCACGCACCCCGCCGATGGCCTCGCGGATCTCGTCGTCCTGGGTCTGCTCCTCGAGCGTGTACAGGGCCCGCAGCATCGGCATCCCCGAGGAGACGAGGGTCGCGAACTGGCGCGAGAAGACAGCCAGCTCGCGCATGTCGATGCCCTTGAAGCGCTTGAAGAAGTCCTCGACGTTGATCGGCGAGGTCTTTTCGGAGACGTCGAGGACGATCAGGCCGCGCTGGCGCAGCTGCTCGGAGACCTGCGCCTTGGACTCGGCCTCGAGCTCCCCCGCAGAAGAGACACCGGCCACGTCCATGGCCCGGAACGCAAAGGTCGTCGCGCCGGCCATCGCCTACGCCCCGGCCGTGTAGGCGGGCGGAGTGGACGGCTGGGCCAGGCCGTTGTCCATCTGCGGCTGCGGCTGCACCCCGCCCAGAAGGCGTTTCAGCTCCTCCGGCACGGACGCGCGCTGCTCGGCCAGCGTGCGGGAGATCTTGCCGGCCCGCACAAGCCGGGCGAGGTCGGCGTCCATCGTCTGCATGCCGACCGCGCCGGAGGTCTGCACGGCGGCGTAGATCTGGTGGGTCTTGCCCTCGCGGATCAGGTTGCGGATCGCCGGCGTCGGCACCAGCACCTCGGTGGCGACGACGCGGCCGATCCCATCGGCGGTCGGCAACAGCTGCTGGGTGACGATCCCCTGCAGGGCGATCGAAAGCTGGGTGCGCACCTGACCCTGCTGCTGGGGCGGGAAGACGTCGATGATCCGGTCGACCGTCTGCGCGGTCGACTGGGTGTGCAGGGTGGCGAAGACGAGGTGGCCGGTCTCGGCCGCGGTCAGCGCCGTGGAGATCGTCTCCAGGTCGCGCATCTCGCCGACGAGGATCACGTCGGGGTCCTCTCGCAGGGCGGCGCGCAGGCCGAGTGCGAAGTCCTCGGCGTCGGAGCCGACCTCGCGCTGGTTGACGATCGAGCGCTTGTGCTGGTGCAGGAACTCGATCGGGTCCTCGATCGTGAGGATGTGGTCGGGGCGCTCGGTGTTGATCACGTCGAGCATCGCCGCCAGGGTCGTCGACTTGCCCGAGCCGGTCGGGCCGGTGACGAGGACGAAGCCGCGTGGTTTGGCGGTCAGCTCGCGGAGGATCTGCGGCACGCCGAGCGAATCGAGGGCGGGGATGTCCTGCGGGACCAGGCGGAAGGCAGCGCTGACGGCGCCGCGCTGGAAGAAGCAGTTGACGCGGAAACGGGCGACGCCGGGGATCGCGTAGGCGAAGTCGAGCTGTTTGTGGTTCTCGAAGCGCTTGCGCTGATCGTCGTTGAGGATGCTGTAGACGACCTCGCGGGTCTCCTGGCCGGTAAGCACAGGAAAGCCCTCCATCGCCGTGATCGCGCCCTTTTCGCGAATCGCCGGCGGGAAGCCCGCGGTCAGATGCACGTCGGAGGCGTTGGCCTCGACCATGCGTCGCAGCACCTCTGAGAAGTCGAAATCCATAGCGGTTAGATCGACCGTCCAGGCCGAATACTCGATACCCGAAAACGGGGAGGGCGCTGCTCAGGCGGTGACACGCAGGACCTCCTCGAGGCTGGTCTTGCCGGCCCGCACCTTGCCGACGCCGTCCTGGCGCAGGGTGAGCATGCCCTCCTCGAGGGCGACGGCGGCGATCTCCGCCTCCGAGGCCGCGGCGACGGTGAGCTCCTTGATCCGCTCGCTCATCGGCATCACCGAGAAGATCCCGACCCGGCCGCGGTAGCCACTCTGGTTGCAGCGAGCGCAGCCGACCGGCTCGTAGGCTTCGATCTCGGCGCCGGTGCGGACGTCCGCCGCCTCGAGCACCTCAGGCGCGAGCGCGGTTCGGCGCTTGCAGTGGGTGCAGAGCTTGCGCGCAAGCCGCTGGGCGACTACGCAGTCGACCGCCGAGGCGGTGAGGAAGGCCTCGATGCCCATCTTGGTCAGGCGGGCGATCGCGCCGGGGGCGTCGTTGGTGTGCAGGGTGCTCAGCATCATGTGCCCGGTCAGCGCCGCCTCGATCGCGATCCGCGCCGTCTCGCCGTCGCGGATCTCGCCGACCATGACGATGTCGGGGTCGGCGCGCAGGATCGAGCGCAGGCCGGTGGCGAAGTCGAGCCCCGCCTTGCGGTTGACGTTCATCTGGTTGACGCCGTTGAGCCGGTACTCGACCGGGTCCTCGATCGTGATGATGTTCTTCTCGACGCTGTTGACCTCCTGCAGGGCCGCGTAGAGCGTCGTCGACTTGCCCGAGCCGGTCGGGCCGGTGACCAGAACGGCGCCGTAGGCCTGGTGGAAGGAGGCCTCGAAGCGCTCCCGCGCCGAGCCGTACATGCCGAGCTCGTCGAGCGTGCGCTGCGCGTTGGCCTTGTCGAGGATGCGGATCGTCGCCCCCTCGCCACGCTGGGTGGGCAGGGTCGTGACGCGCAGGTCGATGCGGCGATCCTCGACCGTGACGCTGACCCGACCGTCCTGCGGCACCCGCTTCTCGGCGATGTTGAGGTCGCTCATGATCTTCACCCGCGAGACGACCGCGTTGATCATCCGCTTTGGCACGTGCGCCGACTCGCGCAGCACGCCGTCGATGCGGAAGCGGACCCGCATCTCCTCCTCACCGGCCTCGAAGTGGACGTCGGAGGCGCCCTCCCCCACCGCCTGGCCGAGGATGCTGTAGACGAGCTTGATCACGGGCGCGTCCTCGGCGCTGACTTCCATGTCGGCGACGGGCGCCAGTTCGTTCTCTTCGGCCTGGGCCTCCCCCTCGGTTACCGCCTCGCTGACGGCGCTCTGCAGCGTGTTGAGGCGAGTGACCAGGGCCTCGATGTCCTCGTCGGCGGCGACCGCCACGCGGCAGTCGAGCCCGGTGGCGATCTGGATGTCGTCGACCGCCAGCACGTTGGTCGGGTCGGCCATCGCGACCAGCAGGGTGTCCTTGTCGACGAAGCCGACGGGCAGAGCCTTGTAACGGCGGGCGGTGCCGACCGAGATCAGGTTGGCCGCGGCCATGTCGACGTGGTAGACGGAGAGGTCGACGTGATCGAGGCCGTAGCGCTCGGCGACGGCCCGCGAGAGCTGATCGCCGCTGATCGCGCCCTGATCGAGCAGCAGCAGCTCCGGTGGACGGCCGGCCGTCCGCGCTTCTTCGATCGCCAGTCGCGCCCGGTCTTCGGGGGCGTAGCCGAGGTCGACCAGCACGTCGGTGACGAAGCCGCTGGAACGTCCGCGGACGAGTGGCGGGGTGAGGCCGAGGGTGCCACCGTTGTCGGGCTCCAGCGCCGGGGCGGTCGAATCGCCGGAGTCGGGAACGGGACGCAGGTGCGTGGGGAGGTCCCTGGCGTCCATGCTCAGGGGTGGTAGTCGAGAGTGCGGCCCTTGTATCCGGCGTCGATGACGGCCTGGGTGACGCTCTCGGGGCTTTGGAAGCCGTAGTGGACCGAGGCAACCGGGATACCGTGGTTGAGGCGCTTCGGTCGCAGCACGACCAGGGCGGGCACGCGATCGACCGCTACCCCCTGGGCGATGGCGGCATAGCGGGCGATGCGATCGGCGGGCACGACGAACGGTGTTACGTCCGGGAGCGAATGCAGCCCGGCCACGGTCGCCTTGACCGCCTGGTCGTCGATGCCGCCGTCGTGGACGAAGAGGAGGACGACGGTGCGATTGTCGGCAAATGCCGACGTCACGGATCGTGGAAGCTTGGGCGCGGCGCTCGCCGCTTCAGGTGGAAGCGGCGGCACGGAGGTTGGGGCTGCTTCGGCGCCTTCGACCGGAGTCGTCACCGTCGCCGTGACCGAGGCCGAGCCTTCGGGTGTGGTCAGGGTCGCCGAGGAGGACGTGGTCGTCGTTTCGCCTTCTTCTTCCCCCCCACCCCCCATCGAGGACATCACGAAGACGCCAACGGCCAGCAGCAGGCAACCGACCACGGCGAGCTGCGCCAAAGGGTTGCTGTTGAGCTTGTCTCTCATACCTTCGCTTACTTAGCTCGACAGCAATTGCCGCGAGCTTGAATTCAGCAGTAGGCGTTGGGCGGCGAGGCGGTGGCGCCGGTGCACTCGACGTAGGACTGGCGCTGGTAGATCGTCGCGCCGCCAAGCTGCGGCCCTTTGAAGCCGGCGTCTTGCTTGACGACGGCGTGGTTGCCGATCGTCACGGTCTTGCCCGCAAGCACGCCTATGTAAGTGGCTTTGTTGTCGATTGAGATATCGGTGTGCGGCGCGTAGAAGATCAACTCGTTGGTCTCGGTGTTGTTGGACCAGTTTGCGACGGTCGGGATCGTCGTCGAGCCCATCAGGTAGAGCCCCGGCACTTCGTAATTGCCGATAGTCGGGCTGTAGCCAGTCGCGGTGATGTCCGCGTGGTTGGATATTTCGACTTGCGTGCCACCCGATTTGATCCCGCAGTGCTCCGGGGTATCGAAGAAAAGGCGGACTTTTGCGCCACTTGCCATCACCAGATGGGAGTTGTTGCCCAGTTCCAATCGGCAGATCCAGTAGTCGCCGCCACCCAAGGTCAGCGTCTCGTTGTGTTCGGTGGAGATCGTCCGCGTGGTCAAATTCCAAGGCACTGTGCTGCTTCGTTTGTCGGTGTAGGTGTCGGTTTCGCAGCCGACCGGTTTTTCTTTGGAGACGCACTGGGCCAGGCGGTAGTTGTAGTTATTCGTGGCGATGTCGGTGGGCATGAAGGTGCTCACCTCCGGCAGGGTCTGGTTGCCTTCGCTTTCCCCGTAGCCGCTGCACTGTCCCGAGCTGTTTTCGAAGCTGACTTTCTTCCCCACGCCGTGGCGGATGTTGCCGCAGATGTTGGCGCTGTTGGAGAGGCTGACGTCGCCGTTGGTGCCGACTCCCACGCGGATGTCGGAGTTGTTCGTCATCGTGATTTTGTCCTGCCCGATCACGCCTGCGCTGTCAAAGATGCTGCCGACGGTGGTTGTTTTGAAGGAGATCGCGATGCGCCTGGTGACGTTTCCCGACGTGCCGGTTGCGACGACCGTCCGCGTGCTGTCAACAGCTGCCGGGCCGACCCAGTAGCTGTAGGTGGCGCTCCCAACCGTTCCCGATATCCCGGGGCACCAGCCACCGCTGCTGGCGGCGCTGAGGACCAGAGTGCCGGCGGGAGCGGCAAGGCAAGGGGTCGAGGAGGTAAAGGCGCTCGCGTAGCGATTGAGCCGCAGCAAGGCAACGCTTGCACCTGCGTCAGCCGCCGCAATCGAGCTCTTCGAGGCGCTGTCTCGCTTCGTGCCCTGCTGCACGTCGACCGAGGCGATCACGGCCGCACTTGCAAGGCCCAGGCTGGCGATCGTCGCGAAGAGCGCCGTCGGCAGGGCGAAGCCGTGCTCGCTTACCGCGAGGTGGCGGAGGCGAGCGCGAAGTGGGCGCAGAAATCGCATCATCTGGCTGATCGACTCAATTGATGCGGAGCTTGAACCCGGCGAAAGCGTTGATCGGGCCCTGGCCGGCCGTACTACTCAGTTGTCTGCCCGGCAAGCTGCTCGATCCCGCTCGCGCGCTGTCCCCCGGCCGCCAGCATCAGCTTGAAGTCGTGCGGGCTGGAGGCGTAATCAAGGGCCGTCTCCTCGGAGATCTTGCCCTCCATCACGTAGCCGAGCAGGGACTGGTCGAAGGTGCGCATGCCGTAGTACTCGCCCTCGCCGATGACCTCGGTGATCTTGCCGGTTTCCTCCGGATTCATGATCAGGTCCTGGACGCGGCCGGTGACGACGAGCACCTCGGAGGCGGGGACACGGCCCTCGCCGGTGATGTCGGGGACGAGCCGCTGGGCGATCGCGCCCTTCAGCGTCGCCGAGAGCATCACCCGCGCCTGGTGCTGGAGGTGGGGTGGGAAGAAGTCGATGATGCGGTTGATCGTCTCGGTCGCGTCGAGGGTGTGGACGGTGGAGAGGACGAGGTGGCCGGTCTCGGCCGCGGAGAGGGCCGTGCGCACGGTCTCCTCGTCGCGCATCTCGCCGATCAGGATCACGTCGGGGTCCTGGCGCAGGACACGGCGCATCGCGCGGCCGAAGCTCTCGGTGTCGGAGCCGACTTCGCGCTGGTTGACGATCGAGCGCTTGTCTTCGTGCAGGTACTCGATCGGGTCCTCGAGCGTGATGATGTGGTGCGAGCGGTTGCGGTTGATGTGGTCGATCATCGCCGCCAGCGTCGTGCTCTTGCCCGAGCCGGTGGTGCCGGTGACGAGGATGATCCCGCGCTGCTCTTCGGCCAGCTTGGTGACGACCGTTGGCAGGCCCAGGTCATCCACCGAACGGATGTCGAAGGGGATCGCGCGGCAGACGATCGAGATCGAGCCGCGCTGTTTGAAGGTGTTGACGCGGAAGCGCGAGAGCCCGGGGATCGAGTAGGAGAAGTCGGCCTCACCGGCCTCCTCGAACTCGGTCAGCGAGCGCACCTCGGCGATGTCATGGAACGCCTTCTCGGTGTCCTCTTCCGTGAGCGGCTCGTAGCCCTCGAGGAAGACGAGCTCGCCGTGCTGGCGGATGATCGGCTTCGAGTTGACCTTGACGTGAAGGTCGGAGCCCTCGCGCTCGATCAGCGTGCGCAGCGCTTTGTCGATCTCGAACATCCCGACCTGTATCGGCCGGGATGCCCGTACTTCTTAAATCAGGTTCAGGTGACCTCGCGCAGCTTCTGGGCTTCGCCTAGCTGCTGCAGCTTCTTCAGGCTCTGATTCTCGATCTGGCGGATGCGCTCGCGGGTGACGTTGAAGGTCCGCCCCACCTCGTCGAGCGTGCGCGGGTGCTCGCCGCCGAGGCCGTAGCGCAGCTCCAGCACGCGGCGCTCGCGGTAGGAGAGGTTCTCCAGCGCCTCCTTCAGCGCCTCTTTGGTCAGCAGGTCAGCGGCGCGGTCGAAGGGCGACTCGGCCTTCTCATCGGCGATGAACTGACCGAACTCCGACTCCTCCTCGTCGCCGACCGGCTTCTCCAGTGAGACCGGGGCCTGAGCTGAGCGCTTGATCGAGTCGACCTCCTCGGGATCGATCCCGGTCACATCGGCGATCTCCTCCGGGGTCGGCTCGCGGCCCAGCTCGGTCACCAGCTTGCGCTCGGCACGGCCGATCTTGTTCAGCTTCTCGACCACGTGCACCGGGATGCGGATCGTCCGCGCCTTGTCGGCGAGCGCGCGGGCGATCGCCTGGCGGATCCACCAGGTCGCGTAGGTCGAGAACTTGAATCCCTTGCGGTAGTCAAACTTCTCCGCCGCGCGGACCAGGCCCAGCGTGCCCTCCTGGATCAGGTCGAGGAAGGGCAGGCCCTGGTTGCGGTAGTTCTTGGCGATCGAGACGACCAGCCGCAGGTTCGACTCGACCATTTTCTGCTTCGCGTCGAGATCGCCGCGCTCGATCCGCTTGGCGAGTTCGACCTCCTCCGCCGCGGTCAGCAGGCGGACCTTGCCGATGTCCTTGAGGAACAGCTGCAAGGAGTCCGTGGTCATGTCCGGTTTCAGGTCAAGCGCGGCTTTCTGCCGGCGCCGGCCTTTTTTGCCGGTGTCGATCGGCAGCGCTTCCGCCGCCGCTTTCTGGGCCGGATCCATGTCCTCGACGAGCTCGATGCCCGACTTCTCGAGGTGCCCGTAAAGGTCCTCGACGTCGGACTCGTCGAGATCGACCTCCGAGACCGCGGAGGCGACATCGCCGAAGGTCAGCACGCCAAGCTGCTGCCCTCTAGTTATGAGGCCTTTGACCTCCTCCAACTCCTGAAGCTCAGCTACCAGCATCCGTTTACTCTCGTTTCCTTGCGCTCGAAGATTTAGTCCTACCCACAGAAATACCATCGCGGGGCGGAAAGTCGCGAAAAAACGGACCGGCGAACCGGTCCGCAAAGCCAACTAGTCTGCGCTGCACTGCCCCAGGACGGCGTCTCGATACTGCTCAAACGTCTGTTCGCATGATAATCGCTTCAGTTTCTGAAGTCAATGCCTAAATCGATGCGACATCCCCGTCCCTGGCTGAGCGCCTTTTGGCAACGCGCCTACCGCGAGAACGTCACCGGGCTCTCGGCGATGGTCGCCTACAACCTGATGCTGGCGGTCTTCCCCTTCGCCCTGCTCGTGCTCTTCATCTTTGGCCAGGTGCTGAAGATCGGTGGCGTCGAGTCGAGCGTACTCAGCGATTTGCAGCGCCTTTTCCCCAACGTCGAGCAGGGCACGCTGACCGACGTGCTCAACCGGATCGAGGAAAACTCGACCACGATCGGGATTGCCGCCTTCTTCGGCTCACTCTGGATCGGCGCCTCCTTTTGGGGGGCGATGGACACCGCCTTCTGCCGCATTTACCACGTCGAATGCCGCGGCTGGGTCGAGCAAAAGCGCTTTTCCTTCGCGATGCTCGCGGTCGTCCTCCTCTTCATCGCCGCCAGCATCTTCCTGCCGGCGATGGAGAGCGCCCTCGTCTCCAGCACAGACCGGCTCCCGTTCGGCCTTTCCGACATCAAGGTGATCGACACGACGCTGCTGCTCGGCGCCGCGATCCTGATCACCTTCCTGATCTGCTGCGTGATCTTCTGGGCGGTGCCGAAGGGCCATATGCCCTGGCGCGCGGTCTGGCCCGGGGCGGTCTTCGTCACCGTCAGCGCCGGCGTCGCCAACTGGCTTTTCCCCGTCTACCTCTCCAATGTCTCCAGCCTCTCGCGCTTTGGCTCGACCCTTGGCTTCATCCTGATCGCCCTGCTCTGGTTCTACGTGCTCAGCCTGGCGCTGATGGCGGGTGCGGTGATCAACTCACTGCGCCACGAGCTGCACGACACCGGCGAGATGCCCTATACGGGCTCGAGCTCGCCGCGGCGCCCCGGCGACTGCGGCTGTGAAGACCCAGCGCCCTCGGCGCCGGCGGAGACCAGCAGCGGCGGCTCGGGCGAGCCGTAGTAGGCGAGCGTCAACCGCACCAGCTCCGGGCAGATGCCCGGCAGCTCCGCCGTCTCCCCGGCCAGGATCAGCTGCTTGATGCGGGAGACGATCGCGCCGAGAATCGCGCTCTCCAGCGCCGGCCGCGGGCTTGCGACGTCGGAACTGCCGACCGCGGCGAGTTGCAGCAGGCGGCCGTAGCGGTCCAGCCACTGCTGGTGTCGCGTCGCGATCTCCTCCCCCGCCGCCGGCGCCTCGATCACGACGAGGCGGGCCAGGCTGGGGTTGGCGCCGAGTAGGCGCAGGCCGGCGCCGAGGGCGGCATCGACCCGGTTGGCGAGGCCCGACCGCGTGTAGCACTGGAAGGTGAGGACGCCGAGCAGCCGCTCCTGGGCGATCTCATAGGCGGCGGCAAAGCAGTCGCGCTTGTCGGCGAACTGCTCGTAGAAGGAATTGCGGCGGACTTGACCGAGCTTGACTATGTGCTCCACCGTCGTTCCCTCAAAGCCGTGGTCGGCGACCGCGTGCGGCAGTGCCTCGAGCATCCGGCGGCGCTGGTCGGCGGCGACAGCGTCGGCTGAGATCGCGTAAGGGCCGCGTGGGGGCGGCATTTCTAGGGCCTGTTGAGAAGTTTTAGTACTCGGCATTTGTATCGGTACGAGTAGATTCTAACAAAGAACGAGTGAGTTTTATGCTACAAAACAAGGGCCCAGCCCTTCACGTCGCACGGAATGCCAGCGTTCACAAGGGCGCTTTGACAGGCCGCGACGTGTACGTGCGAGGCAGCTGATCGCGATGGGTGACCAACCCTCCACGGCCGGCGGCCGCCCTTCGGTGGGTGACCACGGCAGCCACCAGCGGAGTTGAAGTCGCCTCTTCCGGTGAAGGCCGATGTTCTTGGAAACACCGAAAGAGGAGCGTCGGGTGGCGCGAGGGCCCACGAGGGCAGACGATGGGGAAGGTGGCGGAGCGGCGCCCAGATCCGTCCTCACCCCAAGCGTTCCCCAGGACATCGGCATCCAGGCCCAGCGGCAGCGCATCCTCGAAGCGATGGCAAAGAGCTGCGCCGAGAAGACCTTCTCGGCGACGACCATAGCCGACATCGTCAGCCACGCGAGCATCTCCCGCGCCACCTTCTACAAACACTTCGCCAACAAGCAGGACTGCTTCTACGCGACGGCCGACACCTTCCTGCTGGAGCTGCAGGGCGCTGCTGCGGTCGCCTACACCCGCAGCGGAGACTCGACCGTCGAGATGGTCCGCGACGTGATCGCGGCCGTGCTCGAGGCTTTGGCGGCAGATCCCGACCAGGCCAGGATGCTGCTCGTCGAGGCGCCGATCGTCGACGCCGAGATAGTGCGCCGCTACCGGGGTTTCGCCATCGCGGCACTGGAAAAGCTGCTGCGAGCCGGCGGCGTGGCCGGGCAGGCGCAGGCCAATCCGGAGATCGCCTTCGGACGGGCCAAGGTGCTGATCACCAACTACGTCGCCGCCGACCAGGTCGAGGACCTGGGCAGGCTGCTGCCGGACCTCGTCTACATCGCCCTGCTTCCCTACGCCGGCCAGGAGACGGCGCTGGCGCAGGCGAAAGCCAGCCGATGAGCGACGCGAAAGACGCGGAGAGACCCAAGCTCACCTCGGTGGGTGATCCGCCGTCGAACCTGCACCTGTGGAAGCTGCCGCGCGGTCGTCACGGATTGCCACGAGAGCTGGTCCTCCAATCGCAGCGCGAGCGCCTGCTCGCCGGAGTCGTGCGGGTCACCGCGACGAAGGGCTACCAGGCAAGCTCGGTCGCCGACATCCTCAAAGAGGCCGGCGTGGGCCGGGAGACCTACTACAAACACTTCAAGGACAAGGAAGATTGCTTCGTCGCCGCGAACGACGCGCTGGTCGCCAACCTTGAGACCGGGGTCAAAGGTGCCTACGAACAGCCGGGGTCATGGCCGCAACGGGTGCGCCGCGGGCTCGCCGTGACGCTCGAATGGTTCGCCGCCAGCCCCGAAATCGCCCGCGTAATGATGATCGAGATGGGAACCGTCGGGCCAATCGCCAGCTCCCGCTTCCGCGAGACCTTCAGCCGCTTCACGGCGCTGCTCGACGACGGCCGCGAGCAAATTGAGGACGCCCCGGACCTGCCCAACCTCTCGAGCATCGCCGGCGGCGCGGTGTTTGCCCGGGTCTACGAAGAAGTGGCGCTGGGCAATGCCACGAACCTCTCGCACCTGCTGCCCCAGCTGACCTTCGAGTTGCTGCTGCCCTACATCGGCGAAGAGGCCGCCGCGGAAGAACGCGCCGCGGCTGAAGCTGAGCAGGCCGAAGAGGCACGCGCGTCTCAGGCTCAGCCGTAGCGCTCGCCGATGACCGCGCGCAACTTTGAGCGATCGTGGCGGGCGTGGATGCGGCGGACCGTGCCGGAGCGCGAGCGCATCACCAGGGACTCGGTGCTGGCGCCGGGGCCGCGGTAGCGGACTCCCTGCAGCACGTCGCCATCGGTGACGCCGGTGGCGGAGAAGAAGACGTCCTCGCCGGAGCAGAGATCGTTGGCGGTGAGGATGCGGTCGAGGTCATAGCCGGCATCGACCGCGGCGCTGCGCTCCTCGTCGTTGCGCGGCCAGAGGCGCCCCAGCAGCTGTCCGCCCATCGACTTCAGCGCGGCGGCGGAGAGCACGCCCTCCGGAGTGCCGCCGATGCCCCAGAGCAGGTCGACAGGAGAGCGCTCGCTGACCGCGAGCAGGGCGGCGGAGACATCGCCGTCGGTGATCAGGCGGATGCGGCCACCGGCCTCGCGGACCTCGCGCATCGCATCCTCGTGGCGGGGGCGATCGAGCATCACCACGGTGACGTCGCCGACGCTGCCGCCCTTGCGCTCGGCGATCAATTTAAGCGTCTCGGGAAGGGGCCGGTCGAGATCGAGCAGATCGGCGATCTCCTCGCCACCGGCCATCTTTTCCATGTAGACGCAGGGGCCGGGGTCGAACATCGTGCCGCGCTCGGCAAGCGCGATCACGGCAAGGGCACTGGGCATGCCGAGTGCGCAGAGGCGCGTGCCCTCCAGCGGATCGACGGCGATGTCGACCACGGGCGGACTGCCGTCGCCGATCTGCTCGCCGTTGTAGAGCATCGGCGCCTCGTCCTTCTCACCCTCGCCGATCACAACCATGCCGTCCATCGCGACCGAGTCGAGGACGAAGCGCATCGCGTCGACGGCGGCCTGGTCGGCGGCGATCTTGTCGCCGCGGCCGACCCAGCGGGCGGCCGCGAGCGCGGCGGCCTCGGTCACGCGAACCAGCTCCAGCGCGAGGTTGCGGTCCGGCTTGGTAGGGGAGGTCTCGCCCATTGGCGCCGCAGGCTATAGGGTCGGGCGGTGGCTAGCCGATGGGGATTGACCTTGCCGCTGCCGGGCACCGCGCTTGCGGCTCACGAGGAGCTCGTGAAGCAGGCCGAGGCAGCCGGCTACACGGACTTCTGGAGCGGCGAGACGAACGGTCCCGATGGCTTCACGCCGCTGGCGCTGAGTGCTGCTTGGACCGAGCGGGCTCGCCTTGGGACCGGGATCGTCGGCGTCTTTCAGCGCGGTCCGGCGTTGCTGGCCCAGGAGGCAGCGGCGCTTGTCGACGCCTCGAGCGGACGCTTCGTGCTCGGCATCGGCTCCTCCTCGGATCGAATCGTCGAAGGCTGGAACGGCATCCCCTTCGAGCGACCGCTGAGCCGGGTACGCGAGACGCTCGACTTCTTGCGCACGGCACTCGACGGGGAGCGCACGACCAGCGGCTTCAAGCTGGAGAGCGCGCCGGCGCAGCGGGTGCCAATTGTGTTGGCGGCGCTGCGCGGCAAGATGCTCGAGTTGGCGGTCGAGCGCGCCGACGGCGCCTTCACCAACTTCCTGCCGCTCGGCGGCCTGCCCAAGGTGACAGCGCAGCTCGAGGGCGCCCCCGACGACTTTGAGTTGCTCTGCCGCTTCTTCTGCCTGCCCGGTGAGCGCGAGGCGGTCGAGCCGCTGGCCCGCTTCATGTTCTCCTCCTACATCACGGTCCCCGTCTACGCCGCGTTCTACCGCTGGCTCGGCTACGGCGATGAGATCGACGCGATGATCTCGGCCTGGGAGAGCGGCGATCGCCAGGCAGCGGCCGCGGCAGCGCCCTGGGATCTGATCGAGGCAATGTTCATCTTCGGCTCCCCCGATGAGATGAAAGAGCGCATCGGCGCCTTCGTCGAGGGCGGCATCACGCTGCCGATCCTCACCCCGATTACGACGCCCGACAAATTGGGCGATCTGATCGGCGCGCTCGCGCTACCCTGATTGAGCCCTTTTCTTCGCGGGTACCAGCGTCTTTCAGGCAGGTAATGGGAGAGCAAATCCGGAGGGACAACATGGCTGAGACGAAAACGCGCGCCGCGAGCGCAGGTGGCAAAACGACTAAACGTAAACCGTCGAAAGCGCGCAAAGCGAGCACGGCGAAATCGTCTAACGGGGCGAGCGCCTCGCGGGCGACGAAAACGCGAACAACGAAAACAAAAAGCTCATCGCGATCAAAAAACGGAGCTGCCCGAGTCGATGCCGCTCGCAATGCAGTCGAGGAGACCGCAAAACACGCCGGTCATTCGGTCGGCGACGCCGCGAGCACGGTCGGCCGAGCCGCGAGCAAGGCGAGAACTCCGCTGCTGGCGAGTGGAGCGGCAATCGCTGGAGTGGCCGGCGGCATCGCGCTGGGGTCACGACAGACGCGTCGTTCAAAGCTGCTGCAACGCAGACCCAAGGTAAAGATCGGGCCCAAGGTAAAGATCGATTCACACGATCTCGCCAAGGCGGCGAAAGAGGTTGGGCAGTTCGGCGTCGATGTCGGACAGCTTGCATCGGAGCTGCGCAGAAACCGCGAGGTTGCCGATGGGGCGAAACGTCGCTCGCCGATCGAGGTGGTTCTTCAGGGCCTCACAAGCAGAGGTACCAGCTCCTGAGAGCTATAGCGGCCGCGCCAGGCTGAGCGCGTAGTCGCAATCGGTATCGGTGAACCAGCCACTGATCGCCAGCCCGGCCTCTTCGTAGACCCGGGTGAGCCGCTCGTAGGTGAACTTGGCGGAGATCTCGGTGCGCATCTCCTCGCCGCGAGCGAAGCTGACGTCCATCTCGAGATCCTCGACCCGGACCGTCTGCTCCTCGAGCGAGCGCAGGCGGATGTCCATGCGCGCCTCCTCGGCGTCGTAAAGGGCAACGTGCTTGAAGGCGTCGAGATCGAAGTCGGCGCCGAGCTCGCGGTTGAGCACCCGCAGGACGTTCTTGTTGAACTCGGCGGTGACGCCGCTGGCATCATCGTAGGCAGCCTCGAGACGATCGTGGGCCTTGACCAGGTCGGTGCCGAGCAAGAGGCGATCGCTCGGCCCCATCAAGGCCGCGAGGCGGGTGAGGAAGTCGCGGCGCGCGGCCGGATAGAGGTTGCCGATCGTGCCGCCGAGGAAAGCGACCAGGCGGCCGCCATCGTCATCGGGGATGCGCTCGAGGTCATGCTCAAAGTCGCAGACGAGGCCGCGCACGACGAGCCTGGGGTACTCCTCCACCAGTACCTCGGCGGTCTCGTGGGTGATCTCCTCGGAGATATCGACCGGGACGTAGGTCTGCAGGCAACCGGCGTCACGCATCGCGTTGAGCAGGTGGCGGGTCTTGGCCGCCGATCCAGAGCCGAGCTCGACCAGCGTCTGCGGCTGGCCTGCGGCAGCGACTATCTCGGCCGAGCGGTCGGCGAGGATCGAGCGCTCGGCTCGGGTCGGGTAGTACTCGGGCAGCTCAGTGATCTGCTCGAAGAGCTGCGAGCCGCGCTCGTCGTAGAAGTACTTCGGCGCCAGCTCCTTGGGTTCGGTTGAGAGGCCGGCGCGGACGTCGCGCCGCATCGTCGCGGCGGCGTCGGCGGCCAGGTGGACCTCGATCGCGATCATGCATCCCTCGCACAACGGATGCCGGCAAAGATCTGACGACGCTCGGGCAGGTCCCAATTGCGAAAGCTCGGCCGCATTACGCTGGCGTGGGTTGCCCAAGAGCCGCCGCGCAGCACCTTGTAGGTCTCGCCGAAGAAGACCTCCGAGTACTCGCGGTAGGGGAACGCCTCAAAGCCCGGATAGGCGAGGAAGTCAGAAGAGGTCCACTCCCAGGCCTGACCGACTCCCTCTAGGCGGGGGCATGCCGCCTCCCACTCCTGCTCGCTCGGCAGCCGCTTGTCCGCCCAGCGAGCGAAGGCATCGGCCTCATGCCAGGAGACATGGAGGACGGGGTGGGTAGAAATGACCGGGTCGCGACCCGCCATTGTCGTCAGCACCCACCCCCCGCCGTCTCGCTCCCAATGCAGCGGGGGCTCGGCGCCGGTCTCCTCCATGAACTGGAGATACGTACCGTTGGTCACTGGAGTTCGATCTATTTCGAAAGATTCGAGCACAACCGCGTGGCGGACGCGCTCATTGTCGTAGGCGAAGCCACGGGCCGGCGCGCCGATCTCGTGCTCTCCCGCCTCGATCCTGGCCATCTCTGGACCTACCTCCTCGGGCACAGCGGAGGGACCGAGGGCCAAGCTCTCGTTCTCATACCCCTCAACCAATTGCAATAGCTGCAGCATCGTCTCGTTGTGCTGCAGTTCGTGGGCGAGCAACATCTCGTAAACGAAGCCTTCTCGCAGCAGTGGATCCCCGGCGTCGGGACCGATGTCCACCTCATCCAGCACCTCGAGCGTGCGCTCGCGCACGTCGGCGAGGTACGAGCGCAGCTCGGCGTCGCGCAGGATCGGCAGCTCGCCACGCGTCTTGCGCGGGTTCTCGATCGCGTCGTAGAAGCGGCCGAGTTCGCCGTGCAGCGGCTCGCGACCGCCGATCGTCTGCACCAGCCAGAGCTCCTCGAAGTTAGCGATGTGGCCGAGGTCCCAGGCCAGCGGGCTGAGGATCGGCGAGTAGACGCGGTTGAGCTGCTCGTCATCGAGCGGCTCAATCAGCGCCAAGGTGCGTGCGCGCGCCTCGCCGAGGCGTTCCACGATGGCGCTCTTGGTGCTCGACTTCACCCCGGTCGCAATGCGAAAACCCTAGCGAGGTCTGATTACCGGGGTGTGAACTTCGCAAATCGATCGAACTGCATCAACTTCTAGACCCAGCAGGCGGAGAAGTTGATGCAGTTCGGCTGTAGGGTGCGCGGCAATGCGGATTGAGGACACAAGCGCGCTGGTGGCCGGCGGAGCGTCGGGGCTTGGTGAGGCCACGGCGCGGGCCCTGGTCGAGGCCGGTGCCGCAGTGACCATCGCCGACCTCAACGCCGAGAAGGGCGAGGCGCTGGCGGCGGAGCTGGGGCCGAGCGCGACCTTCGTCCGGGCCGACGTGACCGACGAGGACGCGGTCTCGGACGCGGTCGAGCGTGCGGCTGCCCACGACGACGGCCTGCGGATCTCGGTCTGCTGCGCCGGGATTGGCTGGGCCGAGCGGGTCGCTCACAAACGCGGGCCCCACAACCTCGAATTCTTCTCCAACGTGGTCAAGGTCAACCTGATCGGCAGCTTCAATGTGCTGCGCCTGGCCGCCGCGGCGATGAGCGAGAATGAGCCCGACGTCGAAGGGGAGCGCGGCGTCTGCGTCAACACCGCCTCGATCGCCGCCTACGACGGCCAGATCGGCCAGATCGCCTACGCGGCCTCGAAGGGCGGCATCGTCGGAATGACGCTGCCGGCGGCGCGCGATATGGCCGGACGCGGCGTTCGCGTCATGACCATCGCCCCAGGCCTCTTCGACACCCCGCTGCTTGCCGCCCTGCCCGAGGAGGCCCGCACCGCCCTCGGCGCCGGCATCCCCTTCCCCTCGCGCCTCGGCCGCCCCGAGGAATACGCCCAGCTGGTCGCCCAGATCGTCGCCAACCCGATGCTGAACGGCGAGACGATCCGCCTCGACGGCGCCCTGAGGATGCCGCCGAAGTAGGCCGGCGCTGACGAAACCGCTTTTTCCCATCCCATGCATGGGAAATGTTGGTCTCGTGATCAGTCGGTCCCAGCGGCCTCGGGATCGCGCCAGACCTTCTTGTGCCAGGGCGGGCTGATCGCGAAGCTGGCGTCGCTGGTCATTGCGATCGGCTCCAGCGGGATCAGGTGGACACGGTTGCCGGAGGTCAAGCGTTCGATATCGCGGACGTCGAAGGCGTTGCCAGCGTGGCTGCCGCCGGAGACAAAGAGGAGGTGCGTCTCGGGGCCCCAGCCGTCGACCGGACGGATGCTGGCTGCTTCGGCAAGCCCCCTGAGCGCACCGGCGCCGATGTCCGATCCCCAGTTGGCCGTTCCCTCGTCGTAGTTGTAGCCATCGTGCGAAGAGGCGCGCTCGTCGACGCTGCCGTCGGGCCGAATGCGAATCTGCACCCCCTCCCAATCGTCCGCGTGGAATCCCTCCTCGCCGGCAACCGGGACAGCTCGCAACGTCGCCGAGTCCGCGTAGTAGGTCCAGTACTGGATGTAGAGGTTGCCGGCGCGGTTGCCGGCGCAGTTCGCGTCTTCGGCCTGGGCCGCATCCGCATTCGGCCTGCAATCGACGACGTGAACGAAGGCGGAGACCGGCAGGCCCGTATCGGTGCGCCGCACGTAACCGCGCTCGGCGCCGTCGCCACAGGCGGTGCTGCGACAGCGGCGAAAATCGACCGGCACCGCGCGCGACCCTGACTCAAACAACAGCGAGGGCATGTGCTCGCGCACCAGCTTGCCGACTTCGGTTCCGTAAGTCGCGATCAGGACAGGTTCGTCGCCATCGCAACTGTCAGCCAGCGACGCGGCGCAAAGGATTCGCGAAGCGATGCCGCGTGCCAACGCGGCTCCGGGAACACGCACTCCAACAGCAACGAGGCCCGTCAACAGCAGGGCGACGAGCAACAGCAGCCCGACCCACTCGACCGTCGACTGCCCCCGCTCGGACCCTCGCATGGAGGTCTAAGCCATTGGGATCTCTTTCTCTCCCCCTTTGAAGTCTGTCTCGGGGAGATGGCGTGTGCGGCTGGCGCGCGCCGGACCAAGCGAGGCAACGACGCAGGGAGGCCGAATAGCAGCGCTATTTGGCCGACTGAGGACGCCGCATCGCGCAGTGTCCGCCGCCGCCAGACGCGTGCGGCAGGTCCCCGAGCCAGACTTCCCCGAAGGGCGCGCAACCCAATTCCGCCGGAGGATGACCGGATTCCCTCCGACCGCCGTCAGAGGTTTTGAATCTCGGCCGCGATGTCGGCCGCCGCCTTCTTCGCGTCGTCGAAGAGCATCGAAGTATTGGCTTCGTAGAAGAGGTCGTTGTCGATGCCGGCGAAACCGGGGCTGAGTGAGCGCTTGATCACGATCACCTGCTGGGCCTGGTCGACTTCGATGATCGGCATCCCGGCGATCGGGCTGTCAGGGTCGTTCTTGGCCGCCGGGTTGGTGACGTCGTTGGCGCCGACGATGACCGCGACGTCGGTGCGCGGCATCTCAGGGTTGATCTCCTCCATCTCCTTGAGCTGCTCGTAGGGCACGTCGGCCTCGGCCAGCAGCACGTTCATGTGGCCGGGCATGCGGCCCGCCACGGGATGGATCGCGTAGTTGACGGTAACGCCGCGCTTCTCCAGCTCGTCGCCGACCTCCTTGATCGCGTGCTGCGCCTGGGCGACGGCGAGGCCGTAGCCGGGCACGATCACGACCGAGTCTGCGTAGGCGAGCTTGATCGCCGCGTCCTGGGCGCCGATCGAGACGTGGGGGCGTTCCTCGGTACTGCCACCACCGCCGCCCGCGGGCGCACCGCCGAAGCCAGCGAAGAGGACGTTGGCGACCGAGCGGTTCATCGCGGTCGCCATCTCCATCGTCAGGATCGTTCCCGAGGAGCCAACCAGGGTTCCAGCGACGATCAGCGCGACGTTGTCGAGGGCGAAGCCGGCCGCCGCGGCGGAGAGGCCGGTGAAGGCGTTGAGCAGCGAGATCACGACCGGCATGTCGGCGCCGCCGATCGGCAGCACAACGAGGTTGCCGAGCAGACCGGCGGCGAGCAGAACGGCGATGAAGATCGCCTGCGAGGGATCGTCGTTGTTGATCGCGATGTCGGTGCAGGCGACAAGGATGCCGATCAGCAGCACAACGTTGATCACCTGTTGCCCAGGAACCGCAAGCGGGCGGGTCGGGATCAGGTCCTGGAGCTTGGCGAAGGCGATGTTCGAGCCCCAGAAAGAGACTGAGCCGACAACCGCGGCGAAGAGGACCGGGATCAGCGTATCGAGCGGGATCGTCTCGCCGAGCGAGATCCCGTGGCGGATCTCCGACCAGGCGATCAAGGCGACCGCGCCGCCGCCGACGCCGTTGTAGAGCGCCACCATCTGCGGCATCTCGGTCATCTTCACCCGCACCGAGGCGATCACGCCGACGGCGGTGCCGATCCCGAGGCCGAGCGCGATCAAGCCCCAGTTGCCGACGCCGTCGAGCAGCAGGGTGGTGACGACGGCAACCGCCATACCCACCGCGGCGACCAGGTTGCCCTGCTTGGCGGTGGTCGGATGGGTGCCGCGTTTGACGCCGAGGATGAAGAGCGAGAAGGCGACGATGTAGAGCGCGGTCGCCGCGTCCCCGCCCGGCTTGAGCACGGCCTCGGCGATCATTTGCCGCCTCCGCCTTTGCCGTCAGCAGCCTCGGCCTTGGGTTTCGGCTTTTTCGAGAACATGCCGAGCATGCGGTCGGTGACCATGAAGCCACCGACGATGTTGATCGCGCCGAAGGCGATCGCGATCGTGCCGATGACGTACTCGAGCGGGTCGTTGGCGTAGCCGACGACGATCAGGCCGCCGAGCATGACGATGCCGTGGATCGCGTTGGTCTGCGACATCAACGGCGTGTGCAGGGTGGTCGGCACCTTCGAGATCACCTCGAAGCCGACGAAGGCGGCGAGCACGAAAATCGTGATCTCGGTCATCAAGCTCACTTAGCGGCCCTCTCGTTCTTGATCTCGCCGCCGTGGGTGATGCAGGCGGCGGCGATGATGTCGTCCTCGAAGTCGACGTTGAGCGTGCCCTCCTCGCTGATCAGCAGCCCAAGCAGGTTCTCCAGGTTCTTGGCGTAGAGCTGTGACGCCGGGCGCGGCATCTCGCTGGCCAGGTTGCGCGGGCCGATCACCTTGACCCCGTTCTCGATCACGGTCTGCCCCGACTCGGTCAGCTCGCAGTTGCCGCCGGTCTCAGCGGCGAGGTCGACGATCACCGAGCCGGGCGCCATGCCGCGCACCGCCTCGGCGGTGATCAGTAGTGGCGCCGGGCGCCCCGGGATCGCGGCGGTTGTGACGATCACGTCCTGCTTGGCGGCGTTCTCGCCGAGCGCGTCGCGCACCTGGGCGTTCTCCTCGTCGGTGAGCGGGCGCGCGTAGCCGCCCTCACCCTCCGCGTCGGGGATGAAGTCAAGTTCCAGCGGACGACCGCCAAGCGAGGCGATCTGCTCCCAGGCTGCACGGCGGATGTCGAAACCGGTGACGATCGCGCCCAGCCGCTTGGCGGTGGCGACTGCCTGCAGGCCGGCAACACCGGCGCCGAGGACGAGGACCTTGGCCGGCGGCACGGTGCCGGCGGCGGTGGTCATCATCCCGTAGAAGCGGCCCGACTCGCGGGCGGCGATCAGGCTGGCCGCGTAACCGGCGGCAGCGGCCTGAGAGGAGAGCGCGTCCATCGCCTGGGCCCGGGTCGTGCGCGGGATTGCCTCCATCGCGAAGCTGGTTACGCCCGCAGCGGCAAGCGCATTGTTTGTCTCGGCCGCGGTCCACGGCGAGAGGTGACCGATCAGCAGCTGATTCGAGTTGAGCCGGCCGATCTCAGCGGCGGAAGGGACGGCGACGCGAAGGACCACGTCGGCGCCCCACGTAACCTCGCCCTCGACGACTTCGGCGCCGGCCTCGCTGTACTGGGAGTCGGGATGGCCTGCTGCCTCGCCGGCTCCAGACTCAACCAGCACCGCGACCTTCTCATTCGCGGCAAGGGACTTGACTACGTCAGGGACCAGCGCGACCCGGCGCTCTCCCTCGGCGGTCTCTTTCGGCACTCCGATCTTCATAGGACGCGGCGGCGGAGACTACGCGATGAGCGCCGCTAGGCGCTGCAAGGTGTGCAGTTGTTGGCTCTTCTCGGCATGAACCGGCGAGACGATCAGGCGGTCGATGCCGGCGCCGCGGAAGCGCTCGACCCGCTCCGCCACCTCGGCCTCGGTGCCGACCAGCGAGGTCGCCTCGACGACCTCGTCGGGAACCGCCTCGAAGGCGCCGGCGCGGTCGCCGTCCTGGAAGCGCTTCTGGACTTCGTCGGCAACTTCGCCGAAGCCGAAACGATGGGCGAGGTCGACGTAGAAGTTGGTTTTGCGGCTACCCATGCCGCCGAAGTAGAGGACGAGGCCGGCCTTGACCACGCTCTTCGCCGCCTCCAGATCGCCGTCGATCGCGACCTGCAGCGAGGGCGAGACCTCGAGGTCCGAGCGCGTCCGGCCGCCCTTGGCGAAGCCCGCCTCCAGGTGCTCTCCCCAGGTCTGCTCAAAGGCGTCGACGCTGAAGAAGATCGGGATCCAGCCATCGGCGATCTCAGCCGCCATCTCGACCGACTTGCGCCCGATCGCACCGACGAAAACGGGGATCTGGTTGCGCTCAGGGTGGAAGTTGAGCTTCAGTGGCTTTCCCTCGCCACCGGGTAGAGGCAGTTGGTAATGCTCGCCCTGGTGGTCAACCTTGTCCTCGCGGGCGACGATCTCGCGCACGACTTCGATGTACTCGCGGGTCCGGCCCCAGGGCTTCGAGTACGGCACGCCGTACCAGCCTTCGGAGACCTGCGGCCCGGAGGGGCCGACGCCGAAGAGGAAGCGTCCGCCGGAGAGCTTGTCGATCGTCGCGCCGGCCATCGCCGCGGCGGCGGGCGGGCGGGCGGGAACCTGCATGATCGCCGCGCCGAGGTTGATCGTCGTCGTCTGCGGCGCCAGCCAGGCGAGCACGCTGACCACGTCGGAGCCGTAGGACTCAGCCGCCCAGACCGACTCGAAGCCGGCAGCCTCGGCGGCAAGTACCACCTCGAGGGCGTCCTCGCCGGCCGGGCCGATGCCCCAGTAGCCGAGGTTGAGTCCGAGCTTCAAAGCCATCCGGCTCGCACCCTATTGAATAGCCCCAATGACTGACGCGGCGATCGAGCAGGGCCTCTCCAGCGCGACGGCGGCAAAGCGGCTGCGCGAGCTGGGTCCGCCACCGGAAACCTCCTCGCGCTCGACCTCCAGCATCGTCGCGGGCAACGTCTTCACGCTCTTCAACGCGATCATCGGCGCCTTCTTCATCCTCGACCTCGGTCTGGGCCTCTACGCCGACTCGATCTTCGGCCTGATCGCGGTGATCAACTCCTACATCGGCATCCGCCAGGAGCTGAAGGCGAAGCGCACGCTCGATGAGCTGGCGGTGCTCGTCGCCCCGCGGGCCAAGGTTGTCCGCGACGGCGCCACCGTCGACCTGCTCGCCGATGAGGTCGTCCCCGGCGATGTAATCGCGGTCGGGCCGGGCGACCAGCTCGTCGCCGACGGTGAGGTGATCCGCACGCGCGGGATGACGCTCGACGAGTCGATGCTGACCGGCGAGGCCGACGGGGTGCGCAAGGACCGCGACGACCAGGCCCTCTCTGGCTCCTTCTGCATCAGCGGCTCCGGCTATTACAAGGTCACCGCGGTGCGCGAGGAGAGCTACGCCGGACGCTTGGCCGGCGAGGCGCGCACCTTCCGCCACCCGCCCTCACCGCTGCAGGAGGAGGTCAACCGGGTGATCGTCGCCTGCGTCTACGTGATGGTGCCGCTGGCCCTGTTGCTGATCCTCACCCTGAAGCTGCGCAACACCGGAATCGAGGAGGCGGCCCAGACGGCCACAGCCGGGCTGGTGACGCTGATCCCCGAGGGCCTGGTGCTGTTGATGAGTGTCACCTTCGCGGTCGCCGCCGTACGGCTGGCTAAAAAAGACACACTGGTGCAGCAGATGAGCGCCACCGAGAGCCTCGCCGCGGTCGACACGATCTGCGTCGATAAGACCGGCACGCTGACTGACGGCGAGCTGCGCCTGCTTGGCGCCGAGGTTGCCGAGGGGCTCGAGCCGACGGTGGTGCAGACGGCGCTGGGCAACTTCGCGGCCAGCGCCGGTGACCGCAACCGCACCCTCGAAGCGATCGCCGAGCGCTTCCCGGGCGAGACGGGGAAGGTCGCGGGCGAAGTGCCGTTCTCCTCGGAGTGGAAGTGGAGCGGCCTGCGAATCGGCTCGACCAGCTACGTGCTCGGGGCGCCGGACGTGCTCGGCGAGGCGGGGGCGCTGTCGCTCCCTCCCGGCCTCGCCCGCGTGCTCGAGCGGGAGACCGCCGCGGGCCGCCGCGTTGTCGCCTTCGGCGAAAGCAGCCAGCCGCTGCCGGCTGATCCCGGTGAGGGACCGGCGCCGCGGCTGGAGCCGCTGGCACTGGTGGTACTGGAGGAGACGCTGCGACCCGACGCGGCGGAAACCGTCGCCCTGATGCGCGAAGAAGACGTCGACCTGAAGCTGATCTCCGGCGACGCCCGGGCGACGGTGACCGCGGTTGCCGGCGCCGTCGGGATACCGCCGGACGCCGGCGTGATCGAGGGCTCAGAACTACCCGAGGACGCCGAAGGACTGGCCAGGGCGGCCGTGGACAACACCGTCTTCTGCCGAATCAAGCCCGAGCAAAAGCGCGACCTCGTCTCGGCCCTGGCTGCCTCGGGACGCTACGCGGCGATGATCGGCGACGGCGTCAACGACGTGCCGGCACTGAAGCGGGCGCGGATGGCGGTGGCGATGGGCTCGGGTGCGCAGGTGACCAAGGGGGTCGCCGACGTCGTCCTGCTTAAGGACGAGTTCGCCCGTCTGCCCCAGGCTGTCGGCGAGGGGCGGCGGATCGCTCGCAACATCCACCGCCTCGGCCGGCTCTACCTGACCAAGACGGTCTACGCCGCGGCCTTGATCTTGCTCGTCGCGATCCCCGGCTTCGCCTTCCCTTTCCTGCCCCGCCACCTCACCCTGGCCGCCTTCCTGACGATCGGCATCCCCTCCTTCGTACTGGCCCTCGCCCCCTCCGATGGACCGCTTTACCGGGGCCGGCTGCTGCGCGCCCTGGGGGCCTTCGCGGTGCCGGCCGGGCTGGCGACGGCGCTCGGCTCGATCCTCTCCTTCTTCCTCGTCGACACGGTCTTCGGCGGCAGCCTCGAAGCTGGGCGGACCGCGGCGACCACGACCCTGATCGTGCTCGGACTCAGCTTCGTGCTGTTGCTCGAGCGCGGCCCCGGCCGCGAGCACATCGCGATCCAGAGCTACATGTTGGCTCTGGTCGCCGGCCTCGGCGCCCTCTACGCCCTGATCCTCGCCGCCGCCCCCGTACGCGACTTCTTCGAAATGGTCCTGCTCAGCGCAACCCAGTGGTTCCTGGCGCTCTTCGCCGCGGCGGCCGGCCTGACGATCGCCAGCGTGCTCTGGCGCCTGCCGGTTGTCGAACAGCTGGAGACCCCGGTCGACCTCGAAGGCGCTGCCGCCGTCAGTCCCCCCGAGGCGGAAGCACGAACTGAGTGACGATCAGGTTTGCCGCGAGCTTCGGGTCTCCGCCTGCTCTGATCCGCTCGATCTTGACCTCGATCACAACGGTGCTCTTACCGGCGTGAAGGGGCTTGCCGACAGCGACGATTTCATCGTCCAAGAGGCCGGCCGAGAAGACATTGAGCTTCAGCTCGATCGTGGTGAAGTTGTGCTTCGGCGGGATGTTGCGGAAGGTGGCCCAAGCGGCGACGGTGTCGCCGAGCGCGGTCCAGACGCCACCGTGGACGTAACCGCCGGGATGAAGGTGGCGCTTGTCGACGACGATCCGTCCGCTGGCGAAGGAGTCCTCGATCTCCAGCGGTTCGATCCCGAGGTCGCCGGGGAAGCTGCCGCCGATAAAGGCGCGAACGTTCTCGGGGGTAAACACCTCGCTGATCGGCGGCTCGCTCATCGCGGCGGTGACCCTACCCCAGGGCGCTCGAGGCGACCGGGGCTGACGCTGCGCTCAAGGCATAGGCGCCGGGCTGGAGCTTCTCCGTGCGTCGCCGATAGGTGCTCCAAAGCCATGGCCAGTTGCTCGGGTCGTTGCCGTTCTCGTCGACGTACCAGTTGCTGCAGCCGCTGTGCCAGACGGTTTTGGCGAGGGCTGCGCGCAGCTCCTGGTCGAAGTCCTCGGCAGCCTCTGGCCTAACCTCGATCTGCCCTGCCTGCGAGCGCTCCATCTCGCCCAAGGCGGCAATCACGTGGCCGATCCCGCACTCGAGCGTGTTGACCACCGAGCCGGTGCCGCCGTTCGTGTTGGGGCCGTAGAGCAAGAACATGTTGGGGAAGCCGGGCACGCTCAGACCCAGGTAGGCGCGCGCCACCTCGCTCCACTCCGCGGCGAGGGTGCGACCACTGCGGCCGGCGATCTCCATCGGCGCGACGAAATCATGACTGGCGAAACCGGTGGCGAGGACGATCGCGTCGACGGGGCGCTCGAATCCGGTCGCATCGCGGATCCCATCCGCGGTCACCGACCCGACCCGCTCGGTCACCAGCTCGACGTTGGGCTGGGCCAGGGCCGGATACCAATCGTCGGTCAGCATGATCCGCTTGCAGCCGACCTCGTCGGTCGGAGTGACCTTGCGGCGCAGCTCGGGATCACTTATCGCCGAGCTGATCTGGCGTTTGCTGATCGCGCGCAGGACCGGCAGCAGCCAGGGCTTGCTGGTCATCGCCGCGGCGCCGAACTCCTGAAATGCCTGGACCGAGGCACGGTCGAGGCGGCGCAGGGCAGGCAGGCGTTTGAACAGAGCGCGCGCTCGCGGCGAGTACTCGAAGTCGCCCTTGGGGAAGGTCCAACCGGGTGAGCGCTGGTAGACGTCGAGTTGCGCGACTTCGGGCTGGATCGCGGGCACGACCTGGATCGCGCTGCAGCCGGTGCCGATCACGGCGACTCGCTTGCCGGCGAGGTCGACATCGTGGCGCCACTGGGCTGTGTGGAAGGCCGGGCCTTCAAAGCTGTCGAGGCCGGCCACCGCTGGCACCTTCGGAACCGAGAGCTGCCCACAAGCGGTGAGAAGGACGTCGGCCTCGTGCGGACCAGCGCTGGTCTCGAGCACCCACTTGCCACGCTCGTCGTTCCAGCGGGCGCTCCTCACCTCGGTGCCGGTGCGGACCTTGTCGAAGACGCCGAAGCGGTGGGCGACGCCCTCGATGTAGCCGCGGATCTCGGGGCCAGGAGAGAAGCGGCGCGACCAGCGATTGGGCGCAAAGGAGTACTCGTAGAGATGGGAGGGGATGTCGCAAGCGGCTCCCGGGTACGTGTTGTGTTGCCAGACGCCGCCGACGCGCTCGCCCTTCTCGAAGACGGTCACGTCCTCATAGCCCTGGCGCTTCAGCATCACGGCGGCGCCGACGCCGCCGAAGCCGCCGCCGACTACCGCGATCGAGCGCTGCTTGGCGCTCACAGAACCACCTCGCGTTCGCCCACCAATCGCCACGGAATCGAACACCCGGAGATCACCGTGACGATTGGTGGGCTCACAGGCCAAACCCCTCCATGCCGAAATCGCCGTAGGGCTCATCGCGCTCGCGTACCGCCTCTTTGAAGCCCGACTCGGCGGCGCGGCGGACAAAGCCGTGACCCTCCTCGGTGTGGCGGGCGATGCCGTCGAAGAAGGTCCCCAGCAGCTGGGTCTGGTGCAGGCCTTGGGCGTAAAGGCTCTGGTTGACCAGCATCTTCATCATCACCAGTTGGTTGATCGGCATCAGCGCGACGCGCTCCAGCAGCCGCTCGAAGCGCTCGTCCAGGTCGGCGGCCGGCGGCGCCTCGGTCGCCAGCCCCCACTCCTCGGCCTGGGTACCGGTCAGCGAGTCGCCGGTCAACAGCATCCGCTTGGCCCGCATCGGCCCAAGCCGCGCCGCCCACATCGCCGTCGTCGGCGAACCCCAGACCCGCGCCGGCGGGTAGCCGATCTTGGCCTCGGCAGCGATCACCAGCAGGTCAGAGCAGAGCGCCATGTCGGTGCCGCCGGCGACGCAATAGCCGTGCACCTTGCAGAGCACCGGCTTCTCCGAATGAAAGAGGCTCATGAAGCCGCGCACGTTGCGCGACATGAACTGGAAGTCGGTGACCGGGTCCCAGTTCGAGTCAGGCATGTGATTGGCCCCGATCGTCGCCGGGTCAAGCGGCGATCCGGCCGGCGCCTCGACCCCACCCAGCTCACTCATATCGCCCTCGGCAGAGGCGACCAGGTCGTAACCACCGCAGAACCCGGAGCCATTCCCCGCCAGCGCAATCACATGCACCTCGGGGTCGAGGTTGGCCCGCTCGACGCAAGCCGTCAGCTCGACCGGCATGCGCGGCGTAATTCCATTGCCACGCTCCGGCCGGTTCAGGGTGATGCGAGCAATCCGGCCCTCGACCTCGTAAGTGACCGTTTCGAATTCCATTTTCCGACCCTACTAACACCAGGCGGAGGGACCGATTCGGGAATTTGACGTGCGTGGCTGGCGAGCGCCGGACCAAGCGGGGCAAGGACGCAGGGAGGGCGAATAGCAGCGCTATTCAACCGACCGAGGACGCCGCCCCGCGCAGCGTCCGCCGCCGCCAGACGCGCGCGGGAAATTTCCGGAGCGGGCCCTCAGCCCACGCGTTCAACCAACATGGCCTTACCCTGGCCGCCGGCGACGCACATGGTCTCGATGCCTACCTGGTGGTCGTCGGTCTCCATCACGTTGAGCAGGGTGCCCATCATGCGGGCGCCGGTCATGCCGAAGGGGTGGCCGAGGGCGATCGCGCCGCCGTGGGTGTTGAGCTTCTCGAGCGGAATGTCGCACTCATCCATGATCGGAATCACCTGGGCGGCGAAGGCCTCGTTGAGCTCGACCGTGCCGACGTCGTCCATCGTCATCCCGGAGCGATCGAGCACCTTTTTGATCGCGCCGATCGGGGCCACGCCCATGTACTCGGGCTCGTTGCCCCAGGTCGCCGCTGTGACAATGCGGGCGCGCGGGGTCAGGCCCAGCTCCTTTGCCTTGGTGTCGCTCATCAGCAGCACCGCCGCGGCGCCATCGTTGAGCGGGCAGGAGTTGCCGGCGGTTACGCCGCCGCCGCCGAAGGCCTCGGGCAGCTGACTCAGCTTCTCCAGGGTCGAGGAGGCGCGCGGGCCGTCGTCCTTGGCGACCTCGGTGCCGTCGGGCAGCGTCACCGGCACGATTTCGCGGTCGAAGAAGCCGTCCTCCTGGGACTGGACGGCCAGTTCCTGCGAGCGCTGCGCGATCTTGTCCATGTCGGCGCGGCTGACCTCGTAGTGGTTGGCGACGTTGACCGCGGTCAGGCCCATGTCGATATAGGCGTTGGGCTGGCCGTTCTCGCCGATCAGGTTCGGGTTGCGGTCATCGGCGCCGGCCGGCTCGGTGCGCTCGTTGAAGCGGCTGACCCACTCCACCCCGGCGGCGATGTAGACGTCGCCCTCGCCGGCCTTGATCGCGTTGCCGGCGTGGCGGATCGCGTCGAGGCTGGAGGAGCAGTAGCGCGAGACGGTGACGCCGTTGACGGTCTGCGGCAGCTTCTCGGAGAGCAGCGAGATGATCCGCCCGATGTTGAAAGCCTCGAGGCCCTGCGGCATGCCGACGCCGCAGAAGAGGTCCTCGATCAGGGCCGGATCGACCTCCGGGTTGCGCGCGAGCAGCTGGTCGACCACGAAAGCGCCCATCTCCTCGGGGCGCAGCTGGGCCAGCGAGCCCTTGAAGGCGCGGCCAATCGGGGTGCGGATGGTGTCGACGATTACTGCCTCGGGCATGCGGGGTCTCCTTGAAGGCGGGGGGTCGGGAAGTGCGGGCCGCAGGGTAGTGGATCGGACACAGGCTCTAAGTTAGGGGCATGTCGCTGGACGGGCTGCGGGCGTGGATCGGGGAGGTTGAGCGCAAGCTCGCGATGCGCACGCGTGTCTTTCTCGTCCTGGTCGCGATCGCGGTCGGCGGCGCGGCGGCCGGCATCTACCTCGGCGTCGATGCCCAGAACAACCAGATCAGCGAAGCCGATGCGCAGGCCCTGCAAAGCGAACTGACGACCAGGATCGAAGCGCTCGAAACGAAGGTCGGGAGCCTCGAAGGCGAACTCCAGGCCAGGTAGCTACTCGTGCCGAAAGGCACAATCTTTCTCCTCATCGTCCCCTGACTGCGTTACATTCGCCGCAATTCGATCTCGCGACGACCGCGAGCTCTGCCGCCAAGGCAGTGAAAGGACGGCTAGCGATGCCCGAGGGTTACTGCGTCAAGGAGCGAAAGAAGGTCGAGATCAAAGACGCCAAACAGGTGACGATGAAGAACGGTCGCCCGGCGATCCAAGGTACGTGCCCCGACTGCGGCACGAAAATCTTCAAGATCGGAAAAATGGAGTAGCGACGAAACGGAAATGATCGCGGCCTGGCTGAGGCCGCTGGCGCTGCGCGGATACGGCCCCTCTCCGAGCCCCACGTAGCGCTGCTACGCGGGGCTCGTTTTCTGAACCAGGACCAGCTATCACGCGTATCCCGGACTGAATGTCCTCTGGAGCTTTGACCCACGAGCGGGATGTGCGCGAGGCCTACTCGGCCCACGCTGCCGAGCTCTACGGATTTGCCGTGCGATCCCTGGCCGACCCCGGCCTCGCCGAAGAGGCCGTGCAGGAGACCTTCCTGCGGGCCTGGCGGGCCGGCGAGCGCTTCGATCCACAGATCGGTTCGCTGCGCACCTGGCTGTTCGCGATCCTGCGCAACGTCGTCATCGACCTCGGCCGCGCTCGCAGCTCCCGGCCATCCGTCGCCGAGGGCGGCATCGAGCCCTCGGTCGAGCCTTTCGACGAGGCGCTGCTCTCCTGGCAGATCGAGGAGGCGATGCGCAGGATCGGCGAGGATCATCGCCGCGTGCTGGTCGAGACCTACTACCGCGGCCGCCCCTACGCCGAGGTCGCCGCGGAGCTCGGCGTCCCCGAGGGAACGGTGAAGAGCCGCGTCTACTACGGCCTGCGCGCGCTGCGGGTAGTGCTCGAGGAGATGGGCTATGAAGACTGAGCGTTGCCGCGAATGGCGTGAGGCCCTGGGCGCCTACGCGCTCGGGCACCTTACCGACGAGGAGCGGGTGAGCCTGGAGGGCCACCTCGAGGGCTGCCCGGCCTGCCGCGCCGAGGCCGCCGCGCTCGGCTCGGTCGCCAGCCTGCTCCCCCACGCCGACCCCGAGCGCTTCGGCCCGGCCCCCATGCCGCCGCCGGAACTGGGCAAGCGGATCGCGGCGACGATTGATGCCGAGCGGCGCTCGAAGCGCCGGCAGCGGCGACTTCGCCTCGGCTTCGGGCTCAGCGGCGCTGCTGCGGCAGCGGCCGCAGCCGTCCTCGCGATCTTCATCCTCTCCAGCGGCGACGGCAGCAGCCCCGAGCAGCACGTCTCCTTCCGCTCGCTGCCGTCCGGGGTGAAAATCGCCGCGGCGCTGGAACCGCAGGCCTACGGCACCGAGATCCACATGTACGTGAAGGGCATCCGTTCGGGCACGCTCTGCCGGGTGTACATGCGCGGGCCGGGTGGCCGCGACGTCTCCGCCGGCACCTTCCGCTACCGCTGGGGAGGCGACGCCTCGGCCGTGCTCAGCGCCGCGCTCGACCTCTCCCGCGCCAAAGCCCTCGTCGTCCATGCCGGCGATCGAACCTTCGTCGCGCCGATTGGCGCCGGCGACACAGCCCTGCGCAAGCAAACCCAAGAGGAGGAATCGACGTGAAGAGGACCTTTCCCGCATTCGCCGCCCTAGCGCTGATCGCGATGCTGGCAATAGCCGGCTGCGGAAGCAGCAACGACGGCAGCTCGAGCTCTGCCGGCGCCTACGGCTCCGGCGAAGAATCGACCAAGGCCGCCTCGACCAAGCCCGCCTCGGCGGAAGGCACCGCCGCCGTGATCACGGCGGCAAGCGCGCCCAAGCTGGGCAAGATCATCGTCGACTCCAAAGGCTTCACCCTCTACGACTTCCACAAGGACAAGGGCACGACCTCAGCCTGTTACGGCGGCTGCGCGCAGGTTTGGCCACCCATACTCAGCGAAGGCAAGCCGCAGGCCGGCGAAGGCGCGATGGCCTCGAAACTGGGAACCACCGAACGCAAAGACGGTACGACGCAAGTCACCTACGCCGGTCATCCGCTCTACACCTTCGTCGAAGACAAGAAGCCCGGCGACGCCAAGGGCAACGACTTCTCCTCCTTCGGGGCCGAGTGGTACGCGCTGCAGCCCAGCGGAGAAGAGGCCGAGGACTAAGCGGTTATGGGCGCTTGCGGGCGGAGATCGAGGGTGGGACGAGCGCGCGGATCTCGGCCAGCAGCCGGACCGCGAGCTCTCCTGGGTCCTCGTCGGACCGGGCCTGTCCCCCAGCCGGTTCGAAGAAGCGGATTCGCAGGCGGGGCCGCCTGGGAAAGCCGGTGAGGTCCGAGGTGCCCTCGATCGCGACGCAGACGAGCTTCGCCTCCGGAACTTCGAGCGCGAGGCGGCCGATGCCGCTGCGGGCGCGCAGCACTTTGCCGCGCGAGCGGGTGCCTTCGGGGAAGACGCCGATGCAGGCGCCGCGCCGCAGTTCCTCGATCGCCCGCGATAGCGCTCCGGCGTCGCCGGCGTCGCGTTGGATCGGGATCTGGCCCATGCCGTTGAGGATCGGGGCGAGGCCGCGCACCTCCCAGAGTTCGGCCTTGGCCAAGGCTTTGATCTGACGGCGGCGGATTGCCGAGATCCCCACCATCACCGGGTCCCAGTGGCTGTCGTGGTTGCCGACAACCAGCACCGGGCCGCTCTCGGGCAGCGCCTCCACGCCCTCCGCCCGCAGGCGACCCCAGAGCGCCACCGGCTTGCAGACCGCCATCGCCGTCCGGTACATCGGGCTCGGCTCCTTCGCCGGCTCGAGCGGGGGGATTGCGTCGGCCTGTGGTTTCGTCGAAGTCTCCATCGGGGAACGTGACGCTATTCGATACTTGCTCGCCAGTGAGGATTCAAAGTGATCGATGTCACGCAGTTGGAGCTGCCTGGGGATCGAAGGTACTCGTCTCGCTTCGGCGACACCAACTGCCTCTCCCCACCCGGCTGTGTCGATCCCAACTATCTAAAGTGTCATCTGTGACGCAGAGGCCGCTCGAGCTGATCCTGGCTCGCAACTTGATGTCTGCGCTCTCGACTCCGGCCTTCCTGGTCGACGAGGGTGGCGTCCTCGTCTTCTACAACGAGGCCGCCGGCGCGCTGCTCGGCAAGCGCTTCGAGGAGCTGGGGACGGTCGGTGCCGAGGAGTGGGGATCGATGTTCGGTCCTTTCGACAAAGACGGCGAGCCGATTCCCTACGACGAGCTGCCGCTGGTGGTAGCGGTGCGCAACGGCCGGCCCGCCCACGCCGACTTTGAGATCAGCTCCGCCGATGGCGCCCGCCACCAGGTGGAGGTCTCGGCCTTCCCGATCCTCACCGCGCATGGCTCGCAGGGAGCGATCGCGGTCTTCTGGCCGGCCGGCTCGAGCAACGGGGCCGGTAACCGATGAAGGTCAAGCTCTGGGGCACGCGCGGCTCGATTCCCTCCCCGGGGCCGGAGACCATCCGCTACGGCGGCAACACCTCTTGCGTGGGGGTGACCCTCGCCGACGGCTCGATGCTGGCGCTCGACGCCGGCACCGGCATCCGCAGCCTCGGCCTTGCCCTCGCCGCCGAGCCGGCCCGCCTCCACATCCTCCTCACCCACCTCCACCTCGACCACATCCAGGGCCTGGTCTTCTTCGCCCCCGCCTTTCAGGCTCAGACTGAGATCGTGATCTGGGGCCCGGCCTCGCCGGAGGCCTCGCTGCGCGACCGCATCGCCCGCTACATCTCGGCGCCGCTCTCGCCGGTCGAGGTGCGCGAGCTGCCCTGCGACGTCTCCTTCCGCCACTGCCCGCAGACCGAGTGGGAGATCGGCTCAGCGCGGATCAGCGCCGCCTCGGTCGCCCACCGCGGCCCGACGCTTGGCTACCGGATTGACGACGGCGACTCTTCGCTGGCCTACATCCCCGACCACGAGCCCGCCCTCGGCGCCGACATCGACGCGCTCGAGGAGGACTGGATCTCCGGCCTCGGCCTCGCCCGCAATGCCTCGCTACTGATCCACGATGGCCAGTACGCCGACGCCGAGTACCCCGACCACATCGGCTGGGGACATTCCTCGCTCTCGCACTCAATCTCCTTCGCCCGCCGCGCCAACGCGGCGCGCACCGTGCTCTTCCACCACGACCCGATGCACTCCGACGAGCAGCTCGACCAGCTCGGCGCCGAAGCCCGGCAGCGTTGGCTGGCTCTGGGTGGCGCGGAGGGCGGGATCGAGCTGGCGATCGAGCGCAACGAGTACGAGCTGCCGGCGCGCGCGGCCAGCCCCGCATCTGCAAGTTAGCTACCTGAGTTAAACACCATGGTTCACCAGGCCCGGGGGTACCGCTACCCTGGCACGCGGGATGTCGTCGACCTCTGGCATCGATGCTGCGGTTGGGAGATCGGATCTAGTCAGAGACGCGCTGGAAACAGCGCGGCGAGCCCACGCGGGCCAGCTGCGGCGCGGCAGCGACGGGCACCCCTACATCGACCACCCGGTGGCGGTCGCCGAGATCCTGATCCAAAACCGCCACAGCGACGAGGTAGTGGCCGCCGGCCTGCTGCACGACGTGGTCGAGAAGAGCGATATCGAGATCGGCGAGGTACGCGAGCGCTTCGGCGACATCGTCGGCGATTTGGTCGAAGCGCTGACCGAAGACGAGACGATCGCCGACTACGAGGAGCGCAAGGACGAGCACCGGCGCCGGGTGGCGATGGCCGACCCCGCGGCGCTGGCGATCTTCGCCGCCGACAAACTGACCAACGTGGTGATGCTGCGCGAGGCCTACGCGCTGATCGCCGAGGGCGTCAGCGACGAACTCGCGGTCTCGCTCGACCTCAAGATCTACATCTGGGAGGCCGACCTCGAAATGCTCTTCGAGGAGGCGGCGGGGATGGCGCTGACCGATGAATTTGCCGATCAGATGGTCGGCCTCTGGGGCGACCGCTTCAGGGCCGTGGGTTCTTCTCCAGATCCTCCTGACTAAAGCGGCGTCGCAAGGGCAGCGCGTACCAGAAGGCCGCGAAGGCCAGCAGCGTGATGGCGCTGGTAACGGCGGTGGTGACACCGCCGAAGAGGACGTCGGTGATCAGCATGATCGCGCCGGTCATCGCCAGGGCGAGGAGCCCAAGCCCGACGATCGCGAACCGGTTTGCGAGAAAAATCAGGTGGTCCTTTTGCTGCTGGCGAAACGTCATCCGGTGGTAGGCGGACGGCGAGATCAGCAGGATGGCCGAAGCCGCGGTGAGGAGCAGGGTCGCGAAGTAGACCCGCTCCTGGAAAGGTGTGATTTTGGTGAAGTTCTGTTGAAACGGGACAGCGAGCAAAAATGCGAACAGCACCTGGACCCCAGGCAGCGCTACCCGCAGCTCTTGGAGCAGCTCGCTGAGATTGCGATCGAGCCGTTCTCCCTCGCTCTCTTCCCGTCCTGACGGCCGGTCCGTCACATCTTCACCATAAGCGAAGTGAGCACCGCGATCGTCCTCTTCAACCGCGACCTGCGGCTGCGCGACAACCCGTCGCTTGCCGCCGCGGCGAGGGCGGAGCGGACCGTGCCGCTTTTCGTACTTGACCAGAAGCTGCTCGACTCGCGCTTCGCCGCTCCCAACCGCGTCGCCTTCATGCTCGAGGCGCTGCGCGATCTCGACGGCTCGCTGCGGCGCGCCGGCGGTCGGCTCTTGATCCGGCGCGGCGACCCGGTGCGCGAGGCGATCTCGGTGGCGCGCGAGTGCGGTGCCGGGGAGCTGCACGTGAGCGCCGACTGGAGCGCTTACGCGCGGCAGCGCGAGGAGCGGCTGCGCGCCGCCTGTGAGGAGGAGCGGATCGCCTTTCACACCCACGGCGGCACGACGTTGGTGGCGCCGGGAACCGTGACGCCAGCGGGCGGCGATCACTTCAAGGTCTTCACCCCGTTTCATCGGGCCTGGGCGGAGGTTCCACTGCGACCGCATGCCGCGACCCCACGGCGGCTCTCACTGCCGCCGCGCCTCGCGGTCGGGCGCCTACCGGCGTTGCGGTCCGCGCTGAGCAGCCCTCCCTCCCCCCGACGAGCAAAGGGCGGCGAGGATGTGGGGTGGCGGCGGATGCGCGCCTTCCTCCGCGACGGCCTCGCCGGCTACGAGGCGGGGCACGACGACCTGGCGGCTGATGCGACCTCGAGCCTAAGCCCCTACCTGCGCTTCGGCTGCATCTCGCTGCTGGAGCTGCTGAGCGAGGCCCGCTCCCGGCCGGGCGGCGCCGCCTACGCCCGCCAGCTCTGCTGGCGCGACTTCCACCACCAGGTGCTTGCCGCCTTCCCGGAATTGCCGAGGCGCGACTACCGGCCGCGCGGCGATCGCTGGTCACGCTCCCAACGCGCCTTCGAGGCCTGGCGCGAGGGGCGCAGCGGCTACCCGATCGTCGACGCGGCGATGCGCCAGCTGCTCGAGGAGGGCCGCATGCACAACCGGGCGCGGATGATCGCCGCCTCCTTTCTGACCAAGGACCTCTACCTCGACTGGCGCTGGGGGGCGGGCCACTTCTGGGACCTGCTCAGCGACGGCGAGATCGCCAACAACGCCGGCAACTGGCAGTGGGTTGCCGGGACCGGCAACGACACCCGACCCAACCGCGTCTTCAACCCGCTGCGCCAGGCCCACCGCTTCGATCCCGAGGGCGAGTACGTGCGCCGCTATCTGCCCGAGCTGGAGGCAGTGGAGGGCAGCGCCGTGCACGAGCCGTGGCGCCTGCCCAGCGGCCAGCGTCGCCAACTCGACTATCCCGAGCCGATCGTCGACCATGACGATGCCGCCGCGACCTTCCTCGCCAGGCGTGGCCGCTAACCCCAGTGCGGTCGTAATTCTTTCCGGTGCGCGGAAATAAATACGACCGCACAGCGGCTGGCTTAGGATCGGGCGCGATGGGACGATTGGCGGTGGTGCTCGGTAGCAGTGCACTCGGCCCGGGGGGCGAGACGATCGCCGCGGCCGCCGCCGAGCACGGTGCGGCCATCGTGCAGCGCCACGGCGAGGGCGACTACGTGCTGCCACACGAGGTCGATCACGTCGCCAACCTGGGAGCCCTCGCCGAGCAAGGCTGCGATCGGGTGCTGGCGGTGGGCTCGGTCGGCTCGCTCAGCCCTCAGCTGCCGGTTGGCAGCCTGCTCTGCCCGGACGATTTCATCGCCCTCCACCTCGGTCTCTCGGCCTTCAGCGACGAGCGCGCCCACCGCGCACCCGGGTTCGACCCCGCCTGGCGGGCAGAAGTCCTGGCCGCCTGGCAGGCGTGCCCGGCGGAGCTGCGCGACGGCGGCGTCTACTGGCAGGCGATCGGCCCGCGCTTCGAGACCCCGGCCGAGATCCGCCTGATGGCAGCGCACGCCGACGTGGTCGGGATGACGATCGCCTCGGAGTGCATCGTCGCCGCCGAGCTCGGCCTCGCTTACGCCGCGGTCTGCGTTGTCGACAACCTCGCCAACGGGATCGGGGCGCGCCCGCTACAGATCCTCGAGCTCGAAGCGGCGCGTGCCGCCAATGCCCTGCAGCTGCACGATGGCCTGGCCGCGGTCCTGCCGCAGCTGGGCGCGGTCGGTCCGTGAGCGCAGCGCCTTTGACGGTCACCGGCGCCGTCCTCGACGGTGAGACCGTGGGGCTGCGCTGCGTGGAGGGGACAATCGCGGCGCTCGGCCCGGGGGTGGGCGCAGAGCCCGGCGACGAGACGATCGAGGCGGCCGGCGCGCCCCTCGTTGCACCGCTGATCAACGGACACACGCACGCGGCGATGACGCTCTTTCGCGGCCACGGCGGTGACCTGCCGCTGATGCGCTGGCTGCAGGAGGTCGTCTGGCCGATCGAGGCAAAGCTGGAGCCAGAGGACGTCTACTGGGGCACGCGCCTCGCCTGCGCGGAGATGATCCGCACCGGCACGACCCGCTTTTGGGACATGTACTGGCACCCCGCGGCGACCGCACGGGCGGTGCGGGATGCGGGACTGCGGGCGACGGTCGGCGGCCCGCTCTTCGATGCCGACGGCAAAACCGCGGCGATGCAGGAGAAGGCGCTGGACAACCTCGAGAACCTCGCCGGCTTCGGCCCCGAGATCGGCAGCTCCCTCGCCCCTCACTCGATCTACACGGTCAGCGAAGAGCTATTGCGCTGGACGGCGGAGCAGGCGGCGGAACGCGAGGTTCCCGTCCAGATTCATCTCTCCGAGACGGAGAAAGAGGTAAACGACTGCCTCGAGCAGCACGCGCTACGCCCTGCTGCCTACCTCGACCGGGTGGGGATGCTGAACGAGCGGACGGTCCTCGCCCACGGCGTCTGGCTCGACCGGGAGGAGCTGGAGCTGATCGCCGAGCGCGGCTGCACGGTCATCGCCAACCCGGTCGCCAACATGAAGCTCGCGGTCGGCGGCGTCCTCCCCTACTCCGCCGCGCGCGAGGCCGGCGTCAGCGTCGGCCTCGGCAGCGACGGCCCGGGGTCGAACGACTCGCTCGACCTCCTCTCCGACCTGAAGGTCTTCGCTCTCTCCCAGCGCCACGCTTCAGGCGACCCAACCGTCCTCCCCGCCGAGGACGCGTGGCAGATCGCCACCGGGGGGGCTGCCCCCTTTCTCACTGCCGACAACTCCGAACTGCATCAACTTCTAGGGCCAGCAGGCGGAGAAGTTGATGCAGTTCACGTGGGTGGGCCGGCGGACTTCCTGCTGCTTCGGGCCAACTCGCCCGAGTTGAGCCTTGGTGACCTCTATTCGGATCTGGTCTACGCGGCCAGCGGGTCGATTGTCGATACCACGGTGGTCGCCGGCAAAGTGCTGATGCGCGCTGGCAAGGTGCCCGGCGTTGAGGAGATCGTCGCGCGTGCTGTGGAGCGCTTAGGGCGCCTCGGCATTGGTGAATAGATACCCCCGGGGGGTATTTGCTACTGTGGCCTCATGGCAGACGTTCTGAGCACGATCGCCGAGGGCTTCGAACAATCCTTCCTGATGGCCTACGAGGTCTGGTGGGCACTTGTCCTCGGCTTTGCGATCTCGGGGATCGTCCAGGCCTGGGTGCCGCGCGAGCGTATCCAGACGACGCTCTCAGGCGGCGGCCCAAAGCCAATCGCCTGGGCGACGGGACTCGGCGCCGCCTCCTCCTCCTGTTCCTACGCGGCGATCGCGATCGCCAAGAGCCTCTTCCAGAAGGGCGCCTCCGCCGCCTCCGCCCTCGCCTTCCAGTTCGCCTCGACCAACCTGGTCTGGGAGCTGGGGCTGGTGCTCTGGGTGCTGCTCGGCTGGCAGTTCACCCTCGCCGAGTACGTCGGCGGCCTGATCATGATCGTGTTGATGGCGGCGGCGCTGCGCCTCTTCGTCTCACCGCGGCTGGAGGAGCAGGCGCGCCGCCACGCCCAGGAGGCCGATGCCGGTCACCAACACGAACACGGCCACGCCGGCGAGGAGGAACCAGGCTGGCACGAGCGCCTGCTTGCGGCCTCGAGCTGGACCGACGTTGCCGCCAACTTCCGCGGCGACTGGAAGATGCTCTGGAAGGAGATCTCGATCGGCTTCCTGCTCGCCGGTTTCATCGGCCTGCTCGGCGACGACTTCTTCAACGGCCTCTTCATCAGCGACGCGCCGGGCTGGCTCAACGCGCTGGAGAACGTTCTCGTCGGGCCGCTGATCGCGGTGCTCAGCTTCGTCTGCTCGGTCGGCAACATCCCCCTCGCCGCGGTGCTCTGGTCGGGCGGGATCAGCTTCGCCGGGGTGATGGCCTTCATCTTCGCCGACCTGATCGTGCTGCCGATCGTGCTCGCCTACCGCAAGTACTACGGCTGGCCATTCACCGTGCGGATCGTCGCCCTGATGCTGCTGACGATGGTTATCGCGGCCCTGGCCGTCGACGGCCTCTTCAGCGCCGCCGGATTGATCCCGAGCACGCGGCCGAGTCGCGAGGACATCTTCGGCTCGGTTGAGCTCGACTACAAGCTGGTGCTCAACCTGATCGGCCTGGTCGTCTTCGCGGCGCTCTTTTGGCTGGGCAGGCCGAGCAGGGCCGGCGCCTCAACCTGCCCCGCGCACGAGTAAAGCCAGTAGCCATCGGGTATAGGCTCGGCCTAAGTGCCCAGCGAAGCGGTCACTGAAGAGGGGTCAAATAGCGGCGCCTCCGCCGTCCGCTATGAGGGCGCCACCAAGCGTTACGGCGACTCCTCCGTGGCGGCTGTCGACGCGCTGACGCTCGAGGTTCCCGCCGGGGAGATCTGCGTCCTGGTCGGACCGTCGGGGTGCGGCAAGACGACCGCGATGCGGATGGTCAACCGCATGGTCGAGATCAGCGAGGGCGACATCCTGATCGGCGGCGAGTCGGTGCGCAACCGCGACGCCGCGCGGCTGCGGCGCGAGGTCGGCTACGTGATCCAGCAGGTCGGCCTCTTCCCCCACCGCACGATCGCCGAGAACATCGCCGCCGTGCCCCAGCTCCTGGGCTGGAAGAAGGAGCGCACCGAGGCGCGGACCGCCGAGTTGATCGAGCTGATCGGGCTCGACCCGGAGCTTGGCGAGCGCTACCCGGCGCAGCTCTCCGGCGGCCAGCAGCAGCGGGTCGGCGTCGCCCGCGCGCTCGCCGCCGACCCCTTGGTGATGCTGATGGACGAGCCCTTCGGCGCGATCGACCCGATCAGCCGCGAGCGCCTTCAAAACGAGTTCCTCCGCCTGCAGGCGGAGATCGGCAAGACCGTCCTCTTCGTCACCCACGACATCGACGAGGCGATCAAGATGGGCGACCGGATCGCGGTCATGCGCGAGGGCGGCAAGGTCGCCCAGTACGCGACCCCGGCGGAGATCCTGATGGACCCCGCCGATGAGTTCGTCGAGGACTTCGTCGGCGCCGACCGGGCGCTGAAGCGACTGGCGTTGATGCGGGTCTCCGACATCGACCTCTGGGAGGCGCCGCTGGCCTACGTCGGCCAGCCGACCGCCGAGGTGCGGGCGAAGCTGGCCACCCCTGAGGTCGAAGTTCCCTATCCACTCTTGGTCGACAGCGAGCGCCGTCCACTCGGCTGGCTCTCCGAGCGCGACCTCCGCGCCGATGTTGTGCCCAGCCGCCCAGACTCGCCGCTCGGGCCGCTGCTCGACCGCGACGACATCATGCGCGACGCCCTCGCCGACCTGCTGCAGGGCGAGGCGCAGTACGCCGCCGTGGTCGACCGCGAAGGCCGCATCGACGGTGTCCTCTCGGTCGAGATCATCTCCGAGTTCCTCGGCTCCCCGGAGGCGAAAAAAGAGGAGCACGGCGCGGTGGAGCGGCCGCATGGCTAACGGCGTCCTACTCGCGGCCACCGGCGAAGTCGGCAAAGGCTTCATCCAGGAACGCAGCTCGGACACCCTGCCTTGCCAGGCGACCGACAAGCTCTTCTGCTGGGAATGGGCATCCGAACACATCGACCGCTATGCGACCCCGACCCTGCAGCATCTCGAGCTGGTTGCGATCTCGGTCCTGATTGGCTTCATCGTCGCCTTTACCCTTGCCCTGCTGGCCCACCGCCACCATTGGCTGCAGCCACCACTGCTCGCCGGGACGGGTGTTCTCTACACGATCCCCAGCGTGGCTTTTTTCTTCCTGCTGCTGCCGCTGACCGGACGTGGCGAGGACACCGCGATCATCGCCCTCAGCGCCTACACGCTGCAGATCATCTTCCGCAACACGATGGTCGGCTTCGCCAACGTGCCCAAAGCGGTGGTCGATGCCGCCCGGGGTATGGGCCAGACCGACCGCCAGATCCTCTGGCGGGTCGAGCTGCCCTTGGCGACGCCGGAGATCTTCGCCGGCCTCCAGGTGGCCACGGTGAGCACCGTGGCGATCGCGACCCTGGCCGCCTTCGCCGGCGGCGGTGGCCTCGGCGAACCGATCCTTAAGGGCGGCATCAGCTTCAAGACAAACCTGATCATCGCCGGGGGAATCGCCTTCCTGATCGCGGTCATCCTTGGTCTGGTCCTCTTCGCGGTCCAGCGCTTCCTGACCCCATGGCAACGCGCGAGGCAGGCGTGATCGGCGCATTACTGCTCAACCCGCCCCTCGCCTCGATCCAGGGCGCGATCGAATTCATCTTCACCCCGCAGACCTCGAACGTGACCGGGGGCAAGACCGTCGGTGGCATCGACCAGGTGATCGAACTGACGCTGAGCCAGCTCGAACTGACCGTTTTCGCCCTGGCACTCTCGCTGGTCGTGGCGATGCCGATCGGGCTCTACCTTGGTCACCGGGGCACCGGTGAACTCTTTGCCACCGTGATTGGCAACGCCGGGCGAGCGATCCCCGAGCTGGCGCTGATCGCCTTCATGGCCGCCCTGATTGGAGTCGGCGTCCTCAACCTCACAATCGCCCTGGCGGTCCTCGGCATCCCGCCGCTACTCACCAACGCCTTCGTCGGCATCCACCAGGTCGACCGCGCTGCGGTCGACGCCGCCCGCGGCATGGGCATGACCGAGTTCGAGATTCTCCGCAAGGTCGAGATTCCGCTGGCGATCCCGACTCTCTTTGCCGGAATCCGCTCGGCCACGATCGCGATCGTGGCCACCGCGACGATCGCCCCGATTGCCGGCGTGTTGACCCTGGGCGACTTCATCATCAACCAGAACGTCTACGGCGATAACGGCGTCCTGGCGGGGGCGATTCTGGTCGCGCTCCTCGCTCTGACGCTCGAGTTCGGGCTCGCATCGCTGCAACGTCGGCTCACTTCGAAAGGCTTGAAGCTGAAGCCCGCATGAATCTCGTCCATGCAACTCGACAAGAGAGGAATCAAATGAGGTCCCAGCCCACTCGTCTGCGCGCAGCCGCGGCTTTGCTGCTCGCCCTAGCACTCACACTCGGGGTGGTCGCCTGCGGCAGCAGCGACGACGACAGCACGAGCAATGAAGAAGGCAGCAGCGCCGGAGCGATCGCCTCCAACCCGGAAAACGGAAAAGTCAGCCTGACGATCGGCTCGAAGAACTTCCCCGAACAGGAAATTCTCGGAGAAATTTACGCGCAGGCCCTGAAAGCCGCCGGCTACAAGGTGAAGAGCGACCTCAACCTCGGCTCCGAAACGGTGGCGCACCAGGCGGTCAAATCGGGGGCGATCTCCGGCTACCCCGAGTACGCCAGCACGGCGCTGACCTCGTTCTTCGGGGTCGAACCCGAAGAAGTTCCCGCCGGCGCCACCCCCGCCTACGAAAAGGCCAAGGCCGAATTTGAAAAGGAAGGGCTGACCGCCTTCCCGCCGACGCCGTTCGCCAGCGCCAACGCGGTCGGGACGACGACGAAGTTCGCCGAAGAAGAAGAACTGGAGACGATCTCCGACCTCGAAGGAAAGTCAGAAAGCATGAGCCTCTACGGCTCGCCCGAGTGCCGTCAGCGGATCGACTGCCTGGCCGGACTCGAAAAGTACTACGGGCTCAAATTCAAGTCATTCCACCCGGTCGACATCGGCCTGCGCTACACGGTGCTCGAAAAGGGCCAGGCCGACCTCTCGATCCTCTTCACCACCGACCCGCAGCTGGCGGCGGAGAAAGACAAGTTCGTCATCCTCGAAGACGACAAGGAAGTCTTCCCGGCAGGCAACGTCATCTTCGTTAGCAAGAAGTCGACGGTGGAAAAAGCGGGACCCGACTACGAAAAGACGATCGTCCAGGTGCAGAAGGGACTCACCCTGGAAGTGATGCAGGAGCTTGACGCTCGGGTCGAACTCGAAAAGCAGACGCCGAAGCAGGCGGCGGCTGCGTACCTGAAGTCGGCGGGGTATACCGGCTAGGAATTTAGGCGCGGGTGGAGGGGGTCCGCCGGACAAAAGCCTGGAGTATTCGGCGGACCCCCTCCACCCGCGCTTCAACACGTACCGGCGAGCTCCCGGGTGGTCAGGCTGCCGCGGGAGCTCGCTTTTTCGCTTGTTTGCTTTGGGTGCGGATGCGGGCAAAGCAGATGTGGGCGGCCCAGGCTGCTGAGAGGCCGGTTATGCCGGCTAGGAGTAGGGCTACGCGGGGGTCGTAGGCCTCTGAGAGCCAGCCGGTTAGGGGGCCGCCGATTGGGGTCGAGCCGAGAAAGACGACTGAGTAGAGGGCCATTACCCGGCCGCGCATCTCCGGTGAGACGGCTAGCTGGAGCGTGGAGTTGATCGTCGCCGCAAAGGTGACCGCGGCGGCGCCGAGCAGGGCCAGGGCGGGGATCTCGAAGGCCAGCGATGGCATCGCCGCGGAGAGCAGGGCGCTGATGCCGAAGGCGAGCGCACCACCGGCGATCAGGCGCGGGCCGGTGCGACCGTGATGCCCGTTGACGAGGGCGCCGGCGATCGAGCCGACCCCCATCGCCGAGACCAGCACCGCGTAGGCGCCGGCGCCGCCGCCGAAGCTGAACTTGGCCAGCATCGGCAACACCACCTGAAAGTTGAAGCCGAGCGTCCCTACCAGCGCCATCAGCGCCAGCGGCACCGCCAGCTCGGGGGTGCGGGCGACGTAGCGCAAGCCGGCGCGGATCGCACCCGCTTCGCGGGTCGCAACCGGGGCAGCGTGGAGGTCTCGCGAGTCCATCCTCCAGAGGGCGACGATCATCGCGATGAAGGTGAGTGCGTTGAGGGCGAAGCAGGGGACGACGCCGAATCCGGCGATCAGCAGGCCGGCAAAGGCCGGGCCGGCGATCCGCGCCGCTTGGACGATGACGCTGTTGAGACTGACCGCGTTGACGACGCGGTCGGGGCCGACCATCTCGATTACGAAGCTCTGCCGGGTCGGGTTGTCGACGGCGTTGACCGAGCCCATCGCGAAGACCGTCAGGTAGACCATCCAGGGAGCGGCGATACCCGTCGCCGTCACGGCGAAGAGCCCGACGGCCGGAATCGCCATCAGCGCCTGGGTCGTGATCAGCAATCGCCGCTTCGACATCCGATCCGCCAGCAGTCCCCCCCAGGCGCCGATCAGCAGCATCGGCAGGAATTGCAGAGCCGTGGTCAGGCCGACGGCGATGCCGCTGTCGGTGAGACTGAGGATCAGCCAGATCGCCGCCACCGTCTGCATCCAGGTGCCCGAGAGGGAGATCAGCTGGCCGATGAAATAGCGCCGGTAGTTGGGCACCTCGAGCGAGTTGAAGGAGCGTCGCAGGGCCGCAAGAACACCGATTTCACGCCAAAATCGCCACGGATTCGAACGCCCGGAAGTGACCGTGTCGATTTTGGCGCTCAGCCCCGCTCATCCTCCCGCATCTGCTCGAGGATCTCGGCCGCCCGTTCGAGCGCCTCGATGTCGGCGGCAGGCAGGTCGCGCATGCGCTTCGCCAGGTAGGCGTTCTTGCGGCCGCGCAGGCGGCGCAGGCGCTCGCGACCGGCGGCGTTGATGGCGACAAGGGAGCTGCGCCCATCAGCAGGGTCGGGCGTGCGCTCGACCAGCCCCTCCCTTTCGAGGCAGCCGAGAGTGCGGGTCACCGTCGGCCGCTTAACCCGCTCGATCTTGGCCAGCTCGCTTGGGGTGAGCGGGCCGTGCCGCTCGATCGTCGCTAGCGCCGCGGTCGAAGTCGGGGTCAGCCCAGTCGCCTCCGCGGCAGCCTCTTGGCGCAGGCGACGGGCGGTGCGGACAATCGCCATCCGCAGTCTGGCGGCCGAGTCGGTGAGGGGTATGTCAGTAGGCTTGGAAGTCATTGATTAGCTTTAGTAATTAGTTTAGCAAACTACTTATCATCAGCGCCGGCAAGACGACCACGATCGAGATCCTCGAGGGCTACCGCGATCGACCAGTTGCCCCACTGGCTCGAAGAGATCGGCCGCGTCTTCCCCCTCTTTCACCTCGCCGTCGGCCTGCAGGGCACCTTCTCGCCCGAAGCCAGCGGGACCGGCCTCGAAGGCGGCAACGTCGCCGTTTTGGTCCTCTGGGCCCTGGCCGGCACCTCGATCGCGACCCGTCGCTTTCGCTGGGAGCCTCAGGCAGGCACGAGCTGAGCACACAAAAGTGTCACTTCACTGTGTCAATCGAGTGATACCGCCTGGAGTCAGTTTTTCGCGGCTAGCATCGGCCGCAGGAGGGTGATGGAGATGGGTATCTCCAGACGATTGACATTCGTCCTGTCCGGCTAACCACCGGATCCGGTTCGAGTCCGGCGCCCTCCGCAGATCGCAAAGTGGGTCGAGGCTGGTGGTACGCTCCCATGACGAGTGTCAGTCGTCTGGAGATACCTGCGGGGTGGTTCCTCGCGTCACTAGGCTCGACCCGCTCCGGCGGGTCTTGTCGTTCTAGACCTCGAATTCCGCCCCTAGAATCGGCCGCAATGGCGACCGAGACCACAGAGCAAGTACTTGCGGAGTCACTGCGTATCCAGGCGCGGGCGTGTGAGCAGCTTGGGTCCGAGCTCTACGCGGTGCTGATGATGCGGGCCGCGGAGGACGTCGAAGCGCATGGTCCGACCTGGGACGTGCTGCGCGGACACGAGGCCGATCCGCCTGCCTCAGTCCCGGCTCTGCGCCTAATGGGAGCAGTGAACCGTCTTGTGCTCGTCGGCAGAGAGCCAACGTTGGCGCAGATCTACGAGGGGCCCACGGTCGATCCATCGGCGGCGTGGGAAGCCCTCAGCGCCATCCTGAGCAGCAACCGCGAGGAGCTGCGCGAGCTGATCAAGTTGCCCGTGCAGACGAACGAGGTCGGTCGTTGTGCGGCGCTGCTCTTCGGCTTCCTCGCCGTGGCCGGCGAGACCCGCCTCCCCCTGCGCCTGCTCGAGGTCGGCGCCAGCGCCGGGCTCAACCTGCACTGGGACCGCTATCGCTACGAGGCGGACGGCTTCGCCTGGGGGCCGGCAGACTCCCGGGTGCGGGTCGAATTCGAGCTTGATGGAGAGGCGCCTACCCTGCCAGCAGAGGTCGAGATCGCCGAGCGCCGCGGCTGCGACGCCGCGCCAATCGACCCAAGCGGCCCCGAGGGTCGCCAGACCATGCTCGCCTATATCTGGCCCGACCAGAAGTTCCGGCTGGAGCGGATGCGGGCCGCGCTTCGTCTCGTCGAAGAGGTACCAATAGCGCTCGATCGCGAAACCGCGGTCCCATGGACAGAGCGCATGCTGGCCGAACCCACGCCGGGGACCGCGACGGTCGTCTACCACTCGATCGTCATGCAATACCTAGGCGAGGAGGAACTGGCGGCGTTTCACCGTCAGATCGAGACTGCGAGCGAGCGCGCCACGGCGGATGCCCCACTCGCCTGGCTGCGGATGGAGCCGGCGGGCGACCACGCCGACCTGCACCTCACCGTCTGGCCCGGCGGCGAGAAGCGTCGCCTCGCCCGCGCCGGCTACCACGGTACCCCGGTCGAGCTGCTTCCCACCGCCTGGCACCGGTAAAGGTCACTCGACCTTACGTCCAGAGGGATCGGCTTCTTTCAAGCCTCACCGACCATCGCCGACGAGTCCAGTTAAGGCCGAGGACGGCCATCACTGGCATGGCAAATCCCACGGCGACAGCAAGCGCTTCCAAGCCGAAGCGGCACGGCCGCCACCGGCACAAGCACGCCTGGAAGGACAAGCACTACCGCTGGGTCCCCGACGGCGAGTGCGGCTGGCGCGTCCAGGGCTACGTCGTCCGTCACAAGCACAAGCCGCGCCGCGGCCACCATCGCGGTCCCGGGCCGAGGCCGGCGGATCGCTGTGCCCCGGCGGTCGCAGTCGATCGCGATCCCCGGCCCGCCGGCGCCTACCAGGGACCGTTCGGAGCCGCGCAGGCAAAGCGCCTGCTCGACCGGGCCGGTTTCGGCGCCGTTCCTGGACAGGCGGAGCAACTGGCCACGCTCGGCCTTGTCGGCGCGGTCCAGTCGCTGACCCGACCCAGCGGCGGCGCGGCGCTGCACGGCCCGGGGCCAGTCGATGACGACAACAACCCGATCGCCCCCGCTGACGCCTACGGCCACGACCATCTCTGGTTCCTCGATCGGATGGTGCGCAGCGACCAGCCGCTGGTCGAGCGGATGGCACTCGTCTTCCACGACTGGTTTGCGACCTCCAACGCCGGCGTCTCCCGCCAGCAGCAGATGATCGACCAGTCGAACCTCTTCCGCTCGGCCTGCTTTGCCTCCTTCCTCGACCTCTTCAGGGCGGTCACCGTCAACCCGGCGATGCTGCAGTGGCTGAACGGCGCCGAAAACACCAAGCAGGCGCCAAACGAGAACTACGGCCGCGAGATGATGGAGCTGTTCTCACTCGGCGCCGACCGCGGCGCCTACACGGAGGACGACATCCGCGAGCAGGCGCGGGCGCTGACCGGCTGGGACTACGAATGGTCGAATGAGCTCGGCGCCCACAATTTTCACTTCGATCCCAAACGCCACGACACCGGCACCAAGACGGTGTTTGGCCGCAGCGGCAATTGGGGCTGGGAAGACTCCTGCCGACTCTGCGTCGAACACCCCCTCCACCCCTCCTTCTTCGTCGAAAAGCTCTGGAGTTACTTCCTCCCACAGCCGCCCTCGGCCGGCGTCAGAAGCGGGCTGGAAAACACCTATCGCGGCTCCGGCTGGGCGATCCGACCGGTGCTCGAGGCGATCCTGCTCAGCCCCGACCTCTACGAAGGTCCGCCGATGGTGAAGCCACCGGTCGTGCAGCTCGCCAGCATGCTGCGCTCGGTGGGGCGCGGGGTCGATACCGAAGCCTGGACCTGGCTCTGCGAGGAGGCCGGGCAGCAGCTCTTCTGGCCGCCGAACGTCTCCGGCTGGGACGACAGCCGCTGGCTCGACACCTCGCGGCTGCGGGCCCGCTGGAACACCGTCGACTACGTTCTCGACAGCATCTCGGTCAACGCCTGGAGCGATTCCTACAGCAGCACCGAGACCGCCGAGGAAGCGCTCGCTCGCGCCCTCGCCTCCTGGGGCTCCCCGGCGTTGCGCGACGAGCACCGGGCCGAGCTGCTCGACTTCGCCCAGCGCAGCGAGAAACTCGCGACCGCGAAATGGCAGCAGGGCCCTTACCGCGCGTTGCGCCAGAACGCCCTGCTGCAGCTGATCGGCGTCAGCCCGGACCTGATCCTGCAATGAGGGAGAGCCGATGAGAGGGCACAACTGCTGCAACGACTACACCCGCTCGCAGCTGCTGCGCTCCGCCGCCGCCGAAGCGGGCCGGGGCCTGCCGGCGATCGAGGTCGGCATGCCCGAGCCGGCCGGCACCGGGCTCTCGCGGCGCAGCTTCCTCTCCTGGAGCGCCGGCCTGGCGCTGGCCGTCTACGGCGCCTCGAAGATCCCGCTCGCTGCCCTCGAGGAGGGGATCGCCCAGGCGGCAGCAAGCGACAAGATCCTCGTCTCGGTCTTCTTCGACGGCGGCATCGACGCGCTCAGCGTGCTCGCCCCGACCGGTGACCCGCGCTACTCGCAGCTGCGGCCGAACCTGGCTCTCGCCCCCGACGCCGGCACGGAATTCGCCGAGGACCCGGCCCTGCGCTGGCACCCGTCGGCCGCTGGCCTGGCGACCCTGCACGAAGAGGGCAAGGTCAGCGCCTTCCCAGCGATCGGCTACGACCACCCCGACCAGTCTCACTTCACCTCACGCCACTACTACGAGATTGGCGAGCTCGACGTCGGCTTCCACACCGGCTGGCTGGGCCGCTACCTCGACCAGGTCGGCGATGAAGACAACCCGCTACAGGGGCTCTCTATGGACGGCTCGCTCTCGCCGATGATCGCCACCGCGGAGCGCCCGGTAGCGGCGATCGACAGCGTCGACGGCTACGACCTCTACTCGCGCGTCGACCAGCCGATCTCCGACGAGATGTACAAGAGCTTCGCCCGCTTCGGCTCGCTGCCCTCGGACTCCGCCGGTCTGTCCCAGGTGCGCCGCGCCACCGCCCAGACCGACAAACTGCGCACAGACCTCGGCGGCCTCGGTGACTTCACCAGCCTGGTCACCTACCCGACGACGAGCTTCTCCCACAAGCTCGCCGGACTCGCCGCCTTCATCGACGCCGGCCTGCCGATGCGAGTGGTGACGATCCGCGCCGCGGGCGGCTACGACACCCACGCCGACGAGGCCGAAGACCTCTCGCGCGGCCTGCAAGAGACCTGCGAGGGGATTCTCGCCTTCCAGCGCGATCTCGAAGCGCGCGGCCTCGCCGACCGGGTGCTGATCCAGATGTGGAGCGAGTTCGGACGCCGCCCGGAGGAGAACGGCTCGCTCGGCACCGACCACGGCGCCGCCGGCTGCGCCTTCGTCGTCGGCTCCAAAGCCAAGGGCGAAATGGTTGGCGAGTTTCCCGGCTTGGCGCAACTCGACGGCAACGACAACGTCCGCGTGACCAGCGATTTCCGTGCCATGTACTGCTCCCTGTTGGAGCAGTGGCTGGGGCACGACGCGGCATCGGTTATCCCGGGGGCCTCGTCGTTCCAGCGGCCGGTCCTGGTGAAAGCGTGAGCGCGGCGGCAGCGAAGTCGGCCCGCCTCGGCCTCGCCGGTGCCGCGGCCCTGGCGGTGGCGACCGGCTCGCTCGCCCTCGCCGCGCCGGGAGCATCGGCCGAAAGCTGCACTTGGAAGCGACACTCGAGGCCGGTCGTCAAGCAGGTCAAGCGCCCCGGGCAGCTGCGGCGAGTCAGGCGAGTCAAGCACTGGTGGACCTGCGAGGCCCTACAGCAAGCCTTCACACCCACGGCCGCACTGCCAGCCCCTCCAACCCCCGCGGCGCCCCCCACCGAAGAACCGAGACCGCAGGTCGCCCGCCTCGGCGTCAAAGCGGTCGAGTACAGCTACACCCTCTCCCGTCCCGAAGTAGACGCCGGCGAGGTGATCGTCGAGCTCAACAACCAGGGCGAAGACCCCCACAACCTCGTGCTCGAACACGAGAACAGCGCCGACCCCTCGCTGGAAATTCCGGCGACGCCCTCCGTCTCACAGGCAAATGCCAGCTTCACCCTCTCCCCCGGCACCTACCGCCTCTACTGCAGCCTCTACAAACACGAGGCCAAAGGCATGGAGGCGACCCTGGTCGTCAGCGACGGCTAGAACGCTCCTCCAAAGGCGGGGAGCCGCCTGGGACGCTTGCCTATTAAGAAAGTGCCACGTCACTGTGCCAATGCAGTGGGGCCAGCATTTGATCGATTTTCGCCACTAGCATCGCCGGCAGGAGGGTCGAAGGAGACAGGCGTGCTCCACGTAATTGATACCTACGCTGTCCGGCCAACCACCGGATCCGGTTCGAGTCCGGCACCCTCCGCATAGATCGCCGAAAAGGTCGAGTCTGGGCAATCGCAGTGCTAGCCTGACGATGGGTGTCAATTGCGTGCGGGGTGGTTCCCCGCTTCACCAGACTCGACCCGCTCCGGCGGGTCTTGTCGTTTCTAGTAGCGGTAGTGGTCCGGCTTATAGGGACCCTCGACCGGAATGCCCAGGTAGGCGGACTGATCGGCGCTGAGCTCGGTCAGGTCGACGCCGAGGGCGGCGAGGTGTAGGCGAGCCACCTTCTCGTCGAGGTGCTTGGGCAGCACGTAGACCTGCTTGGCCTCGTACTGATCGGCCTTGCTGAAGAGCTCGATCTGGGCGATCACCTGGTTGGTGAAGGAGTTAGACATGACGAAGCTCGGGTGGCCGGTCGCGTTGCCGAGGTTGAGCAGGCGGCCCTCGGAGAGCAGCACGATCGAGTGGCCGTCGGCGAAGCGCCACTCGTCGACCTGTGGCTTGATGTTGATCCGCTCGACGCCGGGGTGAGCTTCGAGGCCGGCGACGTCGATCTCGTTGTCGAAGTGGCCGATGTTGCCGACGATCGCGTTGTGCTTCATCCGCGCCATGTCCTCGGCGGTGATGATGTCCTTGTTGCCGGTGGCGGTGACGAAGATATCGGCCGTCTCGACGACGTCCTCCAGCCTGCGCACCTCGTAGCCCTCCATCGCCGCCTGCAGGGCGCAAATCGGGTCGATCTCGGTGACGATCACGCGGGCGCCCTGGCCGCGCAGCGAGGAGGCGCAGCCCTTGCCGACGTCGCCGTAGCCACAGATCACCGCGACCTTGCCGCCGATCATCACATCGGTGCCGCGGTTGATCCCGTCGACCAGCGAGTGGCGGCAACCGTAGAGGTTGTCGAACTTGGACTTGGTGACCGAGTCGTTGACGTTGATCGCCGGAAAGAGCAGGTCGTCGGTCTCGGCCAGCTGGTAGAGCCGGTGGACCCCGGTCGTCGTCTCCTCGGTGACGCCCTGGATGTTCGCGGCGACGTTGGTCCAGCGCTGCGGGTCCTCATTAAGCGAGCGCTGCAGGGTCTCAAGGATGATCTTGAACTCGCCCGACTCCGCCGTCTCAGGGTCCGGCACAGCACCGGCCTTCTCAAACTCGACCCCCTTGTGGACCAGCAGCGTCGCGTCGCCACCGTCGTCGAGGATCATGTTCGGCCCCTCGCCCTCTGGCCAGAGCAGTGCCTGCTCGGTGCACCACCAGTACTCCTCCAGCGTCTCGCCCTTCCAGGCGTAAACGGGGATGCCGGCGGCGGCGATCGCGGCGGCGGCGTGGTCCTGAGTCGAAAAGATGTTGCAGCTGGCCCAGCGCACCTCGGCGCCAAGCGCCGTCAGGGTCTCGATCAGCACCGCCGTCTGCACGGTCATGTGCAGCGAGCCGGTGATCCGAGCGCCCTTCAGCGGCTGGGAGGCCCCGAACTCCTCGCGGGTCTGCATCAGGCCGGGCATCTCGACCTCGGCAAGCGCGATCTCCTTGCGCCCGAAATCGGCGAGGCCAATGTCGGCGACCTTGTAGTCCTGCGTGGCGGTGCTGGTAGTCATCGGGTGCGCGTCTCCTGGTCGATTGCTTGCCAGACCATGGTACGAAGCCGCCAGGAAAAGCGCCGAGTGGCGCTCCGCGGGGGCGCCCGTGATGCGGGCAGCTCGGCCGCGTTCGTCACGAAAGCGTCAACTCAGTGTGCCAATCCACCCAGTGCCGCAGATTGCCGCGTTTTCGTCTCTAGCATCGCTCACAGGAGGGCGAAGGAGGCGGGTGTCTCCAGGCGGTCGACAACCGCCATGTCCGAACCAACCATTCGGATCCGGTTCGAGTCCGGCGCCCTCCGCATATAGACCTGCCGGAGAGGTTCGAGTCTTTGGGGGTGGCCCATCTTGGTAGTCTCGAAGATGGTTGTCGGCCGCCTGTGGGGTGGTACCCCACGTCGCCAGACTCGACCCGCTCCGGCGGGTCTTGTCGATTCTGGGGCCAGCCAGAGGCCGGGCGGCCAAGGGGGCGGAGTAGGCACCGGGACGCGGACGTCGAATCAGACCCGGATGGACTCAGAGGTGCAGCATGAGTTGACGATCTACCCGCCGGGGATGGATGCGCGCAGCACGCGTGTGGCCGAACGGCTGAATACGCCGATGCTGATCGCGGCGGCGCTGACCCTGCCGATGGTGGCGATCAGCGAGTCGCATCCGGGTGGCACGCTGGAGGATGTCGCCCGCCTGCTCAACTGGGTCACCTGGACCGCCTTCCTGATCGAGCTGGTGGTGATGCTGGTCGTCGTCCCCAATCGCCGCCTCTGGCTGCGGCACCACCCGCTCGACCCCTTCATCGTCATCTTCACCCCGCCGGTCCTGCCGGCGGGCCTGCAGGGCCTGCGCGTACTGCGGCTTCTGCGGCTGGTTCGGTTGCTGCGGCTGGCGCAGCTCTCGCGCGAGGTCTTCTCACTGAAGGGCCTGCACTACGCGATGTTCCTCGCCCTGCTGACCGTGGTCGGTGGCGGCGCCCTCTTCGTCGCCTTCGAGAAACAGGCCCAGCACCTCAATGACTGGGACGGGATCTACTGGGCGGTAACGACGATGACCACGCTCGGTTCCAACATCTACCCGACCACGACCGGCGGTGAGATCGTCTCGGTTGTGATCCTGATCGTCGGCATCGGCTTCGTCGCTCTGCTCACCGGCGCCTTCGCCCAGCGCTTCCTCGGGCCCGAGATCGCCGAGGTCGAGCAGGAGCTGGAGGCCGAGCAGCTCACCGCCGAGGCGATCGCCCTGCGTGAGCTGCGCAGCGTCCGCGAGCAGCTGCAGGCGTTGGAGATCGCGGTCGAGCGGATCGTTGACGAGCGCTCTCGCGGCGCCGCCCCGGCACCTCAGTCCTCGTCGTCGTAGTCGGCCATCTTCGCCTCGAGTTCTTCCATCACGCCTGGGTCGCGCAGCGTCGTTACGTCGCCCAAGGCGCGGCCCTCGGCGATGTCGCGCAGCAGGCGGCGCATGATCTTGCCGGAGCGGGTCTTCGGCAATTCGTCGGCCCAGACGATGCGCTTCGGCCGGGCGAACTTGCCGATCCGCTCGGCGACTACCTCGCGGATCCCCTCGATCAGGTCATCGCTCGGCTCGGTGTCGCCGCGCAGGGTGACGAATGCGCAAATCGCCTGCCCCGTCTGCTCGTCGGACTGGCCGATCACCGCCGCCTCGGCGACCTTGGGATGGGCGACGATCGCCGACTCGACCTCAGCAGTCGAGAGCCGGTGGCCGGAGACGTTGACGACGTCGTCGATCCGCCCGATCACCCAGAAGTAGCCGTCCTCGTCCCTGCGCGCCGCGTCGCCGACCAGGTAGGTCTCCTTGCCGAAGCGCGAGAAGTAGGTCTCGATGAAGCGGTCCTCCTCCTTGTAAAGCGTGCGCAGCATCGAGGGCCAGGGCTTGGTCAGGATCAGCAGCCCTTGGCCCTGCTCGACCGGCTTGCCATCGCTCTCGCCGACCACCTCAGCAGCGACCCCGGGGAACGGCTGCGTCGCCGAGCCGGGCTTGGTCGCGGTGATCCCGGGCAGCGGCGTGATCATGATCGCGCCGGTCTCGGTCTGCCACCAGGTGTCGACGATCGGGCACTTTTCCGCGCCGATTACCTTGTGGTACCAAAGCCAGGCCTTGGGGTTGATCGGCTCGCCGACCGAGCCCAGCAGGCGCAGCGAGGAGAGGTCGGACTCGGCCGGAATATCCGCCCCCCACTTGATGAAGGTGCGGATCGCGGTCGGCGCCGTGTAGAGGATCGTCACCCCGTAGCGCTCGACCAGCTCCCACCAGATGCCCTTGCTCGGGTAGTCGGGCGCCCCCTCCCAGATCACGCTGGTGGCGCCGTTGAGCAGCGGCCCGTAGACGATGTAGGAATGGCCGGTGACCCAACCGACGTCTGCCGCGCACCAGTAGACATCCTCCTCTGGCTTCAAGTCGAAGACGTAGCGGTGTGTGGCGGCGACGCCGGTCAGGTAGCCACCGGTGGTGTGCAGGATCCCCTTCGGCTTCGCGGTCGAGCCGGAGGTGTAGAGGATGAAGAGGGGATGCTCAGCGTCGAGCGGCTCGGCCGGGCACTCGGCGTCGGCCGCCTCGAGCAGCTCGTCGTAGAAGCGGTCGCGGCCCTCCCGCATCGGGCAGTCGATGCCGGCATGACGGACGACGACGATCGCCTCCAGCGTCTCCAGGTCGCCGAGCTGCTCGTCGACCTGGGGCTTGATCGGCGCCACCTTGCCCTTGCGGCGGGCGCCGTCGACGGTGACCAGCGCCTTTGCCTCGGAGAACTCCATTCGCTCGCGCACCGCTTCGGCCGAGAAACCGCCGAAGACGACGTTGTGCATCGCCCCGATCCGGGCGCAGGCCAGCATCGCGACGACGACCTCGGGGATCATCGGCAGGTAGATCCCGACCACGTCGCCCTTGCCAACGCCGAGGCCCTTCAGCGCGTTGGCGAAGCGCTGCGTGTCGGCAAGCAGCTCGGCATAGGTGACGTCGCGCTCCTCGCCCTCCTCGCCGCGCCAGTGATAGGCGACGCGCTCGCCTCGGCCGGCCTCAACGTGGCGATCAAGGCAGTTGTAGGAGGCGTTGATCCTGCCGTCGGCGAACCATTTGTAGAAGGGCGGGTTGGAGGCGTCGAGCCCTTCGTTCGGCGCCTCGGCCCAGTCGAGCAGCTCGGTCGCCTGGCGCTTCCACCAGGCCTCCGGATCGGCCGCCGCCTCCCCGTAGATCGCGGGATCGTTCCAATCCGCACCCTGGCGGAAATCCTCGGGGGGATCGAAACGATCGACCTCCAGCAGGCTGCTGAGCTCCTGCTCCAGGCCCGCCGATTGTGGTTCCGCTGCCATATCCCTCTCCCTCGCTCAGTGACCCAGCGGCCGGACCGGCAAGACCGTCCGACCGAAGGTCGAGTTGACGACCGCCGCAAACGATGCATACCAGGCTGCCGCCGCCGTAGCCAGGCCAAACCAGCCACCGGCTTCCACGAGGCTTTCGTTGCCGCCTGAGTTGCCGATGCCGAGCAGGAAGAAGGTCACGGCAAGCAAGACGAAGACAAGGGCCACCGCCGCGTTGGTGCGCAGCGAAGCGACGAACATGTAGGTGGTGAAGATGCCCCAGGCGATCAAGTAGAGCCCTACCGCGTCGCCGACGTTGGCGGCGGGGACATCGCCCTCGAAGAAGGTGACGAAGGCCCAGAACGAGATCCAGAACGCCCCGAACGAGGTAAAGGCGACCGCGCCGAAGGTGTTGCCGGTGCGGAACTCCCACATCCCGGCGAGGATTTGGGCGACGCCGCCGTAGGCGAGAGCCAGGCCCAACACCACCGGCTCGCCCGCTTTGCTGACCAGGCCGGCGTTGAACATGCTGAGGACGAAGGTGGTGAGCGCGAAGGCGGCGAGGCCAAGGGGCGCCGGATCGGCCGGCGTCCAGCCCTCCCGCACCTGCGCCGCGCCGACTGGCTGCTGACCTCCATTCCCGACGGCCGGCTGGTGTGCACGGATCGATGCTGACTCCATGGTGCTCTCCTTCGATCGCCCGCTCCGGCCGGGCCCGTCCCGCCCGGGACGCGGGAGCTGCACCTTCTAATACCCGGTTCACGTCGCCGCTACCCTGATCCGATGCTCTTTCGGCAGGTAATTCACGAGGATCTCGGCTGCGCCTCCTATCTGGTCGGCGACACCGCCTCCGGCGTCGCCGCCGTGGTCGACCCGCAGTGGGACATCGACCCTTACCTGCACCTCGCCCGCTTGCACGGGGTGCGGATCGAGCATGTGTTGGAGACCCACAACCACGCCGATCACGTCTCCGGGCACGGCCGCCTCGCCCGCGCCAGTGGCGCCACGATCCACGTCCACGAGCTGGCCGAGGCCGAGTACCCGCACGAGGCCTTCACCGACGGCTGGGGCCTGAAGCTGGGCGACGGGGCGACGATCGAGGCGATTCACACTCCCGGCCACCGCCCCGAGCACACCTCCTTCCTGCTTCGCGACGCTTCGCGCGGCGACGATCCCCGGGCGGCGCTGACCGGGGACTGCCTCTTCGTCGGCGACGTCGCCCGCCCCGACCTCGCGGTCGAGCCGCGCGAGGGCGCCGCCGACATCTTCCGCTCCCTGCACCAGCGCCTGCTGACCTTGCCCGAGGAGACCGAGGTCTGGCCCGGGCACCTCGGCGGCTCGCTCTGCGGCAGCTCCGGGATCGACCTCAAGACCTGCTCGACGATCGGCTTCGAGCGTCGCCATAACCGCGCCCTCGCGTTCAAGAGGGAGGCCGAGTTTGTCGAGCACGCGGTCGCCTCGATCGGCAGTAAGCCGCCCAACGTCGAGCACATCGTCTCGCTCAACCGCGGCCCGCTGGTCGAATCGATCTCCTCACCCACGCAGCTCACACCGCACGGCTTCGAGGCGGCAATCGCCGAAGGCGCCCTGGCGGTCGACTCGCGCACCAACGAACAGTTCGACGAGGCCCACATCCCCGGCGCAATCAGCGCCTCGGGATACGACACCGGCTTTGCGACCAAGGTGGCGCAGGTGGTGCCTGTAGACGCCGAGCTGCTCGTCGTCGCCGCCTCCGACGGCAACGAGCTCGAGGCGGCGGAACTGCTCGCCGCGGTCGGCCTGCGCGTGCGCGGCTTCCTCGGCGGCGGCATGACCGCCTGGCGGGCCGAGGACCGGCCGGTCGAGCGAATCGAGGCGATCGACCTGGCCGAGCTGGCGCGGCGCCTCGACGGCTCCGACGGCCCCCTGGTCCTCGACGTGCGCAACCCCACCGAGTTCGAGGCCGCCCACATCCCCGGCTCACTCCACATCCCCTTCGGCCAATTGCGCGACCGCATCGACGAGGTCCCGCGCGAGCAACCGGTGGCGACGATCTGCAAGGCGGGTAAGCGCAGCGGCCTGGCCGCCTCGATCCTCCAACGCGAAGGCTTCGACGGCGTGATCCACGTCAGTCGCGGCAACGCCGCGAACTGGGCTACCGCCCTGGCCTAATAGCCCGGCGGGTGACGAGCGATGAAGCCTTCTGGTGAGTCGACTGGCGAGGAGTGCCAGCGGGGGCCGGGGCCGCCTACGGTGTCGAAGGCTAGGCCGGCGATGATCATCCAGGCGTGTTCGGCGTTGGCGTAGACGGTGATCCATTGGCCGGGGCCAGGTTCGCCCCAGGTCTCGAGGCCGGTTGAGTCGAGGGGGCTGGAGAGGAAGCCGCCGCCGTTGAGCGCGAAGCTGACCGCGCCCGAGCAGTCGTAGCCGGACGATTCGAAGGAGCCGTGGCCGCCGCCCCAGATGTAGGGGGTGGTGGCGATCGAGTTGGCGGCTTCGATCGCGCCGGCGATCGCGGAAGGCGCCTCGCTCGGCACGCTGGCCTGGCTTTCGGAGATGTAGCTGGCGCTCTGGCCGGGGGTCAGCGGTGCCGGGGTGCCGGTCACAGGGCCGGGGGTGCCGGTCGCGCTGGCGATCTGTTCTGAAATCGACGCGAGGTTGTTGCTCAGCGCTTCTTCGCGCGACTCGAGCGATTCGAGCGATTCGCGCCGTGCCCCTTGGGCCGACTTCAGCTCGGCGAAGCGGGACTCGGCTTCCGCGCGGGCGGAGGCGACTTCGCGCTCCTTGACTGCGATCGCGTCGCGGGCGTCCTTGATCTGCAGCCGTGCCGCCGTCATCCGCTTGACCGCGGCGCGGGCTTCGTCGCGCAAGCCCTTGACCCGCCCGGCGACCGAGTCGTCGTATTCCTGCACCTGGCTCAGGTACTCGGCACGGGTGGTCACTTCAGACCAGCTGGCTGAGTCGAGGACGACGTTGAGCATGTCGGGGCTGCCGGTCTCGTAGATCGCGACCAGGCGCTGACGCAGGACGCCGAGCGCCCGCTGCAGCTTGGCGCGGACCAGGGCGAGGCGGTGCTTGTCAGCGGCCAGCTGCGCGGTCGCCTTGTCGAGTTCCTCCTGCTTCGCGGCGAGTTCAGACTCAACTGCTGCCTGCTGCTGGCGCAGATCGGAGACTTCGCCGATCATCGAGTCGATCGCCTTGTTTTGTTCGGCGATCGTCGCGGCCAGGGCGCTCTGGCTCTCGCGCACGTGGCTGAGCTTGCCCTGGGTTGCGTCAAGCTTTTCTTCGAGGTCCTTCGCCGGGGCCGAAGCGGCCACGCAGAGGACGACGAGCAGCAGCGCCGCGGACAGCAGCAGCCGCCAAGAGTTACCGCGAAGGGGAACGCGCATCGACGGCGCAAGGTAGCGAAGACGCCGCCTAAATGTTAGGAATCGCTAATAACTTGCAACTTTGGTTGCAGAACTCCAGCCTTTGCAGGAGAAATCATTGCTGTGGCGATATCCACACTCCCTAGCGTCGCCTGATCAAGCAGATCAAGGACGCAGGGAGCGTGGCGTGCTCTGCACGCGAGCGACCGAGGACGCCGATATGCGCCGGCCAGGCGACGCTAGGCCAAAAGTTTGGCCTTGGCCTTGTCAAACTCCTCGGATGAGAGGGCGCCCTTTTCCTTCAGCTCGTTGAGCTTGTGCAGTTCGTCAGCGGGCGTCGTGTGGGCCTGTTCGCGGACGTACGAGTCGAAGTGCTGCTTAGCCTCGGCCTGGGCCTTGATCGTGCGGTCGCGCATACCGCTGCCGCGGGCGATCAGGTAGATCAGCGCCGTCAGGAACGGGATGAAGACCAGGAAGAGAACCCAGGCGGCCTTCGCCCAGCCGGAGGTTTCGTGGTCGCGGAAGAGATCGCTGAGGATCGTGATCAGGATCCAGATCCAGATCACGAAGAAGAAGACCTCGAATGCGATGAGGAGGGCTTCTCCGATGTTGATGTCGGCAAACGGCAAGGCGGCGTCCTTTCATTGAATGACTGGTAGGCGGCCAAAACGCCGCGGTCACATGTTCCCCAGGCTATGCCTTGTCCCTGCCCGGTGCATCGGTAATTTTTCGCAATCCCCCGCCCGGGGGTTCGCAAGCTCAGCCGACGACGATCTTGCCGTGCATGGTGGGGTGGATTTCGCAGTGGTAGCGGAACGTCCCCTTTTGTTCGAAGCGCACCGCCACCGAACCGCCCGGCTTGATCCGGCCGCTGTCAAAGGCGCCCTTGTCGGTCGCTGTATGAGCAGTGCCGGAGGAGTTGAAGAAAAGGACCTTCGCCCCCTTGGGAACCGAGAGCGTCGGCGGGTGGAATTCGAAGTGGTTGATGTCGACCGTCTTCACCTTGCTTGCCCGTGCCGGCCCCGGCTGGGCGCCGGGGGCGACCTGGCTTGCAAGCAATCCCACGGCAAACGAGACGGCAAGACAGGCGGCGATTCGCTTCATCGGCCCGGTCTACGGAGCGAGGAGCAGCAAGGTTCAAAGGCGCTGCGAGAAGAGCACCGCCGCGACCGCGGTGGCGAGGTTGAGACTGGAGACGCCCTCTCGCATCGGGATCGCGAGGCGCTGGTCCGCCCGCTCGAGCAGGGCCTCGCTGAGCCCGTAGCGCTCGGTGCCGAAGGCGAGGATCGCGCGTGGTGAAAGCGATCGCAGGTCGCTGCCCTCGCCCTCGGGGTCGATCGCGACCAAAGGGCGGTCGCTTGCCGGCAGCTCCTCAATCGCAGTTACCGGCAGGGCGAAGTGCAGGCCGGCGGCGCCCCGCAGCGCCTCGGGATGCCAGGGGTCGTTGCTGCCGGTGGTAAGGACAGCGGCTGCGTCGGCGGCTGCGGCGACTCGCACGCAGGCCCCCATGTTCCCCATTGAGCGCGGGTCCTCGAGCAGGACCACCGGGGCCACCCGCTCACTGGCCAGCGCCCCCGTCAGGTCGATGGCCGGGCGGCGGGCGATCGAGATCACCCCGGTGCGCGGCGCCTGCCGGGCCATCTGGGCCAGAACCTCGGGCTCGACCGGCGCGACCCGCTGCGCAAGTGAACCGGCCAGGTCGGGGGCAAGCTCTGCCGCCAGCCGCTCCAGTGCCTCGCGGTCGCTGGCAACCGCCTCGACCAACTCAGCGCCAAAGCGAAGCGCGTGCTTGAGCGCGTGGAAGCCTTCCAGCACCGCCAACCCGCGATCGCGGCGGGCGGCTCGGTAACGCTGCACGAGGGCGTCGCTCACCGCCCAATCAAACCCGAATCAGCGGGCGGTCGCGGCCTCGTGGCTCCTCAGGCCAGGGAGCGCCGCGCCGCCCCTAGCGCAGTGATCACCTCCTGGTCATGGATCTGAGAGAAGTCCCGGTACCACTCGCCCACTCCCCTCAGCCGTGGCGGCGCAATCAGGCAGATCATCTCGTCGGCCTCCCTGCGCAGGCGCGCGAGCGAATCGGGTGCGCATACCGGCACCGCGAGGATCAGCCGTCGCGGTCGCAAACGCCGGATCGCCCGGATCGCAGCGGTGTCGGTGACGCCGGTCGCAACCCCGTCGTCGACGACAACGACGGTGCGGTTGCGCAGCGGCATCGGCGGACGACCCGCGCGGTAGGCGACGACACGACGGCACAGCTCCGCGCTTGCGCGGGCGACGATCGCCTCCAGCATGGCGCCATCGATATCCAGGGCCGCCAGCGCCTCGGGGTCGAAGATGCGAGTGCCGTCCTCGACGATCGCGCCAATCCCGTACTCGGGGTTGTGGGGAGCGCCGAGCTTGCGCACGGCGAGGATCTCGAGCGGTGCCTTCAGCGCGATCGCTATCTCACTGGCGACGGGGATGCCGCCGCGCGGCAAGCCGACCACGACCGGATGCTTGTCAGCCAGTGATAACAGCTGTGCGGCGAGCTGCCGACCCGCGTCGCGGCGATCGGCGAAGCGCGCCAGCGGAGTCTCCCCCTCGGCCGAAAACATCAAGGCGGATTCTTCCGACAGCACGGCCGGGAGTCATCGGGGTAATACCCGGATAGTGCTAGTCGCCGCCGTTTTCTTTGAGCAGGCTCGGGGCGAAGGACTTTGTCTTGGCCGCGGCGGCCAGACCCAGGGGGTCGAGGCCGAAGAGGTCCTCGTTTGAGCGGAGGATGGAGTAGGGGTTATATGGAGCGGCGTCGGTAGAGCCGGGGGTGAGAAAGGGCGAGAGCAGAAGAGCGCCCACGTGCAGCGGGTCGGTGGCCGGTGCCGGTGCGGCTTCCGGTGTGGTGGGCGGCGGATTCGCCGCGGCGAAGTTGACGATCAGCAAGCCGTCGGCCTTGTAGGCCGGTGAGGCGAGGATCTTGGGGACCCAGGTCGAGAGGAAGGCGTCGGCGCTCGCCGGCCCTTCGATCCCCCCGGCCGGGCACTGGCCGGTCGCGCCCGAGTTGCAGAGCGTCGGCGCGATGAAGGAGTAGCTCGGCGTCTTCTCGGCTTTGCGCAGGTCCGCCGTCAGCTGATCGAGCGGCAGGTCGTCGGCGGAGCAGTCGCCGAGGTCGAGCAGGGAGTGGAAGTAGACGAAGGGGTTCTGCCTCGCCGTGTAGCCGCCGGGCAGCACCGTTTCGACTTCTTCGGGGCCGGGATGGACGCAGTTCGCCGGGCTGCCCGCCGCATCGACCATGCCGTCGATGTAGGCGCGCCAGGTGAGTTGGCTGACCCCCAGCTGATCGGCGAGGGTCAGCGTTTCGACCGGGTAGATGCAGCCGGCGCCGCTGAGGACCCCGTTTGCGCTCACTTTTGCGGTCGGCGGGAACTCGGCGTAGGTCGAGCAGCCGGCAGTGGTTGACGCGTTCGGCGGCTGGCCGCTGAGGGCGGCGATCTGGTTGGGGAGCCCAGCTTCGCTGAGCAGCGAGTAATTGCTCAGCAGCTCGCCCTGCGGGCGCAGGGTCGCCGAGAGGTAGGGCATCTGCGATTGGGCGCCAAGCGACTGTTCGTAGCCAGGGCTGGTGAGCGAGATCACGAAGACGTGCTTGACCGGGCCCGCTTCCGCTGGCTCGGGAGCCGCGGGCTTGGCTGCGGGTTCATTCGCCGCCGGTTCGCTCACCGGGCCGCTCGCCGCCGGTGCGGGGGTGGGTTGCGGCGAAGCGAGCGGCCCGCCGGCCGAGGACGCCGAGCCGCTCTGGGCAGGGGCGGACGACCCGGCGCCGGGGGAGGACCCACCCGGAGCCGGCGTGGTCGCGACCGGGGTGTTGTTGGAGGCGAGGCTGCGGCCGATCAGCGCCGCCAGGGCGCCGCTGCTGCCGGTGCCGGTCATCGCGCTGGCGACGATCGCCGAGGTCGCCACAACCGAGGAGGCGACCAGCAGTCCGAAGCGCTTGCCCGTCAGCGTTGCCGCGGCCGCCATTGCCCGGCGCAACGGTGCGGCGATCGCCGACTTCATGCAACCGCCCCCGCGGACACGAGCGACTGGCCGCACTGGGGACAGAAGCGCACCGCGTGGCCGTAGGGCGAGCTGCAACTGGGGCAGAGCCCGGCCGCGTCGGAGCGTTCCAGCTCGAGCACGCGCTCGACCGAGAGCAGCTCGGCGTCGACCCGCTGCAGCTCGGCCGCCTTGCGGGTAAGCACGTCCATCCGCACGTGGTCGCGGATCGCCATCTCATAGAAGGCGCCGCCGAGGTCGGCCTGCATGATCGTGAACTTCTCCAGCAGGCGGTCGCGCTGGGCAAGCAGCTCGGCGTTCTCGACCTTCTCCTCCGCCGGTTTGGCCGCCTCGGGCTTTGGTTTGGCGGATGCCGGCTTGCGGGCGCTCTTGACCGCCTCGGCTGGCCGCCGCAGGATCTCGCTGATCTGACTCATGGCTGCGCACCCCCGGCCGGCGCGGCGGGCGCTTCGCTGGGGTCGCCCCCAACCACCGTCACATCGGGCAGGTTCTGCTGTGCCTTGATGTAATTTTCGCCCGACTGTTCGGGGTTTTCGGCGACGATTGCGGTGTCTTCTTCGGTCTTCTGCTTGGTCGGTTTGAAGCCCGTCACCTCGTGCACGGTCCCGTTGCTGGTCTGCGCCACGACTTTGCCGCCTCCCTTGCTTGATGCTTTCGCCTTCTTGGCTTTGGCTTTCTTGTTGCCGCTGCCCACAGTGGTCGCGACGCCGGCCGCCGGCGTACTCGCCTGCGCCACTTCCTGGCGGTGCAGCGCCTCCAACAGCGCCTCGTTTTCGCCGCTGTCGTTGCCGCTGCGACCGACGACGACGCCAATTGCCACGGCGATCGGCAGCAGGGCGAAGAAGGCAACGGCGGCCGCGCGGCTGCCCGAGCTCGGCTTGACGGCTGAAGGACGAATGGCGGGCCGGCGGGCACGCTGGCTCATCGCCGCGAAGTAGCGCGACGAGGGGTTGGCGCCGTTGCCGCGGCGCGCCGCGCAGTTGACGCAGTAGCGCTGCTGCGGGTCGAGCGGGGCCCCGCACTCCTCGCAGGGTTCGTACTGGGCCTGGCCCTTCAGCGCTGGCGACTGGTCGGTTGAGGCATTCATTGCTCGTTGCTCCCGTGGTCGTGCGACTTGGATCGCTGCTTCTTCGCCTGCTTGCGGTCGCGGCGCTCGAGGATGCGCTTTGACTGGGCCTGCTTGAGCTCGGCGGTTTCCTGCGTCGTCGTGCAGCCGGTGACAGCGCCCACCAAGAGCAGACCGCAAACGACCAGCAGCCCGACGCGGAATATGCGATCGCTAACCAAACGCACCGCTCACGTACTCCTTGGTCCGCTGCTCGCGGGGCGCGTTGAAGAGGGCCGTCGCGCTGCTGTACTCGACCAGCTCGCCGAGGTACATGAAGGCGACGTGGTCGGCGATCCGGTAGGCCTGCTGCAGGTTGTGGGTGACGATGACGACGGCGACGTCGTCGCGCAGCTTCACGATCAGGTCCTCGATCACCTGGGTCGACTGCGGATCGAGCGCCGAACAGGGCTCGTCGAGCAGCAGCACCTCGGGCTCGGCCGCCAGCGCCCGGGCGATGCAGAGCCGCTGCTGCTGGCCGCCGGAGAGCTTCAGCGCCGGGTGGTCGAGGTTGTCCTTGACCTCCTCGAAGAGCCCGGCACGATCGAGCGCGCTGTGGACTTTCGGCTCCAGCACCTTCTTGCGCTGGCGCCGCGAGCCCTGCTCGCGCAGGACGTAGGCGATGTTGTCGAAGACACTCATCGGGAACGGGTTGGGCTGCTGGAAGACCATCGTCACCCGGCGCCGCAGCGAGGTCGGCTCGATCAGGGTGATGTCAACATCGTCGAGCAGGATGCGTCCCTTCAGGGTCGCCGTGCGGGTCAGCTCGGTTAGCCGGTTGAGCGAGCGCAGCAGCGTCGTCTTGCCGCAGCCGGAGGGGCCGATCATCGCTAGCACCTCGCCCTGGCGGACCGGCAGCGAGACGCCCTTGACCGCCTCGCGGTCCGAGTAGGCGACCGAGACGTTGTCGATCTCCATCCGCCGGATCGAGAACTGCGGCGCGCCGATCGAGCGACGCGCTGCGGTGAAGCCGCCTCGCTGTGACGAGGGCTCACCTGCGGGCTGCAAGGGCGCAGGCACCTGTTGCGCCGGTGGCGTCTCCTCCAGCGGCAGCCGCCGAATCGGCGGTGGCGGAAGGGGGGTGTCTGAGCTAACCCCCCCTATTTGGTGGTCAAGCTCAGACACGTCAGGGGCTATGAACTCCACGTCCCTGCCTTTCTCGCGCGGCGGTGGACGACATCGACGGCGGCGTTCAGGCCCAGCACCAGGAGCAGCAGGACGAAGGCCGCCGCATAGGCCTTCTGGGGCTGGTTGAGGTTGCCTGTTGGGGAGGCCTCGTAGACGAAGTTGGTCAGCGTTGTCCCCGCTCCGCGCAGGTAGTTGAAGGGGAAGGCGCTGTTTTCGACTGGGGCGAAGTTCTGGGTGGCGCCGAGCAGGACGACGATGATCGCCGTGTCGCCGATGATCCGGCCGAGGCCGAGCATCGCCCCGGTCGCCACCTGCGGGCGCGCCGTCGGCAGCAGGATTCTGCGCGTGGTCGCGATCTTCGTCTTGCCGACCGCGTAGGAGGCCTCACGGACGTGCTGGGGGATCGCGTTGAGCCCCTCCCGTGTGCTGGCGACGATCAGCGGCAGGGCGACGAGGGAGAGCATCGTCGAGGCGGCGAAGAACGAGCGGCCGAAGACGACGCCTTCCGAGGTGCGGCTGAGGAAGCCGA
>DATNGZ010000063.1:0-13134 GCA_035605695.1 Solirubrobacterales bacterium | reverse complement strand
CTGCAGGTCGGCGGTGCCCGAGGCCATCCCGGCCCGCTTCACCGGCACCGACCCGGTCAGCGAGTGCGAGGCGGGCGTGCCGGCGAAGCCGACGCCGACGCCGATGAAGGCGTAGCCCAGGCCCACCTTCCAGTATTCGATGTTGTCTTTCCAGAGCAACAGCATCGTGAGGAAGCCGAGCACGCAGAAGACGTAGCCGACGAGCAGGGTGAAGCGGGCGCCGCGGATCTCGACCAGCTTCGCCGAGCGCGGCGCGACGATCACCATCAGCACCGCCGCCGGCAGGATCGCCAGGCCGGAGTCGAGGGTCGAGTAGTCGAGCACGTTCTGGAGGAACTGCTGGCCGATGAACATCGCCCCCATCAGCGAGCCGAAGACGATGATCCCGGCGCAGGCCGCGACCCAGAAGATGCGGCGTGCCGCTACGTCGAGGTCATAGAGCGGCGAGCGCGCCCGCCGCTGGCGGACCACGAAGGCCATGGTCGCGGCGACCGCGACGATGCCCAGCCCGATCGCCAGCGCCCCCTTGCCGGGGACCGGCGCCAGGTTGATCCCGAGCACGAGCGCCGCGATCAGCAGGATCGAGAGGATGCCGCCGAGGTTGTCGACCGGCTCGGTCGCCTCGTTGACGTGGGCGGGGACGTAGCGCCAGGCCATGAAGAGGGCGAGGGCCGCCAGCGGCAGCGTGACCAGGAAGACCGAGCCCCAGTCGAAATGTTCGAGCAGGGCGCCGGAGAGCAATGGCCCGAGCGATGCGATCGCGCCGCCGATCGCCGACCAGAGCGCGATCGAACGGGTCCGCGCCGCGCCCGACCACAGCGCGGTGATTAGGGCCAGGGTGGTGGGGAAGGCCATGCCCGCCGCGACACCGCCGAGCAGTCGAGCGACGAAGAGGACGCCATCGGAGGGGGCGAAGCCGGCGAGCAGGGAGGCCGGGATCGAGAGCCCCATGCCGAGCAACAGCATCATCTTGCGCCCGTAGCGGTCGCCGAGCGCGCCCAGGTAGAGGACCGAAGTCGCCAGGCCCAGCGAGTAGCCGACGGCGATCAGGTTCAGCGTCGTCTGGCCGGAACCGAAGGCCTTGCCGATGTCCGGCAGGGCGACGTTGGCCACCGCCAGGTTGAGGTTGGCAACCGCCGCGACCAGGATCAGCGCCGCGAGGACGAGTCCGGCGCGCTTGGGGCTGCTCGACTCCATGCAGTGCCCAACCTATCCCAGCATGACGGCGGTCACGCCCGGCGCGGGCGCTGCCTGAGAGGATTCGCCTCGATGGCGGAGGATCGCAAGCGCCCGGAGGCTCCTCGTGCCGAGAAGGTGTTGCCGGGGATCTGGAGGCTGAGACTGGCGTTGCCCTGGCCCGGCGTGCCCCACGGCAACGCCTGGGCGGTCGCCGCTGACGGCGGCATCGTCCTCTTCGACACCGGGATCGGCGGCGAGGGTCGGATCCGCCAGTTTGACCTCGCCCTTGCTCAGGCCGGCTTCGATCTCGGCGACGTCAAGCTGCTCGTCTGCACCCACTCCCACACCGATCACTACGGGCTGGCGGCGCCGATCGTCGAGAGCGCCGGCTGCGAGCTCTGGATGCATCCCAGGTGGGAGCACGTGCGACTGCTCGCCGACGACCCCGCGGCGGCGCTCGAGCAGCGGCTCGAGGTGGCGCGCCAGAGCGGCGTCCCGGTCGCCGGGCTCGAACGCTACCGCGAGTCCCGCAAGGACGATGACGACAACGGGATCGACGCGATCGTCGAGCCCGACCGCGATCTGCTGCCCGGGGTCGAGGTCGAGACCGACGTTGGTGCCTGGCAGGTCTACGAGACGCCTGGACACGCCCCCTCGCACGTCGTCCTGTACCAGCCCGAGAGCAACGTGCTGATCTCCGGCGACCACCTGCTCGGTCGCACGGTGCTCTTCTTCGACCACGGCCACAGCCCCGATCCGGTCGGCGAATTTCTCACCAGCCTCGACGAGGTCGAGCCGCTCGAGGTCAACCTCTGCCTGCCCGGGCATGGCCGGCCGTTTCGTGATCCCGAGGCCAAGATCGCCGAGGCGCGGCGCCAGGTCGGCGAGCTGCTGGGGAAGACTCGCGACGGGCTTGCCGAGGGAGAGAGGACGGCGTTTGAGATCGTCGCCGAGATCGTCGGTGCCGACAACGTCAACACGCCGGTCAGCGCCTGGGTCCTGCAGATCGTCCTCTCTTGTCTCGACCATCTGGTGATCGTTGGCGAGGTTGTGAAGGCTGAGGGGACTGATCCTCAGAGGTGGAGACTGGCGTGAGGAGGACCGGGTGCCCCTCCCGGCTCAACTTTTTCGGTGGAGAGGGGTGGCTGGCAGAGATTGGATCGCCGAAAAAGTACAAGCCGCCGGGAGGGGCACCCGGTCCTCCCTATAGCCTTCGCTGCCGTGGCTAGCTTTACTTTCACGCGCGAGGTTGCGGCGCCGGTCGAGACTGTGTTCGAAGTGCTTACCGATCATCGGAGGTACTCGGAGTTGACGCCGTTGCGGAAGTCCGTGCTTGAGCGGGAGGGGGAGCCTGCGCCGAATGGGGTTGGGGCCATTCGCAAGCTGACTGCCGTGGGACCCGCCTTGCGGGAGGAAGTGATCGCCTATGAGGCTCCCAGTCGGTTTTCTTACACGCTGCTTTCAGGGCTGCCGGTGCGCGATCACGTTGGGACCGTGGAGCTGACGCCCAACGGCGGCGGCACCAAGATGGTCTATGCGGTGAAGACACAGCCGACCGTGCCGGTTGTCGGCGCCGTCGTCATCGCCGCCGTCAAGCAGGGGGTCAAGGGGTTGATCGGCGGAGTCGTCGCCGAGTCCGAGCGCCGCGCGTCCGCAGCGGATGGCTGAGGGCGGGCTCAAGGCCCGCCTCCGGCGCGACGCGAAAGAGCTGCTGCGCCGGACCAACAGGTTCTGGCACGAAAAGCGCCACATCGCGATCGGGCTGATCGTCGCAGCGGTAATCGTCGTGGCCGGCGCCGGCGTGCTTGCCTACGAGCTGCTCAAGCGCCCGGCCGACGTTCACAACTCGAATGCCGCCTTCGTGCCGCAGAAGCCGCCGAAGCCGAAGGCGAAGACCGTCAACTGGCCGATGTTTGGGCTCAACCCGGCCCGCACCCGCTACCTGCCGGCGAAGGGAGTCAGGCCGCCGTTCCGCAAGCTCTGGCGCTACACCGAGCGGCCGCTGCTCGAGTTCCCGCCGATCTACGTCGGCGGCAAGCTCTACTTCGTCAACAACAACGGCACCGCCTACGGCCTTGACGCGAAAAACGGCAAGGTGCTCTGGGAACGCAGTCTCGGCCGCCTCAATGCCTCCTCGCCGGCCTACTCCAAGCACCGCCTCTACATCGTCAATCTCGTCCCGGGCCACATAGTCAAGCTCGATGCGAAAACCGGCAAGACGGTCTGGAAGTACGAGTTGCCGGGCCGGGCCGAGTCCTCGCCGGTGGTGATCGGCCGCACGGTCTACTTCGGCTGCGAGGACGGCAATCTCTACGCGCTGAGCACGATCAGCGGCAACGTGCGCTGGGCGACGCCGCTCGGCGGACCGATTAAGTCGGCCCCCGCTTACTACCACGGCACCCTCTACGTCGGCGACTACGGCGGCTACATGAACGCGGTCGACGCCAAGACCGGCAAGCTGAAGTGGCAGAGCGGCTCGCTGGGCCAGGGTTTCGGCACCTCGGGCCAGTTCTACTCGACGCCCGCCGTCGCCTTTGGCCGCGTCTACGCCGGCAACAACGACGACCGCGTCTACAGCTTTGACCTCAAGGACGGCACCCTCGCCTGGAGCTACTCGACCGGCGGCTACGCCTACTCGGGCCCGACCGTCTCGACCACGCGCCACAGCCCGCCCACGGTCTACATCGGCTCCTTCGACGGCAACGTCTACGCGCTCGACGCCAAGGACGGCGGCGTGCGCTGGAGCCGTTCGGCCGGCGGCCAGGTGGTCGGCTCGCTCTCGGCGATCGGCGACATCGTCTACGTCGCCGAGTTCACCAACAACACGACCAGCGGCTTCATGATGAAGAGCGGTCGCAAGGTCTTCCACTACCGCCGCGGCACCTATTCGCCGGTGATCTCCGACGGCCACCGGATCTACCTGACCGGGTACTCCAGCATCACCGCCCTGCAGCCCTACAAGTTCAAACGCGGCGTAGCCCCAGCGATCGTCGCCCCGAAGGGCAAGCCCCACCCGCAGCAGAAGCAAAGCAAGCGAACTGCATCAAATTCTCATCCTCGTGGATAGAGAATTTGATGCAGTTCGCGTTTACTAGGACGGCGGGGCGAGGCCGCCCGGCGGGGGCGGTGGCGCCACCGGCGGGTTGGGCGCGAAGGCGGGGAAGACCGGGTGGTGGAGGGCGTCGCTGAGCGCCGCCAGGCTGGCCGGGTAGTTCTGGATCCGGTAGGCGCTGGTCGAACCGAAGTCCTGGTAGTAGACCAGCATCTTGGTCCGCTTGTGACGCCGCACCCAGGTCATCAGCTTGGTCATGTAGGCGGGGTCATCGCCGCTGGAGACGCCGAACTCAGGGAGCGCGAAGGGCTTCGCAGAGAAGCGGTTGTAGAGGCCGCTCAGCGCTTTCCAGTCCTGGTTGTCGGAATAGAAGTCGGTGCCGACCCAGTCGACGTAGTCGTCGCCCGGGTAGAAGTGTTTTGGCCGGTTCTGTGGGACCGTCGGCGAGCCGGCCGGCAGGGTGCTCCAGAGCACAGCGACCGGTGCCCGCGGCAGGCCGTTTCCCCCGGCGCGCAGCGGCGCCAGGCCGGCTTCACCCAACCGCGCGTTGATCCTCGCGCGGCTGCCGCCACCGTGGACGATCAGGTAGATGCGGCGGAAGGCGAGGCGGTACCAGCGTGGCTTGTGGGCGGAGTCGCGGGCGTTGCCGGCGCAGTCGTAAGAGGCGTAAACGTTGAGGCAGCGGTTCGGCTCGCCCAGCGGGCGGATGTAGGCGGCCATTTTCTTCTCCCAGAACAGCCGGTTGAGGCGGATCAGGTATTCGTCGCCGTAGCCCTGTGCGATCGCCCGCGGGTCGATCAGCTCATGGCCATCGCCCGTATCGGCGGTGGTGATGTGCAGCACGGGACGCGCCCGCGCCGCCTGCCAGCGTTCGATCGACTCGGGGAAGTCCGAGCCCCAGGTGCGGAAGCTCTCGATCAGCGCCGGGTGCTTGTCCAGCGCCTCGCTGAACTGACCGAAGTCGGCGGAGTCGCCGGTGTCGCTGACCCCGAAGAAGATCTTCTTGCCGCGCGGCAAGAGCGCGCCGGCTTCGGCGCACGGCGCCACGGCCAGGCAGAGCATCGCCGCGGCAAGGGCGACCAAGGCGATTCGCTGTCCCATCGGGCGCATCCGAGCCTCATTCGACTGGCTAAGGACAAGTCCCTCCCCGCTAAAGGGTCCGGAGCCGGAGGTTTAGATGACAGCCGGCCCGTCAGCGGGGAGATCGTGAGGTCTGAAACACCGGCCCGCGGCGATCGATCCGGTGCGGTGCGGAAGCGAGCCCTGCGCCAGCATTTAGGCGGCCGGTTCGAGCGCGCTATCCCGGGGGTGCGCGGCGACGAGCGCGAGTACTTCGGGCCCGAACTTCGTGATGAAGCTGGGGCCGATGCCGCGGATCGCGACGAGGCTCGTCTCGTCGCTGGGGCGCGTCGCCGCGATCGCCGCCAGCGTCGTGTTGTGGGCGATCGTGAAGGCCGGTTTGCCGGCGGCGACGCGCAGGCGCCAGGCCTTCAATTCGTCGAAGAGCGGGCCGTCCGCGTCGGAAAGCTCGGGCGGCGGCGCGGCCGGGGCCTTGGCCCGGCTCGGCGCCCGCACGGTGATCGTCTCCGGGTCCGGCAGCCAGCTCTGCGCGTCGCAGACGTCGCAGCAACGGCCCAGCGGTCGGCCCGCCTCGCGGTCGCCGAAGTGGTCGAGGATGCTGCGGCGCCGGCAGCGGTCCTCGTAGATGAAGGACTTGATCGTGCGGTAGTCGCGCCAGCCGCGCTCGCGGGCGATCGCCAATTCGGGATCGCGCTGTTCGATGAAGCGGACCAGGCGCCCAAGGTCGGCCTTCATCGCCAGCATCACCGCCTTCGCCGGCAAGCCATCGCGCCCGCCTCTGCCGGCCTCCTGGTAGTAGGCCTCGAGGCTGGTCGGGATCGCCATGTGCCAGACCGAGCGCACGTTGGCCTTGTCGACGCCCATGCCGAAGGCGTTGGTGGCGACGATCACTTCGACCTCGCCGGTCATGAAGCGGCGCTGTGTGGCGGTGCGGTCCTCGGCCTCCATGCCGGCGTGGTAGCCGAGCGCGCGCAGGCCGGACTCGCGCAGGGACTGCGCCACCTCGTCGGTATCGCGGCGGGTGCCGCAGTAGACGATCGCCGGCCGGTTCTCGGGGTCGGCAAGTCCCGCTTCGAGCAGCGCCAGTCGCCGCGCCTTCGAACCTTTGCCCTCTAGTTGGACGACGTCGAAGGAGAGGTTGGGACGGTCGAAGCCGGAGCGCACCTGCAGCGGTTTGCGCAGGCCGAAGCGCGAGACGATCTCGGCCGCCACTGCCTTGGTCGCCGTCGCTGTGCAGGCCATCACGGTCGGTCGCCCCAGTCGCTCGGCGATTTCCGGCAGGCGCAGGTAGTCGGGCCGAAAGTCGTGCCCCCACTCCGAGACGCAGTGCGCCTCGTCGACCGCCATCAGGTCGATCCGCCGCTGCGCCAGCGCATCGAGGAAGACGTTCGAGGCGAAGCGCTCCGGCGAGCAGTAAACGATCCGTGCCGCGCCGCTGCGGACCTGATCGAGCGCAGCGCGCGCCGCCTCGGGGCTCATCCCCGAGGAGATCATCGCCACCGGGTGCCCGGCGGCGATCAGCCGCCGCCACTGGTCGTTCATCAGCGCGATCAGCGGGCTGACCACGATCGTCAGGTCCTCGGTCGCCAGTCCCGGCAGCTGGTAGCAGAGACTCTTGCCGCCGCCGGTCGGCATCACGATCAGCGAGTCGCGACCTTCGAGCCCAGCTTCAACGGCCTCGCGCTGCCCCGGCCGCCAGCTCTCGAACCCGAGCTGCGCCAACAGGGTGTCCGCCTTGCTCTGCGTCGAAAGGGTCACCCGCCCAACCTATGACTTTGTCCGGCGGGTGGCGCGGGGGAGGGGGGTCGAGGACGTAAACGTCGCCCGCACGCCCCCTCCCCCGTGACAGGACCCGCCGGCCTATCCAACGATTTGCGCAGGAACTTGAGACAACTCCTCGGCGAGAGCGTCAATTTCCTGCGCCAGCTTGCGGGTATCGGCCTTGCTCAGTTCTGTGTAGGAGACGAAGCCGTTGCCGCGCCGGTAGGGCTTCAGCGAGGCGTAGACGTCGTCGAAACTCACTTCGATTTCCTGCGCCAGCTTTGGGTCCTTTTCGCTCAGCAGTGGCTCGACCGCTTCGAATGCCGCCTCGGCGCCTTCGACGTTGGCCTTGAAGTCGACCAGGTCGATGTGCGAGTAACGCTCCTCCTCACCGGTGATCTTCGAAGCCGAGACCTCACCGAGCAGCTCGTTGGCGCCATTGGCGATCTGCACCGCCTGCAGGTCGACGTTCCTCACCTTCTGCTGCAGTTCTTCGACGTCGGCCAGTAGATCCACTGCGACCGGCTTCATGCCGTCGGTCGTGTTTTCCACCCAGAGCGCCTTCTCGATCCGGTGGAAACCGCCGAATTCATTGGCGGGCACGTCGTTTTCGCGAGCGTCGATGCGGGGGTCGAGGTCACCGAAGGACTCGGCCACCGGCTCGATCCGCTCGTAGGGGATGCGCGCAGCGGCGTAGAGGGTCTTAGCCTCATCGACTTCTCCCGATTCGACTGCGGTTACGAAGGGCTCCGTGGCCGCGGTCAGCTCGGCCGTGTTCTTCTCGAGGTATTCGCGGTACTCGGCGACCGCGGCTTCGATCTCTGGGCTTGTCGTCGCGGTGGCGCCGCCGGTCACCGTCAGGGTGCCGTCTTCTTCCTCGCCGCCGTTGCAGCGCAGGGTGTATTCACCCTCCTCGAGGGTCAGCGAGAAGCTACCCGAGAGGCCGTCGGAGAGGTTCTCGACCTCGCCCAGGATCGTGTCCCCATCCAGTACCTCGAGCTCGGTCACGCTGGCGCTGCCGGTGTTTTCGACCTCAAAGTTGATCGGCCCGGCCGGTGTCTTCGCGTTGTGGGGATCGCAACCCGCGTCGGTCAGTCCGAAGGACATCGTCTTGGCACCGGGCGCCGAGTCGTCACTGGAGCCGCAGCCAGTGGCAAGCAACGCGACGAGGCTGGCGAGCGTCGCGAGCAGGAAGAGGCGGGCGGGAATTCGGTTCATCTGGTTGAAGCTCCTTGCGCTGTGCTTGGACAAGAGTTAGGGGACCCTAACAAAAACCGACATATTCAGTCGGAATGGCTCGAACTGCATCGGCGGCGCCGCGTCAGGCGCCGAGGTGTTGAGGTTCAGCCGAGCAGCGTTTCGCCGACGTAGCCGTTGGGGCGGGCGCCGGGAGGCACCGCGAAGACCGCGCTGCCGACGTGCTTGATGTACTCGTTGAGCGCGTCGCCCGAGCCGAGCCGTCGCTGGATCGCGACGAACTGACGTTGGGGATCACGCTGGAAGCAGATGAAGAAGAGGCCGGCTTCGAGCTCGCCGAGGCTCTCGTCGACGCCGTCGGTGAAGGAGTAGCCGCGGCGCAGGATCCGCTCGCCGCCGTTGGCGGAGGCGGAGGCGAGCCGCACGTGGGCATCGACCGGGATCACCGGCTTGCCACCCTGTTCGACCTCTAGGTCGAGTGAATCGAACTCCTCGCTGCCGCCCAGCGGCGCGCCCTTGTACTTGTCGCGGCCGATCGTTTCCTCTTGGTCGGCGAGCGCCGAGCGGTCCCAGATCTCGAGCAGCATGCGGATGCGGCGGGTCACCAGGTAGCTGCCACCGCGCATCCAGGCGGGGCCTTCGCCGCCGACCCAGACGAAGCGGTCGATCGCCTCGGTGTCCTCGGCCTTGATGTTGGCAGTGCCGTCCTTGAAGCCCATCAGGTTGCGCGGCGTCTCCTGGCTGCGGCTGGTGCTGGCGGTGCGGCCGAAGCCGAGTTGCGACCAGCGCATCACCACCGTGCCGCGGCCGATCCGGGCAAGGTTGCGAATCGCGTGGAAGGCGACCTGGGGATCGTCGGAGCAGGCCTGCACGCAGATGTCGCCGCCGCTTTCACCCTCGTTCAGCTCGTCGGCAGGCAGCGGCGGGATCTGCTGCAGCGCCGCCGGACGCTTGCTCTGCAGGCCGAGCCCGCGCCGCTCGAAGAGGCTCGGGCCGAAGCCGAAGGTGATGGTCAGGCGCGAGGGCAACAGGCCCACGGTCTCGCCGGTGTCGTCGGGCGGCGCAAGCTCGACCTCGTTGGCGTCGCCGATCATCTGCCCGGCGGTCATTTCGGCGGCGGCGCGCGACCATTCCTGCATCAGCTCGCGTAGCGCCGCGCGGCTTGGGTCGACCAAGTCGAAGGCGGCGAAATGGAGCCGGTCCTGCGCCGGGGTCGCGATCCCAGCCTGGTGTTCCCCGTAGAAGGGAACCGAGCCGGTGCCCTCGCTCGCCTGCACCTCGTCGCTGCCGATCAGGTAGCCGGCCGCGCCGCCGAGGCCGATCCCGGCCGCGCCGACTCCTGCTGAGGCAAGCAGTCGCCGCCTTGTGAGCTCAGTCATTGCGATGGGCCAATGGGCTCAGGCCGGGCTCTCGGCGGGCGCCGAACCACGGCTGCGCGCTGGCACGCGGCGCAGGCGCAGGCGGTCGGGCCAGAGCACGTAGAGGACCATCGGCACCGCGTAGAGCGCGTAGATCAGGGTCTCGCCGACCGTCGGGTTGGGTTGCAGACCGAGCATGCCGGTCAGCAGCGAGCCGGAGATTGTCCCCGGTTGCACCAGCCAGGTGAGGTCGAGCGCTTGGCCCTGCAGGCTGTTGAACCAGCCGGCCTCGTGCGCCGTGTGCAGGGAGGTGGCGAGCAGGCCGGCGGCGACGAAAACGAGGATCAGGCCGGTGACGCGGAAGAAACGGGTGAGATTGATGCGGACGCCGCCGCGGTAGATGCCAAGGCCGATCGCGATCGCCGCGACCAGGCCGGTGATCGCGCCGATACTCGCCGCAGTCGTGTCGGTTGAGTCCTGGAAGGCGGCGAGCAGGAAGACCGAAGTCTCGAAGCCCTCGCGCAGCACCGCCAGGAAGGCCATCGCGACCAGGGCCATGGTCGAGCCGCTGGCCAGGGCGCTTGCCGCGTTGCCTTCCAGCACCTTTTTGATCCCGCGGGCGTTGCGCCGCATCCAGACGATCATGTAGGTCACGGCCGCAACCGCGATCAGGCCGATCACGGTCTCCAGCCCCTCCTGCTCGCGCTGGGGCAGCTGTTCGCCGATCACCTCAAGCATCACGGCGATCCCGATGCAGAGCGCGACCGCGATCGCGACGCCGGCCCACATCTGGCGCATCGCGTCCTGCCTGCCCTCCTTGACCAGGAAGGCGGCAATGATGCCGACAATTAGCGAGGCCTCGACACCCTCGCGCAGGGCGATGACCAAAGTGGGAATCAACGCTGCTCGTTCCTCTGCTCTACGTGGTCCGACATGACATTAGGCACCCCTAATTAGGGGTGCCAAACTTAGCACGGTGTCGGGATTGCGTGGGGCGGGCTGCTAGCTCGGCAACCAGGGCTCTTGCCACTGGGTGATGCCACGGGTCAGCTCCGCTGCCTGCGGCGGCCCCCACGTCCCTGGCTCGTAGGGGTGCACCGGTCCGGGTTCGTCGAGCAGTGGCTCGACGACGCGCCAGGTCTCCTCGACCGTGTCCTGACGGGTGAAAAGGGTGTGGCGACCGGCGATCGCGTCGCCGAGCAGCCGCTCGTAGGGCTCCGGCTCCTCGCCGGGAATCTTTTCGAAGAGGACTTCCATATCGGCCGGCTCGAAAGCCTCCTCTCCGGCCCGCTTGGCGAAGAGGCGCATGCGAGCGCCGGGCGCTGGCTCGATCCGCACCGTCATCCGGTTCGGGTCCGGCCGCTTGTCGGCGCCGACGCCGAGCGGCGGCGGTCGCCTGAAGACGACGCTCACCTCGCTCGACTTGGCCGGCATGCACTTGCCGGCGCGGATGAAGAAGGGCACGCCGTGCCAGCGCCAGTTGTCGACCGCCAGCTCGACCGCGGCGAAGGTCTCGGTGGTCGAGTCGGGCGCCACGTCCTTGACGTCGAGGAAGCCCTCGTACTGGCCGCGCACGTATTTCTTCGGGTCGGCGGTGCGCATCGCCTTGAAGAATTCGAGCTTCTTGTCGCGGATCGAGTCGTGGTGGTTGCCGGTCGGCGGCCCCATGCCGACCAGCGCCAGCACCTGCAGGGCGTGGTTCTGGATCACGTCGCGCATCGCCCCGACCGCGTCGTAGAAGCGGCCGCGATCGTCGACGCCGAAGTCCTCGGCGATCGTCATCTGCACGTGGGAGACGTGCTGGCGGTTCCAGATCGGCTCCAGCACCGCGTTGGCGAAGCGCAGGTAGGTGATGTCCATCACCGGCTCCTTGCCGAGGTAATGGTCGATGCGCAGGATCTGCGTCTCGTCGAGCACCTCGCAGAGTTCGGCGTTGAGCGCCCGCGCCGACTCCAGATCGTGGCCGAAGGGCTTCTCGATGACGACGTGGGCGTTCTCGGTCAGGCCGGCGTCGCCGAGCCCGTGGACCACGGTGGCGAACAGCGAGGGCGGGATCTCGAGGTAGAAGACGGGCCGCTTGGCCTCGCCGATCGCCTCGCCGACGCGCTTGAAGGTGTCGGCGTCGGCATAGTCGCCCTGGACGTAGGAGAGGCGGGCCGCGAGGCGGCTGAAGACGTCCTCGTCGGGATCGCTGACACTCGCCGCGATCGAGTCGTGGGCATGTTTGCGCAACTGCTCGCTGTCCCAGTCGTCGATCGCGACGCCGACGATCGGGCAATCGAGCTTGCCGGCAGCCTCCAACCGGTAGAGCGCCCTGAAGGTCATCTTCTTCGCCAGGTCGCCGCTGATCCCAAAGATCGTCAGCACGTCGGCGGGCGCGTCGGAGTGGTTGGCGGCAGGTTCGGCCATCGGTTCGCCAGGCTACCTCCCCAAGGGGGTGTCTGAGCTTAGCCACGACATATCGTGGGAAAGCTCAGGCACGCCCGCTGTCGCGTAGGGTTAGGACTCATGGAGCTGGGAATGGTCGGGCTCGGCCGTATGGGGGCAAACATGGCGCGGAGGTTGATGCGCGACGGCCACCGCCTTGTCGTCTACGACGTCAACCCTGACGCGGTCGCCGAGCTGGCCGGAGAGGGCGCTGAGGGCGCCTCCTCACTGGAGGAACTGGCCTCAAAGCTGAGCGCGCCGCGCTCGGTCTGGGTGATGGTCCCGGCCGGTGAGATCACCGAGAAGACGGTCGAGGACGTTGCCGCTGCGCTCGACTCGGGCGACGCGATCATCGACGGCGGCAACTCCTATTACCGCGATGACATTCGCCGTGCCGCCAAGGTCGGCGAACAGGGAATCGACTATGTCGATTGCGGCACCAGCGGCGGCGTCTTCGGCCTCGACCGCGGTTACTGCCTGATGATCGGTGGACCCGATGGCGCCGTCGAGCGGCTCGACCCGGTCTTCGCCTCGCTGGCGCCGGGCGTCGAGTCGGCGGAGCGCACGCCGGGCCGCTCGGGCGACGTCTCGCCCTCGGAGAACGGCTACCTGCACTGCGGCCCCAACGGCGCCGGGCACTTCGTGAAGATGGTCCACAACGGGATCGAGTACGGGATCATGGCCGCCTACGCGGAGGGTCTCAACATCCTGAAGAACGCGAACGCCGGCAAGGTGAAGCGCGAGATGGACGCCGAGACCGCCCCGCTCGAGCACCCCGAGTACTACCAGTACGACCTGGATATCCCGCAGGTGGCCGAGGTGTGGCGGCGCGGCAGCGTAATCGGCTCCTGGCTGCTCGACCTGACCGCTGCGTCGCTTCAGAAGTCGGGCGACCTATCGGACTTCGAGGGCAGGGTCTCCGACTCCGGTGAGGGACGCTGGACCTCGATCGCCGCGATCGAGGAGGGGGTGCCCGCGGGTGTCCTGTCGACGGCGCTGTATGAGCGCTTCGCCTCACGCAACCTCGACGATTTCGCCGACAGGGTGCTCTCCGCGATGCGCTACCAGTTCGGCGGGCAC
>DATNGZ010000062.1:0-47628 GCA_035605695.1 Solirubrobacterales bacterium | reverse complement strand
GAGGGCTGAGCGGGAGCCCGCACCCACCTTCCGGCGAGCAGGATCAGCGCCGGTCCGACCGTGACCGCCAGGGTCAGCAGGAACCAGGGCTGGCCCGCGTCGGTGCCGGAACCGAGCGAGTGCGCGATCCCCAACAGCCAGAAGAGCGCGGTGAAGCGGTGAAGCGCCCGCCAGCGGCTCTGGCCGACCCAGGCGCGGGCGTAGTAGGAGAGCCCGAGCGCCGCCAGCGCCCAGCCCGCGGCGATGCCGATGCCGGTCCAGAAGCTGCGATAGGCGCTGGTGAACGGAATCGAGATTTCGAAGATCGACGGGTGCAGGAAATGGTCGCCGAGCAGCGCCGCGCCGTGCACGGCGATCGCCACCAGGGTCGCCAACGAGAGCGCCTCGTGCAGCGCTTTGGTGTCGCCACCGAATCCCCTCAGCGAGCCTCCCCGCGAGCCGATCAGCAGGCCGGCGCCGACGGCGGCGCTGGAGAGGACCATCGCCGCGACGCCGGCGGCGCGGCTGGTGATCCAGAAGATGTGCGGCCCGGCCGAGACCGCGCCGGCGATCACGAGGACGCGGTTACGACCGGCGCGGGTTCCGGTTCGGGCCTCGGTTCGCGGGCCGGCTGGGGTTCGGTCGCGGCGACGCGCCCGCTCCGCGGGATGCTACTCAGCGCCGGATCGTTGCCGGAGACGAGCTGGGCGAAGACAACCGCCCAGACGACGGCAAACAGCACCAGCGAGCCACGGATCGTGCGCCGCCGGATCGTCTGAGTCCGCCGCCGCCTCGCCCGGATCTTCGCCCGTGCCAGTCCCTTCGCCTCGAGGCGATCCGCGTCATCCATCCACCGCATGCTGCGGCCGCTTCCCTAAGCGCGGCCAAATCGTCGCTGAGAAAGCTCTAACCAAGCGGCGGCGGCTAGGCTGCCGCCGATGAGCGTTATCGACGAACTGGTCACCAACAACGACGGCTTCGCCGCCTCGCTGCCGGCCAAACACCTCGACGTACACCCGAGCCGGCAGCTGGCGATCGTCACCTGCATGGACTCGCGCCTCGACGTCTTCGCCGCGCTCGGACTGCGCGACGGCGAGGCGCACGTGCTGCGCAACGCCGGCGGGGTGATCACCGACGACGTGATCCGCTCACTGGCGGTCTCGCAGCGTCGCCTCGGCACCCGCGAGGTGATGCTGATCCACCACACCGACTGCGGCATGCAGAAGCTCACCGACGACGGCTTCCGCACCGAGCTGATGGAGACCACTGGGGTCGCTCCCGCCTTCGCGATCGAGTCATTCACCGACGTTGACGCCGACGTGCGCCAGTCGATCCTGCGCGTCCGCCGCTCCGCCTTCCTGCCCCACCGCGACCTCGTGCGCGGTTTCGTCTACGACGTCGACACGCACCGCCTGCGCGAGGTCGAGGCCGGCGAGCCCGGCGGCTGAGCCAACCTCATTTCCACGAGCCACGTGGTGGGGGAGGAGCTTGGAAGCTTCCAGACGCAGACGCGCTTCGAAGCAGAGCCAAAAGCTCGATGAGCTTCCGAGAGGGGTGGCGGGTGCCAGCCCCATCCGAGCCCCCGTCTATTCGCCCAGCTTGTAAGCGACTATTTCGGGTTTCTGCCCTTCGGTCGCGGCAAGACCCGCCGGCGCAATCAGCATGTTGCCGTTTGCCATCACGCCGGAGTTGGTGCCGGCCGGCAGCTTTTCCCGCCAGAGGATCTGGCCGGATTTGGCGTTGAAGGCGCTGACCGAGCCTTCGTAGTTGGTCGCGAAGACGAGGTCGTTGACCGCCGTAGTAGCGCCGAAGGCCGGGCTGCTGAGGTCCTCTTTCCACTTGACCTTGCCGGTCGCCGCGTCGAGCGCGAGCACTTCGCCGCCCGCTTCGCCGCCACCTTCGGTCTTTTCGCTGCCCGAGACCAGTTCGATCGGGCTGTTGACGATCGGCACGAAGAGCGAGGAGCCGTCGGTCGACATTGGCGCAATCACGCCGCCGAGCGAGCCCGGGTAGACGGTCCCCGTCTTGATCTTCGACTCTTCGCCGCGCATCGCCAGCAGGCCGTCTTCGTCGTGGCCGTTGTGCCTGCCGACGGCGCGTTGCCAGAGCACCTTGCCGGTCTTGGGGTCGGCCGCGAGCACGATCCCGTTCTTGCCCGAGGCGGCGACGATTTCCTTGCCGCCGGCTTTGAGCAGGATCGGCGGACCCTGGAAGTCCCAGTCGTAGAGGTCGTGCGGCGTCACCTGGTGGAACCAGTCGAGCTTGCCGGTCTTGGCGTCGAGCTTGACCAGCGAGTTGGTGTAGATGTTCGGGCCGGGCCTGCTCGAGCCGAAGGGGTATTTGCCGGTGCCGGGGAACGGCGCCGGGTTGCCGACCCCGAAGTACATCGAGCCCTTGCCGTCAAAGGCCGGCGGGTACCAGACCCCGCCGCCGGCGTTGACCGTCGGCTTGCCCCAGAGGCTCTTGGGCACGGTGTCGAAGTGCCAGAGTTTCTTGCCGGTTTTCGCGTCGAGCGCCCAGAGCACGCCGACTCCCCCGCCTTCGTAGAGCTCGTTGGCGTTGAGTGGCACGGTCGAGACGTAGACGATGCCGTGCTGGACGCCGGGCGCCATGTCGATGCCCTCGTGTTCGTTGCGGGTCAGTTTCATCGACCAGAGCTGTTCGCCGCTCTTCTGATCGAGCGCGAAGGCTTCCGTCGGGTTTGCCCCATATACCCGGCCTTCGGCGACCGCGATGCCATTCGGGCCCTCGTCGGGCTGTTCGAAGGTCGCCGTCCAGAGCACTTCGCCGGAGGCAAGGTCGAGCGCCTGCACGTTGGAGGCGAGATCCTGCGAGTAGATCACTCCCTCGTCGATCACCGGAGTCGAGGCGTAGCTGCCGAAGTTGCTGGTGCCCGGGATCGGCGCGGTCCAGGCGACCGCGAGGCTGCCGACGTTGGAGCTGTCGATCTCGCTTTTCGGGTTGCGCGTGTTGGCGGCGTCGACCCCGGGATATCCCGAGCCGGTGAAGCTGGCTTTTTCGTCCTCGGCTGAGGATGAGGAGCCGCAGCCGGCGAGCGCCAAAAGGGAGACGAAGACCAGCATCGCGCTCAGCGCTGCTCTGGCCCGAACGGGCCGGCTACCCCTACCCCCGCTGCTCATTGCGCGACCTTATGTGACTGGTTTGTGGGTGTCAAGTACTCAAGGACAAAGGGCTGCAAAACACGGTTGGAAAGCAGCCCGAGGGCGCCGAGGTTGGCAAAGCCCGGCCCCTGGCTCAGACCGGCCAGGCCGGGGACCTGAAGCCGCGGGCGCATTCCGGCCAGCTCGAGGTGGCGGCCGATCGGCGCTTCGGTTCCGGCGGGCTGGTCCCAGAGCGGTCCTACTCGCCTCTCTATCTCCTCCCGCACCGGGTCCGGGAAGAGCGTGCGCAGCTGCGCCAACAGGTCGAAGCCGGTGCAGTTGGCGACGTAGTCGTGCTCGCGGCTGACCGTGCCCTCGGGTGACTCGTAGTCGAGCCGCACACCCTCGCCGCCCGCCGCCGCGCCGACGTCGGTGACGCGGCCGGTGACGAAACCGCAGCGGTCGTCGTAGGCGATCGCCGACAAGCTCGGCGGGTCGAAGACGCCGCGGTCGGAGTGCTTGACGAAGTCGCGCCGCGTCTGCAGGTCGAGCGAGCCCCATTCGACCGTGTCGGGATTGGAGAAGACGCGGTTCTCGAGGAAGCTCTCGCCGCGGCTCATCGGCAGCATCGGCGTGTAGATCGTGAAGCGGCAACGGGGCCGCAAGCCGCGCAGGAACATCGTCGCGCTGAGCGCGCTCTCGCCGCCGCCGACGATCGCGATGTCGAACTGGCGGTCGTCGGGAATGCGGGCGAACTCATCGCGCTTGCTGTCACAGTGGAAGACCCGATCGGCGACCGCGGGCTCGTGCGGGAAAGCGCGGTGGATCCCGGGGCCGGTCAGGACCAGGGCGCCGCCGCTGTGGCGCGAGGTTCCGCCATCCTCTTCGGCTTCGACCACCCAGCGCTCGCCCGCCTCATCGAGCGCCACCTGCGAGACCCGGGCGCGCAGGTGCTCGACGCCCTCGGTCGCCCGCGTAAGCACCCAGGTCAAGTACTCGCCGTAGTCGCGGTGGCGCACCGGCGGTGAGCCGGCGTCGACCCAGCGCGCGTAGCGGCGCTTGCTGATCATGTGCTGTTGCCAGGTGAACTGCGCCAGCGAGGCGTCGATCGCCTCGCCCGCCTCGCCGAACTCGATATGGCTCTGGTAAGGGAAGCCGACGTCCTTGATCGGCGTCACCGCCAGCGGCTCCTCGCCCGAGGTCATCCCGTTGCGCCCCTTCCAGGAGGCGGCGACCTCGGTCCCCTCGATCACCAGGATCGAGAGCTGGGCGAGCCCGAGGCTGTTGAGGATGTGGACCTTGGTCGAGATCCCGGCGGCCTTGGCGCCGGCCCCAACGACTATGAGGTCATATTCAGCCATGGCACCCCCAGGTGCAACGCTTTGTGGCGCCGCTACGGACGTAACACGTTGCGCCTCTCATGCGAGGACGGTGCTCCGAGGTTTGGCGACGACGAGGCCGTGCTGGGCGGGGCTGAAGGCGATCGCTGACCTGCTCACCCGCTCCGAGCCCGACTCGACCGGGCTCAGCTCGACCTCCTCGAGCACGGTGCGGACCACACGCTTCATCTCCTGTTCGGCGTAGCTGGCGGCGAGGCAGCGGCGGGCGCCGCCGCCGAAGGGGATCCAGGTCGGCACGGCCGCGCGCCGCTCGAGGAAGCGCTCGGGGATGAAGCTGCCCGGATCCTCATAGATCTCGGCGCTGTTGTGGACCAGGTAGACGCAGGGGGCCACCAGCGTGCCGCCGGGAAGCTCGTAGCCGCCCAGGGTCGCCGGCCTCAACAGGCGCCTCACCACGACCGAGACCGGCGGCCGCAGCCGCAGCGTCTCCTTGATCACCGCGTCCAGGTAGGCCTCCCCCTCGCCGGCGCGCACTTCCTCCTGCAGCCGCGAAAGCTTCTCGGGATGGCGCAGCAGCCGCTCGAAGACCCAGGCGAGCGAGCTCGAGGTGGGGCCGTCGGTGAGCAGGGTGAGCAGTTCGTCGCGCAGCTCTTTCTCGCTCAGCGGCGAGCCGTCCTCGTTGCGCGCCTCGATCAGGATCGAGACCGCGTCCTTGCGACCGTCCTCACCGGCGGCGCGGCGGCGCTGCACCTCGGCCAGCACCTCCTGCTCGACCGGCGCCATCGCCTCTCGCCAGCCGCGGCTGCGTTCGAGCCAGCGCGGGCCGAAGAGGGCGAGCTTGCGCAGGCGGCCTTCGTCATTGACCGTCTCGGTCAGGTTGGTCAGCAGCCCCCGCAGCCGGTCGAGCCGGCCTTCGTCGTCACCGAAGACCGCTCGCATCACCACCTCCTGGGTCAGCGCCTGCATCCGCGGCCAGAGCCTGAACGGCTCGTCAACCGGCCAGGCGCGCACTTCGCGGCGCGCCAGCTCGGTCATCAGCTCAGCGTCCTCGCGCATGCGCTCGCCGTGGAAGCGAGGCAGCATCATCTTGCGACGGGCCATGTGCTCGGGCTCCTCGCTCAGCATCACCGAGTGCGCCCCCAAAACGGGCCTCAGGGCCAGGTTTGGCACGCCAACGCCGAGGTCATCGGTGCCGGCGGAGAAGACGCGTTTGACGTCCTCGGGATCGGCGAGCAGGACCCAGGTGCCGAGGTGGCGCAGGCGCAGCGTGAAGGTGGGGCCGTAGCGCGCCCGGCACTGCTCGAGAAAGGGCAGCGGATCGCGCGACCAGCGCCGCGATTGCAGCAGCCTCGGGATGCGGGGGCCGGGAGGCAGCGCGCTCACCCCTCGCTCCCTTCGGCCGCGCTCACCGCTCCCTCCATCAGCTCGTCCTCGAGCTTGCAGGTGGCGCCGATCAGCAGCTCGAAGAGCGCCGCGGTGAAGTCTTCCGGCAGGTTGACGGCGGCGCCGCGGGCGAGGTAGCGGGCCCGCACCTCGGCGACCCGCTCGGGCTGCATCATCGGGATCCCCCGCTCACTCTTGTACGCGGCGACTTCGCGGCAGATCTCAAAACGCTCGCCCAGCAGCCGCGCGATCTCCTCATCGATCGGATCCAACCGCCGGCGAAACGGCTCAAGCCCGTTGTCGCTCACAACAGCCCCTTCCGGTGCGCTTTATGGACCCCTGGAGTACAAAAGGCGCACCGGAAGCTCATTGCGCCGATCCTCCGAGCAGGCCGCTGACGAAGGCGAAGCTGCATGCCGCCAGCGAGTCGAGGGCATAGCCCCCCTCCTGGATCACACAGACGGGGCGGCCCGAGGCGGCGAGCAGCCTGCCGATCTCGGTGAAGATCTGCGGCTCAAAGCCCCAGGACCCGTGCGGGTCGCCGGCGACGATGTCATAGCCGAGCGAGACGACGAGCGCGGCCGAGGACTGGGCCAGCGCCTCGACCGAAACGGCGACCGCGTCAAGGTAGGTCGCGGCATCGGGACTGCCGGCGAACTCGACCACGACTTCGCGCTCGCTGCTCGGATCCACCGTGCCGGCGGCGACGTTGGTCACCGGCGAGGCGTGCAGCGAGTGCAGGCTGGCGTCGGCCATCGTCTCGACGATCGCGGCGGTGCCGTTGGGGTAGTGCAGATCGATGTCGAGGATCCCGACCGGTCGCACTCCCGCCTCGTGGAGGGTCTGCACCGCCGCCGCGGCGGTGTTGAGGTAGCAGTAGCCGGCGAACCAGGCCGGCCCGGCGTGGTGGCCGGGCGGGCGGCAGAGGGCATAGGTGAAGGGGGCGCCGGCGGCGAGCCGTTCCGCAGCGGTAATCGCCGTCCGCACCCCCTCCCGCGCCGCCTCAACCAGGCCTGCGCAAACCGGTATGTCGGGTGGCAGCCCCGGCGGTGTCAGCTCCGGCATTACCACCGGCTCCTCGGAGACCTCCGCCAGCGCTTCCAGGTAGTCGGGCTCGTGCAGCACGCTCAGGGTCTGCTCGACGTCTTCGCTGTCGGCGTCGGCGTCGGCGGCGTGCACGCCCGAGTGGCGCAGCATGCCGCGGCGCAGCTCCTCCATGCGCCGGTTGTCGTCGACCCCGGGCAGGATGCGGCCGCCTTCGAGGATCCAGTGGGCGGAGTCGCCGTTGCCGTCGCCGCTGCGTTGCTCGACCAAAAGCAGCTCGGCGCTCACAGCTTCCTCCGCATCCGCGGGCCCAGCGGCGCGAAGCCATTGGCGAGGTAGAACGCCTCGGTCGCGCCGAGGTTCTCAAAGCTCTCCCGCGGCAGCCCGACCTCGACTCTCCTTGCCCCCTCCTCCCGGGCCAGCTCGAAGAACGCCGTCAGCAGCTCGCGGCCGACCGCCCGGCTGCGCCAGTCCGGGTGCACCCAGAGGTCTTGAATCGTGCCGTAGCGCCCGGGAATGTGGATCGCGTGCTGCCAGCTGGCGGCGAGGACCCCGACGATGCCGTCCTCGCCCCCTGCCTCCGCCACCAGCAGCGCGCCGGCCCTGCCATCCCTGGCAAGCTCCCGCGTCGCCTCCACCAGCTCCGCCGCCGGTGGACCGGCGCCGCTCAGCTCGACCAAAAGGTCCGAGATCGCGACCGCGACTTCCGGCGCGTCGAGCACCGATGCCTGCCGCACGCGCAGGCGCGGGTGCAGGGGGCGGTGCTCGGTCCCGGCCTCGCTTGCCGCCGCTTCGTTCACGCTGCCTCCGCCGCCGCCCGGGCCGGCTCGAGCTCGACGCTCCAGGAGTCCTGGGAATCGCTGCCGGTGACCGTGCGCGCGATCGCCGCCATCGGCGCTCGCGCCTTGAGCAGGATCTCGTCGAACTCGTCCTCGCGATCGGACTGCATCACGATCGCACCACCGGCGCCGATCGTGGTCCGCCCCGGCCGCATCACGATCGTGCGGATGACGATGCTCAGGTCCATCACGCCGTCGAGCCCGAAGTAGCCGATCGCGCCGGAATAGACGCCGCGCGCCTCGTCCTCGATGTCGTCGATGATCTCCATCGTGCGCAGCTTCGGCGCCCCGGTCATCGAGCCGCCGGGAAAGCAGGCGTGGGCGCACTCGACCGCGCTGCGACTGGCCGGCAGGGTGCCCTCGACGGTCGAGATCAACTGGTGCACGGTGGCGTAGTCCTCGACCACCATCAGCTCGGGGACCGCGACGCTGCCGACCTCGCAGACGATGCCGAGGTCGTTGCGCAGCAGGTCGACGATCATCAGGTGCTCGGCGTAGGTCTTTTCGTCATTGGTCAGCTCCGCCTTCAGGGCCGCGTCGCGGACCGGATCGTCGGAGCGCGAGGTCGTGCCCTTGATCGGGCGCGCCTCGACCCGGCGCTCGCGGTCGACCGAGAGGAAACGCTCCGGCGAGGAACTGACCACGGCGACCTCGCCGAGCTTCAGGTAGGAGGCGAAGGGCGCCGGGTTGCTGCGGCGCAGGTTGCGGTAGAGGTCGAACGGGTCGGGACTGGCGTCGGTGGAGATCTGGTCGGTGAGGCAGACCTCGTAGGACTCGCCGGCGGCAAGTTCGGCCTGACTGCGGGCGATGTCGGCGAGGTACTGCTCACGCCCGCGGCCGCAGCGGAAGCTGACGTGAGTGTCACTCGGCTCGCCGAAGGCGGGCTCGGCGAGGGTGACGACCGCGGGCGGCTCGGCGAGGACCTCGCGCACGACCCGCTCGGCCTGGTCGAGCCAGAGCTCCGCGCCGGGATCATCGCCATGGCGGATCGCGAGCAGGTGGGTGCGATGGCGCACGTGGTCGACCGCGATCAGGCGGTTGGCGAGCATCAGCACCGCGTCGGGCACGTCGGAGCTGTGTTGGTTGGAGGCGCCGCAGTCGGCCTTGCACTCGTAACCGAGGTAGCCGACAAAGCCGCCGAGAAGATCGGGTGCCGAGCTGGCGGGACGCTCGATTGAGCGCTTCGCCACCTCGCGGTCGAGCAGTTCGAAGATCGAGCCGCGCTCGCTCGTCGTCCCCTCGCTGCCGTGGACGCGAACCGTACCGGCCTCGACGTCGTACTCGAGCACGCAACGATCGGGACCGGCGCTGGTGCCGAGGTAGGAGCTCTGCGCGAGCCGGGTCGGAGCGTCGGCGCTGTCGAGCCAGAAGGCGTACTCCTGATCGCCGAAGAGCCGTTCGAAGAGGGCCTCGGTCGAGGCCTCGCCGGGGATCGTCCGCATCTGCAGCTCGGCCTTCGCCGTACCGGCCGCAGTGGGCCGGTTGCGGCGAGGGGCGCTGTCGGGCCGCTTGGTCGCCCGCACTGGCGGCTCTTTGCGCTGGCGGGCCAGCGCGTAGAAGTTCTCGACCAGCTTGGCGCCGTGGTCGGTGGCGATCGACTCGGGATGGAACTGCACTCCCCACAGCGGCCGGCTGCGGTGTTCGATCCCCATCACGACGCCGTCGTCGGCCCAGGCGCAGACGTTGCCTTCCGGCCCCATGCCGGTGATCGCCAGCGAGTGGTAGCGGACAACCGGGAAGCCTTGCGGGATGCCGGCGAAGAGGCCGTCGCCTTCGTGGAAAATGCGGCTGAGGCGGCCGTGCATCGCCTCGGGGGCGCTGCGCACGTCGCCGTCGAGCATTTTCCCCAGCCCCTGGTGGCCAAGGCAGATGCCCAGCACCGGGATCTCGCTGTAGCGGAGGATGTCGTCACAGACGCAGAAGTCGTGCCAGCGGCCGGGCGTCCCCGGGCCGGGTGAGAGCACGATCGCGTCGAAGTCCCAGCGCTCCAGCGCCCGCCAAGACACCGCGTCGTTGTCGACGACGATCGGCTCCTCTCCGGATACCCCCGCGAGAAGGTGAAAGACGTTGTAGGTGTAGGAGTCGTGGTTGTCGATCAGCAACGTTCTCATCGCGCCACCTCCAGTCCGAGGCCGCGAGCGCCCTGGGCGAGCGCCGCCTGCGTCGCCTCCTGCACGTGCGGCTCGCGATCGGCCTCGAGGTACCAGCGCGAGAGGTGGGCGACGTAGCGGGCCAGCGGACTGACGTCGAGCCGCTCGACCGCCTGCATCAGGTGCCGCCGGTACATCTCCGACTGGACGACGGCAAAGCGATAGTCGGGGTCCTCGGCCGGCTCGGCTACAGCCATGCCGGAGCCGCCACCGTTATGGGCGCGGGCTCGCGCCAGGTCCCAGCCGAGGCTCTGCTCCTCGCGCAGCAGCTTCTCCGGTTCGAAGTCGAGCGGTTTGGTGTTGGTGTGCATGAGGAAGTAGCCGAGCGCTACTTGGGGCACGATCGCTTCGGCGGCCGGGTGGCCGCGACGCACCGCGGCCCGCGCTTCTTCCCCGTCCATCGCCGTATCGATCCATTCCGCCAGCTCGTCGATCAAGAGCGCGTTCTGCTTGCTCGAGGAGACCGACTCGCTCTGTTTGGAGACCATGCCGTGGAAGATGTCGTGGGCGGGATGGTTGATCTCGGCGCCGGCCCCCTTGGCCATCATCTCGTCCATCAGCTGGCGCCGGCAGGTGACATGGGCGACCCACTCGAGGCCGCAAACCTGGATCGAGGTCGTGCCTTCCAGCCCTGGAGCGGACATCCAGTAGGCGAGCGCCCGCATGTGCTGGGTGGGCAGGCCGTCGGCGCGCAGCAGCGGCATTTCCTCCAGCTCCTCACGGTCGGTGAGGTAGATCACGGCGCCGTCGGGACGGCGCTGCAGCATGCCGTGCTCCAAGCCCAAGTTGGAGAGCTCGGCAACCTCGGGCAGGAAGTCGGACTCGAAGAAGACGCGGTCAAAGGAGATGCCGAGCCGGGCGAGCGTCTTGCGCTGGCCCGAGATCACCCAGGCGCGCGTCTTTGACCAGAGCTCAATCGCCGCCTGGTCGCCGTCGAGCACCCGCTGCAGCAGCTCGTCGGCGTTGTCGTTGTGGACGTCGACCTCGCGGGTCAGCGAGCTCGCCGGGTTGTCGTCGCGCCCGGTTAGCGAAGGTCCGGACTTGACGTACTCGGCGTAGCAAGCGCCGACGAAGTGGTCGCTCTTCTCGCCGCTGTCAAGCGAGGACTGGGTGTGGCGGCCGCTCTTGACCACGCCGGCCATCGCCTCGCCCATGCTGCGGCCGACGTCGCAGATGATGCTGCGTCGCTCGACCTTGCCGCCGGCCTCGGTCAGCGCCGCGCCGAGCGCATTGCCGAGCGCCAGGTTGCGCAGATGGCCGATGTGCAGCGCCTTGGTCGAGTTGGCGTCCCAGAAGTTGAGCGCGTAGGTCCCGCCGGCGGCGAGGTCGGTGTGCTCGGGGGCCTCGCCGGCGGCAAGCGCGGTGCCGGTGCTCTCGACCCACTGGTTGGAGAGCCGCGCCCAGACCTGCTTGCCGCCGCGATCGACCGCCTCGATCCAGGGATCGGCTTCGAGCCGCTCCAGCGCGGCTAGGGCGTCGGCGTCGTCCTGCCAGCCCTTGACGCAGGGCACCAGCATCAGGTCGAAGCGATCGTGCGGCTGGTACGGCGCCCGCGCTGCCCACAGCGGCCGCTCGCCCGCACCGGTCGCCACCTCATCGAGATGGTCAAAGAGATTGCTCGCCATAGCCGGTGTTGATTCCATTGGCAATGCACCAGCCGGGGCTCGAACCCGGATCTCCGGCTTTTAAGGCCGGCCCTTTGACCGATTAAGGCACTGGTGCGCTATGGGTAGGGCTCGTCGTCAAAGCCCGGGGACTCCTCCCGAGAGTCCGCAATCTCTTGATCGCTCCAGATTTCCCGCGCATCCTAGCAACTCGAGGCGTACCAAAGGACGAACGTCGGAATATCCCAGATCCCAGGCGGCTATCGCTGCTGCGGTGACCCGGCCCGACTCAGGCAGGGACTCGATCGAGATCCGCGGTCTGCTCGAGGAACGCTGCCAGCTCGGCGTCCAGGCGCTTCGGCTTGAGCCGCCACTCGAAGATCGAGCTGGCCACCACCAGGCGTCCGTTCGTAAGCTCTTCGGCGAGCATGCCTGAGTCGCTGAAGGGGTGGATCGGGTCGCGCGAGTGGCCGACGATCAGGGCCGGCTGCTCGATTTGCCGGCGCAGTTCTCGGTGCGGCGCCGTCTCCCCCAGCAGCAGACCCTCGAGCACGGCGCCCGAGGGCCCGGGGCTCTGGCGCACCCAGTCGAGGCCAATGTCGACGAGGTAGTTGGTGCGGGGCACAAGCGACGTGAAGCGCGAGGTCAGCTCGAAGACCGGCCGGCCCATCCGCAGCCCGAGCAGCACCGGCGTGAAGGCGCCGGCAACCGCCGGCAGAGCATTGTCGAGCACCGGCATCTCGATGAAGAGCCCGCGAACGCGCTCGGGATTTCGCACCGCCAGCTCAAGCGTGACGTTTGCCCCCAAAGAGGTGCCGCCAACGACCGCGGAGCCCAGCTCCAGGTGGTCCAGCAGCGCCGCCACCTGACGGGCGAAGAGTGGCATCGAGTAAAGCCGCAGGTCCTCGGGCCGGTCGGAGCGACCGTGGCCGAGCAGGTCGACGCAGATCACCCGATTGCCCTCGCGCGCCAGCGCCGGACCCAGCCGCTCGAACATGCGCCGGTTCATCAGCAGTCCGTGGACTAGGACCAGCACGCGCTCGCCCTCCCCGTAGGAGTCGTACTCGATCCGGTGACCCTCGTAGAGGAAGTCGCCCATGGTCGTAAGCCTAGACTCGGCGCAGGCCCGCTTCGGCGGCGCCCTGCTCAAGGGCATCGAGGCCGAAGCCGTCCACCGGCCCAAGCGCCCCAGTGCCCTGCAGACCCCCGGCCGCGGCGCGCTCCGCTGCCCAGGCGATGATCGCGCCGGTGAAGGTGTAGACGTCGATGCCGGCGAGGTGGACCGCCGACAGCACCCGGCCGCCCGGATCGAGCGCTTCGGCGACGACCTCCGAGCCCGAGCGCGCCCGCTGCTCGGCGTCTGGGCCCCCGGTCGAGCCCTTGATCGACCGCTCGAAGACTCGCTGCAGGGTCGACTTGACGGCGGGGACGCGAGTGACGGCGGAGACCCCCAGGGAGACGATCGACAGCGCCCGGGAGGCGCCGCCGAACCAGCCCAGATAGACGTCGACGTCCTGCAGCCCGGGATGAATCCGAGGCAGCGCGAAGGCCTCGCTGCTACCAGCGGAGATTGCCTGGCGCCTGCGACCGGAGAGCTCGAAGCCATGGACCCGGGGAGCGCCGCGGTCGGTCACGACCCTCCCCTCGTGCCAGCGGTACCCCGGCTCGAGGAAGGCGCCCGCCGCGGAGGACGCGGTGCCGCCGCTCATCCGACTCGCCTTCATCTCGCCGCGCATGAAATATCCGATCCGGACCGCGCTCGCGGCCTCGCCGGCATCGCGCAGGGCAAGCGCACCGGCCAGGTTCCCCGGCACCCAGTCGTAGCCGAAGGCAGTCATCAGGCCGCTGCCGGCAGCCTCGGCGCGCGCTCCCTCCCGCTCGAAGACGCGACGGATGAAGGCCGGCTCACCGGTCGAGTCGATGTAGTGAGCGCCGGCGCCGATCGCGGCGTCGAGAGCCGCGTCACCCCAACGGGCAAAGGGACCGACCGTCGTCACCAGCACGTCACCGGCCTCAACCAGGGCGGCGATGCTGGATGGCCGCGAGATGTCGGCGACCGCCGCCTCGAGCCCGCCGAGCTCAGCCGCCAGCGCCTCGAGCCGCCCCCGATCGCGGCCGGCCAGCGTCGGCTTGATGCCGCGCGCGACCAGCTGCTCGGAGACCAACCGACCGGTGTAACCGGTGGCGCCGAAGACGATGATGCGACCAGCCATTGCGTCGCAGCCTAGCCTTTCCGAACGCCGTTCAGGCGTCGGCGCCGACTACGCGGCGAAGCGCTGTTCGGACCGGGCGCGGGCCTTTGCTGCCTCGACCTCGCGGTCCTTGGCCGGGGCCGCGGTTACGAGTTCGTCAAGCAGCTGCGCTGAGATCTCGGCCACGGCGTCAACCGCCCGCTCAAACGCCTCCGCATTTGCCTGCGAGGGTTTCGTGTAGCCACTGATCTTGCGCACGTACTGCAGCGACGCCGCCCGCACCTCGTCCTCATCCGCAGGGGGATCGAAGTTGTAGAGGGTTTTGATGTTTCTGCACATGCCTGAATCCTAGGGACTGCCCAGCTCGATCAGGCAGCAGCGCTACTGCGCCGCGCCCAGAGCCTGGGTGATCTCGGTGATCGCCGCGCTCTCGGCCTTGCTGATCGCCTCGTCGCCCTCCTTCTTGGCGCCCGCCACGCGATTTGCCACCGCGATGACGAAGAGGCGGTAATCACTGACCTCCTCCGCGGTCGCCTTCTGCCCGACCAGCGCGACCGCTTCGCGAATCCGCTGCAGGCCGTGCTCCTTCATCTCCTCGGGCGAGTGCGCCTTGGCGTGGTCCATCTCCGGCTTGCTCGAGACCAGCTCGTCGAGGAGCGCGGAGTCGCCGTGCTGCTTACGGGCCTCTGCATATGCCTTGGCCATTGCGAAGACCTCACGGAAGGTGCCGCCCCGCTGCGCGGTCGAGACGATCATCCCGGCGCTGGTCGGCCCCTCGCGGACCACATCCCACTCCTCGGCGCTGAAATCGGCACTTCCCGTCATCGGCAAATCTCCTCTCGAAGGCTCCTTGGACGTCTCACGCTACTCGCCCGCTCCGGGGTTTGCGATATCTCGACTTGGGTAAAGAGCGAGCATGCGCAGCCCCGACACGAGGACCCGGCCGCATCCGGGGGACGTTTGGATCAGCCGGCCCCCTTACCTGTTTCTCGCCCATATCCTCGCCGTCGACGACCACTGCGATCCAGCCGTTGTCAGTTACGTCCTGCACGACGAGGACGGGTTCGTCCTCGAGCAGGTCAGCGAGGCGACGCTGGACCGCGACTGGTGGCACTCGTTCCGGCCGATGGAGCGCCGTTACGGGTAGTTCCGCGCGCTTGGCTTGGGATACGCTCGCCGGACCAGCCCCCTAGCTGGCTGCATCCGCGAGCGCCAACCAGGATCGAGGAACCATGACCAAGTCAGACAGCGCCGAAGAGGCCGCGATGCTCTACGGCAACCGCTTCCTCACCGAGGACGCCCCCGACGGCCCCTTCCCGGCCAGCGGTATGTCCGCCCTCGACGCGATGCGGCTGGTCGACGAGGAACTCGCGGTCGAGGGGGATCCCAACCGCAACCTGGCGACCTTCGTCACCACCTGGATGGAGCCCGAGGCGCAGCGGCTGATCTCCGAGAACCTCTACCGCAACTTCATCGACCACGCCGAGTACCCGATCTCGGCCGAGATTGAGCAGCGCTGCATCCGCATGCTCGCCGACCTCTTCAACGCGCCGGGAGAGACCACCGGCGCCCGTACGCAGGGGTCCTCGGAGGCGATCATGCTCGGCGCGCTCTCGCTGAAGTGGAAGTGGAAGCAGCGGCGCGAAGCCGCATCGCAGCCCGTCGACAAGCCGAACCTGGTCTTCGGCGGCGACGTGCACGTGGTCTGGGAGAAGTTCTGCCGTTACTTCGACGTCGAGCCGCGGATCGTGCCGCTGCAGGAGGGCAAGTACGTGATCGGGCCCGAAGACGTCGCGCCGCTGGTCGACGAGAACACGATCGGCGTCGCCGCCGTGCTCGGCACCACCTTCACCGGCCACGCCGACGACATCGCCGGCATCAACGACCTCCTGCTCGGAATCAAGAATGAGAGGGAACTCGACGTGCCGCTGCACGTCGACGGCGCCAGCGGCGGCTTCGTCTGGCCCTTCCTCTACCCCGACTCGAAGTGGGACTTCCGGCTCGAGCAGGTGCGCTCGATCAACGTCTCCGGACACAAGTTCGGCCTCGTTTACCCGGGCGTCGGCTGGCTCGTCTTCAGGGAGGAGAGCGACTTGGCCGAGGACCTCGTCTTCTACGAGAACTACCTGGGCAAAACCGACGCCACCTTCACCCTCAACTTCTCCACCGGCGCCTCGATGGTCCTCGCCCAGTACTACAACTTCGTCCGCTACGGGCGACAGGGCTACGCCTACATCATGGAGGCGATGCAGAAGAACGCCCGCGCCCTCGCCGACCGGCTGCAGGAGTGCGGCGACTTCGAGCTGATCGGCGCCGACAAAGAGCAGCTACCGCTGGTCGCCTTCAAGCTCATTGAGGGCAAGAACTACGACGAGTTCGACCTCTCCTGGCAGCTCTCGGCCGAGCGCGGCTGGATGCTGCCCGCCTACACCCTGCCGCCCAACGCCGAAAGAGAGAAAGTGCTGCGGGCGCTGGTCAAGGAGACGCTGAGCCGCGAGCAGGTCGACCGGCTCGCCGACGACATCGCGACGGCCTGCTCTACCCTGGAAAAGAAGGGCGGCGCCCACCCCTCCGAGCGCAAGCAGGTCAAGACCGGCACCGGCTACTGAGCGGGCGGGTCGGATGAGCGCCAGCAGCGTCGCCGTAGTCACCGACAGCACGACTTACCTTCCTCCGGAGCTGATCGAGCGCTGGGGGATCGAACAGGTGAGCCTCTACGTCGGCTGGGGAGACGAGCGCCTGCCCGAGAAGGAGTACGAGCTCGACGCTTTCTACGCCCGGCTGCGCGATTCGCCCGATCTCCCCTCGACCTCACAACCCTCGGTCGGCGATTTCCTCGCCTGCTTCGAACCGCTTGCGGCCGAGGGGCGCGACATTGTTTCGGTGCACATCGCCAGCGGCCTCTCGGGCACCTATGAGAGCGCCGTCGAGGCGGCGCGAGTCATCGCCGACAAAGGCATGCCGGGACGGGTCGAGATCGTCGACGGGCAGACCGGCGCCGGCGGGCTCGGCTGCTTGGTCCTGGCTGCGGCTGGCGCGGCCGAGCAGGGCCTGGCCCTGGGCGCGGTCATAGACACCATCCACAAGACCCGAGAGGGACTCGAGATGTGGTTCTGCCTCGACACCCTCGAGTATCTGCGCAAGGGCGGGCGCATCGGCGCTGCACAGGCCCTCGTCGGCTCGGCGCTGAAGATTAAGCCGATCCTCACCTTCGGCACCGAGATCACCCCGGTCGGCCGCGTCCGCACCCGCAAGCGAGCAATGCAGCAGATGGTCACCTACCAGCACGAGCTCCAAAGTCGCGGCGCCACGGACTGGTTCGTCCAGCACGCCCAATCGCTCGGCGACGCCAATGCCCTGGTCGCGCAGGGAGCCGAGATCTCCGGCAAGGAGCCACTCTTTTGCACCCAGGTCGGCCCGGTCCTCGGCGCCCACCTCGGCTCCGGAGTGCTGGTCGGCGGAATCGGCTGCCAATCCAGGTGAACTGAATTCGTACCAAAGTTATCCAGTAGTAATCAAGGACAGTAGACTTGACCTCGGGCAGGGGATGCCCACACCGCAGACACGGGGGTAAGGGTGGGTTCAGAAATGACAACTCGTCGGTCAGGCGAGACGACCTGGTGCTACGACGAGGCGAGGAAGATAAGGGACGCCGAGCGAGATCAGGCGCTCAAGCTTGACACCGTCTGCTGGCCACAAGAGGCGCCCGAGGGCTGGCTCCGCGGCGAGGACCATCTCTTCCGGTACATCAGGAGTTGCCCCGAAAGCGAACGGAGCGGAGAGGCACCCGCCCAAAAGGGCCAGCTCGCCGTGTCGCTTCGGGAGTCACTTCATCGCTTTCCCTCGGCGCCGATCCGAGGAGTCCAGCGATTTCACGAGTACCACAACACACCGCCGGCGGCGGAGAATCTGCACACGTATCGGGTGCTGACCTCGTGCACGCCGCCTAAGCGAATAGGGAGGATATTCCTCTTCCACAACGGCCTCAACGAGCTGGATCGGATGGGCCTCTACTACCAGCTCGCCTCGGAGATCATCGCCTCGCACTCTGCCGATCCAGACGCCGAGGAGAAAGAGGGAGTTGCCTGCATCCTGCGCCCCTTTCCGGGGCATCTCACCCGTGCGCCGTTCGCCGAATTCGCCGAAGAACCGCTGCACAGGTACCTCTGGGACGGCTCCTACCTGTACTCCCAATTCCTCCGTTACATGATCGAGACCCAGTGGTTCCTCAGCGCCATCGTCAAGCGCTCGCGCTACCGCAGCCCGTCGGGGGCCGAGCTGCTGCTGGAGGAAGAGGACCCGGAGAACAGCAGGCTTGACACCAAATTACTTTCAGAAGAGGTGTCGGAAAAGTGGCGTGATCTGCGCCAAGCATCAGTCGACGCGGTCAAAGCCACCAAAAAAGAGGGCTCAAAGGTCCAAGGACTGAAACCCGAACCGTCCGATCCCGCCCTCCTCTTCGGCGAAACCATCGCCTCGCTTCGCGACGTCTTGAAACTCGACGAATGGAAAGACCTCGGCGGAGCCCTGGATCGGGACGGCTACGAAGAAGAGCCGACCCTGCACGTGGTCGGCTACAGCCTCGGCGGATTCACCGCCCAGTCGGTGTTCATGTCGTGGCCGTTCGTGATCAGCTCCTGCGCCACCCTGCTCTCCGGTGGCGCATTGCGAGAACTCTCGCCGACGGCCTTTGCCCATCCCGAGGAATGGCAGACGGTGTTGCACTCGCTGCGCTATGAGCTCGACGAGGGCATGCTCGACGATCGCTTCGAGACAAGCTCCAAAATGGTTGATGGCGAGAACAGGGAAACGGTCGCCGGTCTGGACCGCGAGCTGTACCACTACCTGCAGCGGACCTTCTACGAGGTGTTCCAGCAGGAGTACCGCGGCAGCTACGAAAGCCGGGTCGAGGCTTTTCGACAGCGGCTGCTCTTCGTGGTCGGCGGCGACGACCCGATCGTGCGCCCTGACAGCGTGCTCGATTCGGCGCCCTCCGGCGGCATGAATCTGCTCGAGATCGGCGGCCTGGGGCACTTCCTGGGCAATGACCCCAAGGGGATCGAGGAAACGCAGCAGCGCCGCTTCTGGTTGCCGGAGGTGGGCGGCCTGATCGGCCGGTTCTCGATCGAGGCGGCGGAGCGCCACCTGGCCGAGCGGGCGGGCAATTGGCTGAACGGAGATCTGGAGGTGACGGCCGATGCGACCGACGAAAAACCACTGGCGGGCGTGGAGGGAGCCGATCGGGAAGAGGAGAGCCGAAGCACGACGGTCAAGCTGATGAGCGACCGCGAGCGGCTGGAACTCCCGGGTGACGGAGCCCTGGCGAGCACCAACTTCGGCGCCTGCCTCAACGATCTGCTCGCCCGGCAGGAGCCCGACTTCGAAGGCAAGGGTCACCTTTTTGTGCTGAGGAACGAGATCCCAACCCTGCTACTCCCCCCGCGCGCCGTGCAGCGACGGGCGCGGGCCCTGTACCACGACGATCGCCGCATCGTCAAATATTGCCGCGAAGTGAACAGCCGGGCGGAAGCGTTCGGCGCGATGGAGAGGTCGAGCCTGGTCCTGCCGTGGAATGCCCACGACATAATGAAGCTCCTCGACCCGTCGCACAGATTTCCCAGCCAAGCGGAGGCCGCCGTCGGTCAGATCGCCGAAGAGATAACCGTCGACAAGGTCTGGCCCAGATGCAAAGAGACCCTCGCTGCGCTTGAGCAGAAGCGGCCGGGCTCCATAAGGATCTTCGATGGCCGGAACCCCCTGCAGGACTACGCCGGTTTGGGCGAGCGAGCAACCCAGTTGATTGAAGCCATGAGGGAGAGCAGCGAGTCCACTCCCTACGTGCCGTCTCTGCCCGATTGCTGGCTGTGGGTGACTCCCGAGTTTCTTGGCCGCAAAGACCCGACGCCAGCGGAGGAACGAGAGGCGCTTATTGCAAATGCGCAGGAATTCGGCGGTGACAACGTCAAAAGCCTGGCCGAAGCACTACGTGACGACCACGTGCGGGCTATAACGGTCTCCCGGGCGAGGTACAACCCGCGATTCCGCGGCAAGCTAGTTCTCAACGCGCGTGCACTTCAACAGGTTCTCACCCACGTCGCGCTCTGTCTGGCTGTATCGCACCCTTATCCGGAGTTCGACCTCGAGGACTGCAAACTGAAGGACTAATTGGAGCGGGGACCGCGCTCCTGCTCCTCGACCGTGAGCTCGGCGGTCGGGAAGGCCTCGAGTCGCTCGTCGGGAATCGGCTCACCGCTCTGCACTGAGATCCCGTAGGTGCCGGCGCCGAGCCGCACCTCGGCCCGATCGACCGCGGCGAGCTGTCGCTTCAGGTCCTGGACCCGGCCGGCATCGAACTCGTCCTGGTAGAGCCCCTCCGAGTTCATCTCGCCGGGCTCGACTCGCGCGTCGCCCTCCTCGGGCCCCTCGCGTTCGACCGCGGCGATTTGCTGCTCAATCTGCTCGCGCTCGCGGGCGAGCAGTTCTCTGGCGCGCTCGGGCTTCACGGCGCACACCGTAGCGCGCCCGCGGCCGCGGGCGCCGCCCGCGCAGTCGTAAAACAACGATGGTCTAGGGTCGTCGGGCGCGGTTTCGTAGCGCACAAACAATTGAGAGGCGGTCCCTTGGATCCTGTCGGATATGAGATGTGCACTCCTGAAGGCGGCAAGGGCGGTGGTGTTCGCGCGACTCGTGGCTTCCGCGCCGGCGAGACGGTGATGATCGGAGTGCTCGAAGGCGAGGTCGCTCGCAACGACTCCCACGCAACCCAGGTGAGTCGCACAAAGTGGGCCCGCCACGGCGGCCTCGGCCCCAAGGTCAACCACTCGTGCGCGCCCAACTGCGGCGTCGAACTGAATGAGACCGGCGCTTGTGACTTCGTCGCTCGCAGGTCGATCGCCAAAGGCGAAGAGATCACCTTCGACTACGCGATGCGCAACTACACGATCGAGCACTTCCCCGGTGGCTGCCTTTGCGGCGCCAATACCTGTCGTGGTGAAGTGACCGGCTGGAAGGATCTGCCGGAGGAGCGCAAGGCCGCCTACGAGGGCCTCGTCGCCCCTTACCTGCTCGAGATCGACCGCGAACTGGCTGTTTCGGTCGCCTGAGCCGGCGCCGGAGGATGAAAAAAGTAGGAAACGACCCCTAAAGGGCTAAAGGGGTTCCTCTCGCCTGTCGAACGGGTATGCGAGAGCCATGTTCCGATGCAACCAATGTCACACCGAGTACGGCGGGATCCGCGGGATCTCGATCGATAGCTGCCCGCGCTGCAGGCAGCAGGAGGGCGTGGCCGAGCTGCGTCACGCGAGTCCGGCGAACGCCGCCACCGGTTGGCGTTCCGGCGAATCGCCTCTCTCGAACTGGTCTCCACTTCCCCTGGTCGGCGCCATAGCCCAGCTCGACCAGGCAGCCCGGGTCTAGGCGCCTGGCCCTGGCGGCCGGCGGTGGCTATGTCCTGGTGCTGTCGGCCTGGCTGCTCGTGATCTACCGCGGGTCGCCGAGTCCGCAATTACCCGTCAAATAGACGGGTTTTCGCTGACTCGGCGTCGCTCGGCCACCAGGCGCGCTTGCCGCAGAGATAGGTGATCGCCGGGATCAGCAGGGCGCGGACTATGAAGGTGTCGAGGAGGACGCCGATTGCCACCGTGGCGCCGATCTGGACCAGCTCCTCCAGCGGCAGCAGGGTCAGGGTGGCGAAGGTACCGGTGAGGATCATGCCGGCGCCGGTGACTACTCCGCCGGTGTTCTCGAGAGCGGCGAGGACCCCGTCGCGGGTGCCCAGCACGGCCGCCTCCTCGCGGGCCCGGGTCATTAGGAAGATGTTGTAATCGACGCCTAGGGCGACCAGGAAGATGAAGGAGAGTAGGACGAGGTTGAAGGCGAGGCCGTTCGACCCGAGCAGGTCGGCGAAGAGGAAGGTGACTAGGCCGAGGGTTGCGGCGAACGAGGCGACGACGGTGACCATCATGTAGCCGGGCGCGGCGAGGGCGCGCAGGACCCCGACCAGGATCAGGCCGACCACGAGCAGGACCAGGGGCACGATCAGCCGCGTGTCGCGCTTGTTGGTCTGCTCGACGTCGTAGTTCTCGGCCGGGATGCCACCGACCAAGGCGCTGGGCGCTACGTCCTGGAGCTCATCGCGGATTCCCTTGACGAGATCCGCCGCCTCGCCCGAGTAGGGGTTGCCGCGCAGGACGATCGCGACTGCCGCCTCGGAGGAGACCGAAGACGGTGGGATCGGCACAGCGAGCTTGACCGACGGCAAGCTCTCCAGGCCCTTCACCGCCGCCTCGGCTTCGGAGAGGTCGACGACGGCGGTCAGCGGAGAGCCAAGCCCGGGCGGGAAGTGTTCGTCGAGCACTTCGGTGCCGCGGCTCGATTCGGTCGGGTGCGTTTCGCCCTCGCCGAACCCGATCGTGCCGTGGCTGACGAGGTTTCCAAGCGCGAGGACAAACAGGCCGGCGAATACGGCGACGACGATCGAACGAGGTCGCCGCCGGACGAAACCCGCGACCCGCGCCCAGCGGCCGCGCCCCTCCCCCGGCTCGGCGCCGCGCCCGGGCCAGAAGGCGCGTCTGCCGAGCAGCGAGAGGACCGCGGGCAGCAACGTCAGCGCGGCGGCCAACATCACCGCGATCCCGATCGCGAGGATCGGACCGAGCCAGCGGGTCGACTCGAGATCGGCCAGCAGCAGGACCAGCATCGCCGCGATCACGGTGCCGGCCGAGGCCGCGATCGGCCGCACGCTCTCGACCAGCGCCGCCGGCAGCGCCGCCCCCGGCTCCAGACCACGGTCGAGCTCCTCGCCGTAGCGGTGGATCAAGAGCAGCGAGTAGTCGGTGCCGGCGCCGAAGATCAAGACGAGGAGGAGAAAGGTCCCCTCAACGTTGACCGTGATCAGTCCCGACTTGATCAGCAGGTAGGTGATGCCGATCGCGATCAGGTAGGCGATGCCGACCGTCAGCAGCGGCAGCAATGCCAGCAGCGGGGCGCGGTAGACGAGCAGCAAAAGCAGCAGGACCAGCCCCAGCGTCGCGATCAGCAGCGTTTTGCCGGCGTCTTCGGCGACCCGCTCGAGATCGGCGGCGATGCCGCCCGGGCCGGTGACGTACGAGCGCAGGCCGGGGTGGCGGTGCGCGGCGAGGTAGGCGCGGATCTTGCCGACGCCGTCGACCACGGCGCCGCGATCGCTGGAGTCGATCGCCAGCGCCACTATTGCCGCTTCGCCGTCGCGCGAGACCGGCCCGATGCCGCGCGCGATCCTCGCCACGTCGCCCAGCGGCTGCCTAGCCTGGCCGGAGAACGGGGCGAAGACCGGCGTTGCCCCGGCGAGGCCGAGCCGGTCGAGCCCTTCGCCGAGCCCGCCGATCGCGTTGAGGTCAGCGCCCGTCAGGCCGCCTTTGCGATCAAACACGATCAGCACTGGCACGTCGTCGCCGCCCTTGAAATCGCGCTGGAGCAGGCCCACGACCTGGGTCGACTCGGCGTTCGCCGGCAGGTAGCTGCTCTGCCCGGCGGCGGTCACCTCGCCGATATGGGTCCGCCCGATCAGGCCGGCAATCCCCAACACGACCCAGACCCCGATCGTGACCCAGCGTCCGCGTGGGCCGGTCACGGCCGCGGCCAGTCGTTCGATCGGGGGCCGCGGGCGCACGGCGGAACCCTAGCCTCGCGATCAGCTTTGATACCTGCACCAGATGGCCGACGTCCCGCCCGACATCCTGCCGCCCGGATTGCGCCTCGTCTTCTGCGGAACCGCCGCGGGCACCGCCTCGGCCAGAGCGCGCGCCTACTACGCCGGCCCCGGCAACTCGTTCTGGGCCACCCTGCACGCGGTCGGCCTCACACCGGAGCAGCTGGAGCCGGCTGAATTCCAGCGGCTGCCCGAGTTCGGAATCGGCCTCACCGACATCTGCAAGCTCCGCCACGGCTCCGACGAGGAAGTTGGCACGGTCGAGTTCGACGTCGCCGGCTTCGAGCAGAAGATCGCCGAGGCCGAACCCGAGAACCTCGCCTTCAACGGCAAGAATGCCGCCCGCGGCGCGCTCGAACGCGACGTCACCTACGGCCTACAGGACGAGCGCCTGGGCGGCGCGACCCTCTGGGTGCTCCCTTCGACCTCGGGGGCCGCGCGCAGATTTTGGAAGATCGAGCCCTGGTACGAGATAGGGCAGAACTGGAGGACGTGATGATCGAGAGAATCGAGGCGATGCCCACCGGCACCGTCGGCTTCCGGGCTTCGGGCAAGCTCACCCGCGACGACTACCGGCAGGTCCTCGAGCCCGCCCTAACGGAGGCGGCCGAGTCTGGAGAGATCCGCATGCTCTTCAGCCTCACCGACTTCCAGGGACTTGAGCCCGGCGCCTGGTTCGACGACGTCAAGACGGGACTCGGCCTCGGCCTGGGGCACCACTCGGCCTGGAAACGCTCGGCAATCGTCACCGACGTCGAGTGGATCGGAAAGGCGTTTCAGCTCTTTGCCTGGATGACCCCGGGTGAGGTCAAAGTATTTCCCGAGATGAACCAGCTGGAGGACGCCAAGAGCTGGGTCGCCGCCCAGTAGGCGTATCGCTCAAGCGGGTTCCTGCGATTGCGGGGGCTCGTCCTCCACGGCCGCGGCCCTCGGCGACTCAAAGCAGGCCAAGGCAACGGTCACCGGTATCGACTCCTCGCTGCGCTTGGCGAGCCGTGCGGCCGCGGCCGCCATCCGTTTCGGCAGGCGCTCGAAAACCTCCTCCAGATCCTCGATCGTTTCGTCCCAGGCCTGCTGATCGAGATGGCCGGGCGACCAGGTGAAGTGGCGGTCTGTTCGAGTGTCGATCGTATCGGCGTTCATGGCATCCACAACTCGCTGCGTATAGCTCGCGAAGACGGCGCCCGTCATCCGCTGCTTGGCAGATTCCGGAAGGGTCGGCCAAGTCGACTGGTCAAAGAGAGACCGCTGCGTCGCGCGGTAGAAGTACTCGACGCCGCCCCGTCGCCTACCACCAGTCTTTTTCTCAATTAGATCAATACAGCCGCATTCCTCAAGCACGCGAAAGTGGCCGTAGACCTTGGAATGCGAGTGCTGGGGGAACATCCTCACGAACCCCGTAACGCTCATCACACGCTGATTCAGCTCGATCAGAATCCTGGCTCGCAATGGGTGAGCCAGGGCCTTGGCAAGTTTTTCGCTCTCGAACGCCGAGCGGGCTATGTCGGCCGCCGCGGTCTGCACGTCTAATTCTTCCTTTCTCTCAGTTTTCGCTGAGCGCCTAAAACGAGCCTATCCAGTCCCAGCTGCTGAATTGCTTTTTCGTGGATCGGTGATTTAATTAATTTTATTAATCAGATTTATTAGTTCGAAAGGAGGGCAAATGAAACTCGTACCGACCGCAGCAGTCTTGCCGCTGGACGCGACCACAAAGGGCGCGTAACGCGTCGAGTTCGGGCTGCCCCTCGGGGAGAAGCACCACGGAGCCTCGGGGGCGGCTCAGGCTCTTTTGCTTTTAAAAATCTGGTTGAAGACTTGGTCGATGCGATTCACAATGCCGCCGCAGTTCCTTAGCGCTCTGAATCGGCGGAGCGCACCCAAAAATGGAGAGGAGGTCGCCGATGGCGGACAGGGACAAGACCAATGGCGACGCTGCGCGGAACGAGGACCAGCGCATGTCCGCTCTCCTCATCCACGCCCTTCATCACCCGCTGCGGCGAAAGCTGCTGAGGGCGCTGCATAGCTCCGGCGAGGCCCACAGTCCGGTCCAGCTGAGCAGGATGACCGGCGAAGACATCAGCAACATCGACTACCACCTCAAGATCCTCGTCGAGATGGATGCCGCGGAGAAGACGGGCGACAGGCAGGTACGAGGGGCTCGCGAGAACTTCTTCGCCTCGAAGGTCGCGGACCACGAGCAGATGGTCGCGATCTTGGCCGACACCGAGCACGATGACGGCGCCCAAGCGTAGAAGCGGCGCGGCTAGGTCAGTGCGACCGCGGCCTCGGGAGTGGCGACGCGGAAGCTGATGCTCTCCTCCAGGTAGAGGCGGACGACATCGGCGTCGTGGTGCTCGTAACCGATCGAGAAGTCCTCGCCGGCCTCCAGCAGGAAGTCGCCGCCGCGCAGGCTGAGCACGGCTGCCCCTCTCACGCCGGGCGACCAGACGAGCGGGCCGCCGACAACCTCGCGCAGGTGATCGAGCAGTGGGTAGCCGCCGTGCTCGCTGGTCTCGAGCACGCGGGTGTACGTCTCGGGGCCGAGCGCGAGCCCGTAGGGACCGGCGACGCCGGCGGCGAGAAGAGCCTCAACCGCCTTGGCGACGTGGCGCGGGTAGCGCTCGCAGTTCTCGCCGAGCTCAATTGGGTCGTGCGGCGAAGCCTCGAGGATGCCGGTGATCCCCGCCGCTTTCCAGCCGTGGAAGACGGCGGCGTTCTCGGCGACGGCGATCGCGTGGGCGGCCTCGTCGAGAGCATCGAGGTTGGCGTCCTCAGCGCCGCGGTCGGCATCGGCGAGCTCGGAGCGGTCGATCGCGAACGGCGCGCGCAGCTCGACCAGCGCCAGGACCTGGCGCTGCGCAGCGTTGACCCCTTTGCTCGGCGGATCGCCGATCTCTTTTACTCGCCCGAGGTTCGTCGCCGAGTGCTGCCAGCCATGCGGGCCGGAGAAGTCGACGAGCTGGCGCGCCGCGAGCGCGGGCGTCAGACGCTCGCGCGCCTCGGAGTCGAGCAGCTCCCAGTTTCCCTCGGTGATCGGGGCGTGCTCGCGCAGCAGGTGACTCATGAAGCCACCTCGCGCAGGCTGCCGATACCGAGCGAATCGCCGCCGGAGAGCGGAGCGCCGCGCTCGGCGGCGTCCTCGGTCGCCTCCTCCTCGGCCTCCTCGCCGTGCTCGACGATGTCGCCCTCCTGGAAGAGGATCCCCGCCGCTATCTCCCGCCACAGCGGTGTGCGTCGGAGGAGGAACTCCAGGTCCATGCAGAAGTGCTTGAACTCCTCACCCTGAGCGTCGTGCATGATCGCCCGCGCCTCGCCGTCGGTCTCGACAGCCATCCGCTGCTCATACCAGCCAATCGCCTCGGCCTCCTCGGTCAGCGACGTGCAGAGGCGGGCAAAGGTCCGCGTCTGTGCGGGCAACTCCTCCGGCGGCTCGTGGTACTGGTCGAAACCCACGCTTGCATCCTCTCGCTCGGTGTCTTGATCGTCAGTCCCTTACCCAGGACCGCGATCAAGCAAGCCTAATCGTGGTTGAACTGATCCGGCAGCGGCGCCGCTTCGTTAGGAGGACAAAACCCTCTTCCCAAAGGAGCACCATGGACCCCGAAGCAAGCATCGACCGGATTGACGTGGATGGCGCGGTGCGCGAAACGGCCCATGACGCCACCGAGGCGCTCGAGAGCGGCGACACCAGGCTGGACTTCCTCAAGAAGGCGGGCCTGGCCGGCGGCGCCGCGATGAGCGGTGGCGTCCTGCTCAGCGCCCTCACCCCCGCTGCCGCGATGGCAGCCGGTAAGGGCAAGGGTCGTCCGCCGGCCTCATTCGGCAAGGGCGACATCGGCATCCTCAACTACGCGCTGACGTTGGAGTACCTCGAGGCCGCCTTCTACAACGAGGCGAGCGCCAACCAGAAGAGCAAATCATTCATCAAGGACCCGCAGACGCAGATCTTCCTCAAGACGGTGACGGTCGACGAGAACGCCCACGTCGCCTTCCTCAAGAAAGCCCTCGGCAGCAAAGCGGTTGGCGCGCCGAAAGTCGACTTCGGCGGCACCACCTCCGACGAGAAGTCCTTCGTCGAAACCGCGGTCGCGCTCGAGAACACCGGCGTCCACGCCTACTCGGGCCAGGCGCTCAACATCGCCACCCCGGCCTACGTCGCGGCGGCGATCTCGATCCTCACGATCGAGGCCCGCCATGCCTCGGTCGCCGGCCTGATCCTCTCCGGCAAGCCCTCCGGGCTGACTCCCGACGGGGCCTTCGACACCCCCTTCGCCGCCGCCAAGGTGCTCAAGGCCGTCGAAAAGACCGGCTTCCTCAAATAAGCACTCAACTGAACTGGAGGTCACCGTGCCCAATATCGGACCAATGGAGATACTCGTAGTCCTGATCATCGCTCTCGTCGTTTTCGGGCCCAAACGCCTGCCGGAGCTGGGCAAGTCGCTCGGCAAAGGCATTAATGAGTTCCGCGGCTCGGTCACTGGCGGCGATGCACCGGAGCGAACCGCACCCGTAGCGGTCGAGCAGGCTCCCGTCGCAGTGGCCCACGGCCCGGCGACCGAGGCCGAAGCCACCAAGTCGCGGGCCTGAGGTCACGGCAGTGCGCCGCGTAAAGCCAATCTCTTACGAGGACGAGGTGAGCGTCGTCGAGCACCTCGACGAGCTGCGCGCACGCATCGTCGTTTCAATTACGGTCTTCGGCGTCGCCCTGGCGCTCTGCTTCTGGCAGAACCACCTGCTGCTCGAACTGGCCAGCGGGCCGCTGCCCTCCGATCACGACAAACTGATCACCTTCGGGATCAGCGAGCCGTTCACGACGACGATGACCGTCGCCGCCTACGGGGCGATCATCCTCTCACTGCCGATCATCCTCTACCAGGCCTATGCCTACCTACTGCCGGCTTTCAGCGATCAGCAGCGGCGAACGATTATGCCGCTGCTGCTCTTGATCCCGGTCCTCTTCATCGCCGGGATAGCCTTCGGCTACGTCGTCGTGCTGCCGGCAGCGACCAAGTTCCTGCTCAACTTCAACGACTCGCAGTTCAACATCCAGGTACGGGCGCGGGAGTACTACAGCTTCTTCGCCAGCACCCTGCTCGCCTGCGGCGTCGTCTTCCAGGTCCCGGTCGGAATCCTCGCCGTCACCCGCCTCGGCATCGTCAAGGTGCGCCAGCTGCAGCAGAACCGCCGCTACGCCTACCTCGGCTGCGCCGTCATCGCCGCCGCCCTGCCGGGAGTAGACCCGGTCTCGATGCTGCTCGAGACGGCACCACTGATCGCCCTCTACGAGCTCAGCATCGTCCTCGCCCGCGCCTTCGGCGAGCCGGGGGCGACGCCGCTGAGCGAGGCTGCCTCGACCTCTTCTTAACTGAGGCGCAGGTGCCGGGCACTAGTTGAACTCGATCACGCTGCGGATGCCATCTTGGGCCTCCATCAGCTCGAAGCCGCGGTTGACCTCGCCGAGGGTTATGCGGTGGGAGATGAAGGGCGCAACGTCGATCTCGCCGGCCATCGCGCGCTCGATCAAGACCGGGACCTGGTCGCGGCCCTTGACGCCGCCGAAGGAGGAGCCGGCGACGCGGCGGCCGGTGATCAGTAGGCGCGGCACGATGTCGAGGGTCTCCCCCTTGCCGGCGACCCCGGCGACTGTGCAGAGACCCCAGGCCATGCGCGCGGCTTCAACCGCCTGGCGCATCACGGCGACGTTGCCGGTTGCCTCGAAGGTGTAATCGGCGCCGAAGCCGCCGGTCATCTCGAGGATCTGCTCAACCGCGCCCTCGCCACCCTCGACCAAGTCGGTGGCGCCCTGGCCGCGGGCCAGCTCAAGCCGCTCAGTCGAGAGGTCAACGCAGACGATGCGCTCGGCGCCCTGCAGGCGGCAGCCGGCAACCGCGCCGAGGCCGACCATGCCGGCGCCGAAGACGACGCAGGTGCTGCCCGGCGTCACCACGGCGGTGTTGATCGCGGCACCGAGCCCGGTCGAGAGGCCGCAGGCGAAGAGGCAGGCGTGCTCGAAGGGCGCCTCGGGGTCGATCTTGGCCAGGGCGATCTCCGGCATCACCGTGTACTCGGCGAAGGTCGAGCAGCCCATGAAGTGGCGGACACCGTCGCCATCGCGGGAGATGCGGGTGCTGCCATCGAGGAGGAAGCCTTTGTTCTGCTGCTCGCGGATCGCCATGCAGAGGTTGGTCCGCGGGTCGACGCAGTGGACGCACTCGCCGCACTGGGGCGAGAAGAGGGTGACGACGTGGTCGCCTGGCTTGAGTGAGGTGACGTCAGCGCCGACCCGCTCAACGACACCGGCCCCCTCATGGCCGAGGACCGTCGGCGCATAGCCCGAGGGGTCGGCGCCGGAGGCGGTGTAGAGATCGGTGTGGCAGACGCCGCAGGCGACGAGGCGGACCAGCACCTCCCCCGCCCTCGGCTCGGCGAGCTCGACCTCCTGGACGGCGAGCGGCTCGCCGAACTCCTCCAGCACCGCGGCGCGCATCTTCATCGCCGGCCATCCATCGTCGAGATCAACCGCTCTTGAAGCGGGCGGCCTCCTCGGAGCCGCCGGTGGCGTCGCCCTCGCTATAAGAGTGAGCGCCGGCACCGGCGAGCGTGCCGCCGTCAACGATCAGGTACTCCTCGCGGATCGGGCGGCCGTCGAACCAGCACTCGAGGATCTCGCGCGTGCCCGCCGCGTAGCGGGCCTGGGCAGAGAGGCTGGTGCCGGAAGTGTGTGGGGTCATGCCGTGGTGTGGCATTGAGCGCCAGGGGTGATCTTGGGGCGCCGGCTGAGGGAACCAGACGTCGCCGGCGTAGCCCGCCAGTTGACCGCTCTCGCATGCCCGCGCGACCGCGTCGCGATCGCAGATCTTGCCGCGCGCGGTGTTGATCAGATAGGAGCCGCGTTTCATCTTCGCCAGCAACTCTGCGTCGAAGAGGTTCTCCGTCTCCGGATGCAGCGGCGCGTTGATCGTCACCACGTCGCAGACCTCGACCATCGACTCGACGTCGGGATGGAAGGTGACGCCGAGTTCCTCCTCGACCTCGGGTGGCAGGCGGTGACGATCGATGTAGTGCAGGCCGACCTCGAACGGCTTCAGCCGCCGCAGCACTGCGGAGCCGATCCGGCCAGCCGCGACCGTGCCCACCTGCATCCCCTCGAGGTCGTAGGAGCGCGAGGCGCAGTCGGCAATGTTCCAGCCGCCCTCGACCACCGCCTGGTAGGAGGGGATGTAGTTGCGGACCAGCCCGAGGATCATCATCACCACGTGCTCGGCGACGCTGATGCTGTTGGAGTAGGTGACCTCGGCGACGGTCAGGCCCTTCGCCATCGCCGCCTGTAGGTCGACGTGATCTGAGCCGATGCCCGCGGTCAGCGCCAGTTTCAGCTTCGGCGCCTTGGCGATCCTCTCGGCGGTCAGATAGGCGGGCCAGAACGGCTGCGAGATCACGACCTCCGCCTCCGGCAACTCGCGCTCGAAGACCGAGCCCGGACCATCCTTGTCCGAGGTGACAACCAATCGGTGCCCTTGCCCCTCGAGGAACTTGCGCAGCCCAAGCTCACCTGAGACGCTGCCGAGCAACTCGCCGGGCTTGAAACCAAGCGCCTCCGGTGTCGGCGTGCTCTGGCCGTCGTGGTAGCGCTCGATCGGCGGCACCTCGTCGCGGGCGTACGGCGGCGGGTAGCCCTCGACCGGATCGTCGTAGAGCACGCAGAGGACCGTCGACATCGTTCAGGCCTCCTCGGCGTCAACCAGACTCTGGGCGCAATCGACGATCGTCTCGTCGAGCGGGCGGGGCTTCCAGCCGAGCACACTTTCGGCCTTCGCCGACGACAACTCAACCTTCTGGCCGAGCTGGCCGGCGATCGAGCGAACTGCGGGATCGAAGATCCCCATCGCGCGCACGACCAAGTTGGGAACGGCTCGCTTCGGCACTTTCGCGGCGGCCGGACCGAGGCGGTCGCGCAACACCGCGGCGACTTCCGCCATCCACTGGAAGCGAGCGACCGCGATGAAGCGCTCGCCGCCGGCCTCGGGCGCGGTCATTGCCTTGATCTCCAGGTCGACGACGTCGCGGACGTCGACGATGCTGAAGCCGATCCGCGGCGCTCCGGGCATCCCTTTCAGCAGCCGGTTGACCAGTTCGAGCGAGGGCGATCGATCATCGCTGAGGACGGGTCCGAGGATGGCGCCGGGATTGACCACGGCCAGCTTCTCGGTCTCGCCCCGCTCTTTGACCAGGTCCCAGGCGGCGCGCTCGGCGATCGTCTTCGAGCGCGTGTAGGGCGTGACGTCGGGACCGTCGGGATCGGTCCAGGTCTCCTCGGTCAGCGGTGCAGAAGAGTGATCGACGCTGCCGCGAACTGCGGCCACCGAGGAGGTGACGACGACGCGCTCGACGCCGGCATCGAGCGCAGCCCTCAGCACCCGCAGTGTTCCTTCCCGCGCCGGCACAATCAGCTCGTCGGGGTCCTTCGGCTGCGCCAGCGGAAACGGCGAGGCGACGTGAAGGACGTAGTCGCAACCCTGCACGGCTTGCTCCCAACCGTCGTCGCTGGTGAGATCAGCGGCGAGAACCGTGAGCCGGTCAGCGGGATCGACACGCGACGCGACCCTCGCCCGCACCTCCGCCTCGCGGGCGAGATCGCGCACGGTTGTGCGCACCAGGTAGTCGCCTTTGAGCAGCTCGACCAGGCACCAACCGCCAAGGAATCCTGAGCCGCCGGTGACGAGGACCGTCTTCATCTCGGCGACCGTACCACCAGGCCGCCCGGCGGCGATAGGTTCCGCTGGTGACTGATCAGCGCATCGAGCTGACGGCGATCGGCCGGGTTAAGTCGCCGCTGACCGATCCGGAGGCAGCCCCAAAGCAGGGCGACGAGGGCGCGCCCGACGCGTGGCTCCTTCTCGATACCGGGGTGCTCGCCGGCCTCGATGGGCTCAAGGCAGGCGACGAGATCATCGTCCTCACCTGGCTCGACCGAGCTCAGCGCGATGTGCTCAGCGTCCATCCGCGCGGCGACCTCTCGCGCCCGCTACAGGGGGTCTTCACCACCCGCTCGCCCGACCGCCCCAACCCGATCGGCCTGCATCGCGTGCGGGTGGCTGAGATCGATGGCAACTGCCTCCGAGTCCACCGGCTCGAGGCCCTCGACGGCACCCCGATCCTCGATTTGAAGCCGGTCCTCAGCGCCGACGTCAGCGAGCGCTGAGCCGCCAGCCGCTGCGCCTGAGACCTTCTAGAGCCTCACCTCCAGCCCCGGTGGGTCGTACTTGCTCGCCAGCCGCGCCAGGGTGAGGACGCCGAGCATCAGGCCGAAGTCGCGCAGGGCGATGTCGTAGTAGCCCGAGTAGGTGAGCAGGTTGATGATGATGCCGCCGAGCCAGGCCGCGACGAGGTAAGCGCCGTAGCGCGGCTTCAACGCGACCGCGACCCCGGCGACGATCTCGACGACGCCGACGAGGTGCATCGCGGTCGAGGCGCTGCCGGGAATGATGTCGTTGATCCAGGGGGCGAGGTAGATCTCCCAATCGACCAGCACGTTGGCGAACTTGTCGAGGCCGAAGACGATCGGGGCGACGGTGAAGGCGATGCGGAGCAGCAGGAAGGCCTGGTAGGCGGAGTCGCCCTTCAAGCGCTGGGAAAACGTCGCTGAGTGCTCGAGCTGCGCGCGTGGGTCAAGCGTGGCAGTGGACATGGATCCTCCGTGGTTGGGATTGGGTCAATCTCCTTTGCGTCCCCAACCGCCGCCGTCTTACCCACCCCGCCGTAAACGACGAAACCTCACTTTTACGCCCATAGCACGGACAACCGCGATCTCGCGAGGTAAGAATCGGCAGCACCCGGTCGCTAACAATGCATGGCACCATCGACCATGGCGATGCCAGCGGAGATACCCAGAGCCGAGCCGGGCTTCGAGCCCGCCGACGCCTCGTCGCGCGAGCTGCACGAACGGCTGAATACGGCCGGCCCCGATCGCGAGGCCGCGGTGGTGGAGCTCCACGCCTTGCTCTTGAAAGCGGCGCGCTTCGAGGTCAACCGTCGCCGCGACTCGCTGCCGCACCTGCGCGGCGGCGATCACGAGGACCTCGCCCAGCAGAGCGCCGACGACGCGCTGCTGGCGGTGCTCGGCAAGCTCGATCAGTTTCGCGGCGAAAGCCGCTTCACCACCTGGGCCTACAAGTTCGCTCTGCTCGAGGCGGGCGTCAAGGTGCGCCGACGCGCCTGGCAGGGCCGAGAGGTCCCGCTCGAGGACGAGGCATGGGTCGTGCTGGCCGATGCGCGGCGGGCCGTGGCGCACGAGGCGGAGACCCGCGACCTGATCGGCGCTCTCGGTGAGGAGATCGAGCGCAGCCTCAGCGCCCACCAGCGGGCCGTCCTGGTCGCGGTGACCCTCAACGGTATCCCGATCGACGTCCTCGCCGAGCGGCTTGGTTCAAGCCGCGGCGCTCTCTATAAGACGCTTCACGACGCACGGCGGAAACTGCGCGGCGCCCTCACCCAGCGCGGCTTCGACCTGTCCGACACGACCGATCGGAGGGGCGATGAGTAAGCCAGACGATCGCGGCGACCCGGCTCGCATCCTGGCGGGTGCCCTGGGCCCGAACGGTCCGGAGCTGAGCTGCGAGGAATGCTTCGCCCAGCTCGACCGCTACGTCGAGCTTGAGCTCGCCGGCGCTGATGCCGAGGGCTCGGTTCCAGGCATGCGTGCGCACCTCGGCGGCTGCCCGGCTTGCGATGAAGACCACGCCAGCCTGCTGACCTTCCTAGGCACGGAGTAACCCTTACGTCAAACCCTCCCGAGTGTCGGTTAGGCTCGCGCACGCTGCAGCCGGCAAATCGGGAAGGGGAGAATTGTGAAACTGGTGATCGGCATCGTGCGCCCGGAGAAGGCAAACGATGTCCTGGAGTCCCTCTATCGGGCAGACGTGCGCGGGGTCTCGATGAGCCGCGTGCAGGGCCACGGCGGCGAGCTGGAGCGGGTTGAGACGTATCGCGGCACGACCGTGCAGATGGGCCTCGCCGAGAAGGTCCGCTTCGAGATCGCCGTCTCCGATGAGTTCGTGCAGCCGACGGTCGAGGCGCTCTGCGAGGGGGCTCGCACCGGCGAAGTCGGCGATGGCAAGATCTTCGTTGTGCCGCTTGAGCAGGCGGTGCGGATCCGCACCGGCGACACTGATATGGGTGCCGTGACGCCGGTGGACAAGTGAGCGGGCTCGCGGTGCTCAGCGCGGTTGCGGAAATCGACACGGGCGATACCGCCTGGATGCTGGTCGCGACGGCGCTGGTGCTGATGATGACCCCGGCGCTCGGCCTCTTCTACGCAGGCCTGGTGCGTTCGAAGAACACCCTCAACACCTTCATGATGTGCATCGGCGCGATCGCCGTCGCCGCCGTCACCTGGGCGGCGGTCGGCTACTCGATCGCCTTCGACGGCGACGGCAGCCTGATCGGTGGCCTCGGCAACGCCTTCCTCAACGGCGTCGACTTCGCCCCGCGCGACGGGACGACGATCCCGGAGCTGCTCTTCATGGCCTTCCAGGCGACCTTCTGCATTATCACCGTCGCCCTCGTCTCCGGCGCCGTGGTCGAGCGCATGCGCTTCGGCGCCTTCCTCGTCTTCGCGGCGCTGTGGTCGGTGCTGGTCTACGCCGTGCTCGCCCACTGGGCCTTCGGCGGCGGCTGGCTACAGGCGGGCGGTACGCTCGACTTCGCCGGCGGCATCCCGGTCGAGATGGGCTCCGGCTTCTCTGCCCTGGCCGCGGCGCTGGTGGTCGGCGCGCGCAAGGACTACGGCCGCCAGGCGCTGCTCCCCCACAACGCGATGTACGTCCTGCTCGGCGCCGGCCTGCTCTGGTTCGGCTGGTTCGGCTTCAACGGCGGCAGCGGCTTCTCGACCGGCGATGCCAGCGTGCTCGCTTTCGTCAACACACTGCTGACCCCGGCCTGCACCCTGCTCGTCTGGTTCGCCCTCGACCTGATCCGCGGCCGGAAAGTGACCGCGATCGGGGCAGCGACGGCGATCATCGTCGGTTGCGTCGCGATCACCCCGGCGGGCGGCTTCATCAGCCCCGGCTGGGCGATGCTGCTGGGCGCGCTCGCGGCGCTACCGAGCTACGCGATCATCGTCTGGCGCACCCGCACCCGGGTCGACGAGACGCTCGACGTGCTCGCCGCCCACGGCCTCGCCGGCTTCACCGGAATCCTCTTCATCGGTCTCTTTGCGGAGCTGGCCTGGAACGGGGTCTCCGACGGCCTCTTCTACGGCAACGCAGCCCAGCTCGGCGACCAGGCGCTCGCCGCCCTCGTCACCCCGATCTACGCCTTCGTCGCCACCTTCATACTGCTGAAGCTGATCGGAGCGGTGATGCCACTGCGGGCGAGCGAACGCGAGGAGGGCGTCGGCATGGACGTCGTCCAGCACGGCGAGGAGGCCTACGTAACCGGCGAGGGCGCGATCCTGATCACCACGGAGGCGGGCGTCGACACAGAACGTCTCGTCTCGGACCCGGGTTAACCCAACTGACCCGTTTGCGAACGGGAGTAAGAAACCCTGGCCAGCGGACGGGTCCGCGGCGACCCGCGCACCAGCCAGGAGTTCCTCACCCTGACCGCGCGGAAAGAACAGTGACCCGGAAGTACGGTGTTGACTTCGCCTTTACTCGCGGTATGGGCGAAAAAGGCGAAGCCAGCCTGGACGGTGCGCCTCGCAGGGATCTGCATCGCCGACCAGAGCCGCTCCCTAGACTGATCCGCGATGACAGATTTCGGGGTCAAAAACCGCTATGCGCCCGAGGGCGGCGACGGTGCACTGGTCGCGGACCGCGGGCCGAGAGATGACGGCTAGCACCGACCTTCCGACCCGCCGCCTCGGCGATTCCGAGATCGAGGTCTCGCTCGTCGGGCTCGGCTGCAACAACTTTGGCCGCCGCCTTGATCTGGACCGCACCGCCGCGGTCCTCAATGCCGCGCTCGACGCCGGCATAACGCTCCTCGACACCGCCGACGTCTACGGCGACGGCGACAGCGAGCGCCTCATGGGCGAGGTTCTCGAGGGCCGCCGCGAGGAGTTCGTCCTGGCGACGAAGTTCGGCTGGGAGCTGAGCGGCGCCGAGGGCGCCCCCGATGCCCCGCGCGGCTCGCGCGAGTACATCCGCTGGGCGGTCGAGGAATCGCTGCGGCGGCTTCGCACCGACAGGATCGACCTCTACCAATACCACCATCCAGATGGGACCACTCCGCTCGAGGAGACGCTGTCGGCGCTGGACGAGCTGGTCCGCGAGGGCCTGGTCAGGGCGATCGGCTGCTCCAACTTCAGCGCCACGCAGCTCGAGGAGGCGGAGCGAATCTCGCGTGATCGCAGCCTCTCCCGCTTCGTCACCCTGCAGAACGAATACAGCCTGCTCGAGCGCGAGATCGAGGCGGAGGTGGCGCCCGCATGCGAGCGGCTGGACGTCTCGATCCTGCCCTACTTTCCGCTCGCCAGCGGCCTGCTCAGCGGCAAGTACCGGCGCGGTGAGAGCGGCCCCGAGGGCAGTCGCCTCTCCTCCGGCGAGCCGGCCGGCAGTGAGGAGCAGTTCGACGTGATCGAGGCGCTCGAAGCTTTCGCCGGGGCACGCGGGATCGGCGTCCTCGATGTCGCGATCGCGGGCCTCGCCGCCCAGCCGGCCATCGCCTCGGTGATCGCCGGCGCGACGCGGCCAGAGCAGGTCAAGGCCAACATCGCCGCCCTCGAGTGGCAGCCGAGCGAGGATGACCTGGCCGAGCTCAACCGGATCGCGCCGCGCTAGACCGAGGAGCTGGTGAACGCCCGGGCAAGGCCATCGGCAAGCGCCTGAGCTTGCCGTGGCGCCGCGATCGAGAGCGTCAGCTCGTCCCCTTTCTGATCCAAAGACAAATTGAGGACCGAACAGCACTCCGCCTCGGCGGCGATGATCTCCTCGAGGCGCTGCCGCGTTGCCGCGTCCGGCCGAAAGCACAACAGGTGGCGGCCTCTCTCGGCACGGCGCGAGATCAGGCTGTCGGCGCCGATCTCGGCTATCGCCGCGAGCCGTTGCTCTAGTGCGCCGGCGCCAAGCGAGCAGGCGACTGGATTTGGGTCGTCATGCGGATTCTCCCGGTCTCGGAAAGGCCCAACTAAATTCGCTGCTGGAGCCAAAAATAGCGTGCCGAATTTGCCGCCGCATCGAATGCGAACATATGTTCGTACTCGAACCCTAGGAGATGGAAATGCCCCAATTCGACGCATTTGAAGACCTCGTTGGCCAATGGCGCTGGCGGCTACTTGGCAGCGACGGACGCACCGTCGCGACCTCTGGCGAATCGTTCGATTCCCACTGGCACGCGCTGAGAGCGGCCGAAAACGTTCGCGGCGTCGCCGCCGGCGCCCGGATCTCGGGCACTCCCGCCGAGGGAGCCAACGACGCACTGGCGACGATCATCGACCGCGAGCTGGCGCACAGCTAGCCGGATTCAGCAGACGTCCTGTTGCCGCCTGAACTAGGACCGGCAGAACGCCCGCCGAGGACCCGGTTGTACGCCGTGAACAACGAAGAAAAAAACTGTCTGCCGCTGCAGGGCTAATGCAATTCCCCCCGTTGGCCGATGGCTCGCCTGAAATCAATCATCCGTCTACGTCGGTAAAGAAACTTAGGGGGAAAGAAGAATGGGCTGGATCACAAGAAAACGGGCGCTTGTTGTACTCGGCTGTGCCTGCGCTATCGGAGTCGCCGGCATCGCCATCGGTTACTTCACTTCGAGCGGCTCAGGCACCGGCACCGCAACCGTCGGCTCCAGCTCCGCGGTGACGCTGCACGCCACGATCTCCTCGAGCCTCTACCCAGGTTCGTCCTCGCCGGTCTCGTTCACCGTTGACAACCCGTCTTCGGGTGTCCAACGGGTCGGCACCGTCAGCCTCGCCAGCATCTCCGTCGACGGGGCGCACTCGACCTGCAGCACCACGCTCACCGGCGGCAACCCGGACTTCACGATGGCGGCCGTTCCCGTCAACCAGGTGATCAACCCTGGCAACGGCCAGAGCGTTTCCGCCACCGGGACGCTGACGATGAACGAAACGGGCACCAATCAAGATGCCTGCCAGGGTGCGACGTTGACGCTGCACCTGACCAACAACTAATCCCAAAGGGGTTGACGGGGGCAATGCGCACGACTCGCGGCGTAGTCGCCGTGCTGGCCGCGATCGCCGGGCTCGGCGCCGTCGCCTACGCGGCTGCCCCCCAAGGCTCCACCCCTTCACCCGCTCCCAAGCTGGAGCGGGTGAAGGGAGCCGGGTCGCTGCCCAAGCCGAAGCTCACGATGCACCCCAACAAGCTTGCGACATCGACCAGCGCCAAGTTCGGCTTCAGCGTTCGCGCCGGCAAGCCACGCTTCCAGTGCCGCCTCGACAGCCGCTCATGGAACGCCTGCCAATCGCCGGTGGCCTTCAGCAAGCTGGCAATCGGCAGTCACAGCTTCTCGGTGCGCGCGCTTGGCGCCCGGGAAAAGCACGGCAATGCGGCCCGCTTCCGCTGGCGCGTGCTCGAGCCGATGGACTTCTTGATCACGCCACAGCTCGCCGGCCTCGGCGCTCTGTACCCGGGCGCCCCGCCGCAGGCACTGCCGCTGACGATCACGAACCCGAACCCGGTGCCGATCCTCGTCACCGGCCTGCAAGTCAGGGCGACGGCTGATCCACCCGGCTGCGGCAGCGCCGAGAACCTCATCCTGACTGGATCGAGCGCCTCCGGCGCAGCTCCGATCAGGGTACCCGCAAGTGGATCGGTGGGCCTATCGGCGGCGGGTGCCTCGGCGCCGACGATCCAACTGCGTGACCTGCCCGTCAACCAGGACGCCTGTCAGCGGACCCAGTTCCCGCTGGCGTTTTCCGGGACGGCCCGGGGATGAGACGGCGGCTCCCAAACGGCATCGCTGGCATCGTGACCTTCGCCCTGCTGCTCATAACCGCAGCCGGCACAGCCGTTGCCTACTTCACCACAACGGGCGCCGGTGACAGCGCGCCGACGACCCTCTCGCAGATCGTCAAACCCACCCTCACCGCCACGGCGCAGGCCGGTGGCACTGTCATCTTGAGCTGGGGCGCCGTAACCGCGCCGGGATTGGGCGCCGTCACCTACTCCGTCTCGCGCGATGGCAAAGGCGCCAGCGGCGATTGCTCCTCGGCGCTCACCGCGACAACCTGCACCGACAGCGGCCTCGAACCCGGGGCCTACACCTACGTCGTCACGGCAAAATGGCGCTCTTGGACCGCGAGTAGCCTGGCCAAAGCAGCAACGGTCACGGTTGGCCCGGCCGACCGCTTCGTCCTCGGCGCCTCCTCGCTGACCCCGGTCGCCGGTGCCGCGGACAACCTGACGATCACCGCTAAGGACGCAAAAGGGAGCACGGTCACTACCTACGTCAATTCGCACAACATCACCTTCTCCGGTGCCTCCGCCAGCCCCAACGGCACCGCGCCGACGGTCGCCGACAGCTCAGGCGCCGCCACCGCCTTCGGGACCCCCACGGCGATCAACTTCAGCGCCGGCGTCGCCACGGTCTCCTCGTCCACCAACGGTGTGATGAAGCTCTACGCGAAAGGCGAAGCCGGCATCCAAGCCAGCGACGGCTCGATCTCGACCGTCACGCCGCTCGGTGTGACGGTCGCCGCCGCGGCGGCCGCCAAATTCGCGCTTAGCGCGGCGGCCGCCACGCCCACTGCAGGCGAAGCCGACAACCTGACGATCACCGCCCAGGATGCCTACGGCAACCTCGCTGCTTCCTACGTCGGTTCGCACAGTCTCACCTTCTCCGGCGCCGCGGTGATCGGCACGAACAAACCAGCGGTTTCCAATAGCTCCGGCGTTGCCACCGCTTTTGGAACCGCGACGGCGATCAGCTTCAGCGCCGGCGTCGCCACGGTCAGCAGCGGCAAAAACGGCGCGATGACGCTCTACAAGGCGGAGTCGCCGAGCATCACCGTCAGCGACGGCACGGTCACGAGCGTGGCCCCCCTGAAAGTGACGGTGGCGCCAGCGGCGGCTGCGAAATTCGCACTCGCGGCGACCACCACCACGCCCGCTGCCGGCGAAACGGACAACCTCACCGTCACCGCCCAGGACACCTACGGCAACGCCGCAACCTCCTACACCGGGTCGCACGGCCTCACCTTCTCGGGCGCGTCGGCCAGTCCCAGCGGCACCGTACCCACAGTCGCCGATTCAGCTGGGACCGATACCGCCTTCGGCAGTGCCACCGCGCTCACCTTCACCGCCGGCATCGCCTCGGGCTCGTCATCCAAAAACGGAGCGATGAAGCTCTATAAGAGCGGCTCGACCAGCCTCCAGGTCACCGACGGAACCCTCCTCACCCCCACCGCCCTGGTCGTTACCGTTGCCGCGGCGCCGGCAGCGCGATTCACCCTCTCCGGTTCGGTGACCAGCCTGATCGCGGGAGGCTCCTCCAACCTCACGATCACGGCCTTCGACACCTACGGCAACATGGCGACTGGCTACACCGGTTCGCACAGTCTCACCTTCTCGGGCGCGGCGACCGTGGGCACCAACAAACCCACGGTCGCCAACAGCTCCGGCGTCGCCATCGCTTTTGGAACCGCGACCGCGATCAGCTTCAGCGCCGGCGTCGCCACGGTCAGCAACGGCAAAAACGGCGCGATGACGCTCTACAAGGCGGAGTCGCCGAGCATCACCGTCAGCGACGGCACGGCCACGAGCGTGGCTCCCCTGGAAGTGACGGTGGCGCCAGCGGCGACCGCGAAGTTCGCGCTCGCGGCGACCACAGCCACGCCCGCGGCCGGCGAAACAGACAATCTCACCGTCAGCGCCCAGGACACCTACGGCAACGTCGCGACCTCCTACACCGGCTCGCACGGCCTCACCTTCTCGGGCGCCTCGAGCAGCCCCAGCGGCGCCGTACCCACGGTCGCCGATTCCGCCGGCACCGACACCGCCTTTGGCAGCGTCACCACGATCGACTTCAGCGCCGGCGCGGCAACTGTCTCCGCCGCGAAAAACGGCGCGATGAAGCTCTATAAGAGCGGCTCGACCAGCCTCCAGGTCACCGACGGCACCCTCCTCACCCCCACCGCCCTGGTCGTGACGGTCGCGCCTGCAATGGCGGTGAAATTCAGCCTTTCGGCCTCTGCGACCAGCCTGGTCGCCGGCGGCTCATCCAACCTCACGACTACCGCCCAGGACACCTACGGCAATACCGCAACCGCCTACGTCGGCTCGCACAACGTCACTTTCAGCGGCGCCACCACCAGCCCCAGCGGCACCGCGCCCACAGTCGTCAGCGGTGCGGGCACCGCGATTCCCTTCGGCAGCGCCACCGCGCTCACCTTCACCGCCGGCATTGCCGCCGTGTCCTCGTCCAAAAACGGACTGATGAAGCTCTACAAGGCGGAGTCGCCAAACATCACCGTCAGCGACGGCTCGATCTCCAGCGCGACTCCCGTCGCCGCCACCGTCAGTGCCGCTGCAGCCTCGAAGTTCGGCTTGACGAGCGTCACCGTCAGCGCCGGCAGCTTGAGCTCTCCGTGCATCTTCACCTGCACCCTGACCGGTCTCGGCAACAGCGGCACCGTTAAAGCGAAGGTCACGGTCGCCGACACCTACGGCAATACGGTCAGCGCCCTCGGCAGCGGTCACGCGGTCAAGATCACGACCAACGGCACCGGCACGATCAGCGGCACCCCGCTGGCGATCCCCAGCACGGGTGCGGCGGAAACCGCGACGACCTTCACCTACACCTCGAAGTCCTCCGGCAGCTTCACCGAAATCGTCACGGCAGCGGCCTCCGAAGGCACCGCCTATACGGCGGCGACGCTTACCGCGAGCAAGTAGGAAGTTTACTCCTGGGGCTCGGTCCGCGGCTCGAGCTGGATCTCCTGCTCCGCCCGCGGCGTGCCCTCCTCGATCTCGGCGCTGCGCTCGCGCTCGGCGTTCAGCTGATGGCCGAAGAGGATCGCCAGGTTGCTGATCCAGAGCCAGACCAGCAAGGCGACCAGGCCGCCGAGCGTGCCGTAGGTCTTGTCGTAGGAGCCGAAGTTGGCGACGTAGGCGGCGAAGGCGGCGGACGCAATAGCCCAGGCGGCCATCGCCACCAGGCAGCCCGGGGTCACCCAGCGGAAGCCACGCAGCTTCGCGTTGGGCGAGGCGTAGTAGAGGAGGTCGACGATGAGGACGAAAATCGCCACCATCACCGGCCACTTGGCGATCTCCCAAACGTCGACCGCCGTATTGCCGAGCCCAACCGGACCGGCGACCGCTTCGACAATCGGGCCGGTGAGCACCAGCCCAAGCGCCAGCAGCGCGACCGCGACGACCATTGCCAGCGTCACCGCTAGCTGCAACGGGCGCAGCTTCCAGAACGGCCGGCCCTCCTCGGTCTCGTAGATCACGTTCGAGGCGCGGATGAAGGCGCCGATGTAGCCGGAGGCGGACCACAGCGCCACCGCCAGCCCGAGTACGAAGGCAAACCCAGCGGCACTCTGGTTGGAGACGACCGACTGGATCGGCCCTTCGAAGGTCTGCGCCGCCGATTCCGGCCCGATCGAGGTGATGATCTCGGTCAGGCTCGACGTCGTGGTCCGCGGGTCGCCGAACAACCCGAGCAGCGAGACCAGGGCGATCAGCGCCGGGAACAGCGAGAGCAGCGCGTAGTAGGTCAGCGCCGCCGCCCAGTCGGTGAGGTTGTCCTCCTGGAACTCGCGGACCGTCCGCTTCAGCGTGGTCAGGGTGCCGTGGTTTGGAGGTGAGTTGTCGTTCACCCACCCCTAGTACCCGGGGTAGAGCGGAGCTACGCGCGGGCGGGCTCCGGCTCGGCCTCGAGCGGCGCCCCCTCGATCACCTCTTCGCGCTCGATGTCGCCCTCGCGGATCATCCAGAGCGCAGCGGCAGCGCCGGCGAAGGCGAGCAGCGCGCCGAGCAGGAGGATCTCATTGAGGCCGTGCAGGAAGCCCTGTTCGGCCGCCGACTGGACCTTGTTCTGAACGTTCTGGGGAAGGTTCGCGACGGCCTGCGGCAGCGCCCCAGACGAGGTCGCTTCGACCAGGCCGCGCGCTTCGTCGCCGCTGATCGCGTTACCGGCAACTTCCTGCGTCTTACTTGCGCCGGCGCCGAGGAAGATCGCGCCCCAGGCGGCGATCCCAACCGCGATCCCGACCTGGCGGAAGGTGTCGTTGATCCCCGCCGCCATGCCGCTGCGCTCCTTCGGCACGACGCTGAGCGCGACGTCGGCGATGACCGGGTTGAGCAGGCCGACGCCGATGCCGCTGATCACGAAGCCGGCGAGCAGCGCGGTCCACTCGGAGTTAATGCCGAGGCCGCCCATCAGTAGCAGGCCGACGCCGGTCAGAGCGAGACCGGCGCTCATCAGCCAGCGGGCGCGGACCCGGGCCAACGCCAGTCCCGCCATCGGCGCGACGATGAAGGATGCGATCGTGATCGGCAGGTAGCGCAGGCCGGCCTGGACCGGCGAGTAGCCGAGGTAGCTCTGCAGGTAAAGCGTCAGGTAGAGGAAGAGGGCGAACATCGAGCCGGAGACCGCGAATGCCGACAGCTGCACGCCGGTAAAGGCGCGGCGGCGGAACAGCGAGAGCGGCAGCATCGGCTCGGAGACCCGCCGCTCGATCGCGACGAATGCGGCCAGCAGCACGGCGGCACCGGCCAACAGCGAGACGATCACCGCGCTCCCCCAGCCCTCGTCGTTGCCGCGCACCAGTCCCAGCACCAACAGGAAGAGGGCGCTCGAGAAGCTGAGCAGGCCGCCCCAGTCGATCCGGGTCGCGTTTGGATCGCGCGACTCGGCGAGCTTCCAGTAGGTGACGGCGATCGCCGCGATCCCGATCGGCACGTTGATCAGGAAGACCCATTCCCAGCCGAGGCCATCGGTGAGCAGACCACCGACCAGCGGGCCGATCGCCACCGCGATGCCGATCGTGGCGCCGTAGATACCCATCGCCATGCCGCGCTCAGGGCCGGCGGGGAACTCCTGGGCAACCAGCGCCAGCGAGACCGCGAACATGATCGCGCCGCCGACGCCCTGCAGCGCCCGCGCCAGGTTGAGGAAGGTCGGGTCCGGCGCCAGCGCGCAGAGCAGCGAGGCGATCGAGAAGATCCCCAGCCCGATCGCGAAGACGCGACGGCGGCCGAGGCGATCGGCGAGCGAGCCGGCCGTCAGCACCAGGGCAGCAAGCGAGAGCGCGTAGGCATCGATCACCCACTGCAGGTCGGCGAAGCTGCCGCCGAGGTCCTTCTGAATCGCCGGCAGCGCCGTGTTGACGACGGTGATGTCGAGAAGAAGCATGAACGTCGCCACGCAGACGGCGCCGAGGGTCCACCACTTGCGTTCCATTTGAATCTCCTACTGGCCGTGTACAATTTCGGTCAGGACGCCTTGTAAGGTGACCTGACCAGATGACCTTATCAGGCTCCCTGACGATATGCGTGACGCCAACCACACAGCCATAGAGCCGGGAACGATCCCGCTCCCAGGCCTGCTCGACATCGCCGCCGAGGCGCTGTTGGCCGAGTTCAGGGAGGAACTGACCAACCGCGGCTACGCCGACCTCCGCCCCACCCATGGCTGTGTCTTCCGCTTCGTCCGCGAGGACGGCATGCGCCTCACCGACCTCGCCAGCTTCGCCGGGATCACCAAGCAGTCGGCCGGCGAGCTCGTCGACGACCTCGTCAACCTCGGCTACGTCGAACGCACCGCCGACCCCGAGGATCGCCGCGCCAAGCTGATCTGCCTAACCAAGCGCGGCCAGGAGGCCCAGCGCATCGGCTTCGGGATCTTCGCCGAGCTCGAGCAGCGCTGGGCGGGCAAATTCGGCGAGGAGCGCCTCGAGAAGCTGCGCGAGCTACTCGAGGAGATCGCCGCTGAGAAGGCCCCGGCCGCGGTGCCGGAGCTATCGGACGCCGCTCTCGCTGGCGCCCGCGGCGAGTAGCTCAACCAGCTACGGCACTCGCCGCTCGACTTGACCTTTCTCCAGCAGGCCGGCGACGGCCCGGGCCAACTGCTTGCCGTGGCCGGTGAGGACGTACTCGGTGTGCGGGGGGCGGCCGGGGACTAGGTGGCGTTCAACGATCAGGGCCGCCTCCAGCTGCTCGAGGCGTTCGGAGAGCGTCGTCGGGGAGACGCCGGGGAGGGACTGGCGGAACTCGTTGAAGCGGGAGGCACCGCTGGCGCAGGCGTAGATCGTCGCCAGCGTCCAGCGGCGCTCGAGCAGGGTCGCGGTCGCCCGCAGCTCGGCCGGGACCGGCGAGCAGCTACGACATCGAGGCGACATTCGCGCCGTTCTCCGCCGGCTCGAGGGCACGCTCGAATACCTCGCCGATGCTCATCACCGGGTGAAAAGTCATCTGCTCGCGCACCTCGTCGGGCACCTCGTCTAGATCGCCGCGGTTGCGCTCTGGCAGGATCACCTCGGTCAGGCCGGCGGCGTGGGCGGCGAGCACCTTCTGCTTCAGCCCGCCGATCGGCAGCACCCTGCCCTGCAGGGTGACCTCGCCGGTCATCCCGACCGTGTGCTTGACCGGCCGCCCGCTCAGCAGCGAGACCAGCGCCGTCGTCATCGCCGTGCCGGCGCTGGGGCCGTCCTTGGGGATCGCCCCCGCCGGTACGTGCAGGTGGAACTCGCGCTGGAAGCGGGCCGGGTCGATGCCGAGCTCCTCGCTGTGCGAGCGCACGTAGGAGAGCGCGATTCGCGCCGACTCCTTCATCACGTCGCCTAGCTGCCCGGTCAGGACCAGGCCTTTGTCGCCCTCCATCGCGGTCGCCTCGATGAAGAGGACGTCGCCGCCGGCGCCGGTCACCGCCAGGCCGGTTGAGACACCGGGGATCGCGGTGCGCTCGACCGACTCCTGGAAGAAGCGCTGGCGACCGAGGGCGTCGCGCAAGGCATCGGCATCGAGCACGATCGGCTTCGCCGCCTCGCCGGAGGCGATCCGCGTCGCCGCCCCGCGCAGCAGCTTGCCCAGCTCGCGCTCGAGCTGGCGCACACCCGCCTCGCGGGTGTACTCGGCGATCACGCTGCGCAGGATCTCGTCGCTGACCTCGACCTCGCCCTCCTCCAGTCCGTTGCGCTTGAGCTGGCGCGGCAGCAAGTAGCCGCGCGCGATCGCCTGCTTCTCAGCGGTCGTGTAGCCGTCAAAGGCGATCGTCTCCATGCGGTCGAGCAGCGGCGCCGGGATCGTGTCGGTCAGGTTCGCCGTGGCCAGAAAGACCACCTCGGAGAGGTCGACCTCAACGTCTAGATAGTGGTCGCGGAAGGAGTGGTTCTGCGCCGGATCGAGCACCTCCAGCAGCGCCGCCGAGGGGTCGCCGCGCCAATCGGCGCCGACCTTGTCGACCTCGTCGAGCAGGATCACCGGGTTCATCGTGCCGGCGTCGCGCAGGGCGCGGACGATTCGCCCGGGAAGCGCCCCTATGTATGTGCGACGGTGGCCGCGAATCTCGGCCTCGTCATGCAGGCCACCGAGTGAGATGCGAACGAACTCGCGCCCGAGGGCGCGGGCGATCGACTCGCCGATCGAGGTCTTCCCCGTGCCGGGCGGGCCGACCAGGGTCAGGATCGCACCGTTGGCACGGCTCTCGTCCTCGATGCCGCGCTCCTCGCGCAGCTTGCGCACGGCGATGAACTCGGTGATCCGCTTCTTCACGTCCTCCAGCCCGGCGTGGTCGGCGTCGAGCACGTTGCGCGTGTGCTCGGGGTCAAGCCGCTCCTCGGAGCGCACCGCCCACGGCACCGCGATCAGCCAGTCGAGGTAGCTGCGGATCATCGAGGACTCGGGCGACTGCTCGCCCTGGCGCTCGAGCCGGCGCAGCTCCTTGCCGGCCTGCTCGGCGACCGCCTCCGGCATCCTGGCCTCGGCGATCTTGCGCTCGTACTCCTCGATCAGGTTGCCCTCGTCCTCGCCCAGCTCTTTGCGGATCGACTCCATCTGTTTGCGCAGGAAGTAGTCGCGCTGCTGCTTCTGGGCGCCGGACTCGACGTCGTCGCGGATCTTGCTGCGCACTTGCAGCTCGGCGAGCCGCTCGCGCTGCAGGTCAACGGCGATCTGCAGCCGCTCGGTGACGTCGACCGACTCCAGCAGGCGCAGCTTCTGCTCGACCCCGATGTCGGGGCTGAATCCCGTCGTGTCGGCGAGGGCGCCGGGCTCCTCGACCGAGCGCAGGAAGGCGGCGATGCGCCCGTCGTCGCCGCGCAGCTCGAGGATCTCCTCGACGATCGCCCGGTACTCGCGGGCGAGCTCACGCGTGTGCTCGTCGTCTGGATGCCCGTCGCGAATCTCCTG